>NZ_JBXVVZ010000002.1:0-565570 GCF_057219775.1 Aquabacterium sp. T101
CGCAACAACATCTTCCGCCGCAACTCCGTCAACGCCGCCACCGGCCGCTGCGACGGCGGCAACCTCACCATCCACGGCCAGCACGAGGCCCTCACCATCGAGGGCAACCTCATCGAGCAGGCCAGTGCCGACAACACCTGCTTCGGCATCAGCATGACCGCCGGCTACTCCAGCGGCGAGTGGTTCCGCAACGCCATCATCCGCGACAACACCATCGTCAACCTGGGCAACTGCGCCGTCTGCGTCTCGGCCGCCCCGGGCGTGCTGATCGAGAACAACCGGGTCTACAACACCCAGTCGTCCTACCACCTCGGCGTGCAGGTCCCGGCCATCACCCCGGGCGCCGGCGATGCCCAGGACGGCGGCGCCATCATCCGCAACAACCTCGTGTGCCACACCGCACCCCTGGCCGGCAGCGCCGTGGTCCAGGCCCCCAGCGCCAGCGTCATCTCCGGCAACACCTACGTGACGGGGGCTGCGGCCACCACCGGCGCCTGCGCCCGCTGACGCGCGTGCTCCTGCCAGGCGCCCCGGGCGGGGCTCGCGGCCGGTCGATGGATCAGGCGGCGGTCGCCCGGGTGAGGACCCAGCCGACCGCTGCGCCGGCGAGCACCGCCGGGGGCAGCACCGCATCGTCGAGCACGCGGTAGATGCGGTGCTTGAAGCGGAACCAGATCGCTACGGGCCAATGGGCAAACTGGCTCAGGACCACGGCGGCCAGCGCGCCGTCGAGCTTGTAGAGCGAATAGCCCAGCGGCACGCCGATCACGATACACAGGGCGCGCGGCAGCACCGCCAGCGCCAGCAGCGAGGTCTGCCCCATCGCCAGGTAGATCTGCTCGACCACGACGAAGCGGATGCCGATCGAGCCGACGGCCAGCACCGCCAGGATGTGCCCCACGCCCTGGTAGCGCGTGTCGTAGAGCACCGAGACGATCACGTCGCTGGCCATGAAGACGAATCCCGCGAGCAGCCCGACGCACAGGTCGACCGAGAGCTGGAGCTTCTGGTAGGTGCGCGGCAGCTCGTCGGGCCGGTTGCGCACGACCTCGCTGAACACCGGGAACACGACACGCCCCAGCAGCGACGACATCGCCGTGGAGGCGATGCTGGCCAGGCCGAGCGCGATCGAGTACAGGCCCAGCGTCGTGCTGTCGACCAGGCCGCCGAGCAGCAGCTTGTCGCCGCTCATGGCCACGACGCCCAGGGCCGACGACACGACAACCCACTTGCCCTTGTTCAGCAGTTCGCGCAGGGCCTCCGAATCGAGGCGGAAGCGAGCCGGCGGGCCCTTGATGAGCACGTGGCTCAGCACACACTTGGCCGCCGCCGTGAGCAGGTTGCCCCCCACCAGCACCCAGACCGATCCGGTCAGGTAGGCGGCCACCGCCATCGCCAGGATGCCCAGCAGCCCGACGCCCACCTCGATGATCGAGACCAACGCGAAGTCCAGGTTGCGCTCGGCCAGCTTGATGTTGACCGAGGTCAGGCCGTAGAACACCGACACCAGCGCCGACACGACGATGAGCAACGGCAGCCGGGGGTCGTCGTACACCGTGCCGGGAATGAAGTAGCCCGCGCGCTGGGCCAGCACGAGCCCGATCGCGATCAGCACCGCCACGATCCAGAGCCCGAAGCCGCGAATCACTTGCAGGGTCCAGGCGGTCTGCAGGAAGTTGCGGTCGGCGCCGCGCTGGCTCTGAACAATGACCGTGCCGCTGCCGATGTCGGAGAACAGCATCAGCAGCATCAGCAGCGTCGTGATCACCGCCATCAGGCCGAAGGCCTCCGGCAGCAGGAAGCGCGTGAGCAGCAGGTTGCTGGCCAGGCGCAGCACCTGGTTGATGACCTGGCTGCCGACCACCCATGCGCCCGCCCGCAGTCCCCGCTGACGCAATGAGAGCATGGGGCTCAGCCAGTATGCGGAGCGGACGACGCGCGCAAGGCCGTCACGCCGGCCGGCGCAGCACGTAGAGCAGGTCGGCGTGCTTGGCCGACAGCGAGCCCAGCGTCAGCAGACCCGAGATGCGCGTGACGACGTCCATCAGCACACGGCGCAGCGGCCCCGGCGGGCCGTCGGTGCGGAACGCGTACTCGGCCTCGATCTTCAGGCCGTGGCGGCGGCAGAAGTCGGCCACGCCCTGGCGCGACACGACCGGGTCGTAGAGGGTGCGGTAGGGCCCGTGCCCGGGCTGGCCGGCGTCCTTCTTGCCGAGGATGTAGCGGTAGTAGAAGACGTGGAACCAGTGAGGCGTGATCTTGGTGACCCGGCCCTTGACCGTGTCGGGATCAGGGATCTCGATGATCACGATGCCGCCGGGCTTGAGCCAGCCGACCATGCGCTCGAGCACCTCCTCGGCGCCCGCGATGTGCTCGAGCACGAACGCGCTGTAGACCACGTCGAAGCGACGGTCGCCGAACGAGATCGTCCGCAGGTCGCCGTGGATCGCCTCGTGCAGGTCCTTCTGGACGTTCTTGCGCACCTCGAGCGCGTCCTTGTCCAGATCCACACCCGTAAGGTGGTAGCGCTTGCCGTCGAGCTTGAGCAACCAGCGGCGGCCGCAGCCGGCTTCGAGGATGTCGATCGCGGCGCCCTCGCCGCCCTGGCGGCGCACCATGTCGCTGAGGAACGGCACCTTGCCGGGTGAGTCCATGATCACGGGTTGCTGCATGCCGGTTTCCCTCGGAGATTCGCGTTGTGTGTTGCTGTTTGACTGCCTCGCGCATGCTACAGGCTGACCCGGTCGGCGCGCACCCTTGAACTCGAGGGACAGGCTCGAACAAAGCGCCCCCGACGTGCAATCTGACTGATCCGCGACCCCCTAGCTTCGGGGCGGCCTCGCAGCCGAGGCCCAGGACCGGGGCGGCGGGCGCATCGGGCGCGCAGCGGGCTGCACCTTCGGGCCGGCAGCCGGCTCGCCGCGCGCGACGAGCCGGCCGAAACCGACGGCCATGCCGACGAGGCAGTAGAAGAACAGGTAGACGTTGAAGATCGGGCTGACCGTGAAGATGATGAACAGCACCCCCACCAGGGTGGCGAGCAGCGACCGCCCGATGGCGTGACGCTCGTCGGCGCGGTCGCGGATGCGGGCCAGTGCCGCGCCCAACGCCCACAACCCTGCCACGGCGAAGCCCACGAACAGCGACAGCGACGTGAGCCCGCCCCTCAGGGCGATGATGAGGTAGGTGTTGACGATGTCGATGATTCCCGATCCATCGCGCAGCACTTCCAGAGCCGGCAGGGTGCCGAAGTCGAAGCGGCCGAAAAGGGGGTACTGCCAGATCACCTGCAGCGCGACCTCCAGCAGGTGCTCGCGCCCGGCCACCGTGCTGGCGTCCACGGTGCCGACCCAGGGCAGGAAGTCGATCACGTTGTCCGCCGCCCCGCTGACCGCCAGCACGAGGATGCCCAGCAGGGCCACGCCGGCCAGCTTGAGCAGGTTGGCCCCGGGCGTCGGGCCCAGCATCAGGAACACCACCACCATCAGGCCGGTGCCCAGCCAGGGGGCGCGCGCCAGCGCTGCCACGAGGCCCAGCGCCAGGATGCCTCCGAGGACGCAGCGCCATGCCAGGCTGCGGATGCGCCCCGCCAGGTAGAGGTACATGCCGATGGCGATGGCGCAGGTCAGGCCCGCGATGATCGACTGCCCGGCCGAGCCCTCGGCGCGCAGCAGGCCCGCGCGCCGCAGGTAGATGCCGCCCGAGTGAAGCGCCGCACCGAGCGCGTCGTCGACCGACCGGTAGAGCAGCCAGTTGCGCCCCGACTCGAACACCAGGATCGCGCAGAACACGAGGCCCCCAGCCACGAACGCCGCCATCGCGCCGCGGAAGGCGGCCGTCGACCGCAGCGACCGGCTGGCCACGTAATAGACGAGGAACACGTCGGTGAACTTGTAGATGACGCTGTCGCGCACCACGCTGGTCACGGTGCGCTCGGGCAGGGTCAGCACCACCTCCAGCGCGATCGCCCCGATCAGCAGCTTGTCGCACAGCAGCGACCCGAACGGATCGACGCCCGGCTGGCGCCGCAACGACAGCCACATCGGCAGCAGCATCACGATCGCCATCAGGCGCATCGGTGTCAGCGTGAACAGCTCGTTGATGATGCCCAGCCCGGGCAGCGACCGGCCCATCCACGGCAGGGCCAGCATCACCGCCATGAACAGCGCAAAGCGATTGGGTTCGGTGCGCTGGGTCCAGACCAGCATCGCCACCGCCACCAGGGTGAAGAGCCAGTAGTTGTGCGCCAGGAACGCGGCCAGCGTGAGGCCGTACCACAGGTTGCGCCAGCGCTTGAAGTCCTCGGCCGGACAGAGGTAGGTCGTGTACGGCACCCGGGCGATCGCCCAGACCATCGTGGCGATGCCCAGGATGACCACGAGGGCTCGAATGTGTTCGGGCAAGCGGCTTCCCCTGCGGTTCGGTGCGGCGGGCTCGGGCGGCCGGCGGCGCTACGCGGCGGGTGCGGGTGGACGCCGGAACAAGCGCAGCACGGCAGCGACGACGGCGTCCAGCGTGAACAGCATCACCAGGGCCACCAGGAACAACAGCATCCCTGCGGCGCCATGCAGGAAGCCCTGCCCGGCCTCGTCGCCGAACTTGTAGGTCACGAGCACCAGGCAGGCCACGCGCACGATGTTGGCCATGAAGGCGATCGGCAGGATCGACGCCAGCATGATCGCGTTGTGCAGCCAACCCGGCCGCCGCATCACGTACATGAACAGCGCGCCGATGGCAGCCAGGCCGAACATCGAGTTCAGGCCGGAGCAGGCGTCGGCCACCAGCAGCTGATAGGGCCCGATCGAGATGGTCACGCCGGACCGTGCGATCGGCAGGCCGGTCAGGTGCAGAGCGTCGACGACGATCACCGAGATCCAGTGCTTCAGCGGCCCGGTCACCGTGTTGACGATCGAGGCCGGCAGCGGAATCAGGAAGGCCATGTAGGCCACCGGGAACCAGACGGCACGCAGTGCGCCAGCGCCGTGCAGCAGCAGCAGCCCCCCGGTGACGACGAACAGCTGCGACGCGAACTCGAGGCTGCCGATCACGAACACGCGGGCGAGCAGGTACAGGGCCACGCCGATGCCGAACAGGGCCCATCCCGCCAGGGGCCGGGGCGACGGCACGGCACGGGCGAAGGCCTGCCTCGACTGCCATAGTGCCCAGATCACCACGGCCGCGACGATCGGCCCATGCGCCATCTCGTCGGTCTGCCACAGCCCCTGGGCCGCGTCCCAGTAGACGGGCAGGTACATCGCGGCGAACCCGGCCAGCGCCAGGACCCAGGGCAGCCGGCCGGCGCCGGCTGCCGCGGGGCCCTGCAACACCGCCGACACGTCAGGCCTCCGCGGTGGCGGCGGGCTTCTTGCGTGCCGGCACGTCCACCAGCACCGAGCCGACGACGTAGATGCCGGCCGTGTTCATCGCTTCCACCGCCTCATTGAACGCCGCCGTGCGCGTCATGTTCGTGCGGGCCACCATCAGCGAAGCCCCGGCCGCCTTGGCCAGCATCATCGCGTCGGTGCCCATGGAGATCGCCGGCGTGTCGACGATCACCACGTCGAACGTCGACATGCTCTGGTGCAGGATCCGCTGCAGCACGGGCCGGCTGAGCAGTTCGCCAGGGTTGGGCGGCGTCGGCCCGGCCGGCAGCACCGCCAGGCCCGGAATGCCACTGATGAAGGTGACCACCTGATCCTGCATGCGCCCGGCCAGCAGGTTCGACAGGCCCATCTGGTTCTCGATCTTGAACAGCTTGTGCTGGCGGGGGGTGCGCAGGTTGCCGTCGATCAGCAGCGTGCGCTCGCCGAGCTGGGCGAAGGTGACCGCCAGATTGGCCGCCATGTAGGAGCGGCCCTCGCCGGGCGCGGTGCCGACCAGCGCCAGACTGCTGTGCGTGCCACGCTCGTCGAACCAGCGCAGCTGAAGCTGGCTGCGCAGGGCGCGCAGGCCCTCGCCTTCCGGGCTGAAGGGACGGTAGGCCGCCACCACCTCGGGACTGATCGGCTGCTCGGGGCCGGACTGCAGGTAGGGATAGTTGAACTGAAGCGACAGCGCGTAGAGCACGTCGGACTCGTTGATGAGCCCGAGCTCGATGCCGGCTTCGCCGAAGCGCAGCGAAGACTGGCGCTGGAAATTGATGATGCGCTCGGCATCCTCCACGCGAAGACGGCCCGCGTCGATGAGGATCGCCCCGATCGACCGGTCCGCGTTGCGGACCTTGGTCGACACCATCGACGCTGCGGTCATTGGGGGCCCCTGTCGAGCGTGAGTTGGGGCGGCATCGCCTGCGGCCCCCGGCGGCCGAAGGCCAGCCGCGGCGTGAAGGCGGCCTTGCCGGAGCGCGTGGACATCACGCCCAGCACCGGGATGCCGTCGGCATTGGCCAGGTCGTCGGCGCTGCGGACACGGCGGTCCACGGTCTCGAGCATGAAGGCCACTGCCACTCCGAGCACCAGACCGGCGATCAGCGCTGCGGCCATGTTCTTGCCCATGTTCGGCTTCGAGAACGTGAGCGGCTCGGTGGCCGGGCTCAGCACGCGGGCGGCGGCCTGCTCGGCCTGGCTCTCGTTGGCCAGTTGGGCGCGTCGCTGGGCCACGGCGTCGAACGCGCGCTGCGCGGTGTCGACTTCGCGCAGCAGCACGCCGGCCTCATCGCGCTGGGCCCGCAGGTTCAGCACCGCACGCTTCTGCGCGTCCACCAGGTTGCGAAGCTCGGCGATTTTCTGGTTGGAGATGCGGCTGATCGTCGCGGTGGTGCCCGACACGCGGCGCATCTCGGCGGCGATCTGCTGCTTGAACTCCGCAATGCGGGTCTCGAGTTCGATGCGCACCGGGTGGTTGGACCCGTAAGTGGCGCTGACCTCGACCAGTCGCGTCTCGGCCCGCGCGAGTTCGGCGCGCAGGTTCTGGATCGCCGTGCTCTGCGACACGTCGACCGAGGTCTCGGTGCCGGCATTGCGCTGACGGCTGGTGGTGTCGGCAGACTCGGCAATGGCTGCGGCCAGGGCCGATTCCAGGGCGTTCAGGCGCGCCGTCTCCTGGTCGACCCGCTCGTTCGACACGACGATGCCACGGCGCTGCTGGAAGGCTGACAGTCGCCCCTGGGCCGCGTCGAGCTCCTCGCGCAGCGACTTCAGGCGCTCGTCGAAGAAGCCGGCGTTCTCGCGCGCCGGCGCCGCCCGCAACTCGACGGTCAGGTCGATGTAGGACCGGGCGAAGGTGTTGGCCGCCGCCGCGGCGAACTTCGGATCGTTGCCGGTGAACGTGACGCTCATGACGGCCCCCGTGCGGCCCGGCTCGACCACCAGGCCGCCTTCGAGGATCTTGCCGTAGTAGGTCTCGATGGGGATCCGTCCCTGGGTCGCGGTACGCCACTGCTCGACGGCCGCGGGCTCCTTGGCCAGGCCGAGGCGTTCGACCACCCGGGCCGACACCCGGTCGCTGCGCAGGATCTCGGCCTGCGTGGCGATGAACGCCGGCGTGGTCAGGTTGGGCATCAGTGTCGCCAGCAGCGGGTCGGAGCGCACGTCCAGCAGCAACACGGTCTCTGCCGTGTACTGCTTGGGCATGGCCCGGGTGACGGCGTAGGTCAGCCCCATGATGAGACCGAACACGATCAGGACGACCCACCAGCGCAACCGCAGGACCAGCAGGGCCTGGCGAAGATTCATGTTCATGGCTAGAACACCGACTCTCTGACGAACACCACGTCGTCCGGGCGAAGCGTATCGGACATGGCCGGCTCGACCTCGCGCACGACGCCGTTGGCGTCCTTGCGCGACACCCGCAGGCCGCGTGCCGTGCCGCGTGCCGTCAGGCCGCCGGCGCTGGCCAGGGCCTGCATCACCGTCATGTTGCGTTCGAGGCGCAGCGCGCCGGGGCGCTGCACTTCGCCGTACAGGTAGATCTGGGGCACGCGCTCGACCCAGATGACGTCGTTGTTCTGCAGCACCACGTCAGCACCACGGCGGCCGTTCGCGCTGAACACGGCCGGCAGGTCGACCTCGGCCCGGTAGGGCTGCCCGTTGCGGGTGCCCATCACCACCACGACATCGCTGCCGCCCGGCGCGATGCCGCCGGCCGTGGCCAGCATGTCGGTCAGGCGGACTTCGCCGGTTTCCAGGGGATAGCGCCCGGGGCGTCCGACCTGCCCGAGCACGGAGACCTGGTTGCCGCGCGCCTGCGTCAGGGTGATCGACACCTGCGGCTGGCGCACGAAGTTGCCATCGCGCAGGCCGCGCGCGATGCGCTGCTCGGCCTCGGTGACGGTCAGGCCGGCCAGGCTCACGCTGCCCAGCAGCGGATACGAGATCGCGCCCGCCTCGTTGATGCGCGTCTCGAGCGACAGGTCGGGCACCTGGAACACGGTGACCCGGATCGTGTCGCCGAGCGCGAGCCGGTACTGGGTGCTGGAGGCCGGCGTGTTGGGCGCGGCAGCGCCTGTCTGGGCCAGGGCGACCGGCCCGAAGACCGCGGCCAGAAGGCCGAACGCGGTCAGCACCGCACGGTGAAACAGTCGGGACAGGCCAATGCTCATTTGAATCCGAGTCCTTTGCGAATGGCGGCCGATTCGGCCTCGGTGGCGCCTGGCCTTGCACTCGCTGCCGCAGCGGCGGCAGCGGGCGCGGTCTCGCCCGGCTGACGCGGCTCCAGCGCCGCGGCCGCCGATGCCGCGGCGTCGGCCACGCTGGGTGCCGCGGCAGCCTCCGCCGGCGGCGCCGACCCTGCGTACTTGCCCACGTATTCGATCTTGGCCGCGTTGCGCAAAGCCTTCAAGTCCTGAGTCACCAGTTTGCGCTTGCGGTCGTTGAGCAGGAACTGCTCGATGGCCGGCGCGGCCCGGGCCTCGTCGATCGGCTGGGCCCGCGATGCCATCAGCTGCACGACGCTCGCGCCGCCGGGCACCGGCGTCACCAGGAGCTGGCCCTCCTTGAGCTGGGCCAGCTGCGGCAGGCGGTCCAGCGGCACCTGCTCGGCCGCCCGGACAGACTGGGCCGCCGAGAACTTCAGGTTGTCGGCGCGCAGGACCTGCGCCACGTCGACCGGCGCCTTGCCCGCCAGCAGCCGGTCGCGCAGCGCACCCACCTGCTCGGCGCTCGCCTGCACGTTGAACTCCTGGAACTGGTAGATGCGGCGTTCACGGAACAGCGCGGGGTTCTCGTCGTAGTACTTCTTCACCTCGGCCGCCGAGGGCCGGGAGACCGACTCGCCGATCTTCTCCACATAGGCGCGGGCGATGATCTCCCGCCGCATGGCCTCGATGGCCTGCACGACGCGCGGGTCCCGGTCCAGCCGCATCTCGGCGGCCTTCTGTACCGCCAGCTCCTGATCGATCAGCCCTTCGAGCACGCGGCGCGCAGCCTCTTCGGCCTGTCCGGGCGGCACGGCCCGGTCCTGCCGGGCCAGCACGGCGTTGATCTGGTGGACCGTGAGCTCTTCCTTGTTGACCTTGGCGGCGGCCTGGGTCGGCTGGGCGTCCTTCTTGTCACCGCAGCCGGCCAGCAGCGAAGCCCCCACCAGGGCAACAGCCAGCCATCGGGACGGTGACGCGGCAGAGGGCGAAATGACGCTGGCGAGCATGTTCAGGAGTCTCCTGCCCCGAGGGGCCAGACAAGATGCAGGGCGGCCCGTCGGCCTGTCAGGAAAAGGGGTCCGCGGCAGCCACGAGACCATCGAAGCAGTGTAGCGACTGGACCCCTGCGGCAACGCACCCCGGATGTGGGACTGCACCTGCCGTCAGGGGGTGGTTGCGTGACTTCCGCACGGCCGGTGTGTCACCGACCCCGGCGGCACGGACGGGTTCCGCCGGTCCCCCGCGCTCGGGGGGAGGCTCAGCAGCGCACGCCGACGTGCAGCGCCACCACGCCGGCGGCCAGGTCATGCACATCGACGTGGCCGAAACCGGCCGTCTTCATCATGGCCTTGAGCGTGGCCTGGTCGGGATGCATCCGGATCGACTCGGCCAGGTAGCGGTAGCTGGCGGCGTCGCCGGCGATCCACTGGCCCAGCCGCGGCAGCACGTTGAACGAGTACCAGTCGTAGGCCGGCGCCAGCGGCGCGGCCACCTTGGAGAACTCCAGCACCAGCAGCCGCCCGCCCGGCTTCAGCACGCGGGCCATCTCGGCCAGGGCCGCGGCCTTGTCGGTCATGTTGCGCAGGCCGAAGGCCACGCTGACGATGTCCATGCAGGCGTCGGGCAGCGGGAGCGCCTGGGCGTCGGCCAGCACCGACGGCACCAGCACGCCCTCGTCGAGCAGCCGGTCGCGGCCCTGGCGCAGCATCGCCTCGTTGATGTCGGTGTGCAGCACCAGGCCGCGCGGCCCGACACGCCGGGCGAACGCGCGCGTCAGGTCGCCGGTGCCGGCGGCGATGTCGAGCACCCGGTCGCCGTCGCGCACCTGCGACACGGTCACTGCATAGGCCTTCCAGGCGCGATGCAGGCCCATCGACATCAGGTCGTTCATCAGGTCGTACTTGCCGGCCACCGCGTCGAAGACGCCGCGCACCCGCTTCGCCTTCTCGGAAGGCTCGACCTGCTCGAACCCGAAGTGCGTCTTGCCCGCGTCGTCTGCCATGCCGGCGCCCGGTTCAGTGGTGGTGGCCGCAGGCGTGGCCGCCCGCCTCGGGCATCGGCGCGTCGCGCGACACGCCCGCCGCCGCCAGCCGGGCCTCGTAGTCGGCCCACAGGCGCTCCTGCTGGGAGCCGAGGAAGTGCAGGTACTCCCAGGAGAAGATGCCGCTGGAGTGGCCGTCGCTGAACGTCGGCTGCACGGCGTAGCGGCCCACCGGCTCGAGCGCGTCGATGCCGACCTCGCGCTTGCCGGTCTGCAGCACTTCCTGGCCCGGCCCGTGCCCCTGCACCTCGGCCGACGGCGAATACACCCGCATCAGCTCGAACGCGATGCGGTAGGTGGCGCCGTCGTCGAAGCTGATCTCGAGCTCGCGCGAAGCCTGGTGCACCGTCAGTGCGGTGGGGGTGGGGGTGGCGGCCATGGGACGAGTGTAGCGAGCCGCCAGTCGCGGAACTGGAGGGCCGGGTTCGTGAAGTCCTGTCGCAGTTGGGCCGCGACGAAGGGGGGGCATCCCCCCAGGACGCCCCGGGCCGAGAAGAATCGGCCGGCTGCCCATGAACCCCGAACTCGTGCTGAACGCTGCGTCGTGGAGCCTGCCCCTGGCGCTGATCGTCGGCGTGGGCATGCTCTGGCTGAGCGCGGCCGTGTCGGACGAAAGCGGGTCCCTGGGCTCGTCGCGCAGTGCCCAGGTCGGGGTGCTGGCCACGGGCATCGGCCTGGCCGCCCTGTGGTGGATCGGCTGGCAGGCGGTGGCCGGCCACGGGGGCACCGACGCCCCCAAGGTGCTGGCGGTGGCCATGTGCTTCGCCGCCCTGGCGCTGCACCTGTGCCGCCTGCCGGGACGGGCGCCCTGGCGCGACCGGCGCCACCTGCCGAGCCTGGCCGGGACGCTCCTGGCGGCACTCGCGCTGGCCTCGACGCTCCAGGCGCTGCCGGGCCAGGGGGTCAACCTGAGCACGGGCGGCGTGCTGCTGGCGGGCCTGGGGCTGACGCTGAGCCTGAAGGCGCTGTACCTGCCGCTGACGCGCACGACGCTGTCGCTGCTGCGGCGTGGCGGTGCCGCGCTGCTGGTGGCCGGCGGGGTGCTGGCCCTGGTGTGGCGCGACACGGTGCCGGGGACGCCGCCTGCGCTGGGCGGCTGGCCACCGATGCTGATGCTGGCCGCCTTCGGGAGTTATCTCGTGATGGCGCTGCGCCAGCTGCGGCGCCAGCGCCAGGAAATGCACGGCCTGGGCGGCACGCGCCAGACGGTGGACGCGCTGACCGGGCTGCCCAACCGGGCCGCCCTCGAGGCCCGGCTGACCAAGGAGCTGGCGGCCAGCACGGTGGACCGCCAGGGCTTCGCGGTGGTCACCGTCAACCTCGACGGCTTCAAGCCGGTGAACGTGAGCTTCGGCCACGCCATGGGCGACCAGTTGCTCAAGCAGGTAGCCGCCCGGCTGCGCCCGCTGGTGCCCGACAGCGGCCTGCTCGCACGCCAGAGCGCCGACGAGTTCGTGATCGTGCTGCCCGAGCAGCCAGCCCTGCTGGCGCTGGAGAAGCTCGCCCGCTCGGTGATCGACACGATCGGCCAGCCGTTCCGGTTCGGCACGCGCGAGATCGTGCTGACCTGCTCGGTCGGCGTGGCGCGGTACCCGCAGGACGGCGACGGCGAGCGCCTGGCCGCCCGCAGCGACCTGGCGATGCAGGCCGCCAAGCGCGGCGGCGGCGCCCGCTTCGCCTTCTACGACGCGGCAATGGAAGGCGACCTGGCCGAGGACATGGAGCTGCTGCGCGACTTCCGCCATGCGCTCGAGCACGACGAGCTGGTGCTGGTGTTCCAGCCCAAGATCGAGGCGGCCAGCGGCCAGATCACGGCCGCCGAGGCGCTGCTGCGCTGGCGCCACCCGGTGCGCGGCGAAGTGCCGCCGGCGGTGTTCGTGTCCCTGGCCGAGCGCTTCGGCCTGGTGGCGCGGCTGGGCGACTGGGTCATCGAGCATGCCTGCCGCCAGGCGCGCGTGTGGGCCGACCGCGGCCTGAACATGCGCGTGGCGATCAACCTGTCGGCGCAGCACATGCGGCAGCCCGACCTGGCCCGGCGCATCCGCGCCGTGCTGGAACGCTACCGCATCGACCCGGCGCGGCTGACCTGCGAGATCACTGAGACGCTGGCGATGGAGAACACCCAGGCCACGCAGGCCACGTTCGCCCAGCTCGGCGAGGTCGGCGTGCACATCTCGATCGACGACTTCGGCACCGGCTACTCGAGCCTGGCCTACCTGCGCAGCCTGCCGGCCAGCGAGGTGAAGATCGACCGCAGCTTCGTGATGGACCTCGAGCGCAGTGCCGACGCGCGCGCCGTGGTCGACGCCGTGGTCAAGCTGGCCCATGCGCTGGGCAAGCGCGTCGTGGCCGAAGGCGTGGAGACGCTGCGCCAGCGCCGCATCCTGACCGAGATGCGCTGCGACGAGCTGCAGGGCTACCTGTTCGCGCAGCCGATGACGGCCGCCGACCTGCTGGACTGGGCGCTGGAAGCCCGCAACCGCGACGAGGACGCGTTCCGGGCGTCGCTGTACGTGGGCTCCGACGCCGACGAGCGCCGGCCCGAGCGCCGGGCCGTCAAGCCCGCGCCGGCCGCGCTGCACTGACGCCCCGGCGGCGCCCCCTGTGGCACCGGCGCGAAACCGGCGTCAGGTTCCTGCGGCCTGGCCGATCACCTGAAGGCGGTCGCGCGGGGTCATGGCCGACAGCAGGTCGTTGACGAAGCGCTCCTGCTCCCGGTAGGCCGACTGGGCGTCGCCGTCGATCGACGACACGCGGAACAGCAGGCCGTGCGGCACCTTGCCCTCGAAACCCAGCCTCAGTTCGGTGAGCCGCTGCTCGAAGCGGCCGCTGACGACCTGGTCGCCGAAGGCGAACCAGTAGGTGACGGGTTCAAGCCGGCTGCCCAGCTGGGTGTCGAGCCGGCGCACCGGCACGCGGCCGAAGGTCGTCGCCAGCTCGCCGGCCTCGTTGCGGCGCAGGTTGAAGCCCTGCGCCGGGTAGCAGACCTCCGGCTTGTGCGCCTGAAGCCCGCCGCGCTGGTCGTCGCCATAGGCCAGCGACAGCATCACGCGGTAGCCGCTGTCGTTGACGTAGGTGCGTGTCAGCGTCTGGCTGTAGAGCCTGTCGAGCGCGGCCTGCAGCTGCGGGTTGACCACCTGCACCGCACGCGACGGCTCCTCGCGCCAGCCGGGAAACGCCTTCGGGATGGCGGCGTCGAGCAGGATCGCGGGTTCCGTGGCGACCGTGCGCGCCGTCGGACGGGCGACCACGGCGGCCACCGACGCCGTGCACATGAGCACCGCCATCGTGATCGCAAGCTTGAGTGTCATGCCCGTGCCGCCCCATCCCGCACAGGCGGGTCGCGCGGATTATCGGGGCGGCCGCCGCCGCGGGAGAGGCCCTGCGCGCCGACCGTGAACTGCCTCACGGCCGCGAGCCCCGTGCCTGCGGGGGTCAGACCAGCACGCGCTCGATGCCGCCGGCGTTGGCGCGCGCCACGTACTGCGGCAGCCAGTCCGGGCCGAGGATGTTGCGGGCCATCTCGACCACGATGTAGTCGGCCTCGAGCAGGCCGTTGGCAAGATCGTCGCCGTAGCGCTGCAGGCCCTGCAGGCAGCTCGGGCACGAAGTCAGGATCTTCACGTCGCCCTGGGGCGCCACCGCCCCCGACGCGCGCAGCGCGGCCTCGCCGCGGCGCAGTTCCTCTTCCTTGCGGAAGCGCACCTGGGTGCTGATGTCGGGCCGCGTCACGCCCAGCGTGCCGCTCTCGCCGCAGCAGCGCTCGCTCTTGACCACCTGCGGCCCCACCAGCGCCTTGACCGTCTTCATCGGGTCCTGCAGCTTCATCGGGCTGTGGCAGGGATCGTGGTACAGGTAGGCGCCCGCGCCACCGCCGAGCGTGATGCCCTTTTCCAGCAGGTACTCGTGGATGTCCACGATGCGGCAGCCGGGGAAGATGTCCTCGAAGCGGTAGCCCTGGAGCTGGTCGTAGCAGGTGCCGCAGGACACCACCACGGTGCGGATGTCGAGGTAGTTCAGCGTGTTGGCCACGCGGTGGAACAGCACCCGGTTGTCGGTGATCATCTGCTCGGCGCGGTCGAACTGGCCGCTGCCGCGCTGCGGGTAGCCGCAGCACAGGTAGCCCGGCGGCAGCACCGTCTGCACGCCGGCATGCCACAGCATGGCCTGCGTAGCCAGCCCGACCTGGCTGAACAGGCGCTCGGAGCCGCAGCCGGGGAAATAGAACACCGCCTCCGTCTCGGCCGTCGTGACGGCCGGGTCGCGGATGATCGGCACGTAGTCCGCGTCCTCGATGTCCAGCAGTGCGCGCGCCGTGCGCTTGGGCAGCCCGCCGGGCATCTTCTTGTTGATGAAGTGGATCACCTGCTCGCGCACCGGCGCGCGGCCGACGGTGGCCGGCGGCGCGGCGGTCTGGCGCCGTGCCGCCAGGGCCAGCATGCGGTTGGCAAAGCGCTGCACCTTGAAGCCGACGCCCACCATCGCCGAGCGCATCGCCTTGATCGTCTGCGGGTTCGTCGCGTTGAGGAACAGCATCGCCGCGGCATTGCCGGGGCGCCAGGTCTTGTGGCCCATCTTGCGCAGCAGGTTGCGCATGTTCATCGACACGTCGCCGAAGTCGATCTTCACCGGGCACGGCGACTCGCACTTGTGGCACACGGTGCAGTGGTCGGCGACGTCCTCGAACTCCTCCCAGTGGCGGATGCTGATGCCGCGCCGCGTCTGCTCCTCGTACAGGAAGGCCTCGATCAGCAGCGAGGTGGCGAGGATCTTGTTGCGCGGGCTGTACAGCAGGTTGGCGCGCGGCACGTGGGTCGCGCACACCGGCTTGCACTTGCCGCAACGCAGGCAGTCCTTGATCGAGTCGCTGATGGCGCCGATGTCGCTGCGCTGCATGATCAGCGACTCGTGCCCCATCAGCCCGAAGCTCGGCGTGTAGGCCGCCGACAGGTCGGACGCGAAGGTGGCCGCGTCGCCCGTAGCGCCGCGCAGCAGCTTGCCCTTGTTGAAGCGGCCCTCGGGATCGACGCGCCGCTTGTAGTCGGCGAAGCCGGACAGCTCGGCGTCGGACAGGAACTCCAGCTTGGTGATGCCGATGCCGTGCTCGCCGGAGATCACGCCGCCCAGGCTGCGCGCCAGCGCCATGATCCGGCCCACCGCGTCGTGGGCCCGCTGCAGCATCGCGTAGTTGTCGCTGTTGACCGGGATGTTGGTGTGCACGTTGCCGTCGCCGGCATGCATGTGCAGCGCCACCCAGACCCTGCCGCGCAGCACTTCCTGGTGGATGCGGCGGCATTCGCCCAGCAGCAGCTCGAAGGCGGCGCCGGCGAACACCTGCTGCAGCGGCTTGAGGATCTGCGTCTTCCAGGACGCGCGCAGGCGGTCGTCCTGCAGCAGCGCGAAGAAGGTGTCGCCGCCCTGCCCGGGCTGCGCCTGGTCCAGCCCGGCGAGCCAGCCGCTCCACAGCGCGCGCACGTCGGACAGCAGGGCCAGCGCCTGCTGCACGCGGTCTTCCAGCAGCTCGGCGCTGGGGATGTCGCCGGCATCGTCGCTGCGCCCGAGCGGCAGCGCGCCGCGGCGGAAGAAGTCCTCCAGCGCGTCCACCAGCTCGAGCTTGTTGCGCAGGCTCAGCTCGACGTTGATGCGCTCGATGCCGTTGGTGTACTCGCCCATGCGCTCGAGCGGGATCACCACGTCCTCGTTGATCTTGAAGGCGTTGGTGTGGCGCGCGATCGCGGCGGTGCGCTTGCGGTCGAGCCAGAACTTCTTGCGCGCGTCGGCGCTGACCGCGACGAAGCCCTCGCCGTGGCGGGTGTTGGCCAGGCGCACCACCTCGCTGGTGGCGCGCGCCACGGCCGCCTCGTCGTCGCCGACGATGTCGCCCACCAGCACCATCTTGGGCAGGCGGCCGCGCTTGCTCTTGGTGGCGTAGCCCACGGCCTTGAGATAGCGGTCGTCCAGGTGCTCCAGGCCGGCCAGGATCGCGCCGCCGGGCTGGCGCGCCTGCTCGAACATGTAGTCCTTGATGTCGACGATGGAGGGCACGGCGTCCTTGGCGTTGCCGAAGAACTCCAGGCACACCGTGCGCACGTGCGCCGGCATGCGGTGCACCACCCAGCGCGCGCTGGTGATGATGCCGTCGCAGCCTTCCTTCTGCACGCCGGGCAGGCCGGCGAGGAACTTGTCGGTGACGTCCTTGCCCAGGCCCTCCTTGCGGAAGGTGCTGCCGGGGATGTCCAGGCGCTCGGTGCGCTCCAGCCGCTTGCCCGAGGCGTCGAAGTAGCGCAGCTCGAACGACGCCGTCGGCGCGTCGTGGATCTTGCCCAGGTTGTGGCCCAGGCGCACCACCTCGAGCCACTTCGCGTCAGGCGTGACCATGCGCCAGGAGGCGAGGTTGTCCAGTGCCGTGCCCCACAGCACGGCCTTCTTGCCGCCGGCGTTCATCGCGATGTTGCCGCCGATGCAGCTGGCCTCGGCGCTGGTCGGGTCCACGGCGAACACGTGGCCGGCGCGCTCGGCCGCGTCGGCCACGCGCTGGGTCACCACGCCGGCCTCGCTGAACACGGTGGCCACCGGCCGGTCCACGCCGGGCAGCTGCACCATCTCCACCTCGCTCATCGCCTCGAGCTTCTCGGTGTTGATGACGGCGCTCTTCCAGGTCAGCGGCACGGCACCGCCGGTGTAGCCGGTGCCGCCGCCGCGCGGGATGATCGTCAGCCCGAGCTCGACGCAACCGGCCACCAGGCCGGCCATCTCGGCCTCGCTGTCGGGCGTGAGCACCACGAAGGGCATCTCGACGCGCCAGTCGGTGGCGTCGGTCACGTGCGACACGCGCGACAGGCCGTCGAACTTGATGTTGTCGCGCGCGGTGGCGCGACCGAGCACGCGGCGCGCGGCCTTGCGCAGGTCCCACACCTCGCGGAAATGGGCGGCGAACTGCTCGACCGCGGCCCGCGCAGCGACCAGCAGCTCGCCCACCAGCGCGTCGCGCTCGGCGGACTCGCCGTCCGCCGCGGTGCTGCGGCGCTTCTCGATCTCGCGCAGGCGGTGGTGCAGCGCGTCGATCAGCGCGGCGCGCCGGCGCGGGTTGTCGAGCAGGTCGTCCTCGAGGTAGGGATTGCGCTGCACTACCCAGATGTCGCCCAGCACCTCGTAGAGCATGCGCGCCGAGCGGCCCGTACGTCGCTCGCCGCGCAGCCTGTCCAGGATGTCCCAGGCCCGCGCGCCCAGCAGCCGGATGACGATCTCGCGGTCGGAGAACGACGTGTAGTTGTACGGGATCTCGCGCAGGCGCGGGGCCGTGGCCTCGGCCTCTGCGAGTGCTTCGCTCGCAGGCAAGATCAGCGGTGCATTCATGATCGGTGGCGCTTGCTGTCGTGCGGCATCGCGCACGGCAGAACAACAAAGGGTTTATCCTAACCGCAGGGCACCGGCCGCTAGGCGTTGACCCTACGCGGGTGCTATCCCGGATTGCCAGCGTGGCCGCATCGCGGCGCCAATGCGACTGTCACACAATGGCCGGATACTAACGGCCAGCTCCAACCTGAGTACAAGGGGACACGCACCATGAAGATCCAGACCACGCTCGCGGCCGCCGCTCTGGCCTGCGCCGCACTGCCCGCCGTTGCGCAGCAGCGCACCGAGATCCAGATGTGGATGGGCCTGACCGAACGCAACGGCGAGTTGCTGGCGCGCTTCGGCGACGACTTCAACAAGAGCCAGAACGACTACCGCGTCGTCGTCTCGTTCAAGGGTCAGTACCCGGAGCAGCGTGCCGCCGCGGTGGCTGCGTTCCGCGCCGGCAACCCGCCGCACATCATGCAGATGTTCGACGCCGGTTCGGGCGACATGGTCGCGGCCAAGAACGCCATCGTGCCGGTGTCCGAGGTGTTCAAGCGCGCCGGCATGCAGTTCAACCCGGCCGACTTCATCGCCCCGGCCCGCGGCTACTACGGCCTGAAGGACGGCAGCCTTCTGTCGATGCCGTTCAACGTGTCGACGACGGTGCTGTTCTACAACAAGGACGCCTTCAAGAAGGCCGGCCTCGACCCCGAGAAGCCGCCTCAGACCTGGCCGCAGCTGATCGAAGCGGCCAAGAAGATCCGCTCGACCAATTCCGCCGCCTGCGGCTACACCACCACCTGGCTGGCCTGGGTGCAGCTGGAGCAGATGGCGTCTCGCCACAACATCGCGTTCGGCACCAACGGCAATGGCCGCGGCGGCCTGGACGCGTCGCTGAACGTGGCGAACAACCCGGTGCTGGTCCGTCAGGTGCAGACCCTGGTCGACATGCAGAAGGACAAGAGCTTCGACTACGGCGGCCGCAGCAACGACGCCGCGGTGAAGTTCATCTCTGGCGAGTGCGCGATGCTGACCCAGAGCTCCGGCGGCCTGGGCGCGATCGCGCAGGGCGCGAAGTTCCAGTTCGGCGTGGCCCAGCTGCCGTACTGGCCCGACGTGAAGGGCGCGCCTTACGCCAGCACGATCGGCGGCGCTTCGCTCTGGGTGTTCAACAGCCCCAACCGCACTGACGCCGAGTTCCGTGCCGTCGCCGCGTTCCTGAACTACCTCCGCAGCGACAAGGTGATGACCGAGTGGGCCAAGACGACCGGCTTCCTGCCTGCGACGAACTCTTCGTTCAAGGCGATGAAGGACGAGGGCTTCTTCGCCAAGAACCCGGGCCGCGACGTGCCGATCCTGTCGCTGATCGAAGGCAACAAGGGCGAGAACACCAACGGCTACCGCTTCGGCCGCTGGACCGAGATCCGCGACGTCTACCACGAGGAAGTCGAGAAGGCGCTGCAGGGCAAGCAGTCCGCTGGCGATGCCATGCGCAACTTCGAGCGGCGCGGCAACGCGCTGCTGCGCGCGTTCGAGCGCAGCACGCTGTGACCCGTCCCGAGTGACGAGCACGCGGCGGCCCTGCGGCCGCCGCGTCGTTTTCGCGCCGCCATGGAACGCAAAGTCGTCTTCTCGCAGAAGGGCCTGCCCTACCTGCTGCTCGCGCCGCAGATCGCGATCACGCTGGTGTTCTTCTTCTGGCCGGGCGGGCAGGCGCTCTACATGTCGTTCCTGCAACAGGACCCGTTCGGCCAGTCCGTGCGCTTCGTAGGGTTCGACAACTACCGCCAGATCCTCGAGGACCCGGACTACCTGAGCGCCGTCTGGCGCACGTTCTACTTCTCGCTGGCGGTCACCTTGCTGGCAATGCTGCCGGCGCTCCTGCTGGCCGTGATGGCCGACCGGGTGATCAAGGGCTCCACCGCCTACACCACGGCGATGCTGGTGCCCTACGCGGTGGCCCCGGCGGTGGCCGGCGTGCTGTGGCTGTTCATGTTCAATCCCTCGATCGGCGTGCTGTCGTGGGCGCTGAAGCAGCTGGGTATCGCCTGGAACCCGGTGCTCGATGGCGGCCACGCGATGGCGCTCGTGATCCTGGCCTCCGCGTGGAAGCAGGTGGCCTACAACTTCCTCTTCTTCCTCGCCGGGCTGCAGGCGATCCCGAAGAGCCTGCTCGAGGCGGCGGCGATCGACGGCGCCCGGCCGATGCGCCGCTTCTGGACCATCGTCTTCCCGCTGCTGTCGCCCACCACCTTCTTCCTGCTCGTGGTGGGTCTGGTCTACGCCTTCTTCGACACCTTCGGCGTCATCAGCGCCGTCACCCAGGGCGGCCCGGCCAACGCCACCGAAACCCTGGTCTACAAGGTCTACAAGGACGGCATCCAGAACCTGGATCTCGGCGGCTCGGCCGCGCAGTCGGCGGTGCTGATGGCCATCGTGATCGCGCTGACCATGATCCAGTTCCGCTTCGTCGAGAAGCGCGTGCACTACAACTGAGCCGCGATGACCGCCAGCAACCCAGCCCGATCGCCGAGCGCCGCCACCGACTGGCTGCCCCACCTGGTGCTGTGGGTGGGCATCGCGATCACGGCCTTCCCGCTCTACATCGCCTTCGTCGCTTCCACGCTGTCGTCGCAGGACGTGCTGCAGTCGCCGATGCCGCTGATCCCCGGCACCGAGGCGCTGAACAACTACGCCCATGTCCTGATCCAGGGCGCCACCGGCACCCACCTGTCGCCGCCGGTGTGGCAGCTGATGTGGAACAGCTTCCTGATGGCGATCATCATCACCGCGGGCAAGATCGCGGTGTCGATCATCTCGGCCTACGCGGTCGTGTTCTTCCGCTTCCCCGGGCGCATGTTCTTCTTCTGGATGATCTTCATCACCCTGATGCTGCCGGTGGAAGTGCGCATCCTGCCGACCTACGAGGTGGTGAGCGACCTGGGCCTGATCAACACGATGACCGGGCTGACGCTGCCGCTGATCGCCAGTGCGACGGGCACCCTGCTCTTCCGCCAGTTCTTCCTGACGATTCCCGACGAGCTGGTGGAGGCCGCGCGCATCGACGGCGCCGGCCCCTTGCGATTCTTCAAGGACGTGGTGCTGCCGCTGTCGGCCACCAACATCGCGGCGCTCGCGGTGATCCTGTTCATCTACGGCTGGAACCAGTACCTCTGGCCGCTGCTGATCACCACAGAGAACCGTCTGGACACGATCGTCGTGGGCATCACGAAGATGATCTCGACCGACTCGGGCATCACCAACTGGAACCATGTCATGGCCACCACCCTGCTCGCGGTGCTGCCGCCTGCGCTGGTGGTGGTGCTGATGCGGCGCTGGTTCGTCAAGGGCCTGGTCGACAGCGAGAAATAGAAGGACAAGAACATGGGTGCGATATCGCTGCGCAACGTCGAGAAGACCTATGGAGCCGGCCCGAAGGCCAACAAGGTGATCCATGGCGTCACGGCCGAGATCAACGACGGCGAGTTCGTCGTCATCGTCGGCCCCTCGGGCTGCGGCAAGAGCACGCTGCTGCGCATGGTGGCGGGCCTGGAAGACATCAGCGGCGGCGAGATCGCCATCGGCGGGCGCGTCGTCAACCAGGTCGACGCGTCCGAGCGCGACATCGCGATGGTGTTCCAGAACTACGCGCTCTACCCGCACTTCGACGTCTTCAGCAACATGGCCTACGGCCTGCGCATCCGCAAGGTGCCCGAGGCCGAGGTGCGCGCTCGCGTCGAGAAGGCCGCCAAGACGCTCGAGCTCTCGCACCTGCTGGACCGCAAGCCGCGCCAGCTCTCCGGTGGCCAGCGCCAGCGCGTGGCGATGGGCCGCGCGATCGTGCGTCAGCCGGCGGTGTTCCTGTTCGACGAACCGCTGTCCAACCTCGATGCCAAGCTGCGCGCGCAGACGCGCCTGGAGATCCAGAAGCTGCACGGCGAGATGGGCGTCACGTCGCTGTTTGTGACCCACGACCAGGTCGAGGCGATGACGCTGGCCCAGCGCATGCTCGTGATGAACGCGGGCCGCATGGAGCAGATCGGCACACCGGAGGAGGTCTACTACCGCCCGGCCACCACCTTCGTCGCCGGCTTCATCGGCAGCCCGCCGATGAATCTGCTCGAAGGCGAGGCCGACGGCATGAGCTTTCGCGTCGGCGGGGCCACGCTGGCCCTGCCCGCGCCGGCGCCGCGCAACGGCAGGCTGCTGCTGGGCGTGCGACCGGAGCACGCCGAGCCGGCGGCCAGCGGCTGGGACCTGAAGGTCGAGGTGGTCGAGATGCTCGGCGCCGAGCGCCTCATCTACAGCAGGCTCGGCGATGCGGCCTTCGTCGTGCGACTGGACGCGACGCTGCCGGCGCCTGCCGCGGGCAGCGTGTTGAACGTCGTCACCGGCGCGGCGCACCTGCACTGGTTCGATCCGCAAACGCAGCAGCGCGTGGCCTGACGATGAAGTCCTCGCCCTGGCCCCTGTGGATCGCCCACCGCGGCGCGGGAAAGCTGGCGCCGGAGAACACGCTGGCGGCGTTCCGGCTCGGCGCGAACCACGGCTACACGATGTTCGAGTGCGACGTGAAGCTCGCGGCCGACGGCGTGCCCTTCCTGCTGCACGACGCGACGCTCGAGCGCACGACCAATGGCCGCGGCACCGCGGGCGACCTGCCCTGGTCCGCGCTGTCGCAACTGGACGCCGGCTCGTGGCACAGCCGGGCCTATGCGGGCGAGCCGATCCCGAGCTTCGACAACATCGCTGCCTACTGCCTCGCCAACGGCTTCGCGCTGGACATCGAGATCAAGCCGACGCCGGGCACCGAGCATGCCACCGGCCTGGCCGTGGCGCGGGCTGCGGCCCGGCTGTGGGGCGGCCGCGGCGTAGTGCCGCCGCTGCTCACGTCCTTCCAGGTCGCGGCGTTGCAAGGCGCTCGCGAGTCAGCCCCCGAACTGCCGCGGGGTCTGCTGATCGACACGCTGTTCGACGGCTGGTTCGAGGCCGCGCAGTCGCTCGGCGCGGTGGCGGTGGTCGCCAACTACCGGCTGTACGACGCCGCGATGATCGAGCGCCTGCACGCCGCAGGGCTGTGGGCCATGGCCTACACGGTCAACGACGAGGCTGCCGCGCGCAACCTGCTCGCCTGGGGCCTGGACGGCGTGTGCACCGACGCGGTGGATCGCTTCGCGCCGGCCTTGTGCAGCGCGGGCTGAGGCCGCCCGGAGCCTAGCGCGCGGCGCCGGCCTCGGGCAGGGCGCGCGGTCCCACGTCCGCCTCGGCACCCAGCTGCGACTCCGTTTCCTCCGGCGCCGGCAATACCCTCACCTCGCGCAGCATCGTCAGACGCCAGGCCAGCAGCGACAGCAGCAGCGCACCGCTGCCCGCGAAGACCAGCGACGCGCGCAGGCTGACGTGCTCGCCGAGCCAACCGCCGATGATCGCGCCCGGGCCGGCCGGCAGCAGGATCAGCCACCGCATCGTGCTCGTCATCCGGCCTAGCAGCGGCGCCGGCGTTACCGACTGCCGCAGCGACAGGAAGTTGATGAAGATCAGCACGGCGCCGACGCCGAACAGCAGCAGCATCAGCGCGAACATCGCGCGCCCGAGCGCATTGGCCGGCGCTGCGGCCAGCAGCAGCCAGCCCAGGCCGCAGATGCCCATGCCCAGCGTCAGACAGGGCCCGGGCCCGATGCGGGCCGACACGCGATGGCCCAGCGTGCTGGCCAGCACCGTGCCCGCCCCCAGGCCGACGAAGGACAGGCCGATCTGCGACTCCGACAGCCCCAGCGTGCGCGTGGCGAACAGGATCTGCACCACGATCGCCGCGTGGTGGCACAACTGCCACAGCCCCACCGAGATGGCCATGGTCACCAGCAGCCGCGTGCCGCGCACGAAGCGCAGCCCCGCCCTGAGGTCGCGCCAGAAGTGCGTGTCCCGCCGCGCCACGAGCGACTCCTGCACGCGCACGCCGCGCAGGATCCACACCGAGCCGATCAGCATCAGGGCGTCCAGCAGCAGGGCGATCGGCGCACCGGCGGCCTTGATCAGCGCCCCGGCGAACCCCGGGCCGGCCACCTCCGCCCCCGAACTGGCCAGCGCGTTGCGGGCATGCGCCTCCACCAGGCGCTCGCGCGGCACCACCTGCGTGAGCACGATCTGCGCCGCGGAGCCGGCCACCACATAGACACAGCCCATCACGAAGGCCACCACGTACATCCAGGGCATCGCCAGCCAGCCCATCCACCAGGCCAGAGGCACGCTGCAGACGATGAGCGCGAGGCTGGCCTCGCCGACGATGTAGACGGGCAGCTTGCGCACGCGGTCCAGCCACACCCCGGCGGGCAGCGACAGCAGCACGAAGGGGGCGATCTCCATCGCCACCAGCACGCCCATCTGCGTCGGCGTGGCCTGCAGCAGCACCGCTGCCGTCAGCGGCAGCGCCAGCATCGTCACCTGACCGCCGAGCGAGGAGATCAGGATCGAGATCCACAGCCGACGGTAGGCCGCGTCGCGCAGCAGGTCGTCGGCCGGCAGCGACAGCCGGCCGCGGAGCAGTCCGCGCCATCGGCTGGCTTGGGAGACGAGGGAAGCAAGACTCATGTTCGTGTCGAGACGGGCGGGCACTGCGGCGGGTCGGAAAGCCGGCCCAGAAACGACTCGGGCCTGCCGCCGATGGCTCGGCGCAGGCCCGGTGGGGCGACGAGCGAAGGGCTAGAGGGCGATGGGGGCCGGGCATTCCAGCCGGTCGGCGCGCCATTCGGCCGTGACCTGGCTGGTGTCGTCCGACAGTTGCAGCCCGACAGCAGCCAGCAGGCCGACGGCGACGGACGCGCCCACCACGAATGCGGTACGTCGGCGTGGGGAAGGAACGTCGTGGGTGGTCATGGCGTCGGCTCGGCGGAGGGGATGCGACGGCCAGATGCTAGCAGCGCCGGCCGCGCCTTGCCAATCGGGACGCGTCCGTCAGGACGCCGCAGGCCGCGTGCCGAGCCCCAGGCGGGCCAGCATCTCGGCACAGCGGTCCACGAACCAGGCCGGCTCCAGGCTGGCCAGCAGCGCCTGACGCGCATTGGCGGCGATGCGCTCGCGCTCGGCATCGTCAGCCAGGTAGGCCGCGCAGACGTCTTCCAGGTCGGCGTAGTCCCAGCGCACCGGCACGTAGGTCTGCCCGGGAACGAACAGGTCGGGCATGGTCCGGACATGGCCCATGTCGGGCTTGACCAGCAGGCAGCCGCACAGGATCGCCTCGAAGTCGCGCCAGCAGATCTCGCCGAAGCCGAACGGGCTGACGCAGATGCGGCTGCGAAGCATCTCCTCGTAGTACTTCTCCTGCGACACGCGGTCCCGCGGGGCGAGCACCGCGCGGCGCGGCGCCATCGCCTCCATCCGCTCGACGACCCCGTTGCGCAGCGCGTGCGTCCAGATCTCCGGCTTGACCCAGGCGCGGCACGACATGTCGATGTCGCGCGCCGGGTGCGGCATCGCGTCCACGGCGGCGGCCAGGGCGACGATCTTGTCGTCGAGCGCGATGTTCCAGCCCAGGTGCATCCTGGACAGCGCCTGCGCCGGCAGGCCGCCCGACGTCGGGATGATGTCCTGGGCAAACGAGACCCCATGCTCGCGGGCCACGTAGTCGGTCAGGTTGCTCTTGCCGATGTAGGGCCTTCCGTAGGCGGCCGGGTCCGCGAACACATGCTTCTTCACGTACAGGTCCACGGCAGCCATCACACCGTGCCACTGCACGTTCGGATCGTCGTCGCCATCGAAGTACACCAGTCGCGTGGCCCGGCCGGCAAGCGCCTCTTTCAGACGGGCGAGCACCGACTCGGCGTCGACCTGAGGCCGCTGGAAGTGCAGCTTGACGCCGACGATGTCGAATCCCGCCAGGAAGGACGGCGACGCGGCCAGCACCTCGTCGATGCGGCGAAGCTGCACCACGAGCCCGAGCCGCTGGCGCAGCAGCCGCGCGTGGCGCCGCAGCGGTGCGAACTGCTGTTCGCTGGTGTAGCCCTTGCCGTCGCTGGCCAGCAGCATGCGCACCGGCCGCGGCCCGCCGACCACCCCCGACAGCGAGGCCATCGTGGAGCGCAGCGGATACGACGCGGGGTGGAAGTTCCAGGCGCGCTGAACTCGTTCGAGCATGTGGGGGAGCAGGCGCCGGTGCAGGATCGAGGCCGATCGACGCGCGCTGCAGTCGGGAAGATGCGAGAAATTATAGGCACCTGCCCCCTGCCAGCGACCCATTGAACGCGGGGGATGACCCCTCGCAGCGCACCGCGCTGACTACACTGACCCAGGCAATTTCCAGGGGGCTCGATGAAGACGATGGACATCGGAATGGCGGGGGCGGGGCTGTCGTGCGCCGTGATCGCGCGCGACCTCGCCGAGCGCGGTCGACGCATCGACATCTTCGAAAAGCGTGCACATGTCGCAGGCAACTGCCACACCGAGCGCGATCCGGGCAGCGGCGTCATGCTGCACGCGTACGGGCCGCACATCTTCCATACCGACGACGACGAGGTGTGGGCCTACGTCAACCGGTTCATGGAGTTCAAGCCCTACGTCAATCGCGTCAAGGCCACGACGCAGGGCCGGGTGTACTCGCTGCCGATCAACCTGCACACCATCAACCAGTTCTTCGGCAGGACCCTGTCGCCCGCCGAGGCTCAGGCCTTCATCGAGCAGCAGGCCGACACATCGATCGTCAACCCGACGAGCTTCGAGGAGCAGGCGCTGCGCTTCGTCGGGCGCGACCTGTACGAGGCCTTCTTCAAGGGCTACACGCTCAAGCAGTGGGGCGTGCACCCGAGCCAGCTTCCGGCCAGCATCCTCAAGCGCCTGCCGGTTCGCTTCAACTACAACGACAACTACTTCGCGCACCGGCACCAGGGCATGCCGGCCGAGGGCTACACGGCGATGGTGGAGCACATCCTCGACCATCCGAACATCACGGTCCACCTCGGGCAGGGCCTGTCGCGCGACATGATCGGCCAGTTCGAGCACGTCTTCTACTCGGGTCCCGTGGACGGCTTCTATGCCTACGACCTGGGCCGCCTGCCCTACCGCACGCTCGACTTCGAGCGCTTCGAGGCCGAGGGCGACTTCCAGGGCTGCGCCGTCATGAACTACTGCGAGGAGCAGGTGCCGTTCACGCGGATCACGGAACACAAGCACTTCTCGCCCTGGGAAGAACACCACCGTACCGTGTGCTACCGCGAGTTCAGCCGCGCCTGCGGGCCGGACGACATCCCCTACTACCCGGTGCACCTGGTGCAGGGCGACTCGATGCTGGACCGCTACATGGAGCGCGCTCGCGCCGAGCCGGGCGTCACCTTCGTCGGCCGCCTGGGCACCTACCGCTACATGGACATGGACGTCACCATCCGCGCCGCGCTGGACACGGTGCGCGCCTGGAAGGGCACGCGCTAGCTGCGGTAGTCGGCGTTGATGCTGACGTAGTCGTGCGACAGGTCGCAGGTCCAGACGGTGGCGTGGGCCGGGCCGCGATGCAGGTCCACGCGCACGGTGATCTCGCTGCGCTTCATGACGCGCTGCCCGTCGGCCTCCTGGTAGTCCGGATGGCGGCCGCCGCGCACGACCACGTGCACGTCGTCGAGGAACAGGTCGATCAGGCCCTGGTCCAGGTCGTCGATGCCGGCATAGCCCACGGCCGCCAGGATGCGGCCCAGGTTCGGGTCGCTCGCGAAGAAGGCCGTCTTCACGAGCGGCGAGTGCGCGATGGCGTAGGCCGCGAGCCGGCACTCCTGCTTGGTGCGGCCGCCGTCCACACGCACGGTGATGAACTTCGTGGCGCCCTCGCCGTCGCGGACGATGGCCTGGGCCAGTTCGCGCGCGACGCCGAATACGGCCTCGCGCAGCGCCGCGCCCTCGGCCGATTCCAGCTGCGTGATCGGCGCGTGACCGGCCTGGCGCGTGGCCACCAGGACGAAGCTGTCGTTCGTGCTGGTGTCGCCGTCGATCGTGATGCGGTTGAAGCTCTGGTCGGCCGCCTCGCGCACCAGGGCCGGCAGCAGGCCCGGCTCGACGACCGCGTCGGTGGCAACGAAGCCGAGCATGGTGGCCATGTTCGGCCGGATCATGCCGGCACCCTTGGCGATGCCGGTCACGGTGACGGTGCGCCCGCCGATCGCCACCTGGCGCGATGCCGCCTTGGGCAGGGTGTCGGTGGTCATGATGCCCTGGGCCGCCTCGTGCCACGCGTCGGGGGCCAGGGCCGCCACGGCCGCGGGCAGACCCGCCGCGATGCGCTCCACCGGCAGCGTCTCCATGATCACGCCGGTGGAAAACGGCAGCACCTGGCGCGGGTCCAGCTGCAAGATCGACGCCAGGTCGTCGCAGGTGCGCCGCGCGCGGGCGAGCCCGTCGGCGCCGGTGCCCGCATTGGCATTGCCGGTGTTGACCACCAGCGCTCGGATGCTGCTGCCGGCCGCGAGATGCTCGCGGCAGACCTGCACCGGCGCGGCACAGAAGCGGTTCTGCGTGAACACACCGGCCACGGCCGAACCCTCGTCGAGCGCGACGACGACAAGGTCCTTGCGGTTGGCCTTGCGCACGCCGGCCATGGTCACGCCGATGCGCACCCCCGGCACGGGATGCAGGCTGCCGGGTGCGGGTGCGACGAGATTGACGGGCATGGGACGATCGGGGCTGCGTGGGGTTTTTCGATTGTAGGTTCGCCCCTGCGTGGCAGACTTGTGCGGCCATGCGCCTCATCCTCGCCATCACCCTCCTGGTTGCCTCCTTGACCGCCGACGCCCAGAGCCCCGCCGACCGCCCGACGCGGGTGTTCGTGTCCGGCCACAGCCTGACCGACCTGCCGATGCCGGCCTACCTGGAGCGCATCGCGGGCAGCCTCGGCACACCGCTGGACTGGAACCGCCAGTACATGGTCGGCTCGGCCATCAAGCACCGCGCGCGCGGCCGCGGCAACGAGACCGGCTGGGCCGGCTACTCGATGGGCGACAACAAGACGGGCCAGGGCCTGGACGTGGTGCGGGAGCTGCGCACCAACCCCTACGACATGCTGCTGATCACCGAGCAGCATGGCGTGATCGACTCGCTGCTGTCGCACGATGCGGTGCGTCACCTGCGCCACTACCACGACCGCTTCATCGACGGCAACGCGCGCGGCCGCACCTTCTTCTACGAGCCCTGGCTCGGCATCCCCGGTCGCAGCGAGCTTCGGCGCTGGATCGACTACGAGCGCACGTCGGCACCGCTGTGGCAATGCATCGTCACCCGCGTCAACCGCTCGCTCGAGGCCGAAGGCCGCAGCGACCGCATCGTGTCGCTGCCCGTGGGGCTGGCCCTGGCCGAACTGATGGAGTCCGCCGCGCGCGGGGCCGTCGAGGGCGTGTCGGGCACCACGCAGGACGATGCCATCAAGCGCATCTTCCACGACAACGTCCATCTGACGCCGCTGGGCGCCTACTACGTGTCGCTGGTCACCTATGCGGGCCTGTTCGAGCGCTCGCCGGTGGGCGCCTGGGCACCCGAGGGCGTGTCGGCCGTCCAGGCAGCGTCGCTGCAGCGGGTGGCCGGTGCCGCGATGGCGCGGCTGCGCGCCGAGCGCAAGCCGCTGTCGCCCGAGGCCTGCTCGGCCCTGCTGCGCGGCCCCTTCGTGGGCACCTACCTCGCCCACTTCCGCGACGACTACTGGACGCAGCAGCAGGGCAATGCGCTGCGCCTGACGTGGCGGCGCTGGAAGGGCGAGATCCGCACCCGCTGGACGCTGTGGCGCCAGGACCCGCTGGCCTGGGACCGGACGGACCGCGGCTACTGGTTCCCGGCGCCCTGAAGCCGGCGCCGTCGCGGCGCGCTAGGCCAGCGCGCCGTGGCAGTGCTTGTACTTCTTGCCGCTGCCGCAGGGGCAGGGGTCGTTGCGGCCCACGCGAGGCACCTCGGCCGCCACCGTGGCCGGGTCCGCCTCCTGCGTCACGCTGCCGTCCTCGTTGGGGTGGGTGTAGGTCACGTTGCTCAGATGGCCCGCCTTTTCCTCCAGCGCCTCGGCGGCCTGGGCCACCTGCTCCTGCGTCTGGATGCGCACGGTCATCAGCACGCGCGTGACCTCCATCTTCACCATCGTCAGCAGCTGAGAGAACAGCTCGAAGGCCTCGCGCTTGTACTCCTGCTTCGGGTTCTTCTGCGCGTAACCACGCAGGTGGATGCCCTGGCGCAGGTAGTCCAGCGCGGCCAGGTGCTCGCGCCAGTGGGTGTCGATCGACTGCAGCATCACCATCCGCGTGAAGGGGGTGAACTGCTCCTCGCCCACGACGGACAGCTTGTCCGCGAAGGTCTTGTCGGCGGCCGCCTGCACCTTCTCGACGATCTCCTCGTCGGTGATGGCCTCGCTCTTCTCGACCTCGGCCTTGAGCGGCAGGTCGAGCTGCCACTCGTCGCGCAGCACCTTCTCCAGGCCGTCGAGATCCCACTGCTCCTCCAGGCTCTCGGCGGGCACGTAGGTGCGGACCACGTCCTCCATCGTGGAGCGGCGCAGGTTGGTGGTGATCTCCGCCAGCGACGCCGCCTCGAGGATGTCGTTGCGCTGCTGGTAGATCACCTTGCGCTGGTCGTTGGCGACGTCGTCGTACTCGAGCAGCTGCTTGCGCATGTCGAAGTTGCGCGCCTCGACCTTGCGCTGCGCGCCCTCGATGCTGCGGGTGACGATGCCCGCCTCGATGGCCTCGCCCTCGGGCATCTTCAGGCGATCCATGATGGACCGCACGCGGTCGCCCGCGAAGATGCGCATCAGCGGGTCGTCCAGCGACAGGTAGAAGCGGCTCGCGCCCGGGTCGCCCTGGCGGCCCGAGCGGCCGCGCAGCTGGTTGTCGATGCGGCGGCTCTCGTGGCGCTCGGTGGCGATGATGCGCAGGCCGCCCTCGGCCTTGACCTTCTCGTGCAGGCCCTGCCATTCCGCGTGCAGCTGGGCGATGCGGCGCGCCTTCTCGTCGGCAGGGATCGACTCGTCGATCTCCAGGAAGTGCACCTGCTTCTCGACGTTGCCGCCGAGCACGATGTCGGTACCGCGGCCGGCCATGTTGGTGGCGATGGTGATCACGCCGGGGCGCCCGGCCTGGGCCACGATCTCGGCCTCCTTGGCGTGCTGCTTGGCATTGAGCACCTGGTGCGGCAGGTTCTCCTTCTGCAGCAGGCCCGAGATCAGCTCGGAGTTCTCGATCGACGTGGTACCCACCAGCACCGGCTGGCCCCGCTCGTGGCAGTTGCGGATGTCCTTGATGACGGCGTCGTACTTCTCCTTGGCCGTCTTGTAGACGAGGTCGAGCTCGTCCTTGCGGATGGTGGGCTTGTTGGGCGGGATCACCACGGTCTCGAGGCCGTAGATCTCCTGGAACTCGTAGGCCTCGGTGTCGGCCGTGCCGGTCATGCCCGACAGCTTGCCGTACATGCGGAAGTAGTTCTGGAACGTGATCGAGGCCAGCGTCTGGTTCTCGCTCTGGATCGCGACGCCTTCCTTGGCCTCGACGGCCTGGTGCAGGCCGTCGCTCCAGCGCCGGCCGGTCATCAGGCGGCCGGTGAACTCGTCGACGATGACGACCTCGCCGTTCTGCACCACGTAGTGCTGGTCGCGGTGGAACAGGTGCTGCGCGCGCAGCGCGGCATACACGTGGTGCATCAGCGTGATGTTGGCCGGGTCGTACAGGCTGGCGCCTTCGGCCAGCAGGCCCGCGGTGGCCAGGATGCGCTCGGCGTTCTCGTGGCCCTGCTCGGTCAGGAAGACCTGGCGGCCCTTCTCGTCGAGCGTGAAGTCGCCCGGGGTGATGACGCCCTCGCCGGTGCGCGGGTCGGCCTCGCCGATCTGCCGGCGCAGCTGCGGCACCACCGCGTTGATGCGCACGTACAGCTCGGTGTGGTCCTCGGCCTGGCCGCTGATGATCAGCGGCGTGCGGGCCTCGTCGATCAGGATCGAGTCGACCTCGTCGACGATCGCGTAGGTGAGCGTGCGCTGCGTGCGGTCGGCCAGGTCCTGCACCATGTTGTCGCGCAGGTAGTCGAAGCCGAACTCGTTGTTGGTGCCGTAGGTGACGTCGGCCGCATAGGCCGCCTGCTTCTCCTCGCGCGACATGCCGGGCACGTTGACGCCCACGGTGAGACCGAGGAAGTTGTAGATCTGCCCCATCCACTCGGCGTCGCGCCGGGCGAGGTAGTCGTTGACCGTCACCACGTGGACGCCCTTGGACGCCAGCGCGTTCAGGTACACCGGCAGCGTGGCCATCAGGGTCTTGCCCTCGCCGGTGCGCATCTCGGCGATCTTGCCCTGGTGCAGGGTCATGCCGCCGATGAGCTGCACGTCGAAGTGGCGCATGCGCAGCGTGCGCTTGCCGGCCTCGCGCACGGCCGCGAACGCCTCGGGCAGCAGGTCGTCCAGCGTGGAACCCTGGTCGAGGCGTTGCCGGAACTCGGCCGTCTTCGCGCGCAGGGCGTCGTCGTCGAGGGCCTCGAACTGCGGCTCGAGCGCATTGATCTTCGCTACCACGGCGCGGTACTGCTTGAGCAGGCGGTCGTTGCGGCTGCCGAAGAGCGAGGTCAGGAGTTTGGGCAACATGCGCGGGTCTGGTTGTGGCCGGGGCGGGGGCCCGGGCCGGTGCTGGAGTCGTCAGGCAGGGATCGCGCGCAGTTGGGGCGGTTCGGCCGCCTTGCAAGCGCTGGCCTGCATCGTGCGCACAAAGGCGCGGATTTTATCCGCCGGCGTCGCCGGGCGCGCTGGCGGCAGGGCGGTTGCGACGGGGCCGGGTTTCGGTGGCCTGGGCCGCCTGCGCGGCTGGTGGGCCGACCTTGCCGGCCAGGAACCGGGCCGGGTTCTGCGGAACCCCGTCGACCAGCACCTCGAAGTGCAGGTGCGGCCCGGTCGAGCGGCCTGTGTTGCCCACCTGCGCCACCACCTGGCCGCGCTTGACCAGGTCACCCTCCTTGACCAGCACCTTCGACGCATGGGCGTAGCGGGTCACGAGGCCGTTGCCGTGGTCGATATCGACGAGGTTGCCGTAGCCGGGATGGACCTCGACGTTGACCACCACGCCGCCCGCCGCGGCGGAAATCGGCGTGCCGATGTCGGCCGGGAAGTCCAGGCCCGTGTGCAGCGCGCCCCGGCCGGTGAAGGGGTCGGTGCGGAAACCGAAGCCCGAGCCGACCGGCCCGATCACCGGCGCCGTGCTGGGCACGAGCAGCTGGGCCAGCCGGCCTTCCAGCAGGCGCGACTCGACCAGCGTGAACAGGTCGATCGTCTGGTCGGTCCGCACGTCGAGCGTGGTCATGTCCACGTTCAGGGCCTCCATCGAGACCCGCTCGTTCATGTTGAGGCCGGGCACGAACGGCCCGCCCTGCCCGCCCCGGGCCGCGCCGGAGGCCGATGGCGCCGAGGGCCTCGGACCCAGCAACGGCTTGAACTCCTCCGGCTTGACGCCGGCCAGGCCGGACACCCGGTCGCTCATCGCCTCGAGCTTCAACAGCTTGGCCTGCATCTCGCCAACCCGCGTGGCCATGGCATCGAGGTTCTCGCGCAGGAAACGGTCGCGCTGGGCCGTTTCGTCGCGCACCAGCAGGCCGGCCGCCTGCGACACCACGGGCCAGCCTTCCCGAACCGCCTTGACCAGCACGAAGTGGTAGATGACGGCCGACAGCGCCATGAGCAACACCGCGCCCGCGACGAGCAGCGCGCCGACCTGCACCGGGCTGAGTTGCAGCACGCGGGTCTGCGCCAGGCTGCCGTGGGTGATCATGATCTGCATGGGCCTACACTCCTTCGCATGGGGACCCGCCAAGTCGCTTCGCCTGCGGTGCCGCTGCCTCAGCCGGTGGCCGGCGCGCTGGCGCGCAACGAAACCCTGGCCGGCATCGCTGCCCGCATGGCCGAGTCACAGAACCGGCTCGCCACCATCGCCGGCGGCTTGCCGCCCGGCCTGGCTCGAGAGCTCCGCAGCGGGCCGATCGACGACGAGGGCTGGACGTTGCTGGTCTCCAATGCGGCCGTCGCCGCGAAACTGCGCCACCTTCTGCCTCATCTGCAAGAGGCCCTGCGTTCGGCTGGCTGGCGCGACCTACCGATTCGCGTGCATGTGCGCGCTCGCTGACCTACCGCACATGGTGCCGGCTATCCGAATCGAACGGATGACCTACCGCTTACAAGGCGGTTGCTCTACCAGCTGAGCTAAGCCGGCGCTCGCCCGGGCAAGCACACCCGGCCGATTCTAGGGGGCCCCCGCCGGGGGTACGTTACTTGATGCGCTTGAGCGCCGGCTTCGGACCGCCGGCCGGCGGCGGCGACTCGGGCGGGTCGGCGGTGTTCGAGCCGGGCGCGTCCACCGCCGTCAGGCGCGGCGTGCCGCGGGCGCCACCTTCCACCGGGGGCAGCACCGTGGGGCCCGCCGTGGCCGGCGCGCTGGGCACCGGAAACGCCATGCCCTGGCCGTTCTCGCGCGCATAGATGGCCACGACATGGTCCACCGGCACCAGGATCTCGCGCGCCTGGCCGCCGAACCGGGCCTTGAACTCGATGAACTCGTTGCCCAGCTTCAGGCCCGAGGTGGCCTCGAAGCCGACATTGAGCACGATCTCGTTGTTCTTCACGTACTCCATCGGCACCTGAACCGACGCATCCACGTGCACCGCGATGTAGGGCGTGAAGCCGTTGTCGGTGCACCAGTCGTGCAGGGCGCGGATCAGGTAGGGCCGGGTCGACGTGCCCTGGCCTTCGCCGATGGGAGGGGTGGATGCCATCTGGGACCCGACGCCCTTGCGCCTACTTGCGCATCACCTTCTCGGACGGCGTCAGCGCCTCGATGTAGGCCGGGCGCGAGAAGATGCGTTCAGCGTACTTGAGCAGCGGCAGCGCGTTCTTCGACAGGTCGATGCCGTAGTAGTCCAGGCGCCACAGCAGCGGCGCGATCGCCACGTCGAGCATGCTGAAGTCGTCGCCCAGCATGTACTTGTTCTTCAGGAAGATCGGCGCCAGCTGCGTGAGCCGGTCGCGGATCTGGCCGCGCGCCTTCTCGAGCTGCTTGTCGTTGGCCTTGACGCCGCCACGCCCCTCGAGGATGTTGACGTTGGCGAACAGTTCCTTCTCGAAGTTGAAGAGGAACAGGCGCACGCGGGCGCGCGCCACCGGGTCGCCCGGCATCAGCTGCGGGTGCGGGAAGCGCTCGTCGATGTACTCGTTGATGATGTGCGACTCGTACAGGATGAGGTCCCGCTCCACGAGGATGGGCACCTCGTTGTACGGGTTCATCAGCGCGATGTCCTCGGGCTTGGCGAAGACGTCGACGTCGCGGATCTCGAAGTCCATGCCCTTCTCGAACAGCACGAAGCGGCAGCGATGCGAGTAGGGGTCGGTGGTTCCGGAGTAAAGCACCATCATGGTGTCGGGCTCCCTCGGCGCTCAGGCCTTCAGGTGGTCTCAAAACACGAGGCGCAGCGGATGCATCGCAGCCGCTGCGCCTGGAGGTCGAAGCGAACTACTTGATGTCTTTCCAGTAGGCGCGGTTCAGGAACCAGGCGATCACGGTGAACAGGCCCAGGAACAGCAGCACCCACACGCCGATCTGCACGCGGGTCTTCTGGCTGGGCTCGCCCATCCACTGCATGAACGCCACGAGGTCGGCCACATTGGAGTCGTACGCGCGGGCGTCGAGCGTGCCGGCCTTGGTCACTTCCCAGCGGCCGGTGAACACCTCCACCTCCTTGCCATGCTCGGTGCGCTTCTCGAACACGGGGCGACGCTCGCCCTGCAGTTCCCACAGCACATGCGGCATGCCCACGCTCGGGAAAGCGAGGTTGTTCCAGCCGGTGGGCTTGGTCTCGTCGCGGTAGTAGGTGCGCAGGTAGGTGTACAGGTAGTCGGCCCCCGAGCCCTGACCCGCGGCCGAGCGCGAACGCGCGATCACAGTCAGGTCGGGCGGCGTGGCGCCGAACCAGTCCTTGGCCTGGCGCGGGTCCATCGCCACCTTCATCGTCTCGCCCACCTTGTCGGTGGTGAACAGCAGGTTGCCCTTGATCTCCTCGGGCGTCAGGCCGATGTCCTGCATGCGGTTGAACCGCATGAAGGCCGCGCTGTGGCAGTTCAGGCAGTAGTTGACGAACAGCTTGGCGCCGTTCTGCAGGGCGGCACGGTCGCCGAGCTTCTCGGTCGGGAACTTGTCCCAGGCCAGGCCGCCGCCCGCGGCCTGCGCGCCACCGGCACACAACGCCAGGGCCACCGCGGCCGACTGGAGGATTCGCTTGATCATCAGGATGCTCATCGTGGTCTTCCCGTCGTCAATGCGCGTTGAACACCACGCGCTCGGGCACGGGCTTGAATTCGCCGAGACGGCTCCACCAGGGCATCAGCAGGAAGAAGCCGAAGTAGTACAGCGTGCCGATCTGGGCCAGCAGCGTCTTGCCGTCCGACGGTGGCTCGATGCCAAGCCAGCCCAGGATCAGGAAGAACACCACGAACACGCCATAGACGTACTTGTGCCAGCCCGGACGGTAGCGGATCGACTTCACCGGACTCTGGTCGAGCCAGGGCAGGAAGAACAGGATCACGACCGCGGCGCCCATGACGACCACGCCCCAGAACTTGGCGTCGAAGGTCTTGAGCAGGGCGATCGCCACCAGGGCGCCGACCGCCATCGCGATCTTGGCCTTGCCGGACATCGTGCCCTTGACGAAGGCCAGCACCGCGCCCAGCGCGAAGATGACGCACAGCACGTTGACCATGATGTCGGTGGTGGCGCGCAGCATCGAGTAGTACGGCGTGAAGTACCACACCGGGGCGATGTGCGCCGGGGTCTTCAGCGGGTCGGCGGGGATGAAGTTGTTGAACTCCAGGAAGTAGCCGCCCATCTCCGGCGCGAAGAACACGATCGCGCTGAAGATCATCAGGAACACCGACACGCCCAGGATGTCGTGCACCGTGTAGTACGGGTGGAACGGGATGCCGTCCAGCGGCTTGCCCGAGGCGTCCTTCTTGGCCTTGATCTCGACGCCGTCCGGGTTGTTCGAGCCCACGTCGTGCAGCGCCAGCAGGTGGGCCACCACCAGGCCGATCAGCACCAGCGGGATCGCGATCACGTGGAAGGCGAAGAAGCGGTTCAGCGTGGCGTCGCCGACGACGTAGTCGCCGCGGATCAGCAGCGCCAGGTCCGGGCCGACGAAGGGGATGGCGGCGAACAGGTTGATGATCACCTGGGCGCCCCAGTAGCTCATCTGGCCCCAGGGCAGCAGGTAGCCCATGAAGGCTTCGCCCATCAGGCACAGGAAGATCGCCACGCCGAAGATCCAGACCAGCTCGCGCGGCTTGCGGTAGCTGCCGTAGATGAGGCCGCGGTACATGTGCAGGTACACGACCACGAAGAACGCCGAGGCGCCGGTGGAGTGCATGTAGCGGATGATCCAGCCGCCAGGCACGTCGCGCATGATGTACTCGACCGAGGCGAAGGCCAGGTTCGCGTCGGGCTTGTAGTGCATCACCAGGAAGATGCCGGTGACGATCTGGATCGCCAGGACCAGGATCGCCAGCGAGCCGAAGAAGTACCAGAAGTTGAAGTTCTTCGGCGCGTAGTACTCCGACAGGTGCTTCTTGTACTCAGCGAAGGCGGTCGGGAACCGGTTCTCGAACCAGACCGTCGTCTTGGCGGCCAGCGAAGCGTCCGCCGGGGCTTCCTTGAATTCAGCCATCTCGTGCTTGCCTTGGTTTGTTGCGCGTCAGGCCTTCTTGTCCTCGCCGATCAGCAGCTTGCTGTCCGACAGGTACATGTGCGGCGGGATTTCGAGGTTGTCGGGCGCCGGCACGTTCTTGTAGACGCGACCGGCCAGGTCGAAGGTGGAACCGTGGCAGGGGCAGAAGAAGCCGCCCTGCCAGTCGTCGGGCAGGCTGGGCTGGGCGCCGGCCTGCAGCTTGGCGGTCGGCGAGCAGCCCAGGTGGGAGCAGATGCCCACGGCGACCAGCACTTCCGGCTTGCGGGAGCGGTACTGGTTGCGGGCGTACTCCGGGGTCAGCTCGTCGGGCTTGCGCTTGCTTTCCGGGTCGGCCACCTTGGCGTCGGTCTTCTTCAGCGATTCCACCTGCTCGGGCGTGCGCTTGAGGATCCACACCGGCTTGCCGCGCCATTCCACCGTGGCCATCTCGCCCGCCTTGAGCGTGCTGATGTCCACCTCGACGGCCGCACCGGCAGCCTTGGCGCGTTCGGAAGGGGCGAAGCTCGCCACGAAGGGCACCGCGGTGGCCACGCCACCCACGGCCGTGGCACCGCACGCGATACCGACCCAGGCTCGTCGGCTGGGGTCGATGGCATCCTGGCTCATTGATTTCCTCTTGTCGCGGCAAGCAGGGCTGGGCCTGCGGAACAGCCCGAGATTCTAGCGGACGCCACCATCCCTATCGGCCGGGCTTGACGGCGCGGCGGGCTGGGCAATACTGCGCCGGCCCGGCTCGCCCCGACGCCGGGCCCAAAACAACCCCAAAACACCCCAGGCAAGGAGTCACCCAGATGAGCTTCACGAGCGAGTTCAAAGAGTTCGCGATGAAAGGCAACGTCGTCGACCTCGCGGTCGGCGTGATCATCGGCGCGGCGTTCGGCAAGATCGTCGACTCGGTGGTCAAGGACCTGATCATGCCGGTGGTGGGCCGCATCTTCGGGGGGCTGGACTTCTCGAACTACTTCATCCAGCTCGGCACGACGCCCGCCGACTTCAAGGGCCCGATGACCTACGAGGCGCTGACCAAGGCCGGCGTGCCGCTGTTCGCCTACGGCAATTTCCTCACCGTGGCGATCAACTTCATCATCCTGGCGTTCATCATCTTCATGATGGTCAAGCAGATCAACCGCCTGAAGAAGGACGCGCCCCCGGCGCCGCCGGCCGCCCCTCCGGAAGACGTGGTGCTGCTGCGCGAGATCCGCGACGCGTTGAAGAAGTGACGGCGGGCGGGCCGGATTTGGCCCCATACTAAATGCCGCGCGCCGACCGGCGCGCGGCCTCGCCTGTCCCGGCGGCGCCGCGACGCGTCGGCAACCCCATGCCATGAGTTCCGTCGCCCCGTTCCAGCCGCAATCGCTCGTCAAGGCGGTCCAGCGCGTCAAGGTTGCCGCCCGAGACGCGGCTCAGCGCTGCGTCGACGCGCTCGGCGTGGCGGCACTGTCGAGCACCCGCGTCTCCGAGCGCGAGGACCTGCTGGCCGCGCAGTTCGAGCTCAGCCGCAAGCAGTCCGCGTTCTCGATGACCTTCAACGAGAAGCTCGACGAGAGCGTCAATAGCGACCTGCGCCGGCTCGAGGGCCATTCCAGGACCAACTCCCGCCTCGGGTCGAACTGGCAGAGCCTGTCGCTGGTGGACGACCGCGAGGTCGAGGTGCAGGTCAGCGCCGAGCGCCTTGCATTGACGCTGCAGCACGAATGCGAGTGGGAATTGCGCGAGCTCGACACGCTGATGATGGGCTTGCTGCACACCGCCCACCGGCCCGACGCCGAGGCGCGCAATCCGCTGCGGGCCGAGGCGATCGGCAAGGCGCTGGTGATGGCCTGCGACACCGTCACCGACCGCCCCGAGGTCCGGCGCCTGCTGGCCGAGCAGATCGCCCGCGCCCTGGCCGGCAGCATGGCCGCCGTCTACGCCGACATCGCCAACGACTTGAAGGCCGCCGGGGTGCGGCCGCCCGAGGTGCAGACCCGGACCACCCAGGGCCCCGGCAACGAGCTGGGGCAGTTCCAGCAGACCGGCTACGACACGCTGGGCCGCCCGGTCGGCCTGGACAGCGTCTCGGGAGGCGACAGCGGCGCCGGGCGCCTGGGCGGCAATGCCTCGTCCGCCGGCCGGCTCGGCCTGGGCGGCGCCGCCAGCGGCTCGGGCTACGGCCATGGCGCCACCATCGGCCAGGTCGACGCCGAGGTCATGACCCTGATCCGGCGCCTGGCCATGCTCGGCAACATCGCCGCCGACACGCAGTACGAGGCCGGCGCCGCCCAGGCGGGCGGCGTGCCCAGCGGCAGCGGCGGCGGCCTCGGCGGCGCCATCGGGCCGGGGGCGCTGTCCAACCTGGCGGGGCTGCCGAACCTGATCCTGGCCAACCGCGAGGAACTGCGCCGCACCGCCACGGGCGCCCTCGATCACATGGTGATCGACGTCGTCGGCAGCCTGTTCGACCAGATCCTCGCCGATCCGAAGATCCCGCCGCAGATGGCGCGCCACATCGCGCGGCTGCAGCTGCCGGTGCTGCGTGCCGCCCTCGGCGACCCGACCTTCTTCTCGTCGCGCCGCCACCCGGTGCGCAAGCTGGTCAACCGCATCGCTTCGCTGGCGGTGGCGTTCGAGGACTTCTCCGACGGACCCGGCCAGCATTTCCTCGACCTGGTGCGGCAGCTGGTCGACGAGATCGTCGGCGGCGACTTCGACCAGATGCTCGTCTACGAGCAGACGCTGGACAAGCTCGAGGCCTACGTCGCCGACCAGGCCAAGAAGGACGTCGAGTCGCAGAGCAAGGCCACCACCCTGCTGGACAGCCGCGAGACGGAGCTGCTGCTGCAGCAGCGGTTCACGCAGCAGCTGCAGGCCGCCCTGGCGCCGGTGACGCTGGACGACTTCCTGCGCCAGTTCCTGACCCAGGTCTGGAGCCAGGCCCTGATGAAGGCGGCCCATCAGCACGGCGCCGACAGCGACCTCGTCAGGCGCTTCCGCATCGCCGGCCGCGAGCTGGTGATGAGCGTGCAACCCAAGGGCGCGCCGCCCGACCGCAAGGCCTTCCTGCAGCGCCTGCCGCAGCTGATGAAGGACCTCAACGAGGGCATCGCGCTGATCGGCTGGCCCGAGGCCGCCAAGAAGGACTTCTTCGCCAAGCTGCTGCCCGCCCATGCCGCCGCCCTGAAGGCCGGCGAGTCGATGCGCACGCTGGACTACAACCTGCTGTCGCGCCAGCTCGACGCCATCATGGGCACCTCGCTGCCCCGGCCCGAGGACGCCGTGCGTGGCGCGAGCGCGATCCCGGTGCTCGAGGACGTCGTCTCCGAGCCCTTCACCGCCGAGGAGGCGCGGCGCATCGGCCTGGTCGAGGAAAGCGCGATCGACTGGGACGGACAGGTCGACATCGACCTGTCCGCCGAGGAGGCCGAGCCCGAGGTGTCGGACCTCGACATCAACATCGACGGCCTGCCGCACCCCGAGCCGGTGGAACCCACCAAGGGCGCCTCGCTGGCCGACCACGTGCAGATCGGCTTCTCGTACCGCATGCACTTCGAGGGCCAGTGGCACAAGGTGCGCCTGTCGCACATCAGCCCGGGGCGCACCTTCTTCGTGTTCACGCGCGGCAAGCTGCACCAGCACGCCATCTCGATGACGGCGCGCATGCTCTACCGCCTGTGCGAAACGGGCCGCCTGCGCGCCTTCGAGAACGCCTACCTGATCGAGCGCGCCACGGCGCGGGCGCGCAAGCAGCTCGCCGCGCTGCGCACCGGCGGCCTCAGCACCACCGCCGCCCCGCTCACGCGGTTCTGAGCGCGCGCCGGGCCCAGGCGATCGCCGCCTGCAGGCTCGACGGGTCGGCCACGCCGCGCCCGGCAATGTCGAACGCCGTGCCGTGGTCGGGGCTGGTGCGCACGAAGGGCAGGCCCAGCGTGACGTTCACGCCGTGCTCCACGCCGAGGTACTTCACGGGGATCAGCCCGTGGTCGTGCGTCATCGCCACCACCACGTCGAACTCGCCGCGCCGCGCGCGCATGAACACCGTGTCGGGGGCGAACGGCCCGTGAGCGTCGATGCCTTCGGCGCGTGCTGCGGCAATGGCCGGCGCGATGAGGCGCTGCTCCTCGTCGCCGAACAGGCCATCCTCGCCGGCATGCGGGTTGAGCCCGGCCACCGCGATGTGCCGCCCGGCGCCGCTGCGCTGCGTGATGCGCAGGGTGTCGAGCACGGCGTCGAAGGTGACGGCGTCGATGGCGCTGCGCAGCGACTGGTGGATGGTGACCAACACCACGCGCAGCTCGTCGTTGGCCAGCATCATGCGCACCGGCACGCCGCCGGCCACCGCCTGCAGCATCTCGGTATGGCCCGGGAAGTTCACGCCCGCGGCGGCCAGCGCCGCCTTGTGCACCGGCGCGGTCACGAGGCCGGACGCCCTGCCCTGCAGCACGGCATGCGCCGCCGCATCGATGCAGGCCGCCGCCGCCGCGCCGGCGCGGGCGTCGACCTGCCCCCAGGGCAGCATCGCCAGTGCGGCGTCGTCGAGCCCGGGCGGCTGCCACACCGGCAGACAGCGCGGCGGGCAGCGGGCGGCATCGGCCGGCGCCTCCAGGCGCGCCACCGGCCAGGGCTGCGGCAGCAGGGACATCGCCCGGCGCATCGTGTCCACATGCCCGGCCACCGCGCAGCCGGCCGCGGCGTCGTTGCAGAACGCCCGCGCCACGATCTCGGGCCCGATCCCCACGGGATCGCCCATCGTCAGCAGCAGCGGCAGGCCGGCTTGCACCATGGGTCGATTGTCGCCGCCGGTGCCGGCGGGATTCATGCCGGGTTGGCGACCTCGACGAAGCGGTGCTCGAGGCCGAACTGCTCGGCCACCGCGGCCGCCACGGCGGGCGCGCCGAAGCACTCGGTGGCATGGTGGCCGCAGGCCAGGAAGGCCACGCCCGTCTCGCGCGCGAGGTGCGCCTGCGGCTCGGAGATCTCGCCCGTGACGAAGGCGTCCACGCCCGCGGCGATGGCGGACTCGAAGTACGACTGCGCCCCGCCCGTGCACCAGCCCACGCGCACCAGCGGCCGCCCGTCGCCCGGCACCACCAGCGGGGCACGTCCGAGGGCGGACTGCACCCGCGCCGCCAGCGCGTCGAGCCCGGGCACGGACGCCGGGCCGGCGAAGCCCAGATCCTGCTCGCCGAAGCGCGCATCGGCCACCAGCCCGAGCCGGGTGCCGAGCTGGGCGTTGTTGCCCAGCTCGGGGTGCGCATCCAGCGGCAGGTGATAGGCGAACAGGTTGATGCCGTGGGCCATCAGCCGACGCACGCGCTCGGCCAGCCAGCCCACCAGCCGGCCGTCGTGTCCGCGCCAGAACAGGCCATGGTGGACCAGCAGCGCGTCGGCCTGCCAGTCGATGGCCGCGTCGATCAGCGCCAGGCTCGCGGTCACGCCGGACATCAGGCGCCGCACCTCGGGCCGGCCCTCGACCTGCAGGCCGTTCGGCCCATAATCCTTGAAGCGCTCCACCGCCAGCAGCGTGCCCAGGTGGTTCTCGATCTCTGTGCGCGTGGCCATCGTCCCGCCTTCGTCAGCCCCACATGCGCCGACTCTGGTTGATCTTCTCGCAGGCCGTCACCGTGGCACTGGCCCTGCTGTTCGTGGTGGCCACGCTCAAGCCGGAATGGCTCGACCGCGCGCCGGGCCAGATGTTGCCGCAGATCGTCTCGATCGCGGCCGTGCCCTCGGGTGGCACGGCGGCGGCGGCTGCGTCCGCCCCCGCCGGCAGCCTGGCCGGGGCCGCCCGGCGCGCCGCGCCCGCGGTGGTCAGCATCGCCGCCAGCAAGGCTGCCGCGCGCAACCCGCACGGCGACGACCCCTGGTTCCGCTTCTTCTTCGGCATGCGCGGCGTGCCGCAGGGCGCCGAGCCGCAGCGCGGCCTGGGCTCGGGCGTGATCGTCTCGCCCGAGGGCTACCTGATCACCAACCACCATGTCGTCGACGGCGCCGACGAGATCGAGGTCCAGCTCGCCGACGGCCGTCAGGCGCAGGCGCGCGTCGTGGGCACCGACCCCGAGTCCGACGTGGCCGTGCTGCGGATCGACCTGCCGCGCCTGCCCGCGATGGTGTTCGGCAACTCGGACGCGCTCCAGGTGGGCGACCAGGTCCTGGCCATCGGCAACCCGTTCGGCGTCGGGCAGACGGTCACCGCCGGCATCGTCAGCGCGCTCGGGCGCAACCAGCTCGGCATCAACACCTTCGAGAACTTCATCCAGACCGACGCCGCCATCAACCCCGGCAATTCCGGCGGTGCGCTGGTCGACGCGCAGGGCAACCTGGTGGGCATCAACACCGCCATCTTCTCGCGCTCGGGCGGCAGCCTGGGCATCGGCTTCGCCATCCCCGCCGCCACCGCGCGCAGCGTGATGGAGGGCCTGGTGAAGGACGGCCGCGTGGTGCGCGGCTGGATCGGCGTGGAGCCGCGCGATCTCACCCCCGACCTCGCCGAGTCGCTGCGACTGCCGGTGCGCAGCGGCGTGCTGATCACCGGCGTGCTGCAGGACGGCCCGGCCAGCCAGGGCGGCATCAGGCCCGGCGACGTCGTCACCCGCATCGGCGACAAGGCGGTGGCCAACACCGCGGAACTGCTCAACGTGGTGGCCTCGCTGCCGCCGGGCAGCGAGGCACCGATCGCGCTGCAGCGCGGCGAGCAGGCGCTCGACCTCAAGGTGCGCGTGGCGCAGCGTCCGCCGCGCCAGGCCGCCCGCCCGCAGGGCCGCTAGGCCGCCAGGCCGGGCGGCCCGCCCGGCACACTTCACACGCACTTCACACGGCCCTCGAAGAGGCTTCCTAGGCGTTTCACCGCCGCGCGCGAACCTGCCCGCATGCCACCACGCGGTGGCCCACAGCGCAGCAAGGAGAGCGTGCATGACCTTCCGGGAGTTCCATCTGTTGCGGCCGCACTCGCAGGTCGGCCGCGTCGTCCTGGCCATCGCCGGGTCGATCTTCGCGGCGCTGTTGCTGGTGGCCTGGGCACCGGCCTGGGCCGACGACTCGCAGGCTCCGGCCCCCGAGGGGCCCTACTTCCAGGTCGCCAGCGACGACCCCTCGCTGGACCGGCTGCCGCTCAAGCGCACCCGCGTCGACGCGCGCATCGTCGGCCCGATCGCCGACGTCACCGTGACCCAGGTCTACCGCAACGAGGGCCGACGCCCGATCGAGGCGCGCTACGTGTTCCCGGGCTCGACGCAGGCGGCGGTGCATGCGATGCAGGTGCGCCTGGGCGACCGCGTGCTGCAGGCCCAGATCCGCGAGAAGCAGCGGGCCCGGCTGGAGTTCGACGCGGCGCGGCGCGAGGGCAAGACCGCGGCGCTGCTGGACCAGCACCGCCCGAACGTGTTCCAGATGAGCGTGGCCAACATCCTGCCCGGCGACGAGGTGGTGGTCGAGCTGCGCTACACCGAGCTGCTGCTGCCCACCGAAGGGCGCTACCGATTCGTCTACCCCACCGTGGTCGGCCCGCGCTACCAGGCGCCGCGGGCCGAGGGCGAGCCGGCCGGCACGCGCCTGCCGGCCACCGCCCACCTGCGCCAGGGCGTGCCGTCCAACACCGCACTCGACCTCGCGGTGCGCTTCGCCTCGCCGCTGCCGGTGGCCGACCTGCGCAGCGACACGCACCGCATCGAGGTGCAGGCCGAAGGCAGCGGCCGGGCCGAGGTGGCACTGGCCGACGACGGCGCCGGGGCGGCCGACAACCGCGACTTCGTGCTCGACTTCCGCCTCGCGGGCGACGCCACCGCTGGCGGCCTGGCGCTGTTCCAGGGCGCCCCGGGCGGGGAGAACTACTTCCTGGCCCTGGTCGAGCCGCCGCGCGCCGTGGCGCCGGCGCAGATCAACCCGCGCGAGTACGTGTTCGTGGTGGACATCTCGGGCTCGATGCACGGCTTTCCGCTCGACACCGCGCGCCAGCTGCTGCGCCACCTGATCGGCAGCCTGCGCGCCAGCGACACGTTCAACGTGATGCTGTTCTCCGGCAGCAACCGGATGCTGTCGGACCGCCCGGTGCCGGCCACGCGCGCCAACGTCGAGCGCGCCATCGCCACCATCGACCAGATCCGCGCCGGCGGCAGCACCGAGATCGTGCCCGCGCTCGAGCGCATCGCGGCCCTGCCCAAGAACCCGGAGGTGGCGCGCACCGTGATCGTGGTGACCGACGGCTACGTCACGGTCGAGGACCGGGTGTTCCAGCTGGTGCGGCGCAACCTCGGCAACAGCAACGTGTTCGCCTTCGGCATCGGCAGCTCGGTCAACCGGCACCTGATCGAGGGCATCGCGCGCGCCGGCCAGGGCGAGCCCTTCATCGTGACCAACCCGCGCCTGGCCCAGGCCCAGGCCGAGCGCCTGCGCCGCATGATCGACGCCCCGGTGCTCACCAGCGTGAAGGCCCGCTTCGAGGGCCTGGACGTCTACGACGTCGAGCCGGCGCGGCTGGACGGCCTGCCCGACGTGCTCGGCGGGCGCCCGGTGGCCCTGGTCGGCAAGTGGCGCGGTGCGCCGCAGGGCCAGCTCGTGCTGCAGGGGCAGACCGCCGCCGGCGACTGGCAGCAGGTGGTGCCGGTGTCCGCGCCCGACGCCCAGGCGCAGGCACTGCGCCTGCTGTGGGCGCGCCAGCGCATCCAGCAGCTGTCCGACGAGGAAGCGCTCGTGGGCGGCGACGCCCGGCGCGACGCGATCACCACGCTCGGCCTGCAGCACGGCCTGCTCACGCAGTACACGAGCTTCATCGCGGTGGACCACGTGGTTCGCAACCCGGACGCCGCGCACACCACGGCGGTGAACCAGCCGCTGCCGCTGCCCCAGGGCGTGAGCGAGAACGCGGTCGGCGGCGTCGGTGCCGCGGTGCCCAGCACGCCGGAGCCGGCCGCATGGCTGGCCCTGCTGGTGGTGCTGGGCCTGGTGGCGGTGGGCGTGGCGCACGCGCGCCGCCACGGCTAGGAGGGACGCACCATGTCGATGGCCCAGACCACGTCCTGCGATCCGGTGCGGCTCGGTGCGCCGGCCTGGCTCGCGCTGCATGCCGCGGCCCTGTGGCCGCACGGCCTGTGGGCCGCGCGCCGGCTCGCCGACGGCTCCGACGACCCGCTCGGCGTGGCGGCCCTGGCCGCGCTCGGCCTGTGGCTGTGGCTGGCGCGCGGCAGCCTGCGCGTCCTGCCGCGCCTGCCCTGGCTCGGTGTCGCCGCCGCCCTGAGCGCGGCCGCCACCGCCGCGCTGTTCATCGCCCCGCCGCTGCCGGCGGCGGGCCTGGCCACGCTGGCGCTGGCCGCCCACCTCGCCGCCTGGCTGCCGGACCGTTCGCCCCGGCTCGCGCTGGCCGGGCTGATGCTGCTGACCCTGCCGCTGGTGGCGTCGCTGCAGTTCTACGTCGGCTACCCGCTGCGCGTCTTCACGGCACAGTTCAGCGCGTGGCTGCTGCAGGCCGTCGGCGTGGCGGCCGAACGCAGCGGCGCGTCGATGGTGGTGGCCGGCCAGCTCGTCATCGTCGACGCGCCGTGCTCGGGCGTGCAGATGGCGTGGCTGGGCTACTTCGCGGCCTGCGCGGTGGCGGCGTTCACGTCGCGCCGCGACGCCGTGCTGGCGCGCCGCCTGCCGCTGGTGGGCCTGGCCGTGCTGTGCGGCAACGTGCTGCGCAACACGCTGCTGGTGGCACTGGAAGCCCGGCCCGGGGGCCTGTCGCCGCTGGCGCACGAGGCCATCGGCCTGGGCATGGTGCTGATGGTCGTGGTGCTGGTGGTGCGCCTCGTGGCCCCGGCCCGGGCACGGGCGGGAGCGCGCGCATGAGCCGCCGCTCGATGCTTCACGGCGCGCGCTGGCGCGACCGCTGCGCCCAGCACTGGCCGCAGGCCCTGACCGCCCTGCTGCTGTGGTGCGCGATGCTGCCGCTGGCGCTGGGCCCCGGCGCCGGCAGCGCCGCCACGGGCGCGGCATCGTCGGCGCAGGCCGCCGACGAATGGCCGCTGCAGTGGCAGGGCCAGCCGCTGCGGCCGCTGGCGCTGTCGGAGGTGGAGCGCCGCTTCGCGGACCGCTTTCCCGGCCGCATCGCCCGCTTCGCCGTCGAGGGCACCGGCGAGCTGGTGCTGCGCGACGTGAGCCGGCCCACGCGCATGCTGCATCCGGCCACCGACTGCTGGCGCGGCATCGGCTGGCGCGTGCAGTCGGCACGGCTCGAACGCGACGACGACGGCGCGCTCTGGCGCTGCTTCGAGGCCCACCGCGACGGCCGACGCGTGCGCGTGTGCGAGCGCATCGTCGGCGCGGACGGCCAGTCGTTCACCGACGCGTCGGCCTGGTACTGGACCGCCGCCCTCGGGCGCAGCCAGGGCCCCTGGCGCGCCGTCACCCACGTCACCGCCCTGGAGGCCCCATGAGCCGATCCACCCCTGTCCTGCGCCGCTTCGCGCTGGGCCTGCTGGCCCTCGCGGGCCTGGCCCTGCTGCTGGCGGCCGCCCTGGCCGCAGTGGCCTGGCGCGCCACCGCCGCCCGCGACGGCCAGTGGTCCGTGCGTCTGCACGCCGAGCTGTGGGGCCACCGCATCGAGCACGACGCCAGCGTGGCCGTGCTGGCGCGGCTGGCCACGCATCCGCTGGCGCAGCCGCTGCTCGACGGCCGCCGCCTGCCCACGGCGCACGGACACTGGCGCGCCAGCGCGCGCCCGGACGGCGCGCTGGCACTCGACTGCGCGCCGTGCAGCCTGGTGCTGCCGGCGCTCGGCCCGGTGCCGCTGACGGTGGACCGTGCCGGGCTGGTGGTGCGGGCCGAGGGTGCCGACCGCTATCGCGGCACGCTGGAGATCGGCCCGGCGCCGCAGGCGCTGCGGCTGGACTGGCGCGGCCGCTTCGACAGCGCGGGCCGCGAGTTCCGGCTCGACGCCGCGCTGCCGCGCACGCCGCTGGCGCATGCGGTGCGGGCCCTGGGCCGCGACCTGCCCGAGCGCGACCGCGTCCGCGTCGGCGGGTCGGTCGCGATGACGCTGGACGCGCGCTGGCCGCAGGGCACCTGGCGCCTGAGGCCGCAGGTCGACGGCTTCGTCGTGGACGGCCTGGGCACCGAGCGGCTGCTCGACCTGCAGCGCCCGGTGGCCTGTCGCGTCGACGCCGACGCGGGCGTGCCCACGCTCGAGGGCTGGCTGCCGCGCGCGGTGATCGCGGCCGAGGACCAGCGCTTCATGGAGCATCCCGGCTACGACCTCGCGGCCATGGTCGACGCCCTGCAGCACAACCAGCGGCCGGGCACGGCCCTCGTGGGGGCGAGCACGCTGACCCAGCAGCTGGCCAAGATCACCTTCGCCGGCGACGAGAGGAGCGCGGCGCGCAAGCTGCGCGAGCTGCTGTATGCGGTGGAGATGGAGCGCACGCTCGGCAAGGCCCGCATCCTGCAGCTGTACCTGGCGCTGGCGCCCTGGGGCGACGGCGTGTGCGGCGCCGAGCGGGCCGTGCGGGTGCACCTCGGCCAGCGCGATGCGTCGGCGGTGGGGCCGGTGGCGGCGGCCTGGCTGGCCAGCCTGCTGCCCGCGCCCGACGCCTACCTGCACGCGGAGCAGGCCCGCGGCGAGGTGGACCATGCCCGCGTCGAGCGCGTGCTGCAGGCGATGCGGCCGATGCGGCCCGAGCGGCGCGAGAAGGCGCTGGCGCAGCTGCCCTACTGGACCCCGCCGGCGATCGACCGGCCGCGACCGCCCGCGCCCCCGCCGGCCCCCTAGGTGCGCTGCGCCGCGCGCCCGGCGTCTGCCCGACACTGCCGATCACACTCCTTACCGGGCCGCATCGAAGCGGTGGTGGCACGATCGGGTCCAATCGCCGCTTCGCACCGCCGCCTGCCTCCGGGCCCGGATGCGCACAACGAGAAGGTCCCGATCGTGAACTTCCAAGCCGCTGCCCGCCGCATCGCCCTGCGGTCGTCCGCCGTGCTGGCCGCCCTGCTGGCCGGCGCCTGTTCCACCACGCCCACGGCGCCGGCCGGGGCTCCGGCGTCCACCCCGGGCGTCTACACCGCGCCGGCCGGCACGCCGCCGGCCCCGGGCACGCCGGGCACGGCCGCACCGACGGCGCCGCCGGCGGTGCTGAGCCCGGTGGCCACCGAGCAGCGCTACTTCGAGGACTGGTTCCGCGGCACCCCGGTCGTGATCGCGGCCCAGCCCAACCACACGCTGGCCGTGGACGTGCCGCTGGCCAACTCGTTCGACGCCGGCAAGGCCGACATCAAGCCGGCCCTGGGCGCGGTGCTCGACCGCGTGGCCGAGAGCCTGCGCCGCCAGGCCGGGGCCCGTGTCACGGTGGGGGCGCCTGCCGATGCCGGCGCGCCGGCGAGCCTGGCCCGGGCACGCGCCGAACGCGTGCGCGAGCACCTCGTGTCGCGCCGCATCGCGGCGCCGCGCATCGCGCTCGGCGGCCCGGTGCGCGCGGGCGGCGCGGTGCAGTTGCGGCTGTCGATCCCCCCGCCGGCGTTCCCCGCGGCGGTGTCGCGCGCGTCGCCCTCGACCGTGGTGCCGGCCGAGCGCGTCGCGCCCGTGGCGTCGAACCGGCCCTAGCCCGCAGACGCTCGCGCCGGGCGGCGGCCCGTCAGGCCGCTTCCAGCGACGTGAACAGCGGGTCGTGCACGCCGCGCGGCCGGTAGGCCGAGACGCGGCGCGCGATGGCGGCGATGTGCTCCGGCGTGGTGCCGCAGCAGCCGCCGACGATGTTGACGAAGCCGCTGCGGGCGAACTCCTCGATCAGGCCGGCGGTCACCTCGGGCGTCTCGTCGAAGCCGGTCTCGCTCATCGGGTTGGGCAGGCCGGCGTTGGGATAGCACGACACGAAGGTGTCGCCCGCCACCTTGGCCAGCTCCTCGATGTAGGGCCGCATCAGCGCGGCGCCGAGGGCGCAGTTCAGGCCGATGGCCAGCGGTCGCGCGTGGCGCACCGAGTGCCAGAACGCCGGCACCGTCTGCCCCGACAGGATGCGGCCCGACGCGTCGGTCACGGTGCCCGACACGATGACCGGCAGCCGCTCGCCGGTGGCTTCCATCAGCTCGTCCAGCGCGAAGATCGCGGCCTTGGCGTTGAGCGTGTCGAAGATCGTCTCGACCAGGAACAGGTCGGCGCCGCCCTCCAGCAGGCCCGAGGCCTGCTCCAGGTAGGCCGCGCGCAGCTGCTCGAAGCTGACGTTGCGCGCGCCGGGGTCGTTGACGTCGGGGCTGATGCTGGCGGTGCGCGGCGTGGGGCCGAGCGCGCCGGCCACGAAGCGCGGCTTGTCCGGCGTGGACGCCGCCAGCGTCGAGGCCTTGGCGATGCGGGCCGCCTCGACGTTCATCTCGCGCGCCACGTGGGCGAGGCCGTAGTCCTCCTGCGCGATCGACGTGGCGCCGAAGGTGTTGGTCTCGATGATGTCGGCGCCGGCGGCGAGGTAGGCGTCGTGGATCTCGCGCAGCACGTCGGGCCGCGTGAACTGCAGCAGCTCGTTGTTGCCCTTCAGGTCCTTCCAGTGGTCGGCGAAGCGCTGGCCGCGGAAGTCGGCCTCGCCGAGCTTGTAGCGCTGGATCATGGTGCCCATGGCGCCGTCGATCATCACGATGCGGCGCGCCAGCAGCGCGGGCAGTTCGGCGGCACGGGTGTAGGGCACTGGGGGCTTCATGCGAACATTGTAGGTAGCCATGAAACACCTGACCCCCGTCGAGGCGCATGCCTTCGTGAAGTCCCGCCCCGACGCGCTGTTCGTCGACGTGCGCATGGAGATCGAGTACCTGTACGTCGGCCACCCCCCCGGCGTGGTCCATGTGCCCTGGTACGAGTACCCGCAGATGCAGGCCGACCCCCAGGCCTTCGTGGCCCAGGTGGCCCGCGAGGCCGGCGGCGACCGCAACCGGCCGGTGGTGCTGCTGTGCCGGTCGGGCAAGCGCACCATCGACGCCGGGCAGGCCCTGGAGGCCGCCGGCTTCACCGAGGTGATCAACGTGCTGCACGGCTTCGAGGGCGAGCTCGACGAGCACTTCCAGCGCGGGCGCCTGAACGGCTGGCGCCACGACGGCCTGCCCTGGGAACAGCTCTAGGCGCGGCCTACTGCAGGGTGCGCGGCGTGCGCGGCGGCATCACGCCGGCGGCGGACGCCGACTCGATCGGCGTCAGCGCGCCCGCCTCGCCGGACGCCCACAGCGCCAGCCGCTGCGGCGGCATCGGCCGCGCGAACAGGTAGCCCTGGAACTCGTCGCAGCCCAGGCCGGACAGGATCTCGCACTGGCGCTCGGTCTCGACGCCTTCGGCCACGACGCGCAGGCCGAGGGCGTGGGCCAGGCGGATCACCGCGTCCACCACCGCCATCGCGTCGCTGGACAGACCCAGGTCGCCGATGAAGCTGCGGTCGATCTTGAGCTGGCGCGCCGGCAGCGTGCGCAGGTAGGCCAGGCTGGAATGGCCGGTGCCGAAGTCGTCGATCGCCAGCGACACCCCCGCACGCGCCAGCTGGGCGAAGGCCCGCATCGTGGCCTGCGTGTCCTCCATCGCCACCGTCTCGGTGATCTCGAACGTGACCAGGGACGGGTCGACGCGGTACGCCTCGAACGACTGGCGCACGCGCTGCACCAGGTCGTCCTGGCGCAGCTGCTGCGCCGACAGGTTGATCGCCACGCGGATGCGCAGGCCCTGGTCGTCCCAGCGCCGGATCTGCCGGCAGGCCTCGTCGATGACCCACTGCCCGATGCCGCCGATGAGGCCGAAGCGCTCGGCCACCGCGATCAGCTCGGACGGCCCCACGGCGCCGCGGATCGGATGCTGCCAGCGCACCAACGCCTCCACCCCGGTCATCGTGCGCGTGCGCGCGTCGACCTTGGGCTGGTAGAACAGCTCGAGCTGGCCGCGCTCGACGGCCCCGCGCAGGTCGGTCTGCAGCTCGAGCTGGTCGCTCGCCTCCAGCCCCATGCGCGGCTCGAAGAAGGCGTAGGTGGAGCCGCCGGTGCGCTTGACGGCGAACATCGCCGCGTCGGCGTTGGCGATCAGGCGCGTAGTCGGCCCGTGCTCCGGGAACATCGCGATGCCGATCGAGCACGACAGCCGCACCTCGCTGGCCCCCGTCAGGGCATAGGGCGCCATCAGCGCATGCAGCGCCCGCTGCGCCGCGGCGGCCGCGGCCTCGGGCGACCCCGGCCGCGACAGCAGCAGCAGGAACTCGTCGCCGCCGGCGCGGGCGGCGAGGTCCGGCGCCTGCGTCACGCGCGCCAGGCGCTGGCCCACCTCGCGCAGCACCTCGTCGCCGGCGGCATGGCCGAAGGTCTCGTTGACCGCCTTGAAGCCGTCGAGGTCGATGAACAGCACCGCCATCGCGCCGGGCTCGCGGCCCACCCGCGCCCGTGTGCGGTCGAGCTGCTCCTCGAAGTGCAGGCGGTTCGGCAGGCCCGACAGCGCGTCGCTGTAGGCCAGTTCCTCCAGGCGGCGGTTGGCGGTCTGCAGCGATCCGGCCAGCGCACTGGCCCGGCGGCCGCCGCGCGAGTCCACCAGCGCCGACAGCACGGCCAGCACCACCACCACGCCCGCGAACACCATCACCACGCCGGCCAGCCGCGGGTCCACCGCGTCGGGGGGCGACAGCGGCAGGCCGGCCCCGCCCGATTCCAGCGGCGCGGCTCGCAGCGCCACGCCCTGGGCCAGCAGCAGGGTCACGGCGAAGACCATCATCCCGGCCACCCGCTGTGCCGGCTCGCCGCGCAGCCGGTGCAGGCGCGGGCCGTCCAGCAGCAGCAGCGCGCCGCCGAGCCCCGGCAGCAGGATCGCCAGCGCGCCCACCACGGGCGCGGCCTCGATGCGGTCCCAGCGCGGCGGCGGCACCAGCGACGCCCCGGCTGCGACGAACACCGCGGCCAGGGTCGGCACCAGGAACAGCAGCAGCGCCGCCACGGACACCCGCGGCCGCGGCATCCAGCGCGCCACGAACAGTGCCATCGCCACGCCGGCCACGCCCGCGCCCCAGGACAGCACGAAGGGCAGCATCTCGAACCAGGGGGCGGCGCCGGGCTGCACCTGGCGCCAGGCCAGCAGCTGCAGCAGCCACAGGCCGGTGCCGATGGCCACCGAGCCCCCGAAACCCCAGCCGACCGCGACGACCCAGTCGTCGGTGCGCGCCTTGCGCAGTGCGTGGGTCAGCAGCCCGGCCAGCGCCACCCCGAGCCCCAGCAGCGCGGCGGCCACCGGCACGGTGAGCGACTGCACGTCGGGAACGGGAGTGACCAGGGACATCGGTACGTCAGGGGCTGCAGGCGGCCCTCGACGGGCCCCGCATTGTGGTCGAACCCGCCCCCGGCCGCCCCGGGGCGGCTCCCCCGGTTCAGGGTGAGGCCGAGAAGCCGATGCCGCGCCGTTCGCGCACGCCCGGCTTGACGCGGTGCTCGCTCTCGAGCTGCGCCAGGAACTCGTCGGGCTCGAACGGCGCACCGAGGATGTCCACCTGGCGCTGCACGGCGGCGAAGTCGCCCGGGACGAGCTGGTCGAGCGCGCCCAGCCGCGAACGCTGCTCGGCCGAAAGCCGCGACGCGTCGCCGCCCAGGGCCTCGGCCGCGAACATTGCCTCGCGCTGCACCGCGGTCAACGGGCGGAAGCGCACCTTGAACGTGAAGCGCCGCAGCGCGGCCTCGTCGAGCTCGTCGAACAGGTTGGTGGTGCAGATGAAGAGGCCCGCGAAGCGCTCCATGCCCTGCAGCATCTCGTTGACCTCGGTCACCTCGTAGGTGCGCTCGGCACGCTGGCGGCTGCGCAGGAAGCTGTCGGCCTCGTCGAGCAGCAGCACGGCGCCCTCGGACTGCGCCTCCTCGAACATCCGGGCCATGTTCTGCTCGGTCTCGCCGACGAACTTGCTCACCAGGTCTGACGCCTGACGCACCAGCAGCGGCCGCTGCAGTGCCGCCGCGATGTGCTCGGCCAACGCCGTCTTGCCGGTGCCCGGTGGGCCGTGGAAGCACAGCGTGCCGTGGCCGCGGCGACGCAGCGCCTCGACGATGGCCGGCACCTCGAAGCGCGACTCCACGTTCAGCAGCGACAGGTCGTACTGCGTGACCGCCGGCCGCGCCCGGGCGTCCTTGCGCGCCTGGCCGAGCGCCTTGTCGGCATTGGCGAGCTGGCGCTCGATCAGCGATTCCACCGCCCCGGGCTCGGACGAGGCGAGCTGGGCGAAGCGCACCGCGGTGCGGATCTGCGCCGGCGTCAGGCCACGCCGCTCGGCCAGCCGCGCCGCGAACTCGGTGCCCACGCCGACGCCTTCGAGCGCGCGCGCCACCAGGGCTTCGCGCGCGCCGGGCGGCGGCGACTTCAGTTCGAGGTGGTACTGGAAGCGGCGCCGGAACGCCGGGTCGATCTGCTCGATGCGGTTGGTGACCCAGATCACCGGCACCGGGTTGGTCTCCAGGATCTGGTTCACCCAGGCCTTGCCGCTGACGCTGGCGGTGGGCGTGGCGTCGGTGGCGTCCAGCCGCGCCAGCAGTTGGGCCGCGTCGGCCGACACCGGCGGGAACACGTCCTCGACCTCGTCGAACAGCAGGGCCACGCCGGGGCTGTTCTTCAGGAACACCTGGCTGATCTGCAGCGAGCGGTAGCGGTCGCGGCCGGACAGCGAATTGCCGTCGCGGTCGGCGTACTCCACCTCGAACAGCTCCAGCCCGGCGGCCTGCGCGCACACGCGCGCCAGCTCGGTCTTGCCGGTGCCCGGCGGACCGTACAGCAGCACGTTGACGCCGGCCGCGCGCCGCTGCACGGCCTGCGCCAGCAGCGTGGTCAGCACGGCCACGTCGTCGGCGACATAGGCGAAGTCGCCGGCCGTCAGCGCGCTCTTGGCCGAGGGCCGGGTGAACACCGCCATCAGGTCGGCCGGCGCCTTGTACTCGCGCATCAGCACCGGCGGCAGCTGCTCGCTGACCTTCATCAGGTCGGCCAGATCGGTGATGTTGTGCTCGGAGATCAGGTTCTCGACCATGCCGGTGCGTTCCAGGCGCGACCCGGCGCGAAGCGCCTCGGCCACCTCCTGCTCGTTGACGCCGGCCACCGAGGCGATCGCCGCATAGGCCTCCTGCGCACTGGCGACCTTGAACTCCACCAGCAGGCCGCGCAGCTCGCGCTGGTAGCGCGCCAGCGTGCCGTACAGCAGCAGCGCACGCTCTGCGGCATTGAGCTGCAGCAGGCCGGCCAGCGCGTCGATGTTCTTCTGCACCAGCGTCGATTCGCGCTTGAGCGAGCGCTCGAGCCAGTCCGACGTGGCCCCGAGCACCGCGAGCAGGTCCTTCGGCGCGTCCTTCACGTACTCGTCGATGTAGAAGAACAGCGTGCCCTCCTCGTAGGGCCCGCGCCAGGCGCCGTGGCGCGCCATGAAGGCGTCGTCGGACAAGGCCTCGTGGCCGGCCCACTGCGGATTGCCCTTGCAGCGCCGGCCGAGGAACTCGCGCAGCCGGTGCAGCACCGTCGGCGGCCACGCCAGGTGCCGACCGGTCAGCGTGAGCAGGTTCGACCAGTCGCGCCGGAAGTTGAAGCGCCCGGCGTTCTTCAGTGTCAGCGCCAGCACGAACTGCGAGCACATGCGGTCGAGCACCGGGGCCTCGCGCAGCGAGGGCGACAGCACGACGGCGGCGGTGGAGCGGCTCTTCACGGGCACGGGCTCCCGGGTGGACGTGCGCGCCATCTTGGCGCGGCTGCCGCGGGCCGGCAAGGCCCGCGACGCGACGAAATGTCAGTGCAGCACCAGGGGCTGCTGGGCCATCGCGCCGAAACGGCCGATGTAGGCGTCGAGTTCCTCTTCGGTCGGGCCCTGTTCGACGAGCGCGTCGACGCCGGCCTTGAACTGCGCCGCCAGGTCGCCCTCGAGGAAGATCTCCTTGCGCGCGAACTTGTCGACGATCTCGTAGCCGCCGCGCACCGGCGCACCGGCGTCGGCGTCGGTCTCGAATTGAACGACGGTGAAGTTGTCCGAGTTGTAAAGCATGAGCATGGCTGCAAGCGCCTCCTCGTCGCCACTTGGGACCACCAACGCGGAGTTCAAGGTCCGGTTGACCCGGCGTCGAGCCTCAGTTCGAGCGGCGGTCCGCCTTCGGGCTGCGTCAGCACGGCACGCAGGGGCAGGTGCGACCGCGACGGATCGAGCCAGATCTCCACCTGCGTGTCGCGCGGGCGGCGGGCCTCGCGCAGCAGCTTCAGCGCCGGGCGGCCTTCCACCGCGTCGCCGCCTTCGACCGCGAAGGTCCAGACCTCGGCCCCGCCACGCGCACCGACCACCATCAGCACCACGCGGCTGCCCCGCACGAAACGTTCCGGCGCCGCCTCGATCACGGCGCCCAGCTGCACCAACCAGCCCAGGCGGTCCTGCACGCCGGGCAGCAGCGGCAGCACGTGCGTCGGCCCGGAAAAGGTGATCTTGCCCGCGTCGCGCTGGAAGTTGGCCGCCTGCTGGTCGCGCCCGCGACGTCGGATGGCGAACCGCTCCGGCGCCAGGCCGTGCGCGTCCACCATGCCCTGGCTGGCCCAGTCCAGCACGGTCAGGCCGGCGATGCGGCCTTCCAGCCGCACCTCGTAGCGCCCGTCGGTCCCGGGCGCCCAGGTGAGGTCGGCTTCGCCGACGGCCAGGCCGCGCTGCAGCTGATAGCGCCAGCGACCGGCAGCCGGCAGCCGCGTGGCGTACACCGGCAGGTCGACCGCGCCGGCCCCGTCAACGGCGGCCCGTCGCACGGCCGGCGGCGCGGTCTCGGTCGGCTCGGACGCCGCCGGGGCGGGCGGCAAGTCGGCGGCCACCACGGGCACGGCCTCCTGCGGGCTGGACGCCGGTGGCGTCGGCGGCGCCGGTGGCGAAGCGGCTCGCGCCGGGCGCGGCGTGGCGGGCGGCGCGGCCCCAGGGGGCCGGGCCGCCTCGGCGGGGGCCGGGGGCGCCGCCGCCGCCACGCTGCGCACGTTGAGCCGCGGCGGTATGGCGGGCGTGTCGTCCGGGTCGATCCAGGCCGGCGCCAGCGCCACGAACAGCAGCGCGTGCGCGGCCACCACGCCCAGCGTGGCCAGGGCGAGCCAGCGGCCACGCCGGCGGCGGGGCGGATCGGACGACAATCGGGGCACCATGAAACTCGCCACCCTCAAGGACGGGTCGCGCGACGGCCAGCTGGTCGTCGTCTCGCGCGACCTCACGACGGCGCATTTTGCGACCGGCATCGCCCACCGCCTGCAGCAGGTGCTCGACGACTGGAACTTCCTGTCGCCGCAGCTGCAGGACCTGTACGTCACCCTCAACCAGGGCAAGGCGCGCCACGCCTTCGAGTTCGTGCCGCAGATGTGCATGGCGCCGCTGCCGCGCGCCTACCAGTGGGCCGACGGCTCGGCCTACATCAACCACGTGGAGCTGGTGCGCAAGGCCCGCAAGTCCGAGGTGCCCGAGAGCTTCTACACCGACCCGCTGATGTACCAGGGCGGCAGCGACGACTTCCTCGGCCCCTGCGACGACGCGCCCTTCGCCAGCACCGACTGGGGCATCGACTTCGAGGCCGAGATCGCCGTGATCACCGCCGACGTGGCCAACGGCGCCACGCCCGAGCGCGCGCTCGACGGCGTGCGCCTGATGATGCTGGCCAACGACTGGAGCCTGCGCAACCTGATCCCGGCCGAGCTGGCCAAGGGCTTCGGCTTCTTCCAGAGCAAGCCGGCCACCGCCTTCAGCCCGGTGGCGGTGACGCCTGACGAGCTGGGAGATGCCTGGCAGGGCGGACGCGTGCACCTGCCGGTCACGTCCACCTGGAACGGCAAGCGCGTGGGCCATTGCGACGCCGGCCCGGAGATGACCTTCCACTTCGGCCAGCTCATCGCCCACATCGCCAGGACGCGCAATGTGCGCGCCGGCTCGGTGGTCGGCTCGGGCACGGTGAGCAACAAGGACTGGACCCACGGCTACTCGTGCATCGCCGAGAAGCGATGCATCGAGACCATCGAGGGCGGCGAGCCGAAGACGCCGTTCATGCAGTACGGCGACACCATCCGCATCGAGGTGAAGGGCCGCGACGGCCAGTCGGTCTTCGGCGCGATCGAGCAGAAGGTGGTGCCGGCGGCCGCAGGCTGAGCCTGCGACGCGCCCGGACGGCCGGCTTGGCGCGCCGGCGCCGGTGTCAGCGCTTGCGCGCGGCCGGCTTCTTCGGTGCCGGCTCCGCCGCACCGCCCTGGGACATCGCCTCGGACAGCCCCACCAGCACGCCGCTGGCCATCGCGGCGTAGCTCTCGGCCAGCACGGTGGCCGCGCGCACGCCGGCATTGCGGGTGGACTTGATCGCCGCGCCCATCTGCTCGGCGAACTCCTCGGCGGTCCTGGCGGCCGACAGGCCGGCCATCGAGCCGCCCGCCTGGAGCTTCTCCATCGCCTGCTGCCAGGGCGCGGCCATCGGCCCGGCCGCCGAGGCGGCCTTCTTCACGGCGCCGATCAGCAGGTCGTCGAACTTGTCGAGGTCGTCGATGGCCTTCTTGAGATGCTTCTCGCGCAGGTCCACGCCGCGGTCGGCGAACTGCCGCAGCGCGGTCTGGTTGGCCTGCACCGCCTTGAGCAGCGCAGCGTCCATGCCCGCCACCGCCTTGTCGAGCATGCCCTCGACGGCCTCGCCGCCGAGCGGGTTCTTCGCCGCGCCGGCGCTCACCGCCTTGGCCACCGAGTCGAGCGACGAGCGGATGTTGGCCAGCGTGAGCTCGCGGCCGCGCAGCGCGGCCAGCGTGGCGTCGGTGACGGCCTTCTGCAGGCGGGCGCTCTGCGTGGCGCTCGCGTTCTCGAACATCGAGATCAGGGCATCGGGGTCGAAGGCGCGCTGGGGCATGGCCGGAGTCTCCTCGTGGTGGTGCCCCGATGCTCGCACCGCCGCGGCGGCGCCGCAAGCGCGGCGCTTGCGGTCGATCAGTCGATCAGCGGGTCGGCGATCAGTCGAACAGGTCGGGCTGGGTGCGCACCAGCTGGTCGTAGATCGTCTGGAAGTGCAGCCAGCCGATGTAGTCGCTGCCGACATGCTCGCGGCTGAAGCGGCTGCGCTGCTCGGGCACGAGCACCGGCGCATGGCCGCTGGCGTCGACCAGCAGCTGCTGGTGGCAGCAGCGCTCGAGCGCGATGAACCAGAACGCCGCCGACTCGATGCCGTGCTGGCTGCAGGTGAACAGGCCGTGGTTCTGGTGGATGACCGCCTTGACGCCCTTGAAGTGGTCGGCCACCGACAGGCCGGCGCGCTCCTCCACCGCCACCTGGCCGGCCTCGCTGCGGATCACGGCGTGGTCCTCGAAGAACGCCGCCGCGTCCTGCGTGATCGGCGCCAGCGGCCGCCCGAGCGCGGCATAGGCCGTGCCGTACAGCGTGTGGGCATGGCACATCGCCATGATCTCCGGATGCGCCTCGTGCACCGCCGCGTGCAGCACGAATCCGGCGCGGTTGACCGCGTATTCGCCCTCGACCACCTTGCCGGCATGGTCCACCAGGATCAGGTTGCTGACCTTGACGTTGGAGAAGTGGACGCACATCGGGTTGGTCCAGTACAGCTCCGGGTGCTCCGGGTCGCGCACGGTCAGGTGGCCGGCGAAGCCGTAGTCGAAGCCCTGCAGCGCGAAGGCCCGGCAGGACGCGGCCAGGCGCTCCTTGCGGTGGCGCCGCTCCTCGGCGGGCGTGGCGAAGCTGGGCAGTTCGGGGAACTTCAGCCCCTCCTGCGTGGGCTGGTAGACCGACTCGCGCTTGCGCGCCGGGGCGGCTGCGGGCGTCGTGGCGGGGCGGGCAAGGGTGTCCTGCATGGCGCGGGCCTTCGGCGGGAAGTCGAAAACCGCGAATCTAGGCTTGGCGGGCGCGCCCGCCAAGCCCGCCTGCGCGATAGCTGCTATCGCCCGCGGCAATGGATCGCCGCGGCGCGGGCCCAGGTCGGCGCCGGGCTCAGGGCACGGTCCATGGCGGCGTGGCGAACACCGACCCGAGGTAGTCGACGAAGGCGCGCACCCGCGGCACCGGCTCGCGCTCGGGCAGGAACACCGCGTGGATCGCCGTGTCGTCGCGGGCCTGGAAAGGCACCAGCAGCGGCACCAGGGCGCCGCGCCGGATGGCCGGCAGCGCCAGGTGCTCGGCCAGCCGCATGATGCCCAGGCCGGCGATGCACATCTGGTAGAGGACGGTGCCGTCGTTGCTGCGCAGGCGCCCCTGCACCGGCAGCTCCAGCGGACGGCCGTCGACCACGAAGGGCCAGCGGTTCAGGTGGTCGAGCGGGCCGTCCCAGAGCAGGCACTCGCGGCCGGCCAGGTCCTGCGGCGTGGCCGGCTCGCCGTGCGCGGCCACGTAGGCCGGCGACGCCACCACCACCCGCTGCAGGCGGCACAACGTGCGGCTCCTCAGCGACGACGGCGCCAGGCGGCCCATGCGCACCGCGACGTCGAAGTGGTCTTCCAGCAGGTTGGCCGTGGCGTCGGACAGCGACAGCCGCAACGCGATGCGCGGATGCGCTGCCAGGAACGCCGGCAGCCGCGGCAGCACCTGGTCGGTGCCGAAGGCGCGCGGCGCGGTCACACGCAGTTCGCCCGACGGCTCGCCCGAGCGCAGCGCGGCCTCGGCCGAGTCCACCTCGTCGATCAGGCGGCGGCACGACGCGAGGAAGGTCTCGCCCTCGGGTGTGAGGCGCTGGGTGCGGGTGGACCGGTGCAGCAGCTTGACGCCGAGCCGGCGCTCCAGCGCGGTGACGGTCTCGCTGACGAAGGGCTGGCTGGTGCCCAGCAGGTGCGCCGCGGCGGTGAAGCCGCCGGTCTGCGCCACGGCGCAGAACACGCGCATCTCCAGCAGGCGGTTGTCTTTCATGGGCAGCCGGGCAGGCGCGGTAGGCCGTGTTGGGATCGAACCAACGACCAAAGGATTATGAGTCCTCTGCTCTGACCGACTGAGCTAACGGCCCGCGAGGCCATTCTAGGCAGCGCAGGCACGCGGCCCCGGGAAGATCCTGTTCAGCGCTGGCCGCTGAGGGCGTTGCTGACCAGCTTGGAGGTGATGTCCACGATCTGGATCATGCGGTCGTAGGGCATGCGCGTGGGACCGATGACGCCCAGCGTGCCGACCACCTGGCCGTCCACCTCGTAGGGGGCGCTGACGATGGACAGCTCCTCGTAGGGCACCACGCCGGACTCGCCGCCGATGTAGATGCGCACGCCCTCGGCGCGACTGGACACGTCCAGCAGGCGCATCAGCTCGGTCTTCTGCTCGAACAGGTCGAACAGCTTGCGCAGCGAACCGAGGTCCTGACCGAAGTCCTGCACCGCCAGCAGGTTGCGCTCGCCGCTGACCACGACCGGATCGCTCTCGGCCATCGCCTCGGTACCGGCCTGCACCGCGGCCTGCATCAGCGACGCGATCTCGGTGCGCAGCGATTCCACCTCCTGCTGCAGCCGCTCGCGCACGGCGTCGATGGTCAGGCCGGCGTAGTGCGAGTTGACGAAGTTGGCCGCCTCCACCAGCTCGGACTGGGTGTAGTCGCGCGCGGTGACGATGACGCGGTTCTGCACGTCGCCGTCCGGCGCCACCAGGATCAGCAGCACGCGGCGCTCGGACAGGCGCAGGAACTCGATGTGGTGGAACACGCTGGCCTTGCGCGGCGCGGTGACCACGCCGACGAAGCTCGACAGGCTGGACAGCATCTGCGCCGCATGGGCGATCACGCGGCCGGGCTGGCCGGCCTGCAGCTGCTCGCGCGCGCCGGCACCGAACTGGGCCTGCAGCGATTCCAGCGGCCGCGCGGTGAGCATGGTGTCGACGAAGACGCGGTAGCCCTTGGCGGTGGGGATGCGGCCGGCGCTGGTGTGCGGGCTGACGATCAGGCCCATCTCCTCCAGGTCGGCCATCACGTTGCGGATGGTCGCCGGCGACAGCTCCAGCCCCGAGGCACGCGACAGCGTGCGCGAGCCCACGGGGGTGCCCTCGGCGATGTACAGCTCCACCAGGGTTTTCAGCAGGGACTTGGCGCGATCGTCCATGGAGTTGAATTTACCGCGCCTCGGGCGCCGGCGCCGGCCCTATCATCCGCCGCATGGGCAAAGAGCGTCCGCACCAGCGCTTCCGTCACGCCGCGGTCGTCGGCAAGCCGCAGGCCCAGGGCATGCGCGAGCTGCTCGACGAGGTGGCGCAGTTCCTGTCCGCCGAGGGCCTGGACGTGTCGCTCGAGCGCGCCACGGCGCAGGCCACCGGCCTGGCCGGCTTCGACGCCCTCGACGCTGCCGATCTCGGCCGCCACTGCGACGTGGCCGTGGTGGTGGGCGGCGACGGCACCATGCTCGGCATTGCGCGCGAACTGGCGCGCTTCGACATCCCGCTTGTGGGCATCAACCAGGGGCGCCTGGGCTTCATCACCGACATCCCGGTGGACCGCTTCCGCGACGCCCTGGGGCCGATGATGCGCGGCGAGTACGAGGAGGAGCACCGCGCCATGCTCGACGCCGGTGTCTGGCGCGACGGCGAGTGCTTCTTCACCGGCCTGTCGCTCAACGACGTGGTGGTCAGCCGCGGCGCCACCGCCGGCATGGTCGAGCTGCGGGTGGACATCGGCGACGAGTTCGTCGCCAACATGCGCGCCGACGGCCTGATCGTGGCGTCGCCCACCGGGTCCACCGCCTACGCGCTGTCGGCCGGCGGGCCGATCCTGCACCCGCGCATCGGCGGCTGGGTGCTGGTGCCGATCGCGTCGCACACGCTGTCCAACCGCCCCATCGTGCTGCCCGACGGCGAGGAGATCCGCCTGACCGTGGTGGCCGGCCGCGACGCGTCGGCCAACTTCGACATGCAGGGCCTGGCCAGTCTGCTGCACGGCGACCAGGTGCGCATGAAGCGCTCGGCGCACCGGGTGCGCTTCCTGCACCCCAAGGGCTGGAGCTACTACGCCACGCTGCGACGCAAGCTGCGTTGGTACGAAGGGGTGGTGTAAGTGCTCCGGCGCCTGTCGCTGCGCGACTTCGTCATCGTGTCGCAGCTCGAGGTCGAGTTCGGCCCCGGCTTCTCGGTGCTCACCGGCGAGACGGGTGCGGGCAAGTCGATCCTCGTCGACGCGCTGCAGCTCGCCCTGGGCAGCCGCGGCGACGCGCTGGTGGTGCGCGAGGGCGCGGCGCGCACCGAGATCGCGGCCGAGTTCGACCCGGTGCCCGGCCTCGCGGGCTGGCTCGACGAGGCCGGCTTCGATGCGAGCGCGGACTCGCTGCTGCTGCGCCGCACGATCGACGCCCAGGGCAAGAGCCGCGCCTGGATCAACGGCAGCCCGGCCACCGTGACCCAGCTGCGCGAGGCGGCGGACGCCCTGGTGGACATCCACGGTCAGCACGCCTGGCAGAGCCTGACCCGGCCCGCGGCGGTGCGCGCGCTGCTCGACGCCGAGGCGGGCGTCGACGCGGCGCCGCTGGCCGCGCTGTGGTCGCGCTGGAAAGACGCTTCGGCGGCGCTGGAGCGGGCACGCCATGCCGGTGCCGAGATCGCCCGCGAGCGCGAGCGCCTGGCCTGGCAGGTCGGCGAGGTGGAGCGCCTGGCCCCCGGCGACGGCGAATGGGACGAGATCAATGCCGAGCACCAGCGCCTGGCCCATGCGCAGACGCTGATCGACGCCGCGCGCGGCGCGCTCGACGCGGTGGAGGACGCCGACACCAATGCCGCGGCGCTGACCCTGCGCGCCGCCGAGGCGCTGGCCGACGCGGCCCGCATCGACCCGCGCCTGGCTCCGGTGGCCGAGGTGCTGCAGGGCGCGCATGCGCAGCTGGCCGACGCGGCGCACTCGCTGTCGGGCTACCTGCAGCACACCGACCTCGACCCCGAGCGGCTGGCCGAGCTGGACGCGCGGCTGTCGGCCTGGATCGGCCTGGCGCGGCGCTTCCGGCGCCCGCCCGAGGAACTGCCCGCGCTGCTGGCGCAGTGGCGCGCCGAGCTGGCCGCGCTGGACGCGTCGGCCGACACCGACGGCCTGGAGCGCGCCGTGGCGCAGGCGCAGGCCGCCTGGCGCGCCGAGGCCGAGCGCGCGAGCCGCGCCCGCCGCCAGGCCGCGCCGGTGCTGTCCGACGCGGTCACGCAGGCGATGCAGCAGCTCGGCATGGCGGGCGGGCGCTTCGAGGTGGCGCTGCTGCCGCAGGACGAGCCACAGTCCTTCGGCCTGGAATCGGTGGAGCTGCGCGTCGCCGGCCATGCCGGCAGCACGCCGCGCCCGCTGGCCAAGGTGGCCTCCGGCGGCGAGCTGTCGCGGCTGGCGCTGGCCATCGCGGTGACCACCGCACGCCACACCGGCGGCGCCGCCACGCTGATCTTCGACGAGATCGACGCCGGCATCGGCGGCGCGGTGGCCGACACCGTGGGGCGTCTGATGAAGCAGCTCGGGCGCGAGCGCCAGGTGCTCGCGGTCACCCACCTGGCCCAGGTGGCGGCCTGCGGCGACCTGCACTTCGTGGTCAGCAAGCACGCCCAGGGCGCGCGCACCCAGTCCGACGTGCGCCCGGTGGCGGGCGAGGAGCGCGTGGCCGAGGTCGCGCGCATGCTCGGCGGCGAGCGCCTGGCCACCAGCGTGGCGCATGCGCAGGAGCTGCTGGGCTCGGCCGCTGCCGCCGCGCCGTCGCGCAGCGCCAAGACCCGGCGGCCCGCGCGATGACGGAACCGGTGACGCAGGACCTGGTGCTCGTCACGGGCATCTCGGGCTCGGGCAAGTCCGTCGCGCTGCATGCGCTGGAGGACGCGGGCTACTTCTGCGTCGACAACCTGCCGCCCGAACTGCTGCGCGACTTCATCGACGTGGAACGCGAGCGCGGCGCGCGCAAGGTGGCCATCGGTGTGGACGTGCGCAGCGCGGGCTCGCTGCCGCACCTGCTGCCGCTGATCGGCGAGCTGCGCAACGAGGGCGTGGCGGTGCACCCCTACTTCCTCGACGCCAGCACCGACGCCCTGGTGCGCCGCTATTCCGAGACGCGCCGGCCGCACCCGCTGTCGTCGGACAGCGAGGGTTCGTCGCCGCGCGCCCTGGTCGACGCGATCGAGCTGGAGCGGCAGCTGCTCGCCGGCCTGCGCGAGCTGTCCACCGTGATCGACACCAGCCAGCTGCGGCCGGCCCAGCTGGCGCGCTGGCTGCGCGCGGCCGTGGGCACCCGGGGCACCTCGCTGACGCTGGTGTTCGAGTCGTTCGCCTTCAAGCATGGCGTGCCGCTGGACGCCGACTTTGTGTTCGACCTGCGCGTGCTGCCCAACCCGCACTACATCCGCGAGCTGCGGCCGCTGACCGGCCGCGATGCCCCGGTGGCGGAATACCTCCAGCAGCAGCCCGAGGTGGGCGAGATGCTGTCGCAGGTGGAAGCGTTCATCGGCCGCTGGCTCGACGCCTTCGACGACGGCCAGCGCGCCTACCTCACGGTGGCGCTGGGCTGCACCGGGGGTCAGCACCGATCCGTGTACGCCGCCGAGCAGCTGGCGCAGCGCTTCGCGGCGCGCGCCGCCACGCTGGTGCGCCACCGCGAGCAGGACGCCCTGACGTGACGGGCGCGCTGCGCGCGCTGGCGCTGTTCCCGCTGAAGAGCGTGCTGTTTCCGGGCGCCGTGCTGCAGCTCAAGGTGTTCGAGACGCGCTACCTCGACCTCGTCAGCCGCTGCATGCGCGAGCGCGAGCCCTTCGGCGTGGTGTGCATCGCCGCCGGGGCCGAGGTCGGCCGTGACGCGGTGAGCTTCGAGATGCAGGGCGTGCTGGCGCACATCGACGAGGTGGACGCCGAGGGCGCCAACCTGCTGCGCGTGCGCTGCCATGGCACCGACCGCTTCGAGATCGCCGGCACGCCGCAGCGCCAGCCCGACGGCCTGTGGACGGCCGACGTGCAGCTGCTGCCGGCCGACGACCGCGTGGCCCCAGAGCCCGAGTGCTTCGCCACCGTGCAGGCGCTGCAGCAGCTGATCGCGTCGCTGCGCGAGCAGCAGGGACGCGTGCCGTTCGCCGAGCCCTTCGCGCTGGACGACGCGGGCTGGGTGGCCAACCGCTGGTGCGAGGTGCTGCCGATACCGCTGGCGGCGCGGCACAAGCTGATGCTGCTGCCCGATCCGCAGGCGCGGCTGAAGCTGGTGCACGAGTACCTCAAGGGCAAGGGCTTGGTCAGTTGACCCCCCGTTGCCGCTTCGCGGCTCCCCCGGAACCCGACAGGGTTCCCTTCAGGAACCAGGGGGGCGGCGCCTGCGGGCCGGCAGAGCCGGTCCCGCGGCGCCTGCTGAGGGGCGGCCGGCTTCGCGGCCGTGTGGGTTGCGGCGGTTCGGGATCTACGCCGCGCTGATCAGCTTGCGGATGGGTGCGGGCAGGCCCATCTCAAGCGCCTTTGCCAGGTCGAACCATTGACCCTCGGGCAGCTCGGCTTCGATGCGCTGGCGGGTGGCGGAGGACAGGCGGGCGGGCAGCACGTGGCGCATGGGCTGCAGGTGCCAGTCGAAGTGGGTCAGCGCGTGGTCGACCGGCGGCAGGGTCTCGGTGCGGCCGGGCCAGGCGGCCAGCACGGGCTGCAACGCGTCGGGCGTGTCGAAGAGCGGCAGCGTCCACAGGCCGGCCCATACGCCCTGGGCGGGGCGGCGCGACAGCCACAGCGTGGTGCCCTGCACCAGCCACAGCAGGGCATTGGCGCGCTGGCTGCGCCGCGTGCGCCGCGTCTTGAGCGGGTAGCGCTGGGGACGGCCCTCGATGCGGGCCACGCAGGTGTCGGCCAGCGGGCAGGCGTCGCAGCGCGGGTTGCGCGCGCTGCACAGCGTGGCCCCGAGGTCCATCAGGCCCTGCGTGTACGGCTCGATGCCCTCGGCCGGCAGGAGGGCCTCGGCCTGGGCCCACAGCGCACGCTCGTGGGCGGCCACGGCGAGGTCGTCGCCGAAGCCGAGCACGCGGGTCAGCACGCGCTTGACGTTGCCGTCCAGGATGGCGGCCCGCTCGCCGAAGGCGAAAGCAGCGATCGCCGCGGCGGTGGAGCGGCCGATGCCCGGCAGCTCGGCCAACGCCTGGGCGCTGGCCGGGAAGCGTCCCGCGTGATCGGCCACCACGGCGCGGGCGCAGCGATGCAGATTGCGCGCCCGGCTGTAGTAGCCCAGGCCGCTCCACAGTGCGAGCACGTCGTCCTCCGACGCCGCGGCCAGGCAGGCCACGTCCGGGAAGCGGGCCAGGAAGCGCGGGTAGTACGCCAGCACGGTGCTCACCTGCGTCTGCTGCAGCATCACCTCCGACAGCCAGATCCGGTACGGGTCGCGCGTGCCCTGCCAGGGCAGGTCGTGGCGTCCGTGGCGGCGCTGCCAGTCGATCACCCGCGGCGCGATGGCCGCGCTCGCCGGGTCGGTGGCGGCCATCAGCCGACCGCGCTGCGGCCGGCCGGCGGGGCGGCGATGGTGTCGGCGCCGTCGCCCGCGGCGGCCGAGGCCTGGCGCAGTTCGGCCAGCTGCTCGCGCACGCGGGCGGCGAGCTGCTGCAGGCGCTGGTCCTGCGCCTCCAGGTCGGCGATGCGGGCGTCCAGCTCGCCGGCCGCGCCCTGGATGCGCTCCAGCCCTTCGCGGCGCCGCTTGAAGCCGCGACGCCGCTCGCGCAGCTGCGAGTCGATCTGGTTGGACGCCGACTTGTGCCACAGCTCGATGTCGCCGCTAGCGTTCTCGAACGCCATGCGCAGCTTGGACAGCAGCATGCGGCGGAACTGCTCCATGAAGCGCGGCTCGGCCAGGCGCAGCGCATGCGACAGGCCCAGGTACTGCACGTAGCTGCGCTCGATCAGGTCGAGCTCGCGGTCGGTGCGCTCCAGCGAGGGCAGGCGCGACAGACTGAGCGCGAAGCCGTAGTCGGTGTTGAGCTGGCGGAAGCTGGCCTGCAGCATCTCGTTGATCTCGGCGCCGCGCTCGCGCGCCTTGGTCACGCGCACGCGCAGGCGGTTGCACAGCGCGAGGAAGGCCTTGCGCGCGCCCAGGTTGAACATCGTGGCGGCGGCCTCGTCCTGCATCTGGGCCACCTCGTCGCGCAGCACGTCGCTGGCCAGGCCCTGCAGCTGGTCGCGCAGCATGCGCGTGTGCACGGCGCGCAGCGCCATCAGGCGCTCGGTGCAGCGCTCGAAGTCGCGCGCCTCGGCGTCCACGCGCTCGAGCATCAGCGTCACCTTGCCGCTGCTCTTGCCGCGCAGGCCGCGCAGCTCGAGCATCTGCTCGGCGATCTGGCGCCGCTGGTCCGACAGGCGGCGGCTGGCCTGCTGTTCCACCGCCTGGGCGGTGTCGGTCACCAGGGCCTGGATCACCTCGCGCCGGCGCGGCAGCAGCTGCGACGCCAGCGCGTCCTCAAGCTGGGGCAGGCCGCTGGCGGCGAGCTGGGCCGGATGGCCGTCGATGCGGCCGGCCAGGCCGCGACGCGCCGACAGCGGGAACACGCGCGCCGGCTCCACGTCCAGCGTCGCGGCCGTGCTCTCGACCTGGCTGCGCACCTGGGCCTGGATCGCCTCGGCCGTGAGCAGCGGGTCCTCCAGCGTGTCCACCTTGTTCAGCACCACGAAGCGCACCATCGACTGGCCGCCGAGGTGGTCGCGCCAGACGGCGAGGTCCGACTTGGTGACGCCGGTGTCCGCGCCGAGGATGAAGACCACCGCGTGGGCCGCGGGCAGCAGCGACAGGGTCAGCTCGGGCTCGGCACCGATGGCGTTCAGGCCCGGCGTGTCCAGCACCACGAGGCCGCGCCGCAGCAGCGGATGCGGGTAGTTGATCGCGGCGTGGCGCCAGGCCGGCACCTCCACCAGGCCGTCGGCGATCAGCGGCGGGTTGTCGTCGGGCTGGTCGTCGCGCCAGAAGCCCAGCGCCCGGGCCACGTCCACGCTGACCGCCTTGGTGCGCATCACCTCGGTCAGCGCGTCGGCGAGCTTGTCGGGCGAACCGGGGTCGAGGCGGATGCGCGTCCAGGCGTCGGGGCGGGCGCGCAGCTCGTTCAGGGACTGCGCCTCCAGCCGGGTGTCGATCGGCAGCAGCGCCAGCACCGGCGGCGTCGCGGCGTCGTGGCCGAGCTCCACCGGGCACATCGTGGTGCGGCCGGGCGTGGCCGGCAGGATGCGCCGGCCGGTGTCGGCGAAGAAGATGGCGTTGATCAGCTCGGACTTGCCGCGCGAGAACTCGGCCACGAAGGCCACGCACAGGCGGTCGGTGTCCAGCCGCTCGCGCAGCGCGACGATCTGGCGTTCGCTGGCCTCGTCGGCCACGTCGTGCTCCTGCATGAAGCGAAGCAGGTCGCCGGCCTGGCGTTCGAGCGCACGCCGCCACGCCGCCAGCGCGTCGAGCTGGCCGGCCAGCGAGGGGGAGTGATCCTGTTCGTCCATGGCGGCGGGGTCGCGGGGCATCCTAGCGCAAGGCCGATGGCCGGTTGCGCCCCGAAACATCTGCTGACAGGGGCTTCCTGCCGGACGTGCAGCTTGTCGCACGCCGGCCCCCGCCAGGCCGCCCCTTCAGCGCTTCTGGCAGCCGGTGCACAGAAAGGTCGAGCGCTGGCCCTGCACGATGCGGCGTACCGTGCCGCCGCAGCGCGAGCAGGGCTGGCCGGCACGGCCGTAGACCGCGGCCTGGGCCTGGTAGGCGCCGTCCATGCCATGGGCGTCCCGGAAGTCGCGCAGCGTCGAGCCGCCCAGCGCCAGCGCCCGCGCCAGGGTCGTCCTCACGCTGGCCAGCAGCCGCGCGGCGCGCGGCCGGCTGATGCGGTCGCAGCGCGTGCGGGGGTCGATGCCGGCGTCGAACAGCGCCTCGCAGGCATAGATGTTGCCCGCGCCCACCACCAGCTCCCCCGACAGCAGCGCCGCCTTCACCGCCGTGCGGCGCCGGTGCAGGGCGGCGTGGAAGGCCTCGGGCGTCAGCGCCGGATCGAAGGGTTCCGGCCCAAGCCGGGCCAGCAGGGTCGACGCCGGCGGCTGGTCCAGCGCCGGCGACCAGACGGCGGCGCCGAAGCGGCGCGGGTCGGTCAGGCGCAGCACGCCAAGGCTCGTGACCAGGTCGAAGTGGTCGTGGCGCCCGGCCGGCCCGGGCGCGTCGCCGAAGGCCAGCGACCCCGACATGCCCAGGTGCAGCAGCAGCCCGCCCTCCGGGCGCCCCTGGCGCGACAGCGGCAGCCACAGGTACTTGCCGCGGCGCGTCGGCGTGCCCACGCGGCAGCCGGCAAAGGCCTGCGGATCGCGCCCGAGCGGCCAGCGCAGCGGCAGGCCCAGGCGCAGCGACCGCACCTCGGCGCCGGCGATGCGGTCCGCGAAGCTGCGCAGCGTGACTTCGACCTCGGGCAACTCGGGCATGCGCCGCATGATAGAAGCGGCACTTGTTGCAACGCAGCGGACCAGCCCGCTGCCTAGAATGGATCGACCATGAACCGCCGCCTCTCCTCGCTGGCCCTGGCCCTTGCGCTGTCGTTCCAGGCCGCGCCGGCGCAGGCGCAGTCGGTGCCCGCGTCGTCCGCCCTCGACGCCCCGCTGTTCTACCAGCTGCTGCTGGCCGAACTGGACCTGCGTGAGGGCGACGCCGCGTCCGCGTTCGCCAAGTTCATCGACGCCGCCCGGCGCACCCGCGACGAGGGCCTGTTCCGCCGCTCGGTGGAAGTGGCCCTGCAGGCGCGCGCGGGCGACCAGGCGCTGGCCGCGTCGCGGGCCTGGCGCATCGCGCTGCCGGAGTCGCTGGACGCGGTCCGGTTCGAGCTGCAGATTCTGGCCGCGCTCAACCGCGGCGCCGAGATGGCCGAGCCGGTGAAGGCCCTGCTGGCGCGCACGCCCGCGGCCGAGCGCGCCGGCGTCATCGCCTCGCTGCCGCGCCTGTGGCAGCGCGCGGCCGACAAGCGCCAGATCGCCCAGCAGCTCGACGAAGCGCTCAAGCCCTACCTCGACGCCGAGCCCACGCGCACCGCGGCGCGGGTGGCCAGCGGCCGCGCTTGGTGGCAGGCCGGCGACACCGCCCGCGCCCTGCAGCGCGCCGAGCAGGCCCGCGCGGACGACCGCGACGCCCCGGGGCCGGTGCTGCTGGCGCTGGACCTGGCGCCGTCCACGCCTGCCGCCGAGCGCCTGATCACCGACTACCTCGCCCAGCCCAAGGCGGACGTGGCGGTGCGGCTGGCCTACGTGCGGATGCTCAGCAACGCGCAGCGCTACGTCGACGCCGAAGGCCAGCTGCGCGCCGTGACACGGGACCGGCCCGACCTGCCCGGCCCCTGGCTGACACTGGGCGCGCTGCAGCTCGAGCTGCGGCAGCCGCGCGATGCGGAAGCGTCGCTGCAGCGGTTCCTGCAGGTGCAGGCCGACCCGGCGGCCCGGCCGCAGACCGCCTCCGATGCCGACGACGACGACGATGGCGCCGCCTCGGCCGGCGATGGCGGCCGCACCCAGGCCTGGCTGATGCTGGCCCAGGCCGCCGACCTGCGCGGCGATGCCACGGCCGCCGCGCGCTGGCTGGACAAGGTGGAAGACCCGCAGCGCGCGCTGGAGGTGCAGACCCGCCGCGCCACGCTGCTGGCGCGCCAGGGCAAGGTGCGCGAGGCCCGCGCGATGGTGCAGCAGGTGCCCGAACGGCGCCCCGAGGACGGGCGCGCCAAGCTCGTGGCGGAAAGCCAGGTGCTGCGCGAGGTGAAGCGCTGGCCCGACGCTCATGCGGTGCTGGTGCAGGCCAACGCGCGCTTCCCCGACGACACCGACCTGCTCTACGAGCAGGCCATGATGGCCGAGAAGATGTCGCGCCTGGACGAGATGGAACGCCTGCTGCGCCGCGTGATCGAGCTCAAGCCCGACCATCACCATGCGTACAACGCGCTGGGCTATTCGCTGGCCGAGCGCAACCTGCGCCTGCCCGAGGCACGCACGCTGATCGCCAAGGCGCTCGAACTGGCGCCCAACGACCCCTTCATCACCGACAGCCTGGGCTGGGTCGAATACCGCCTGGGCAACGTGGCGGCCGCGCTGGAGCACCTGCGTCGCGCCTACGCGTCGCGGCCCGACACCGAGATCGCCGCCCACCTGGGCGAGGTGCTGTGGGTGAGCGGCCAGCGCGACGAGGCGCGGCGCATCTGGCGCGAGGGCCGCGCGCGCGACGCCGACAACGAGGTGATGCGCGAGACCCTGGCCCGGCTGCAGGTCCGGCTTTGAGCGGGACGGGTCGCCGGCAGCTGCTGGGGGCGGCGCTGGGCCGTGCGGCGGCCGCCGCGCTGCCCGCCCTCTTGCTGCTGGCCTGCGCCACGCCGCCGACGGGCGATGCGGGCGCAGCGCTCGTCGGCCGGCTGGCGATCACCGTGCAGGCCACCGACGCGACACCCTCGCGCAGCTTTGCTGCCGACTTCGACCTGCGCGGCAGCGCTCGCGAAGGCCAGCTGCGCCTGACCGGCCCGCTCGGCGCCACGCTCGCCGAGGTGCGCTGGCAGCCCGGCCGGACCGACCTCGTGGACGCGCAGGGATCGCGCCGCTTCGTGTCGCTCGAGGCGATGGCGGCCGACCTGTTCGGCGAGCCGGTGCCGCTGGCGGCGCTGCCCGACTGGCTGCGCGGCCGGCCCTGGCCCGACGCCCCGAGCCGCGGACTCGACGCCGCGGGCTTCGAGCAGATGGAATGGCGCGTCGGCCTGGCCCGGTTCGCCGACGGCATCGTCGAGGCGCGGCGGGACCGGGCCCCCGCCATCGTGCTGCGCGCCCGACTGGAGCGACCGTCGTGAGCCTGGCAGCCCTGTACGACGTGCCGGCGCCGGCCAAGATCAACCTGTTCCTGCACGTGGTGGGCCGGCGCGCCGATGGCTACCACCTGCTGCAGTCGGTGTTCGTGCTGGTCGACTGGTGCGACCTGCTGCACTTCGAGCGTCGCAGCGACGGCCGCCTCGCCCGCCGCGATCTCGGCCCGGCGCTGCCCGCGGACGACCTCGCCCTGCGCGCCGCGCGCCTGCTGCAGGCCGAAAGCGGCACCTCGCTGGGCGTCGACATCGCGCTGGACAAGCGCGTGCCCTGGGGCGCCGGCCTGGGCGGCGGCAGCTCGGACGCCGCCAGCACCCTGCTGGCGCTGAACCGCCTGTGGGGCCTGGGCTGGCCGCGCGAGCGCCTGCTGGCGCTGGCGGCCCGCCTCGGCGCGGACGTGCCGTTCTTCGTCGGCGGCCGCAACGCCTTCGTCGAGGGCATCGGCGAGCGGCTGACCCCGCTGGCAGTGCCCCGGCAGTGGTTCGCGGTGGTCAAGCCGCCCGCCGCGCTGCCCACCGCGGAGATCTTCACCCACCCCGGGCTGCGCCGCGACACGCCCGCTGCTATACTCTCGGGCTTTCTTGAGGACGCTGCAAAGCCAGGGTTCTGGAGCCGGGAACAGCAGGCCTGGGGTCGGAACGACCTTCAGGTTCCGGCCGAGGACCGATGCCCCGACGTGGCCCAGGCCGCCCGGTGGCTGGACCGTCACTTCGGCGACAGCCGGATGACCGGCTCGGGCAGTGCGGTGTTCGCAAGGAACGGCATGGACGACCAACCCTTGGCGACATGGCCGGCGGACGGGGGGCCCGACCCCCTGCCACCGGGCTGGGTGGGGCGGATGTGCCGCAGTCTGGACGAGCATCCCCTGCGGGGCTGGGCCGACTGAGCAGCGAGTTTGAAGGTCGGGAGCGCGAGCTCCGGTCCTGTGTAGGGGAGTCGCCAAGTTGGTTAAGGCATCGGATTTTGATTCCGACATGCGAGGGTTCGAGTCCTTCCTCCCCTGCCAAAACTTCCAAGACCACCGCCCAGCTCCGCCCCGAGACCCCCGCCGTGCTGTTCAACACCCTGCTCTTCACCGGCAACGCCAACCGCACGCTGGCGCAGGAGATCGCGACCAGCCTGGGCGTCGACCTCGGCCGGGCATCGGTGGGCCGCTTCTCCGACGGCGAGGTCACGGTCGAGATCCAGCAGAACGTCCGGGCCCGTGACGTGTTCGTCGTGCAGTCGACCTGCGCGCCGACCAACGAGAACCTGATGGAACTGCTGATCATGGTCGATGCGCTCAAGCGCGCCAGCGCGCGCCGCATCACCGCCGTGATCCCCTACTTCGGCTACGCGCGGCAGGACCGCCGGCCGCGCAGCACGCGCGTGCCGATCAGCGCCAAGGTGGTGGCCAACTTGCTGGAGACCGTCGGCGTCGAGCGCGTGCTCACGATGGACCTGCACGCCGACCAGATCCAGGGCTTCTTCGACATCCCCGTCGACAACATCTACGCCAGCCCGGTGCTGCTGTCCGACCTGAAGGGCAAGAGCTACAAGGATCTGGTGGTCGTGTCGCCGGACGTCGGTGGCGTGGTGCGCGCGCGCGCGCTGGCCAAGCAGCTCGGCTGCGACCTGGCCATCATCGACAAGCGCCGCCCCACCGCCAACGTGTCCGAAGTGATGCACGTCATCGGCGAGATCGAGGGCCGCAACTGCGTGATCATGGACGACATGATCGACACCGCCGGCACGCTGGTGAAGGCCGCCGAGGTGCTCAAGGAACGCGGCGCGCGCAGCGTCTACGCCTACTGCACGCACGCGGTGTTCTCCGGCCCGGCCATCGAGCGCATCGCGGCGTCGGCCCTGGACGAGGTGGTGATCACCAACACGATCCCGCTGTCCGACAAGGCCAAGGCGTGCCAGAAGATCCGCCAGCTGTCGGTGGCCTTCCTGTTCGCCGAGACCATCCGCCGCATCACGGACGGCGAGTCGGTGACCTCGCTGTTCGCGGAGCAGAACAACAACTTCTAGAGACGAAGCGCTGGCGCCGTCGGCGGCAGCGCACCCAGCCGCAGGCCCGAAGGCCTGCATACCCAAGGAAGCCTGGTCGCGGGCTTCCACACTACCCACCGGAGTGAAACCATGAAGTTCGTAGCCTACGAACGCAGCCTGCAGGGGACCGGAGCGAGCCGCCGCCTGCGCAAGACCGACAAGGTGCCTGGCATCGTGTACGGCGGCGGCGACCCCAAGATGATCGAGCTCGATCACAACGCGCTGTACTTCGCGCTCAAGAAGGAAGCGTTCCACGCCTCCGTCCTCGAGATGGACATCGGCGGCAAGGTGCAGAAGGTCATCCTGCGCGACTTCCAGATGCACCCCTGGAAGCAGAACGTGCTGCACGTGGACTTCCAGCGCATCGACGACACGACGCGCCTGCACAAGAAGATCCCGCTGCACTTCGCCAACGAGGAAAGCTCGCCGGCGGTCAAGACCGACAAGTGCCTGATCAGCCACGTGACGACCGAACTCGAGGTCGAGTGCCTTGCCTCGCAGCTGCCGGAGTTCCTGCCTATCGACCTGTCGGGCCTGGTGAAGAACCAGAGCCTCAAGGCCAGCGACCTGAAGCTGCCCGAGGGCATCAAGTGGGTCCGCCACGGCAAGATCGACCCGGTCATCGTCGCGGTGACGGTGCCCAAGGAAGAGGCCGAGGAGCCCGCGGCCGCCGCACCGGTGGTGGCTGCCGCCGCCCCGGCCAAGAAGAAGAAGGACGAGAAGCAGAACAAGAAGTGAGCCCTGGGGCTCGCTGTCCGGAAGGCCCCGCTCGCGGGGCCTTTTTCATGGGCTGCGCGCCCTATGATCGACCGCGATGACGAACAAGATCCGCCTGCTCGTGGGCCTGGGCAACCCGGGGCCCGAATATGTCGATACGCGCCACAACGCGGGGTTCTGGTGGATCGATGCGGTGGCTTCGAGGCTGCGTGCGTCGCTGCAGCCCGAGCGTTCCTACCATGGGCTCGTGGCCCGGGTGAACCGGCCCGCCGCCCAGGGCGGCGACCCGCTCTGGCTGCTCGAACCCATGACCTTCATGAACCTGTCCGGCAAGTCCGTCTCGGCCCTGGCGCGCTTCTTCAAGATCGCGCCGGCGGAGATCCTCGTCGCGCACGACGAGCTCGACCTGCAACCCGGCCAGGTCAAGCTCAAGCTCGGCGGCAGCGCCGCCGGCCACAACGGCCTGAAGGACATCCACGCCCAGCTCGGTACGCCGGACTACTGGCGCCTGCGCCTGGGCATCGGCCATCCGGGGGTCAAGGCCGAGGTGGTGAACTACGTGCTGCGCAAGCCGCTGGCCGAGCACCGCAAGGCCATCGACGAGGCGATGGACCGCTCCCTCGGCGCCCTCGACCTGCTGCTGGCCGGCGACATGGAACGCGCCATGATGCAGGTGCACGCCAGCAAGCCGCCGCGCCCGAAACCGCCGCGCCCGCCGCAGCCGCCCGGCAGCGGCGGCCCCGAAGGCCCTTCTGCGTGAACGTCCGGCCGGCCGGGCTCGCGGCGCTGGTGCTGGCCTGTGCGGCCGCGCCGGCCTGGAGCCAGAAACCGGTCTACCGTTGCGAGCAGGGCGGCCGCGTGACCTACATGGACTCGCCCTGCAAGGCCGGCGTCGCGGTCGACGCCGCCGACCCGCGCACCGCGGCCGAGCGACGCACGGCCCAGGACATCGTCAAGCGGGAGCAGCGTCTGGGCGAACGGCTGGCCCGCGAACGCAAGGCGGCCGAATCCGAAGCGGCCCGCCGCGGCCCGGCGCACATCCGCCATGCCGCTGCCGAGCAGGCCGCTTCCGCCGCTGCGTCAGGCGACAGCCAGCGCAAGGCGGACCGCAAGCCCGCGAAACCGATCAAGAAGACCGCGCCGCCCGCCAAGGGCGCACCGCTTCAGCCCTGATCCGGTGCGGCCGTGGCCGCTGCCTGCTGCAGCCGGCGGTACTTGGCCCAGAGCGATTCCTTCGACTCCACGTGGCGCGGGTTCACCGGAATGCACGCCACCGGGCACACCTGCACGCACTGCGGCTCGTCGAAGTGGCCGACGCACTCGGTGCAGCGGCCGGGGTCGATCACGTAGTACTCGGCGCCCATCGAGATCGCGTCGTTGGGGCACTCGGGCTCGCAGACGTCGCAGTTGATGCAGTCGTCGGTGATCATCAGGGCCATGGCGGGGCCCTCAGTCCTTCGGGGCCTGGGCCACGCGCTCGCGCAGCCGGTCGAGCACCAGCGGTGCCACGAACTTGGACACGTCGCCGCCCAGCGAGGCGATCTCGCGCACGAAGGTGCCGCTGACGAACTGGTACTGGTCGCTCGGCGTGAGGAACAGGGTCTCCACCTCGGGCATCAGCTGGCGGTTCATGCCGGCCATCTGGAACTCGTACTCGAAGTCGCTCACGGCGCGCAGGCCGCGCACGACCACCTTGCCGCCGTTGGCCACGACGAAGTCCCGCAGCAGGCCGCGGAACGCCATCACCTCGACGTTGCCGTAGGGCGCGGCCAGTTCCTTGGCGATCTGCAGGCGCTCGGCGATGGTGAACATCGTGCGCTTGTGATGGCCCGCGGCCACGGCCACGATCAGGCGCTCGAACAGGCGGCTGGCGCGGGCCATCAGATCCTGATGCCCGAGCGTCATCGGGTCGAAGGTGCCGGGGTAGACGGCGGTGAGGCGGGTGGCGGAGGTCACGGCCCGGAGTTTAGGCGTCGCGGCGCCACAGGTGGGCGTGCACCGCGCCGGCCCTGAGCTGGCGATGGGCGTGCAGCCCGGCCGGTGGCTCCCAGGCCTGCCCGGCCTCCAGGTAGAGCCAGCCGCCGGGCGCCAGCAGCGGCAGCGCCGCGGCCAGTGCCGGGGCGTGCAGGCCGGCGTCGAAGGGGGGGTCCAGCAGCACGAGATCGAAGCGCCCCGGCAGGCCGGCGGCGGCGGCCATCCAGCCCGGCGCGTCGGCCCGGTGGACCTCGACCGCCCGGGCGTCGAGCCGGGTCCGGGCGGCCTCGAGCCCGCGCACCAGCTCGGCGTCGCGCTCCAGGAGCACCACCGGCGCGGCACCGCGCGAGGCTGCCTCAAAGCCGAGCGCCCCGCTGCCGGCGAACGCGTCGAGCACGCGCCAGCCGGTCAGGTCCTGGCCGAGCCAGTTGAACAGGGTCTCGCGCACGCGGTCCGGCGTGGGCCGCAGGCCGGGGCGGTCGGGCACCGCCAGCTTCGATCGCTTCCAGTGTCCGCCGACGATGCGGACCTCGTGCTTCATCCGGTGCGCACCGGGATGCCGCGCGCGGCCATCAGCGCCTTGGCCTCGGCCACGGTGTGCTGACCGTAATGGAAGATGCTGGCCGCCAGCACGGCGTCGGCGCCCCCGACGGTGATGCCGTCGGCCAGGTGCTCGAGCGTGCCCACGCCACCGGAGGCGATCACCGGCACGTCCACCGCGTCGGCCACGGCGCGCGTGAGTTCGAGGTCGAAGCCGGCTCGGGTGCCGTCGCGGTCCATGCTGGTGAGCAGGATCTCGCCGGCGCCCTGCGCGGCCATCCGGCGCGCCCAGTCCACGGCGTCCAGGCCGGTGTCCTTGCGCCCGCCGTGGGTGTAGACGTGCCAGCCGCCGCCGGGCTGGCGCTTGGCGTCGATGGCCACCACGATGCATTGCGCGCCGTAGCGGTCGCTGGCCGCGCGGATCACGTCGGGGTCGGCGACCGCAGCGGAGTTGAAGCTCACCTTGTCGGCCCCGGCGTTGAGCAGGCGGCGCACGTCGGCCACCGTGCGCACGCCACCGCCGACGGTGAGCGGGATGAACACCTGCGAGGCCACGGCCTCGATGATCGGCAGGATCAGGTCGCGCGCGTCGCTGGTGGCGGTGATGTCGAGGAAGGTCAGCTCGTCGGCGCCCTGCTCGTTGTAGCGCGCGGCGATCTCCACGGGGTCGCCGGCGTCGCGCAGCTCGACGAAGTTGACGCCCTTGACGACCCGACCGCCGGTGACGTCCAGGCAGGGGATGATGCGCTTGGCGAGCACTAGACGCCCGACGATTCGCCGTTCAGCGCGTCGGCACGCTGCTGCGCGGCGGCGAAGTCGAGCGCGCCGGTATAGATGGCGCGACCGCAGATCACGCCGCCCACGCCCTCGGACTCGACGGCGCACAGCTTCTCGATGTCGGGCATGCCGGCCAGCCCGCCGGAGGCGATGACCGGGATCGACAGCGCCTGCGCCAGCCTGACGGTGGCGTCGACGTTGATGCCGGTGAGCATGCCGTCGCGGCCGATGTCGGTGTAGATCACGGCCTCGACGCCGTAGTCCTCGAACTTGCGGGCGAGGTCGGCCACCTCGTGGCCGGTGAGCTTGCTCCAGCCGTCGGTGGCCACCTTGCCGTCCTTGGCGTCCAGGCCCACGATGATGTGGCCGCCGAAGGCGCTGCAGGCGTCCTTCATGAAGCCGGGGTTCTTGACCGCCGCGGTGCCGATGACGACGTAGCTGATGCCGTCGTCGAGATAGCGCTCGATGGTGTCGAGGTCGCGGATGCCGCCGCCGAGCTGCACCGGGATGCTGTCGCCCACCTCGCGCAGGATCGCCTTGACCGCGCCCTCGTTGACCGGCTTGCCGGCGAAGGCACCGTTGAGGTCCACCAGGTGCAGGCGCCGCGCGCCGGCGTCGAGCCAGCGCCGCGCCATCGCGGCGGGGTTCTCGGAGAAGGTGGTGACGGCCTTCATGTCGCCCTGCTCGAGGCGCACGCAGTGTCCGTCCTTCAGGTCGATGGCCGGGATCAGCAGCATGGTTCGGATGGCACCGAGTGCGTGGGTTGCATGAGCGCTAGGGCTTCCAGTGAAGGAAGTTGCGGTACAGCTTCAGGCCGTCGGCGGCGCTCTTCTCGGGGTGGAACTGGGTGGCAAAAATGTTATCGCGCGCCACCGCCGATGTGAAGCGATGCCCGTAGTCGGTGATGCCCGTGCTGTGGCGCGGCTCCGACGGCTCGGCATAGTAGCTGTGCACGAAGTAGAACCACGCCCCGTCGGGCACCCCCTGCCAGACCGGATGGGGCTGCGCCTGCTGCACGCGGTTCCAGCCCATCTGCGGCACCTTGTAGCGGCTGCCGTCGCCCTGCTGGCGCCCCTCGAGCCGGAAGCGCCGCACGCGGCCGGGGATCACGCCCAGGCCCGGCGTGTCCTGCTCCTCGCTGTGGTCGAGCAGCATCTGCATGCCCACGCACACACCCATCACCGGTTTGGTGCGCAGCGCCTCCAGCACCGCCTCCTGCAGGCCGGACTCGCGCAGCTCGCGCATGCAGTCGCGCATGGCGCCCTGCCCTGGCAGCACCACGCGCTCGGCCAGCAGCACCTCCTCGGGGTTGCCGGTAACGATCACGCGGACGTCGTCCGAGGCCAGGGCCGCATGGGCCACCGCCTGCGACACCGAGCGCAGGTTGCCCATGCCGTAGTCGACGACGGCGACGGTGCGGCTCACGTCAGAGCGTTCCCTTGGTGGACGGCACGACGCCGGCGCTGCGCGGGTCGGGTGCGAGCGCCATGCGCAGCGCGCGCGCGAAGGCCTTGAACACCGTCTCGCACTGGTGGTGCGCGTTGTCGCCGAACAGGTTGTCGATGTGCAGCGTCACCCCGGCGTGGTTGGAGAAGCCCTGGAAGAACTCGTAGGCGAGCTGGGTGTCGAAGCCGCCGACCATGCCGGCCTTGAACGGCACGCGCATGTGCAGGCCGGGCCGGCCTGAGAAGTCCACCACCACGCGCGACAGCGCCTCGTCCAGCGGCACGTAGGCATGGCCGTAGCGGGTGATGCCGGCCTTGTCGCCCACGGCCCGGGCCACCGCCTGGCCGAGGGTGATGCCCACGTCCTCCACCGTGTGGTGGCCGTCGATGTGCAGGTCGCCCTGCGCCTGCACCTCCAGGTCGATCAAGCCGTGGCGGGCGATCTGGTCGAGCATGTGGTCGAAGAAGCCGATCCCGGTGGCCAGCGTGGCGGCGCCGGTGCCGTCGAGGTCGACCCGCACGCGGATCTGCGTTTCCTTGGTGTTGCGCTGGACTTCGGCGATGCGGGTCATCACAGGCTCGCTTTCAGGGCGTCGATCATCAGGGTGTTCTCGTCGGGGGTGCCCACGGTCAGGCGCAGGCAGTTGGCCAGCAGCGGGTGCAGCCCGGCGATGTGCTTGACCAGTACGCGGCGCGCCTTCATGCCCTCGAAGGCACGGCGCGAGTCCGGCACGCGCACCAGCAGCATGTTGGCCTCGCTCGGGAACACCGTCACGCCGGGCAGCGCCGCCAGTTCGCGCGCGAGCCGGGCGCGCTGTTCGCGCAGCACGGCCGCCTGCTCGCCGAACACCTCGGCGTGCTCCAGCGCGAACAGCGCCGCCTCGCAGTTGAGCGCGCTCACGTTGTAGGGCGGGCTCACCTTGTCCACCTGCTCGATCAGCGCGGCATGGCCGGCCAGGTAGCCCAGGCGCACGCCGGCCAGCCCGAACTTGCTCAGCGTGCGCATCACCAGCACGTGCGGATGCGCCGCCATGCGCTGCATCCAGGTGCGCGACGCGAACGGCTGGTAGGCCTCGTCGAACACCACCAGGCCGTCCTGGGCGCCCACGGCCGCGACGATGCGATCGATCGCGCCGTCGTCGAACAGGTTGCCGGTGGGGTTGTTCGGGTAGGCGATGTAGGTCAGCGCCGGGCGCGACGCCTCGATCGCGGCCAGCATGGCCGGCTCGTCGAGCCCGAAGGCCGGCGTCAGCGGCACGCCCACGAAGCGCAGCCCGCGCAGCCGCGCCGACATCTCGTACATCACGAAGCCCGGTAGCGGCGCCAGCACCGTGGCGCCGGGCACGTTGCAGGCCACCGACAGCAGGTCGATCAGCTCGTCCGAGCCATTGCCGACGATGACCTTGCAGCCCGAGGGCACCTCGAAGTGCTGCGCCAGCGCGGCCGCCAGGTCGGCCTTGCCGAGCGGGTAGCGGTTCAGCGCCACGCGCGCGAGGCGCTCGCCCAGCTCGCGCTGCAGCGCCGGCGGCAGCGCGAAGGGGTTCTCCATCGCGTCGAGCTTGACCATGCCGGCGCTGGGCTGGATGGCGTAGCCGGCGCTGGAGGTGACGTCCTGGCGGATGGTGCGGGCGATGCGGGTGTCGAGCGGTGTCATGGGTCAGGGCTTGAGCGGCAGGACCATTTCCAGCTCGCCGTCGTTGTCCTTGCCGGTATAGCGGAAGCCGAGCTTTTCGTAGAAGGCGCCCACCGGGTTGTCCGGCACGTGCGACAGGCCGACGCTGGCCACGCCGAGCCGGCGCGCCTCCTCGATGGTCCACCGGATGGCGGCCTTGCCGTGACCGCGGCCCTGATGGCGCACGTCGACCATCAGGCGCCAGACGTAGAGCTGGTCGGCGGTGTCCTCGGGGTCGCGGCGGGCGTCCCACAGCAGCAGGAAGCCCACCGGCTCCGTGCCCGCATACAGGCCGAAAGGGCGGCCCGGCGGCTTGTAGGCGGCCTGGGCCAGCGACACGGCGTTGGGCGCGACGAAACGCTCCTGCTCGGGCGCCAGCTTGAGCTTGATCAGCGGCAGCACGTCGTCGCTGGCGACCGGCCGCACCTGGAAGTCGGCCGCGGGCGTGGCCGCCACGGCCCCGCCCCCGGCCCCGACGCGCAGCTCGGCCGCCCGCGCGTGCGCGTGCAGGCCCTCGCCATAGGCCAGCTCGGAGGCGATCGGCCCCAGCGTGTCGGCGCCCCGTGCGCTGACCTCGATCAGGCTGGTGCGCTTGACGAAGTCGTACACGCCCAGCGGCGACGAGAAGCGCGCCGTGCCGGACGTGGGCAGCACGTGGTTCGGCCCGGCGCAGTAGTCGCCCAGGCTCTCGCTGGTGAAGCGGCCGAGGAAGATCGCGCCGGCGTGGCGCAGCAGCGGCTCCCAGCGGTGCGGGTCGGCGCTGGAGACTTCCAGGTGCTCGGGCGCGATGCGGTTGCTGATCTCGCAGGCCTGCTCCATCGAGCGCGTGCGGATCAGCGCGCCGCGGCCGGCCAGCGACGCGCGCACGATGTCCTGTCGCGGCAGCGTGGGCAGCAGGCGCTCGATCGACGCCGCCACGGCGTCGAGGTAGGCCGCGTCCGGGCACAGCAGGATGCTCTGCGCCAGCTCGTCGTGCTCGGCCTGGCTGAACAGGTCCATCGCCACCCAGTCCGGGTCGGTGCTGCCGTCGGCCAGCACCAGGATCTCGCTCGGCCCGGCGATCATGTCGATGCCGACCTGCCCGAACACGTGCTTCTTGGCGCTGGCGACGTAGGCGTTGCCCGGGCCGGTGATCTTGTCCACGCGCGGCACCGTGGCCGTGCCGTAGGCCAGCGCCGCCACGGCCTGCGCGCCGCCGATGGCGAAGGCGCGGTCCACCCCGGCCACGTGCGCGGCCGCCAGCACCAGCGGGTTGCGCTCGCCGCCGGGCGTGGGCACCACCATCACCACCTCGCCGACGCCGGCCACGCGGGCCGGGATCACGTTCATCAGCACCGACGACGGATAGGCCGCCTTGCCGCCGGGCACGTAGACGCCGACGCGGTCCAGCGGGGTGACCTTCTGCCCCAGCAGCGTGCCGTCGGCGTCGCGGTAGGCCCAGCTGCGGCAGGCCGCGTCGAGCTGGCGCACGTGGTAGTCGCGCACCCGCTCCGCGGCAGCCTCCAGCGCGCGCCGCTGCGTCTCGGGCAGCGACTCGAAGGCCGCGCGCAGGGCGTCGGCGCCGAGCTCGAGCGCGCCCACGCCGGGCACGTCCAGCCGGTCGAAGCGGCGCGTCGCGTCGAGCACGGCGGCGTCGCCGCGTTCGCGCACGTCGGCCACGATCTGCACCACGCGCTGCTCGATCTGCGCGTCGGTGTCGGCCGACCAGTGCAGCACGCGCGCGAACTGCGCCTCGAAGTCGGCGTCCGCCGTGTCGAGGCGGCGCACGAGGCTCATGCCGCCGCCCCTGCCTGCACGGCGGCCTCCAGGGCCTCGATCAGCGGCCGCATCGCGTCGCGCTTGAGCTTGAGCGCGGCCTGGTTGACCACCAGGCGCGAGGACACGTCGGCGATCCGCTCCACCTCGACCAGGCCGTTGGCCTTGAGCGTGCCGCCCGAGGACACGAGGTCGACGATGGCGTCGGCCAGGCCCGTCAGCGGCGCCAGCTCCATCGAGCCATAGAGCTTGATCAGGTCCACGTGCACGCCCTTGTCGGCGAAGTGCTGGCGCGCGGTGGCGGTGTACTTGGTGGCCACGCGGATGCGCGAGCCCTGGCGCACCGCGCTGGCGTAGTCGAAGTCGGCGCGCACCGCCACGCTCATGCGGCAGCGCGCGATGCGCAGGTCCAGCGGCCGGTACAGGCCGTCGCCCGGGGTCTCGAGCAGCACGTCCGAGCCCGCCACGCCGAGGTCGGCGCCGCCGTACTGCACGTAGGTCGGCACGTCGCTCGCGCGCACCAGCACCACCCGCACGTCGGCGCGGTTGGTGGCCAGGATCAGCTTGCGCGAGGTCTCCGGGTCGTCGAGCACGCGGATGCCGGCGCGCTCCAGCAGCGGCAGGGTCTCGTCGAAGATGCGGCCCTTGGACAGGGCCAGCGTCAGTCCGGCACTCACGACACCCTCTCGATGTCGGCGCCCACCGCGCGCAGCTTGGCTTCCATCCGGTCGTAGCCGCGGTCGAGGTGGTAGATGCGGTCGACCAGCGTCTCGCCCTCGGCCACCAGGCCGGCGATCACCAGGCTGGCCGACGCGCGCAGATCGGTGGCCATGATGGTGGCGCCGGACAGCCGCGGCACGCCGTGCACCACGGCCGTGTGGCCGTCGACCTCGATGCGGGCGCCCAGGCGCACCAGCTCGTTGACGTGCATGTAGCGGTTCTCGAAGATCGTCTCGGTGATGCGGGCGCTGCCGTCGGCCACGCAGTTCACCGCCATCAGCTGAGCCTGCATGTCGGTCGGGAACGCGGGGTACTCGCTGGTGCGAAAGCCCACCGCCTTCGGCCGGGCGTCCATGCGGATGCGCATCCAGTCGGCGCCGGCCTCGATCTGCGCGCCGGCCTCGCGCAGCTTGTCGATCACCGCGTCGAGGTGTTCGGCGCGCGTGCCGGTCAGGCGCACGTCGCCGCCGGCGGCGGCCACCGCGCACAGGAAGGTGCCGGTCTCGATGCGGTCGGGGATGATGCGGTGCGGCCGAACCGGCGCGTGCAGCGCCGCCACGCCCTGGATGCGCAGGCGCCCGGTGCCCAGGCCCTCGATGCGCGCGCCCATGGCGATCAGCAGCTCGGCCAGGTCGGTCACCTCGGGTTCCTGCGCCGCGTTCTCCAGCACCGTCTCGCCGTCGGCCAGCGCCGCGGCCATCAGCAGGTTCTCGGTGCCGGTCACGGTGACCATGTCGGTGGTGATGCGGGCGCCGCGCAGCCGGTCGGCGCGCGCGACGATGTAGCCGTGCTCGACGGTGATCTCCGCGCCCATGGCCTGCAGGCCCTTGATGTGCTGGTCCACCGGGCGCGAGCCGATGGCGCAGCCGCCGGGCAGCGAGACGCGGGCCTGCCCCAGGCGCGCCAGCAGCGGCCCGAGCACCAGGATCGACGCGCGCATGGTCTTGACCAGTTCGTAGGGCGCCTCGGCCTGCGCGATGCGGCCGGCGTCGAGGGTCATGCGGCCGGGCTCGGACTCCGGCCGCTCGATCGCCACGCCCATGTGGCGCAGCAGCTTGGCCATCGTCGCCACGTCCTGCAGGCGCGGCACGTTGTCCAGCACCACCGGCTCGGCGGTCAGCAGCGCGGCGCAAAGCTCCGGCAAGGCGGCGTTCTTGGCGCCGGCAATCGCCACGTCGCCCTGGAGGCGGCGGCCGCCGCGGATGAGGAGCTTGTCCATGAGGTGTCTCGGTCTGGCGTCGTGTTGGAGCGACGCTGTCCACCGCGAGGGACCTGGCGGGCGCGCGGGCTGTCAGGCGTGCGCCACCGGGCCACCCGCAGCGCGCGCCGCGGGGCGGTTCAGTGGTGGTGGTGGGCGCCCGCGGGGGCCGCCGGGGTCGCCGCCGGACCTGCCCCTTGCTGGGCATTCCATTCGGCGGGGGTGAGCGTCTTCATCGACAGCGCGTGGATCTGCTCGCGCATTCTATCGCCCAGCGCCGCGTAGACGCGCTGGTGGCGCTGCACGCGCGAGCGGCCTTCGAAGTCGGCCGCCACGATGGTGGCGAAGAAGTGCCGGCCGTCGCCCTCGACCTCGAGATGCGCGCACTGCAACCCGGCGGCAATGAAATTTCGCACGTCTGCGGCGGTGGGATCGGCCATGGTGCCCCCATTCTAGGTGTCGCGGGCTACAGTCCCGCGCTGTCAGGCCTTACCGGGAGCCGCCATGAGCCTCACCCAGATCGTGACCCTCGTCGTCCTGGCCGTGATCGGCCTGTGGATCCTGTCGGCCTACAACCGGCTGGTCCGCCACCGCAACGAGATCGGCAACGCGTTCGCCCAGATCGACGTGCAGCTCAAGCGCCGCTACGACCTGATCCCGAACCTGGTCGAGGTGGCGCGCAAGTACGTGCAGCACGAGCGCGACACGCTCGAGGCCGTGATCGCCGCGCGCAACGGCGCCAAGAGCGCCAGCGAGTCCGCCGCGCTGAAGCCGGCCGACGCCGCGCGCATCGGCGCGCTCGCCGGCGCCGAGAACGCCCTGGCCGGCCTGATGACCAAGCTGGCGGTCGTGGTCGAGGCCTACCCCGAGCTCAAGGCCGACGCCTCGCTGCGCGACCTGTCCGAAGAACTGAACCACACCGAGAACCGCATCGCGTTCGCGCGCCAGGCGTTCAACGACTCGGTGCTCGACTACAACAACGCGGCGCAGCAGGTGCCCACGGTGCTGATCGCCGACCTGTTTGGCTTCAAGACCGCCGCCATGCTGCAGGCCACGTCCAGCGAGGTCGAGCGTCAGGTGCCCAAGGTCGCCTTCTGACGGGCGTCGCCCAGACGCCGCCTGCCCGCGCCATGCGCTTCCGGCGCCACCAGGAGGCTGCCCAGCAGTCCACGCGCCAGCTGCTGCTGCTGTTCGTGCTCGTCGTCGTCGGGCTGGTGGTGGCGGTCAACCTGGTGCTGGCCGGCATCTACTTCCTGACCGTGCCATTCGCGCGCGGCCTGCCGCGGCTGTTCGTCGAGACCAACACGGCCCTGGTGCTGCTGTTCGTGCTGGGCGGCTGCTGGATCGAGTCGATGCGCCTGGGCAAGGGCGGGCCGCACGTGGCCGAGCTGGCCGGCGCGCGGCCGGTCAATGCCAGCGGCGGCGACGAGGCGGCCCGGCGCGAGCGGCGCTTCGTCAACGTGGTGCAGGAGATGGCGCTGGCCAGCGGTCAGCGCCCGCCGCCGCAGGCCTGGGTGCTGCCGCGCGACGATGCGATCAACGCCCTGGCCGCCGGCTGGGGCGCCGACGACGCGGTCGTCGTGGTGACCCGCGGCGCCCTGGAACGCCTGACCCGGGCCGAGTTGCAGGGCGTGGTGGCGCACGAGTTCAGCCACATCGTGCATGGCGACACGCGCCTGAACATGCGCCTCGTGGGCATGGTGTGGGGCCTGCAGATGATCTGGGGCCTGGGCGTGTCGATGTGGAGCGCCGACGAGCACGGGCGGCGCCACGCCGGCGCCCTGTTCGGGCTCGGGCTGATGGCGGTGGGCTCGCTCGGCTGGCTGGCAGGCCGGCTGCTGCAGGCCGCCGTGAGCCGACAGCGCGAGTTCCTGGCCGATGCGTCGGCGGTGAAGTACTCGCGCCACGTCGACGGCCTCGGCGGCGCCCTTCGCAAGATCGCCGACCAGCAGGCGCGCCGCGTGCGCGGCCTGGCCAGCGCCCACGCCGCCAGCCTGGCGCACCTGCTGCTGTCCGGCGACGCCCGCTCGCGCGGCAGCTGGCGCACCTGGCTGGCCACCCACCCCTCGCTGTCCGACCGGCTGACGCGGCTGTACGGCCACCCGCTGACGGACGACGAGCTGATCCTGACCGCCGACCCGGTGCCGATGGACCTGCCCGAGCCCGAGGCGGCCCCGGCGCTGGCGGTGTCGCGCATGGCCGATGGCGGCGAGCCGCCGCGGCCCTGGGCCGCGGGCGCGGCCGAGCCGGACGCCCATGCGCACGACCCGCTGCAGCGCACGGCGTTGCAGGAGGCGCCGGCGCGCGAACAGGAGGCGATCGACCGCATCGGTCGCTGGCACGGCCCGGGCGAATGGCAGGCGGCGATGCTGGCGCTGGGCGTGGCCGGCGACGCGTCGCCCGACGCGGCCGGGCGCTGGCGCGCCTGGCAGGCGGCCACGGCCGACCTGGGCGTCGCCGCCGCCGTGCGCGCCGAGGTGGACGCGCTCGGCCCGGTGGCGCGACGGCAGGTGTTCGAGGACCTGGCCGCTCGGGCGGCCGCCGCGGCACCGCCCGCGCGGCGCCAGCTCTGGCAAGGGTGGGTGGCGCGCTGGCGTGCGATGGAAGGGCCGGCCCGGCAACAGCCGGCGCGGGTCTGGCGCGCGCTGGTGCTGCGTCATGCCCTCGGCCCGCGCCACGACCGCCCCGCCCGTGCCACGCTGGCCGCCCTGTCGGCGTCGGTCCATGCGGCCACCGAGGCCCTGGCGCCTTGCCTGGGCGCGTCCGACGACGGGCAGCGGGCCTGGCGCGCCCGCGTGCTGCAGGGGCTGCAGGCTTTCGACCTGCCGCCGCCGCGCGGCCCGGCCGCGGGGCTGGCGCCGAGTGTCAGTTCGCGCCGGCCGCTGCTGCCGGCCCTGAGAGTGCGGCGGCTGTCGCCCATGCAGCGGCCGCTGCTGCTGCGCACCTGGGTCGAGGCCGCGGACGGCCTGGGGATGCTCGAGCGGGTCGAGACGGTGGACGCCCTGCAGTTGGCCTGCCAGGCCCTGCAGGTGCCCGTGCCACCGGCCCTGCAGCGCTAGCCGCGCCGGCCGGACGACTCAGCCAAGGTCGGTCTGGCGCTCGATGACGCGCGACACCAGGCCGTAGTCGATCGCCTCGGCCGCGCTCATCCAGTGGTCGCGGTCGATGTCGGTCATCACGCGCTCCAGCTTCTGGCCGGTTTCCTGGGCGATGACGCGCGCGATGCGTTCGCGCATCTTGATGATCTCCTGGGCCTGGATCGCGATGTCCGACGCCCGGCCACCCGCGCCGCCGGACGGCTGGTGGATCATGAACCGCGTGTTGGGCAGGCAGACCCGGCGCGCCTTGGGCGCCGCCAGGAAGATGTGCGTGCCGGCGCTGGCCACCCAGCCGCTGCCGATGGTGGTGACCGGCGCGCGCACGAAGCGGATCATGTCGTGGATGGCGTCGCCGGACTCCACGTGCCCGCCGGGCGACGAGATCAGCATCTGGATCGGCGCGTCGGACTCCTGCGACAGCGCGATGAGGCGCTCGCAGGTCAGGCGCGCCATGCGGTCGTCGATCTCGCCGAACACCATCACGAAGCGCGACTTGAAGGCCAGCTGCTCGGCCAGGCTGCCGTCGCGGTCGGGCTTGGCATCGGTCTTGTCGCCGGAGGAACGGGCGGGGCGGGTCATGGACAGTCTCCTGGAAGCAGCGGGGATCAGCTGCGGATTTTGTAGCCGACGGCCAGCAGGCGCAGCGCCACCGCCGACACCAGCACGAAGCTCGTGCCCACCACCGCCAGCGACAGCCACGGCGACACGTCGCTCGCGCCGAAGAAGCCGCGGCGGAAGCCGTCGATCATGTAGAAGAACGGGTTCAGGTGCGACAGCGCCTGCCAGAACGCCGGCAGCGAGTGCACCGAATAGAACACGCCGGACAGGAAGGTCATCGGCATGATGATGAAGTTCTGGAAAGCCGCCATCTGGTCGAACTTCTCCGCCCACAGGCCGGCGATCAGCCCCAGGGCGCCGAGCATGCCCGCGCCCAGCGTCGCGAACACGACGATCCACCACGGCTGGGCGAACTGCGGCGGGGCGAACCACACCGTGACCAGGAACACGCCGGCGCCCACCGTGAGCCCGCGCACCACGCTGGCCCCGACGTAGGCCGCGAACCAGGCCCAGTGCGACAGCGGCGTGAGCAGCAGGAACACCAGGTTGCCGGTGATCTTGCTCTGGATCAGCGAGCTGGAACTGTTGGCGAACGAGTTCTGCAGCACGCTCATCATCACCAGGCCCGGCACCAGGAAGCTGGTGTAGCCCACGCCGTCGAACACCTGGACATGGTCCTCCAGCACATGGCCGAAGATCAGCAGGTACAGCACGGCGGTGAGCACCGGCGCGGCCACGGTCTGGAAGCTCACCTTCCAGAACCGCAGCACCTCCTTCAGGAACAGCGTGCGCGCGCCCTCGAGCCTCATGCGCCTCCCCCGGCCGGTGCGCCCTGCATGATCTCGAGGAACACGTCCTCCAGGTCGGCGCGGCCGATCTCCAGGTCCTCCACCCGCACGCCGGCCTCGCGCAGGCGCGCCAGCACCGACTCGACCTGCGCCGCGTCGGCGGCACGCACCTGGGCGATGCGGCCGGTGACGCGGGCAACGCCCGCCAGCCCGGGCGGCAGCGCGTCATCGGTCTTGAAGCGCAGCATCTGGTGCGAGGTGCCGGCCAGCAGGTTGGCGGTGCGGTCCAGCGCCACCACGCGGCCCTGCTTGAGCATGGCGATGCGGCCGCACAGGGCTTCCGCCTCCTCCAGGTAGTGCGTGGTCAGCAGCACCGTGTGCCCCTGCCTGTTCAGCGTCGCCACGAACTGCCACAGCGTCTGCCGCAGCTCGACGTCCACCCCGGCCGTGGGCTCGTCCAGCACGATCACCGGCGGCTTGTGCACCAGGGCCTGGGCCACCAGCACGCGCCGCTTCATGCCGCCGGACAGCGCGCGCATGTTGGCGTCGGCCTTGTCGGCCAGCCCCAGGCCGGCCAGCAGTTCGTCGATCCAGGCGTCGTTGCGGCGCAGGCCGAAGTAGCCCGACTGGATGCGCAGGCACTCGCGCACCGAGAAGAAGGGGTCGAAGACCAGTTCCTGCGGCACCACGCCGAGCGCCTTGCGGGCGGCGGCGTAGTCGGCCACCACGTCGTGGCCCATCACGGTCACCCGGCCGGCGCTGGCCCGGGTCAGGCCGGCCAGCACCGAGATCAGCGTGGTCTTGCCGGCGCCGTTGGGCCCGAGCAGGCCGAAGAACTCGCCCTCGTCGATGGCGAAGGACACGCCGTCGAGCGCGCGCACCGTACCGCGCGCGCCTGCATAGGTCTTGGCGACCTGATCGAACTCGACGGCGGGCATGGCGGCGCATTCTAGGTTGGTGCAAGAATGACGTTCATGCCCGCTGCCGAGCCCAAGAAGAAGCCCCGCCGCACTGCCGAGCGCATCCTGGACGTGACGCTCGAGCTGTTCAACCGCTTCGGCGAGCCCAACGTCAGCACCACCCTGATCTCGGCCGAGCTGAAGATCAGCCCGGGCAACCTGTACTACCACTACCCGGCCAAGGACGAGCTGATCAACGGCCTGTTCGGCCGCTACGAGAAGGCGCTGGCGGAGATCCTGCTGGCCGCCGACAACGTGCGCAACGTGGAGGACGCATGGCTGTTCTTCCACATGCTGTTCGAGACGCTGTGGCAGTACCGCTTCCTGTACCGCGACCTGAACGACCTGCTGTCGAAGAACCGGCACCTGGAGACCCAGTTCCAGCACATCCTGCGCGCCAAGGGCCGCGCGGTGCAGTCGGTGCTGGGCGGCCTGGCCCGTGGCGCGGCGGTGAAGATCGACGCCCGCGAAGCCGAGCCGGTGGCCACCGCCATGGTGGTGGTGCTGACCTACTGGCTCAGCTACGAATACGTGCGCGACCCGCGCCGCGCCCTGGAGCCCGAGACCGCGAGCCCGGCGCTGGCGCGCGGCGCCTACCATGTGCTCAGCCTGCTGATGCCCTACATCGAGCCGGCCGCACGCGACCACCTGCACTCGCTGGTGGCGCCCTACCGCCACTAGTCGACACCCCCACAACGATCAGGAGACACCCGACATGGCCAAGTGGACCGCCTTCCCCTACGAGCTCGTCGACCTCGACGCCGCGGCGGTGAAGAAGCAGTGGGCACGGCTGCACGCCGGCGACGCCGAGCCGCTGCCCAAGGACGCCAAGGTGCTCGACGCCTGGGTGCTGTTCCACCGCGGCGAGTTCCAGAAGGCCCACGACGCGGGCCTGAAGGCCGGCGGCGCGGGCATCACCGTGGCCAACAAGGCGCAGTCGATCTACGCCAACTACATCGAGAAGAGCGAGAAGACGCGGCTGGCGATGTTCCAGGAGATCTCCGAGCGCGCCGAGGCGCAGCAGGCGGACGACCCGAAGAACCCCAACGCCTGGTACTGGCAGGCCTATGCGCTGGGCCGCTACGGCCAGGGTATCAGCGTGGCCAAGGCACTGGCCCAGGGCCTGGGCGCCAAGGTCAAGGGCGCGCTGGAAACGACGATCAAGCTCGCGCCCAAGCATGCCGACGCGCACATCGCGCTGGGCACCTTCCACGCCGAGGTGATCGACAAGGTGGGCTCGCTGCTGGGCAAGACCCAGGGCGCCGACAAGGCCACCGGGCTCAAGCTGTTCCAGCAGGCGCTCAAGCTCAACCCGACCAGCGCGATCGCGATGGTGGAGTACGCCAACGGCCTGGTCATGCTGGAAGGCGACAAGCGCATGAAGGAAGCCGAGAAGCTCTATGCGGACGCCGCGGCCTGCACCCCGGCCGACGCGATGGAAACGCTTGACGTCGAGATGGCTCGCGCCGAACTCGAGGACTGACCGGGTCGCGCCGCTGGCGCGTCCCGCAAACTGGTACGGCATGAATTACGACGACAGCGACTGGACCCAGGAAGCCGCGGCGGCCACGGCCGACACCTCGCGGCCCCGTCGCGACTTGACGCTGGCCGGCACGCTGGCGCTGGGCATCGTGATCGGCGTGGCCGGCACGCTGCTGGTCGTGCTGGCCCTGGGGCGCGGCCCGAAGGCCACGCCGGCGTCGGCCCCGGCGCTGGCGGCCGCACCGGCGGGTGCCGACACCCCGGCGGCGCCCGCCGTCCCGGTGGCGCCCGCCGGCACGTCGCCCACCGCGCTGGTGGAGCGGGCGCCGCCCGCGGCCGGCTCGGCTGCGTCCGCCGCCTCGACGCCTTCGGCCCACGACGCCAACGACGACGCCGACCCGCCCCCCGTGGCGGCGCCGCCCTCGCGGCCGGTCAGCGCCGAGGAACAGAAGCGGCGCGAGCGCGCCTGGGCGAAGTTCTACCGCCGCCCGGCCAGCTGCGAAGGCAACCCGACGACCGACCAGCTGATCGAGTGCGCCAACCACTTCATCCGCAGCAAGCGAGAGTTCGACGAGCGCTGGAAGGCCGGCACGCTGTAGGTGGCCCGGTCAGTTCGCCGGCCAGGGGCACATCAGCGCCAGCCAGGTGAGCTTGTCGAACTCCGGGGCGAAGCCGCCGACGATGGCCTCCGGGTCCGGGCACATGCGGGCGTCGGTGATCAGTCCGAACTGCACGCCACCGCCGTAGGACAGGATCGACACGCCCATGCCGATGTCGCCCGACTGCGGCACCCAGAACATGACTTGGTCGACCGTGCGGCCGCAGAACCGGATCGGCTCGCGCGGGCCGGGCACGTTGGTCATCACCGCGGTGGCCTTCTTGGCGAACAGGCCGGTGATCGCCGCCTGCACCGGCTTGACCATCATCCCGGACAGGGCCAGCACGGCAAAGGCCAGCAGCGGCTGGTAGCTCGTCTTGAGCTGGTTCATGCGCTGGTGCACCGCGTAGAGCCGTTCGCCGGGGTGGTCGATGCCGATGGGCAGCACCAGTGGCGCCAGGCCGAAGCGGTTGCCCAGCTTGTAGGCCTCCTCCAGCGGGCGCAGGTTCACCGGCACCATGGCGCGGATCTCCTGGCCGGTGGGGTCGTCGCCCTTGCCTCGCAGGTAGGCGCCCACCGCGCCGGCCACGCAGGCCAGCAGCACGTCGTTGATCGACACGCCGAAGGCGCGGCCGACGGCGCGCACCTCGTCCAGCGGCATCGGCTCGCTCCAGGCCACCCGCTTGCCGGGCGTGGCCTGACCCTTCAGGCGCGTCGGCGAGTCGTCCGGCATCATCGCCAGCGCCGCCACGTCGCTGGCCACCTGCATGCCCACGCGCGCCATCTCCAGGCTGCCGCCGCCGGGCTGCGCCAGCGCTTCCAGGCCCTTGCCCATGCCCTGCCCGGTCAGGCCGATGGCCTTGATGGTCAGGTCGGTGAAGGGCTTGATCAGCGTGTCGGCGATCCAGTCGTGCTCGTCGGCGGCCGGCGCCTCGCGGACGCGGCGCGCCGGCGGGGGCTTGCCGCCGTCGGCGATGGACAGCATCACCGAGATCAGCGCGATGCCGTCGCCGATGCAGTGGTGCACCCGGCTGATCAGCGCGCTGCGGCCGTCGCCCAGGTCCTCGATCAGGTGGAACTGCCACAACGGCCGCGACGGGTCGAGCGGCTGCGTGGCCAGGTCGGCCACGCGGCGCTTCAGCGCGTCCAGAGCCGCCTCGCCGGGGCGTGCCTCGAGCGTGTCGGCGCACACATGATGGGCGAGGTCGAAGCCAGGGTCCTCGACCCAGGCCGCGCCCATCGGGTCCTCGACCACCTTCTGCCGGAAGCGCGGGTAGGCCAGCAGCGACCCGCCGACCCGCTCGCGCAGCTCGGCCAGCGCCAGCCGCGGCGACAGCAGCCAGACGCCGACGATCATCATCAGGTTGGCGTCGGTGTCCATTCGCAGCCAGGCGTGGTCCACGCGCGACATGCGTTCGCTGTGAGCTGGCGGGGCCGTCATCGGGAGACTCCTTGTCCGGGCGGTCGAAGTTGCCCGCTAAGATCGTCCGCGTCCATGCCATCAAACCCCAAGAGGAGGCCGCCATGGCCAGTCTGAAAGCATCGTTCGAGAAGGCCGTCGCCGACAGCAAGAACCTGCCCGAGAAGCCCGACAACGCCACGCTGCTGCAGATCTACGCGCTGTACAAGCAGGCCACGGTCGGCGACGTCGACGGCAAGCGCCCCGGCTTCACCGACATGGTGGGGCGCGCCAAGTGGGACGCCTGGAACAGCCTGAAGGGCAAGGACGCCGACTCCGCGATGCAGGAGTACGTGGACCTGATCGAAGGGTTGAAGTAGGTCCCCCCCCGTTGCGCCTTCGGCGCTCCCCCCCAGGGGGGCGGCGCCGGCGGGCCGGCGGAGCCGGGCCCGCGGCCCCTGCTTGAAGTGGCGCGGCCGTTGGCGCGCCCCGCACGCTGCGCAAGGGTTACTTCGCGGGTTTCTTCGCGGGCTTGGCGTTCTTGGCGAGCAGGGCGTCGAGGTTCTTCTGGATCTCGGCCTCGATGGTCTTGCTGAAGGCGCCGAGCAGGAAGCCGAGCTTGGCGTCGAGGTCGAAGTGGTCGGCCGCGACGACGAGGCGGCCGCTGACGCCGGTGCGGGTGAATTCCACCGTGTCGCTGAACTCGCCTTCGACGACGGTGCATTCCATGTCGAACTTCTTCTCCACCTCCTCGGCCCACTGCCAGGCGATCTTGCGGGCCTTGGCCAGGCCCAGGGAGTGGTCGCGGTGGATCTTGATGTCGGGCATGCGCGCTCCGGCGGCAGGTCAGGAGGGGGCCAGTGTGGCGTGGCGCTGCGCCCGCGGCAATGCGGCCAAACGCTCAACGGCGGCGTAGAAGCGGGCGAAGTCGCGGCCCTCGCGCTCGAACAGGCGCTCGAAGCCCGGCACCAGGTCGTTGTAGGCGCCCATCACGCCGAAGCTGGCGTTGTTGGCACGCTCGAACCAGCCGTCGTAGCCGGCAAAGCCCTGCAACGGGCCCGGCTCGGCCTTGGCCCGCGTGTAGTCGGCCCGCAGCGCCGCCATCAGGGCCGCCTTGCCGCGGCGTTTCTCGTCGTCCGTGGCACTGCCGGCGAACAGCGCCTGCAGCTGACCGCGGTAGCGCCCGGTGAGCGTCCGGAACGCCTCGCGCCGGGCATCCAGCTCCGCATACTGGCGCCGCGCCGCGTCGCCGCCGTGGGCGTCGAGCCAGCGCCGCACGCCGATGCGCTCGACCGCCGTGGCGAAGGACTCGTTGAACACCGTGTCGTCCTTGGCGAACACCACCTGGTGCGCCAGCTCGTGGAACACCAGCCGCGCCAGCTCGCCCTCGGGCCAGCCGATGAAGGTGTTGAGCAGCGGATCGCCCCCCAGCCAGTCGAGCTTGCCCAGCGTGGAATACGCCGGCACGCCGTAGACGCTGACTTCCAGGCCGCGGGCGCGCAACTCGCCGGCCAGCGCGTCGGCTTCGGCACGGTCGTAGTAGCCGCGGTAGCCGACGCAGCCCACCACCGGGAAGCACCAGGTCTCCAGCTTCAGCGACAGCTCGGGCGCGGCCACCACGTTCCACACCGCGGCGGTGCGGCCGAGGTCGCTGTAGCGGCGGTAGCTGCGGTTGTCGGGCAGGCCCAGGTCGGTGACGGCGAAGTCGCGGATGCGCGCGGCCAGCGCCAGCCGTTCGGCCAGCGCGGGCGACGACTGCGGGTCGGCCCGCACCTCGGCCAGCGGGCGCGACCGCGCCAGCAGGTCGAGGTGGCCGCCGACGGACTGCGCGTAGTAGCCGATCGACGAGCATCCCGCGCCAAGGCACGCGGCCGCCAGCAGCGCCGCCACGCCCCCGATGCCGATGCCCGCCACGAGCAGCCCGCGCCTCATCCGACCGCTGCGACGCGCTCGACCTGCACCAGGCAGTCGTAGAAGGTCGGCGCGCGCCCGATGTCGGTCAGCGCCTGGCTGGTGACCTCGTTGACGTTGGTGCCGGCCAGGCCGTACTTGCGCCACCAGATGCCCAGGCCGTTGACCACGCCCGGGCGCGCCCGCGGGCCGACGTCGGCCTTGCAGCGGTACTCGCCGCGGTCGTTGAACACCCGCACCACGTCGCCCGTGGCGATGCCGCGCGGCGCGGCGTCGTCCGGGTGGATCTCCAGCAGCGGCTCGCCCTCCACGCTGCGCAGGCTGCGCACGTTGACGAAGGTGGAATTGAGGAAGTGCCGCGCCGGCGGCGAGATCATCTGCAGCGGGTAGCGCGCCGCCAGCGCCGGGGCGGTCTGGGCGCACTCGTGGTTGGGCACGTGCTCGGGCACGCCCAGGCCGCACACGTCGACCCGCGCGCGCCCGTCGGACGTGGGGAAGCCGCCGTCGGCGAACGGCGCCTCGGGCAGCGGCAGCGCGGCCCAGCCCCGCTCGCGCAGCGCCTCGAACGTGGTGCCCATCGCGTCCCAGTCGAAGGCCTGCCGCGCCAGCGCCTCGTCGTCGTCGGCGAAGCACGGGTCCGAATAGCCCATGCGCGCGGCCAGCTCGCGGAAGAACTGCGTGTTGGGCCGCGCCTGCCCCAGCGGGGCGATCGCCGGCTCGTTGAACATCACGTCGGTGTGGCCGTAGGTGCCGTGCACGTCCAGGTGCTCGAGCTGGGTCGTGGCCGGCAGCACGTAGTCGGCATGGTCCGCGGTGTCGGTGAGGAAGTGCTCCAGCACCACGGTGAACAGGTCTTCGCGCGCGAAGCCGGCGGCCACCTTGCGCGACTCGGGGGCCACCGCGACCGGGTTGCTGTTGTAGACGATCACGGCCTCGATGCGCGGCCCGAACGCAGGCGAGGCCTCGCGCAGCAGGTCGTCGCCGATGGTGCTCATGTTGATCGTGCGCGGCCGCCGGCCGGCCAGCAGATCGGGCCGCTCCAGCGCCGGGTTGCGAAAGCGCGCGAACCAGCCCGAGCTGGACAGCAGCAGGCCGCCGGCACGATGGCGCCATGCGCCCGTCAGGCACGGCAGCAGGGCCACCAGCCGCGCCGCGTTGCCGCCGCCGTGCACCCGCTGCATGCCGTAGTTGAGCCGGATCGCCGCCGGCTGCGTGGTGCCGAGATCGCGCGCCAGGCCGCGCACCTCGTCCACGCCGATGCCGCACACCGCGGCGGCCCGCTCGGGCGTCCACTCGGCCACGCGCCGCTGCAGCCGGTCGAAGCCGGCAAGATGGCGGTCGACATAGTCGCGGTCGATCCAGCCGCGCTCGATCAGCTCGTGCATCACGCCCAGCGCCAGCGCGCCGTCGGTGCCGGGGCGCAGCGCAATGTGCTGGTGGCACTTCTCGGCGGTCTCGGTGCGGCGCGGGTCGATCGCCACCAGCTTGGCGCCGCGGCGCTTGGCCTCCTGGGCCAGCGTCCAGAAGTGCAGGTTGCTGGCGATGGAGTTGCTGCCCCAGATGACGATCAGCCGGCTCTCCGCGAAGAAGCGCACGTGCATGCCGACCTTGGCGCCGTAGGTCGCCGCCACGCCCTGCCCGCCGGCCATCGCGCAGATGGTGCGGTCCAGCAGCGACGCGCCGAGCTTGTGGAAGAAGCGCTGCGCCATCGCCTCGCCCTGCACCAGGCCCATCGTGCCGGCGTAGCTGTAGGGCAGGATCGCCTGCGGGTCGCGCGCCGCGATGACCTTCAGCCGCGCCGCGATGTCGGCCATCGCCTCGTCCCAGGTCACGCGCTCGAAGCGGCCCGAGCCCTTGGGACCGACGCGCCGCAGCGGATGCAGCACGCGCTCGTCGTGATAGCTGCGCTCGGCATAGCGGCTGACCTTGGTGCACAGCGCGCCCTGCGTGGACGCGTGGTCGGGGTCGCCCTGGATGCGCACGACGCGGCCGCCGTCGACCGTGATGCGCATGGCGCAGGTGTCGGGGCAGTCGTGCGGGCAGGCGCCGTGCACCGTGCGTACCGACGTCGAGGCAGAGGCCAGGTCGCTCATGGATGAACTATTGCACAGCGCCCGATGTTTCGTCGGCCGCGGGGCCGTGCGGCCGAGACCCGCAGGGACTACCGTGCCCGCCCGGACAGCGACAACGAGGAGAACGCCGATGACAGGCAACGCATTCACCGGCTCGCGCCGGCAGGCCCTGGCCCGTCTGGCCGGCGCGGCCGCCGCCGCCCTGGGCACCCCGGCCCTGGCACAGGGCAGCGCCGGCCGCCCCATCGTGCTGGGCCAGTCCGCCGCCTTCAGCGGCCCGGCGGCGCAGCTCGGCGAGCAGTTCAAGCGCGGCGCGCTGCTGTACTTCGACCGTCTCAATGCCCGCGGCGGCATCGCGGGCCGGCCCGTGGAACTCAGGAGCCTGGACGACGGCTACGAGCCCGACCGCTGCAAGGCCAACACCGAGCAATTCGTCAAGGACGGCGTGTTCGCGCTCTTCGGCTACATCGGCACGCCCACCAGCCTGGCCGCCCTGCCGGTGGCCACCGCGGCGCGCACGCCCTTCGTCGCGCCCTTCACCGGCGCCCAGGCCCTGCGCGAACCGTTCAACCGCTACGCGTTCCATGTGCGGGCGTCGTACTTCGACGAGACCGCCGAGATCGTCAAGCAGGTGACCTCGGTGGGCATCAAGCGCATCGCCGTTTTCCACCAGAACGACTCCTACGGCAAGGCAGGCCTGGACGGCGTGCTGCGCGCCCTGAAGCCGCTGGGCCTGGAGCCCGCCGGGCTGGGCACGGTGGAACGCAACACGGTGGACGTCGACGAGGCCGTGAAGGCCATCCTGGCGCGCAAGCCCGACTCGATCGTGCAGGTCAGCGCCTACAAGTCCTGCGCCGCGTTCATCCGCGCCGCGCGCAAGGCCGGCTTCGGCGGCACGTTCTACAACGTCAGCTTCGTCGGCACCAAGGCGCTGGCCGACGAACTGGCGGCCGACGCGCGCGGCGTGGTGGTCAGCCAGGTGATGCCCTACCCCTACTCGCCGGTGACCCAGCTGTCGGGCGAGTACCTCGCGGCCGGGCAGGCCTCGGGCAAGGACTTCGAGCCCAACTACAGCAGCATCGAAGGCTACGTGGCCGCCAAGACGATCAGCGAGGCGCTGCGCCGGGCGGGCGCCGGTGCCACGCCCGAGACGCTCATCGGGGCCCTGGAGTCGATGCGCGAGCACAACCTGGGCGGCTTCTACGTCGACTTCAGCGCCACCAAGCACGCCGGGTCGCGCTACGTGGACCTGACCATCCTGTCGGGCGACGGCAAGGTCCGCCGCTAGCGGTGCACCGCAAGCGCCTGCCGCGCCTGGGGCTTCATCCGGCGCCGCCCGTCGCCGCAGCCCCTGCGGCGTAAACTGCCTCGCAGCTTGTGCGGAGGCGCCATGAAAGTCATCGAATCGATCCTGGCCGATGCCGGCGCGATCGCCACGCTGCGGCGCGACATCCATGCCCACCCGGAGCTGTGCTTCCAGGAGCAGCGCACCAGCGACCTGATCGCCAACGCGCTGACCGAATGGGGCATCCCCGTGCATCGCGGCCTGGGCACCACCGGGGTGGTGGGCATCGTGCGCAATGGCACGTCGGGCCGCGCCGTGGGCCTGCGGGCCGACATCGACGCGCTGCCGATGACCGAGCACAACCGCTTCGCCCACGCCAGCACCATCCCCGGCCGCATGCACGCCTGCGGCCACGACGGCCACACCGCGATGCTGCTGGCTGCGGCCAAGCACCTGGCGAAGCACCGCCACTTCGACGGCACGGTGTACCTGGTGTTCCAGCCGGCCGAGGAAGGCGGCGGCGGCGCACGCGAAATGATCAAGGACGGGCTGTTCGAGCGCTTCCCGATGGAGGCGATGTTCGGCGCGCACAACTGGCCCGGCATGAAGGTCGGCCAGTTCGCGGTCAAGCCCGGGCCCTGCTTCGCGTCGAGCAACGAGTTCAAGATCACCATCCGCGGCAAGGGCGCCCACGGCGCGATGCCGCACCTCGGCCTCGACCCCGTGCCAGTGGCCTGCCAGATGGTGCAGGCGTTCCAGACCATCGTCACGCGCAACAAGCGGCCGATCGACGCCGCGGTGATCTCGGTGACGATGATCCACGCTGGCGAGGTGACCAACGTCGTGCCCGACAGCTGCGTGCTCGAGGGCACGGTGCGCACCTTCACGCTCGAGGTGCTGGACCTGATCGAGCGCCGCATGCGCGAGGTGGTGGACGGCACCGCCGCGGCCTTCGGCGCGCAGTGCGAGTTCGAGTTCCACCGCAACTACCCGCCGACGATCAATCACGAGGCCGAGACGGCGTTCTTCCGCGAGGTGGCCACCGGGGTGGCCGGTGCCGGCAACGTGCTCGACTTCGAGCCCACGATGGGCGCCGAGGACTTCAGCTACTTCCTGCTGGAAAAGCCCGGCTGCTACTTCCTGATCGGCAACGGCGACGGCAGCCACCGGGCCGGCGGCCACGGCATGGGCCCGTGCATGCTGCACAACCCCAGCTACGACTTCAACGACGACCTGATCCCGCTGGGCGCCACGCTCTGGGTACGCCTGGCCGAGGCCTGGCTGGCAAGGCCGCGCGCCTGACCGTCCGGCGCGGCAGTCGGCCGGTCAGGGCCGCAGGCGCGACAGCAGCGCTGCGGTGGACGGGTCGAGCCCGTGGGTGTCGCCGGTGGCAAAGCGCGGCAGCAGCCGGTTGGCCAGCGCCTTGCCCAGTTCCACGCCCCACTGGTCGAAGCTGTTGATGCCCCACAGCGCACCGCTGGTGAACACGCGGTGTTCGTACAGCGCCACCAGCGCACCGAGCGATCGAGGCGTCAGCTCGTCCAGCACGAGCGTGGTGCTGGGCCGGTTGCCCGGGAAGCTGCGGTGGCGCGCCAGCCGGTCGCGGTCATAGCCGGGCGCCGCCGTCGGCGCGCTCTCCGCCAGGGCCTCGTCCGCGCTCTTGCCCAGCATCAGGGCCTGGCTCTGCGCCAGGCAGTTGGCCAGCAGCTTGGTGTGCGAGTCCGACAGGCCGTGGCGTTGCGTGCGCACGGCGATGAACTCCACCGGCACGACGTCGGTGCCCTGGTGCAGCATCTGGAAGTAGGCGTGCTGGCCGTTGGTGCCCGGCTCGCCCCAGACCACCGGGCTGGTGGCGTAGGGCAGCGGCTCGCCATGCATGTCCACCCGCTTGCCGTTGCTTTCCATCTCGAGCTGCTGCAGGTAGGCGGGCAGCCGCGCCAGGCCCTGGTGGTACGGCGCCACCGAGCGGCTCGTGAAGTGATGGAAGTTGCGGTACCACACGTCCACCAGCGCCAGCAGTACCGGCAGGTTGCGCGCCAGCGGCGTCTCGGCGAAATGACGGTCCATCGCATGGGCGCCGTCGAGCAGGGCCCGGAAGCCCGCGCTGCCGATGGCCAGCGCGATGGGCAGGCCGATCGCGCTCCACAGCGAGTAGCGGCCCCCGACCCAGTCCCAGAAGCCGAAGGTGGTGTGGATGCCGAACTCGGCCGCCGCGCGCACGTTGGTCGTGGTGGCGGCGAAATGGCGCGTGATGTCCGCCTCGGTCAGGCCCGGCTGCGCCAGGAACCACTGCCGCGCCGCCAGCGCATTGGTCATCGTCTCCTGCGTCGTGAACGTCTTGGACGCCACGATGAACAGGGTCTCGCGGGCGTCGAGCCGGCGCAGCACGCGCGCCAGGTCGTGCGCGTCGACGTTGCTGACGAAGTGCATGTGCAGGCCCGCCGGCACCCAGGGCTCGAGCGCGGTCACCGCCATCTGGGGCCCGAGGTCGCTGCCGCCGATGCCGATGTTGACCACGTGCCGGATGCCGCTGGTGGCGCTGTCGCGCTGCACGTCGGCATAGGCCAGCATTGCGTCCAGCACGCCGTGCACGTCGTCGGGGAACTGCGCCAGCGGCGCCGGCGCGCCGCGCGGCGCCCGCAGCGCGCTGTGCAGCACGGCGCGGCCTTCGGTGGCATTGATCGGCGCGCCGCCAAGCATGGCGTCGCGCTGCGGCTCGACGCCGCAATCGTGCGCCAGCTCGAGCAGGAAGCGCAGGCCGGCTTCGTCGATCAGGTTCTTGGACAGGTCGGCGAACACCTCGGGGGCCTCGAAGCCCAGGCGCTGCGCGCGCGCGGGGTCGCGCGCAAAGGCCTCGCGCAGGTCGAAGTCGCGGCCATGGGCCTGGTAGTGACCCGCCAGCGCGGCCCAGGCCTGCGTGCGGTCGCAGCGCATGCTCATGCCGCGCCCTCGATCAGGGCGTCCAGCCGCGCCGAGTCGGCGGCGAAGGCGCGGATGCCCTCGGCCAGCTTGTCGCTGGCCATCGCGTCGTCGTTGAGCGCGTAGCGGAAGGCCGCCTCGGAATAGGTGACGGCGTGCACTTCGCGGGCCTTGGCCGCGGCCGCGTCGAGCACGCGCGCCACCGGGGCGTCGCCCGCCTGCAGCTGCGCCAGCAGCTCGGGGCTGATCGTCAGCAGGTCGCAGCCGGCCAGCGCCAGGATCTGCCCCACGTTGCGGAAGCTCGCGCCCATCACCTCGGTGGTGATGCCGAAGTGCTTGTAGTAGGTGTGGATCTGGGTCACCGACTGCACGCCGGGGTCGTTGACGCCGGCGCGTGCCGCCTCGTCCCACGACGCGCCGGCCGCCTTCTTGTGCCAGTCGTAGATGCGGCCGACGAAGGGCGAGATCAGGGCGACGCCGGCCTCGGCGCAGGCCACGGCCTGGCAGAAGGCGAACAGCAGCGTCAGGTTGCAGTGGATGCCCTCGTGCTCCAGCGCGCGCGCGGCCTGGATGCCCTCCCACGTGGCGGCGATCTTGATCAGCACGCGGTCACGCCCGATGCCGGCGCGCTGGTACAGGTCGATCAGGCGCCGGGCCCGGGCGATGGTGGCCGCGGTGTCGAACGACAGCCTCGCGTCCACCTCGGTGCTGACGCGACCCGGCACCACCTTGAGGATCTCCAGGCCGAAGCGCACCAGCACCTCGTCGACCGTGCGGTCGAGCGGCCGGCCCGCCCGCGCGGCCACGACCTCGGCCAGCAGCGGCGCGTACTCCGGCTGCTGCACCGCCTTGAGGATCAGCGACGGGTTGGTGGTGGCATCGCGCGGCGCGAACTGCGCCAGCTGGCGGAAGTTGCCGGTGTCGGCGACGACGGTGGTGTATTGGCGGAGCTGGTCGAGCTGGTTCATCGGTGCGGGCCTCGGGGCGCCCGGCAGCGTTGACCGGGCCAAGAAACTCATGCATCATCGTAGCAGTAACAAAATTACATGGCCACGGCCAGCGGCCCTCCACGATGTCCTTCGACCTCGTTCTCTTCGGTGGCACCGGCGACCTCACCTGGCGCAAGCTGATGCCGGCCCTTTTCCAGGCGTGGCGCCACGGCAAGCTGCCCGAGGGCGGCCGCATCCTGGCGGTGGCGCGCGACGAGCGCAGCGACGACGAGTACCGCAGTTTCATCCGCGAGCGCTTCGTCGAGGTGGAAAGCGCCAAGCGCCCGACCGACGAGGAGTTCGGCCGCTTCGCCGCCCTGCTGCACTACCGCCGGATGGACCTGGCCCAGCCCGAGCACTACGCCGGCCTGCGCCAGTGGATCGAGGCGCGCGGCGCCGACACGGTGGTGTTCTTCCTGGCCACCAGCCCGCACCTGTTCACCCAGGTCTGCGCGCAGCTCGGTGCGGCGGGCCTGAACGGCCCGAACGTGCGCGTCGTGCTCGAGAAGCCGCTCGGCCACGACCTGGCCAGCGCGCGCGAGATCAACCGCGTGGTGCGGGCGTCGTTCAGCGAGGCGCAGGCGATGCGCATCGACCACTACCTGGGCAAGCCGGCGGTGCAGAACCTGGCCGCGCTGCGCTTCGGCAACGCCCTGTTCGAGCCGCTGTGGCGGCGCGAGAGCATCGCCAACATCCAGATCACCATCGCCGAGGGCCTGGGCGTGGGCACGCGCGGCGACTTCTACGACCGCACTGGCGCGCTGCGCGACATGGTGCAGAACCATGCGCTGCAGCTGCTGACGATCATCGCGATGGAACCGCCGGCCACCGGCGACGCCGACGCGGTGCGCGACGAGAAGCTCAAGGTGCTGAAGTCGCTCAAGCCGTTCACCATCGAGAGCGTGATGCGCGACGTGGTGCGCGGCCAGTACCGCGCCGGCACGGTGGGCGGCCAGGCCGCGGTGGGTTACCTCGACGAGGCCAAGGTGCCCGCCGACAGCGCCACCGAGACCTTCGTGGCGCTGCGCACGGAGGTGCAGAACTGGCGCTGGGCCGGCGTGCCGTTCTACCTTCGTACCGGCAAGCGGCTGGCCGCGCGCGACGCGCAGATCGTCGTCAACTTCCGGCCGGTGCCGCACGCCATCTTCGCCGGCAGCGCGCGCGCCAACAAGCTGGTGATCAAGCTGCAGCCCGAGGACGGGCTGGAGCTGCACCTGCTGGCGGCCAAGGGCAGCGGCAACAACGAGGTGCTGGCGCCGGTGAAGCTCGACCTGGACTTCGACAAGGCCTTCGCCGCCGCCCGCGTGGGCGCCTACGAGCGCCTGCTGCTCGACGCGGTGGCCGGCCGGCTGAACCTGTTCGTGCGCAGCGACGAGCAGGAGGAGGCCTGGCGCTGGGTGGAACCGATCCTGGCCGCGTGGCGCGCCGACACCGCCGGGCCTCGGCCATATGCCGCGGGCTCGTGGGGACCGCCGGCCGCCAGTGCGCTGATCGCGCGGGACGGGTTTGCGTGGGACGAGGAGACTTGACCCCCCCCGTTGCGGCCACGGCGCTCCCCCGGGACCTGGCAAGGTCCCTCCGGGACCAGGGGGCGACGCCTGCGGACCGGCGTAGCCGGCTCCGCGGCGTCCGCTGGTTCGGGCTTGGCTTCGCCTTCGCCCCTGGACGAGTGGTGGTGCGCTGCTGATGTCGATGCTCGAACGCATCCATGCGGCGCTGCCGGCGCTGCCGCCGGCGGAGCAGCGGGTGGCCAAGCTGGTGCTGGCCGATCCGCGGGCGTTCGCTTCGCTGCCGGTCAGCGAGCTGGCGGACCGGTCGCATGTCAGCAAGCCCACCGTGGTGCGGTTCTGCCGCAGCGTGGGCTACGACGGGCTGGCGGACTTCAAGCTCAAGCTGGCGGGCACGGTCAACGAGGGGGTGCCCTTCGTGCACCGGGCGGTGGACGAGGACGACAAGCCCGGCGACATCATCGTCAAGGTGATCGACAACGCCGTGAGCGCGCTGCTGGCGTATCGCAACGACGCCGCGTCGCATGCGTTCGAGCGGGCCATCGAGGCGCTCACCGCGGCCTGCCGCAGCGGCCGCCGCATCGACTTCTACGGCGTGGGCAATTCCGGCATCGTCGCGATGGACGCGCAGCACAAGTTCTTCCGCCTCGGTGTCACGTCCTCCGCGGTGTCCGACGGCCACGTGCAGGTGATGAGCGCCACGATGCTTCAGCCGGGCGACTGCGCGGTGGTGATCTCCAACTCCGGGCGCAGCCGCGACCTGCTCGACGCCGCCGAGATCGCGCGCCGCAAGGGCGCCACCACGATCCTGATCACCGCCAGCGGCTCGCCGCTGGCGCGTGCGGCCACCGGTGCGCAGCAGATCCTGCTGGCCGCCGACCATCCGGAAGACTACGACCGCTACAGCCCGATGGTGTCGCGGCTGCTGCACCTGATCGTGATCGACATCCTGACCACCGGGGTGGCCCTGCGCCTGGGCGGCGAGTTGCGCCCGATGCTGGCGGAGATCAAGCGCAACCTGCGCTCGAAGCGCTACGCCCGGTCGGAGTGAGGCGCGGGCGCCGGCCCTGAAGCCGCCGGCCCGAACGCCAGCAGGTCGGCCACGCCGTACAGACCGGCCAGTTCCACCATCGCGGGCGGCGCGCCCGTGACCGACAACGAGCGGCCCGCGGCCTGCGCCTGACGGCGCAGTTCGAGCAGCGTGGCGATGGCCGAGGTGTCGAACGCGCCCAGCGAGGACGCGTCGATGACGAACTCGCCGCGGCCCTCGCCGACGGCCGGCTCCAGCGCGAGCAGGGCGGCGCGCGCGTCCTTGATGGTCAGCGTGGCGGGCAGCGACGGCATGCGGCGACCTGGAAGATCAGCTCTTGGCCGCGGCCTTGTTGCGCTCGGCCAGGTGGCGGATCAGACCGTCGATGCCGTCCTTGCCGACCACCGGGGCGAAGTCGGACTTGAAGCTGGTATCGGCCAGCCACACGCCCAGCACGTTGACGTCGTAGATCTTCCAGCCGGCGTCGGTCTTCTCGAGGCGGTAGTCGAGCTGGATCGGGTCGCCCTTGCCCTTGACCCGGGTGCGCACGACGACCTCGGTGTCGCCGGCCGCACTGCGCATCGGCTGCAGTTCGACCACCTGGTCCTTCACCTGGGTCAGCGCGCCCGAGTAGGCGCGCACCAGAAGGGTCTTGAACTCGTCCTGCAGGCGCTTCTGCTGGTCGGGCGTGGCGCTGGCCCAGGGGCGGCCCACGGCGATGCGGGTCATGCGCGTGAAGTTCACGTGCGGCATCACCTTGGCGTCCACCAGCGAGATGATCCGGTTCAGGTCGCCGGCCTGGATGGCCTTGTCCGCCTTGACGGTGTCGATCACCTCGGTGGACACCTGCTTGATCAGGGCGTCGGGAGCGGGAGCCTGGGCCTGCGCCGCGGCACTGACCGCGACGACGACGCCGGCAATGAACTGCTTCAACATCATGGGGTTCCTTTCTGGGCACCTCGGGCGGGACTCGCCGCCCGTATCCGTCAACGCCGTGGCGCGACGGGGGTTTACTTGGGAGCCGGCTCCGGCTCCTGCGGTTCCTCGGGCGGGTCGCCGTCGTAGACCTGGTTGCGCCGCTGCACCATGTAGGCGTCGCGCACGAACGTGTACTTGTCCAGGGCGATGCTGCCGAGCACGTTGGTGGCCCCGAGCAGGCCGGCACGGGTGTCGATCAGCCGCAGACCGGTCAGCGCGTAGGCCGTGCGCTCGTGGTCGACCACGCGGGACGGCGACCAGGCGATGTCCAGCGGCCGGCCCAGCGTGTCGCGAAGCGTCGACGGGCCCAGCAGCGGCCACACGACGTAGGGGCCCGCCGGCATGCCCCAGCGGCCGAGGGTCTGGCCGAAGTCCTCGCTCTGGCGTTCCATGCCCAGGTCGCTGGCCACGTCGAACAGGCCGCCGATGCCGAACAGGCTGTTCGTCATCACGCGCATCGTCATCGTGGCCGCGGCCTCTCCCTTGCCCTGCAGGGCCTGGTTGACGGCCGACCAGGCGTCGGCGAAGTTGCCGAACACGTTGGACACGCCGCTGCGCGCCATCTCGGGCACGGCGGCCACGTAGCCGCGCGCCAGCGGCGCCAGCAGCACGCGGTCGACGGCCTCGTTGAAGCCGAACATCGCCCGGTTGTAGGGCTCGAAGGGGTCCTTCGGGTTTCGCGGCGAGTCCGCGACGCCCTGCGCCAATGCGACGCCCGACACCACCAGCAGCCCGGCCAGGCCGGCCGCGCGAACGAACTTGCGGGCAGTCATTTCTTGCCCTCGCCGCCGGCTTCGGTGGCGCGGCCGGAAATCATCTGGCCGATCAGGTTCTCCAGCACCACGGCCGACTGGGTCTGGCGGATCACGTCGCCGGCGACCAGTTCCTTGTCGTCGGAGCCGGGTTCCAGGCCCACGTACTGGTCGCCGAGCAGGCCGGACGTGAGGATCTTGGCCGACGTGTCCTTGGGGAACTTCACGAAGTTGTCGATTTCCATCCGCACCACGCCCTGGAAGGTCTTGGCGTCGAGCGAGATGCTCTTGACCCGGCCCACGGTGACCCCCGCGCTGCGCACCGGCGCGCGCGGCTTCAGGCCGCCGATGTTGTCGAAGCGTGCCGTGACGGTGTAGCCCTTGTGCTCGCCGAAGCTGGCCAGGTTGGCCGCCTTGAGGGCCAGGAACACCATCGCGCCCATGCCCATCAGCACGAACAGCCCGACCAGGGTCTCGATGCTGCGTCTGCTCATCGCGTCAACTCCCACTCATGGCGTCGAGAACATCAACGCCGTCAATACGAAGTCCATGCCCAGCACGCCGAGCGAGGACACCACCACCGTGCGCGTGGTGGCATAGGCCACGCCCTCGGGCGTGGGTTCGGTCTCGTAGCCCTGGTAGAGCGCCACCGCGGTGCATACCACGCCGAAGGCGAAGCTCTTGACCACGCCGTTGCCGACGTCGCGCCACACGTCCACCTTGGCCTGCATCAGGCCCCAGAAGTTGCCCGGGTCCAGGCCGATCAGCACCACGCCGACGACCCAGGCGCCGACGATGCCGACCGCCGAGAACAGCACCGCCAGCAGGGGCATCGAGATGATGCCGCCCAGGAAGCGCGGCGCCAGCACGCGCGCGCGTGGGTCGACGGCCATCATCTCCATCGCCGCGAGCTGCTCGCCGGCCTTCATCAGGCCGATCTCCGCGGTGAGCGAGGTGCCGGCCCGACCGGCGAACAGCAGCGCGGTGACTACCGGCCCCAGCTCGCGTACCAGCGACAGGTTGACGATCAGGCCGAGCGACTCGGTGGCGCCGTAGGTGACCAGCGCGTAGTACATCTGCAGCGCGAGCACGAAGCCCACCGCCAGGCCCGAGGCCAGGATGATCACCAGCGAGCGGTTGCCCACGGCGTGGATCTGGTGCACCACGAGCCCGAAGCGGGCGAACGCCATCGGCACGTGGGCGAGCAGGTCGGCAAAGAAGATGGCGGCGCGGCCGAAGCCGTGCAGCACCCGCGTCGTGCGCGCCCCGATCTGGGCCAGCAGGTTCATGCGCCCACCCCGAAGTCCTCGGCCAGGCTCGGCGCGGGGTAGTGGAACTTCACCGGGCCGTCGGGCTCGCCGCGCACGAACTGGCGCGTCTCCGGGTCGGTCGACGCCATCAGCTCGGCCGGCGTGCCCTGGGCCACGATGCGGCCGCCGGTGGCCAGCAGGATCACGTGGTCGCTGATGGCCATGCATTCGGGCACGTCGTGCGACACCACCAGCGAGGTGGCGCCGGTGGCGTCGTTGAGCTTGCGGATCAGGTTGGCCGCCACGCCCATGGAGATCAGGTCCAGGCCCGCGAACGGCTCGTCGTACATGATGAGTTCGGGGTCCAGCGCGATGGCGCGGGCCAGCGCGATGCGCCGCGCCATGCCGCCCGACACCTCGGAAATGCGCAGGCCGGCCGCGCCGCGCAGCCCGACGGCATGCAGCTTCATCAGCACGATGTCGCGGATCATCGACGCGCTCAGATCGGTGTGCTCGCGCAGCGGGAAGGCGACGTTGTCGAACACGGTCAGGTCGGTGAACAGCGCGCCGAACTGGAACAGCATGCCCATGCGGCGCCGCTGGCGCAGCATGGCGGCACGGTGGCGCGGGTTGACGGGCTCGCCGTCGAAGGTCACCCGCCCCGAATTGGCCGCGGCCATGCCGCCGATCAGGCGCAGCAGCGTGGTCTTGCCGCAGCCCGACCCGCCAAGGATCGCCGTGACCTTGCCGCGCTGGAAGGTCAGGCTGATATCGGACAGGATCGTGCGGCTCGCGTCATATCCGAACGAGACGTGATCGATCTCGATGAGAGCGGTCGATGGGTTCAAGCGGCGTGGCAGGCCCGGAGGCCCGGAGCGCGTGCTGTTCTTCTGCGGGGCATTCTCGCACGGGCACTTTTCACATGCGGGATTCCCCGCATAGGCCTTTCGTTACCAATCCCTACGCCCGGCCGGGCGGCCGGATCAGCGCTCGGCGGGGCGCCGCAGGGTGTTCTCGAACGTCACCTCGACCCGGATGCGGGACTTCACGACGCCCCGCTCGTCGGCCTCGCCGGGGCGGAACCGCGCCCGGGTGAAGGCGCGCCGGGCTGCGTCCTCCAGGGCCGGCGGCAGGCCGGCGCTGTCCATCCGCACCCGCACCACGCGGCCGGTTTCGTCGATGAAAAGGGACAGTTCTGCTGTGTATCGGCCCGCATCGCCCGCGAACACCGGGTAATCGATCAACACGGGGTCGATCGCCGCAGGTGCCACCGACAGCTGCCCGCGGGTGAAGTAGAGGTCGTCCTCGCTGGCGATGCCGGGCAGCGCCAGCCCGAGCAGCGACTCGGCCGGCGGCAGGACGGCGGCCGGCGCCGGGGCCGCATGCACAGGCGGCTCGGACACCGCCGGCGCCGGGGCCGCCACCGCGGGCGCGGCGACGAAGGCGTCCGGATCGGTCGCCGCAGTCATGGGCTGCGGCGGCGCCTGCGGGGCCGGCGCCGCGGGCGCCGCCGCTTCGAGCAGGCGCACCTTCACGCTCTGCACCGCCGCGGCCGGCCCCTGCGGGACCGTCGGCTCCCAGGGCACCGCCAGCAGCAACGCATGCGCGGCCACCACCACGGCCACGACCGGGCCCAGGCGACGCAGATCGTGCCTGCGCATGCCCACGCCGGGGAGGGCGGCGGCCACCCCGCTCACCGCCCTGCCCCGGAACTCAGTTGACCAGCTCTCGCCACGACGTCCGGCGTCCGGAAGCCGGTGGCGGCGGCGGCGGCGGCACGTCGTCCGTGCGCGGCACGCCGCGGTTGTCGATGATCACCGTGATGGTGCGGCCGGTGCCGGGGTCGGTGCTTCCGGGTTGCTGCAGGGTCAGGTAGCTCATGCCGACCACCAGCGTGCCGCCCAGCCACGTGCCGACCACGCTGTTGGTCGAGCCCTGCGGCGCCGAACCGGTGTTGAGGTCGAAGTAGTACAGGTACGAACTGCCGCCCGCCGTGCAGGCGTCGTTGTTGGGCGTGTTGGTGGCCACGGTCAGCGACTGGAAGATCAACTGCATGTCGACGTTGACCCGCTCGCCGGTGCCGATGAGGTCGACACGCCAGCCGTTGGCCGTGGTCCAGTCGACCGCGTTGTTGGTGATGGTCCGTGGCGAGGTCGGCGAGGTCTGCGACAGCGTCTGCGTAACGAAGGAACTGCTGGCACGCACGTCGCCCAGCGGCGTGTTGGTCAGCGGGTCCTTGATCGCGTAGACGGTCTGCAGCGCCGTGCTGCTCAGGTCGGACAAGCCCAGCATGCGCCCGGTGCCGACATAGACGACCGGGTACTGCGTCCCGCCATAGTCCACCAGGCCCAGGGCTGGCTGCGTGGTGATCGGCTGCGGCACGGACGGCGTGCCGGCCTGCAGATAGGCCAGGCGCAGCGCTGCGTTGTTCGGCGCCACCAGGTTGTCGATATCGAAGCGCCACAGATTGCCGAGCAGGTCGCCGGCGTAGTACCGCCGCGCGGTGTTGTCGATCGTCGACTCCACCCAGGCATTGAGCTTGCCCAGGCCGCTCGGCGTGCCGGTCGATCCGGCGGGCGTGGTGCCCGAGGTGTAGGTCTGGATCTCGGAGACGCGCTGGCCGGTGTTGGCATTGACCACGAAGAGCCGGCCGTTGCCGTCACCCGGCGACACGTTGTTGTAGCCCGAGGTGAAGGCCACCACCCAGGTACCGTCGGCGCGCTTGGTGATCACCGGGTTTCCGAAGCTCAAGCCCAGGTTGCCGTCGCCGCCGAGACTGTCGTTCCGGAACTCCCACAGGGCCTGGGGCGAATTCGGGTTGGTGATGTCCAGCGCGTAGTAGCCGCGACCACCCGCCCCCAGCCCGCCCACGAGGATGGTCTTCCACTGGCCCGGCGAGCCCGGCACCCAGATGTCGCCCACCACCGGCGCGCCGTTGACGAAGAACTCGTGCCGGTTGGCATAGTCGTTGTCAGCCAGGCGGTACATGCGGTCCATCACCATCGTCGGCACATAGGCCCACATCTCCTGCCCGGTGGCGCCGTCGAAGGCATGCAGCATGCCGTCGTTGGCGGCCACATACACGACACCGGTGCGCGAGGCGTTGTTGGTGACGAAGGTGGCGTAGTTGTTCTCGGTGTACTGGAAAGGCGGGCGCCGCACGTACACCGGGGCACCGCCGACGATGTCGCCGAGGATGTGCTGGCGGTTGCGGTAGATGGGGAAGTAGGTGCCGCGCAGGTAGTCCACCATGTTGGCGCCGCTGTTGGCGCCGGCCACGTCGTAGCCCGAGTCCGCGCACTGCGACAGCGGCACGGCCTTGGAGCAGGCATTCGAGAAGTTGCCGCCCAGCCCGTCGGCGTTCAGGTTGGAGTAGGTGAAAGAGCGCAGCGTGCCGGTGTTGGCGCTGCCCGACCGCTGCATGTAGTAGATGTTGCGCGGCGTGCCCGCAGCCACCCGGGCGTCGAGCAGCTGCTCGGCCGACCAGCTGTCGGTCGTGGAGATCGCGCCGGTCTGCGGGTCGATCGTGCGCGCCACCAGCTCGCCGGTCCAGTGCACGGTGGTGTACTTGGCGATGTACAGGAAGTTGTCGCCGGCCACCGGCTGCAGCGTCGACGCCGCCGCGCCCGAGCCGGAGCCCGTCTGCGCGTCGATCGCCGCCAGCGCCGTGGTCAGGCCGAGCGCCAGCGACGCCGGGTCGCGCGCGTTGAAGTACTGGCCGCGACCATTGACGGCGGCATGCCAGAGGTCGTCGATGTTGGCCGCCCCCCCGTTGGGCACCGGCCAGTCGCGGGTGCCCTGCAGGATGGCCTGGTAGTCGGCCGAGCCGCCCGATAGGTAGTTGTTGGCATAGGCCAGCGTGCCACTGACGCCCATGCCCACCGTGAACGTGGACATGTGCTGGTGCGTGGCGTTGTCGGTACCGCGCGGCGGCACGTTGTTGGTGCAGACGTTGGTGCCGCTGGCCAGCGTGCAGTTGCCCAGTGCCGTCGTGCGCAGGTCGGTCTCGTAGTAGTACATCGCCACGTCGGCCAGCGAGTTGCTGCTGCCGCCGCTGCTGCTCGACTGGCACTCGCGCGCCGTGCCCACGGTGAAGGGCGACGCGCTGGACCGGGGCTCAGCCGTGCAGGTCGCGACGTTGGACCAGGAGCTCCAGTTGGTGTACTGGCACTCGACGCCGGAACCGGTGGTGCAGGACGACACGTTGGTCCAGGCCGAGGTGTTCGTCACCGTCTGGCACAGCGTTGCGCTGGCCACGGTGTAGGGTGACGCCCCCGACGGCGGCGGCGAGGACGGCGTGCACGAGGCGACGTTGTTCCACACCGGAGTCGTGTACCGGCACTGGACGGCGTTCGTGATGGACCATGTGCCCGAGGTGCCGGTGTTGCCCGCCACGGTGCACGACGACGCATTGGACCAGGCACCGTAGTTGTAGCGGCACTGGCGCCGGCTGCTGCCGCCGTTGTCCCAGGTGCACGACGACGTGTTGGACCACGACGACCAGGTCGACCCGCTGTTGCTGCTGGTACGGGTCTGCAACACGCCGTTGCTCTGCTGCAGCTGCACGACGGCTTCCTGGGTCTGCGTCGTCGTGGTGCGCTGCTGGAGGTTGCTGGTCCGGGTGCTGACCGTGACGGTGGCCCCGTCATACATCGGTCGCGGCGCGAGGGCGTCCTGCTGGCCGACGTCGGTGCGGTCGAGACGGTCCGGCCCGTAGCTGGTCCAGGTCGTCGAGTTGACTTCCTCCTGGGTGTTCCAGTAGCCGTCCGTCGTCAGGATCGCGAAGTTCTTCTGACAGGAGAACTGCACCGGGTCGTAGGACTGCGCCGTGCCGTCGGACTGGAAGCCCATGCGGGCGTAGTAGCGGCCCGCCTTGGACAGCGCGCCCCGCAAGGGCGTGTAGCCCCCGGGCGCGGCCGAGTTCAGTGCCGTGTAGAAGCTGCCCTTCTGGGTGGCGTCGAAGTCGGTGATGTTGAGGAAGTCGCTTCCGTCGACGTAGTTCGAGCTGATCGTCGTGTAGCCGACGCGGAACCGGTCCCCGATGGTGCGGAAGGCGAGCGAGGTGGCCGACTTGGCCATCTGCATCCGCGTCCGGTAGTAGGTGTACCAGTTGCGGTAGTTCTGGGTGATGGTCGACGGCGTGACGACCACCCTCGTGAACACGGCGCTGCCGGGCAGGGAGCCGACCACGCTGTTGCACTGCTGGTAGAACGTCGTGGTGGTGATCACCCCGCTGGTCGAGTAGGTGTAGGACAGTGCGGGCTGCGTGCCCGAGTAGGTGTAGTAGAACGGCCGCACGTCGCCGTCGCCGATGCGAGGGCTGGCCATCGAACCGCTGCCATGGGTCTCGGTCACATTGACCGTGATGACGCGGGTGGTGCCGTTCCAGGCGGTGACGGTGCCCACCATGTACTGGCCGGTCTGATTGGTGTTGCTGTACAGCGTGACGACCATGCCGACCGTGTAGCTGCCAGCGGAGCCGCTGCTCAGCGTCAGCGTAAAGCTGCCGGTGCCGATCGTCGGCGCAGCCGACGAGATCGACCGGATGTTGTTCAGGGTGGCGGGCGAAGGAAAGTTGTAGGTGCCTGCGGGCCGATCGGCACCCGTCGCATCCACCGGCACCTGGTACGTGCTGTCCGGGTTGTAGGCCAGGCCATTGCACTGAGACGCGTTGCGGCCGTAGGAGCCACCGGCCAGGCCGGCGACGTCGTCGGGCATGTAGTCGCTGCCCATCGAGCCCGAATCATCCAGGATGAAGAGCAGATTCGGCTTGACCTGGTTCGGCGCCGACGTCGTCAGCGGGTTCGACGCGATGTCCGTGAGCTGGGCGAACGCGGCGGGCGCGATGGCCAGCAGGGCCAGCGTGGCCATCGCGGTGCGCGCGGCGCGGCCCCGGCCCGGGCGCGGAAAGAGTTGCGGCATGGACATGTTCGTTTTCTCCGTTCCCTGATCAGTACAGCACCGTCTCGGTGAAGCTGACCGTGTTGCGACCGCTGACGGTGCGCACGATCACGCGGTAGTAGGGCACCTGGACCGACTCGTCGGGCCGTTTCTCGGTGCCCACGCGGATCTCGCCGCGTGCCTTCGCCGAAGACAACGCGGACGAAGCGGGCTGTGCACAGGCGTTGAGCGCGTTCACCGCGCCGGTGGCCGGACACAGCCGCGTGATGATGTAGCGCGCGCGCACCGCACCGCCGTTCAGCGAGATCTCGTTGGACGGCATGCGGTTGCACGAAGAGCAGGTCTGCGGCGACGAGCTCAGGCAGGCGCAGCTGTCGGAGTCGCCCCAGTTGACCACCGCCATCAGGTTGCTGGCCGACGTGAGGCGGCCGGTCGGGTCGAGGTTGTCCTGCGCAGTGGCGTAGTAGCCCTCGCCGGCCGGAGAGTCGGCCAGCAGGTTGCGACCGGGCGCCATCAGCCAGACGCGCGCCATCTCGGCCGCACGGTCGGCCGCCGAGGTGGCGTCCTGTTTGAAGCTGAGGTTGCCGATGACCTGGGTGCCCGAATCGACCGAACGCACCAGGGCCACCGCGGCCAGCGAGATCGCGGCCAGGGCCAGCAGGGCGAACAGCAGCGAGACACCGCGCTGCGTGCGGATGAAGAGGCTGCGGCTCATCACGAACTCCAGAGCATGTTGCGCAACGGGATCACGGTGTCGAACACCTTGTAGCGGTGATGCTTGGCCTCGACGTCGCCCGATGCGCCGGCGCCGACGTCGATCGTGATGCACTCGCCGGTGCCCGACGAACAGGTGGTCGCACCGGCCACGGCGGGCTCGGTGCCCACCGACCACTCGGGATTGGCGGGCGTGACCTGCTCCTTCTCCCAGGTCGAGCTGCGGGCGACCAGGATCACGCGCACGGCCAGCACGCGCAGCCAGCCGTCGTTGGAGGTGGGCGTGGTGGTGTCGAACACGTCGATGATGCCGTCGGCCGGCACCGACGTGTCGCGCCCGTAGAACGCGCGCAGGTTGACGATGTCGGGCTGGATCTCGCGGTCGATGCGTGCACTCGGCGTCGCCACGTTGAAGCTCGACGCCCACAGGGTCGTGGTGCCGTTGCGGATCTCGTAGCGGTTGTCCACCAGCGTGCCCAGGTTCATCATCACCGCGCCATCGCCATAGGCCACGTCCGGCGTGTTCGACGGGTTCCAGGCCGCGGTCGCGTTGCCGCGCGGCAGGGAGCGGGCCCCGGGCGCGCCGGTCACCTGGAACACCCAGCACGGCGACGTGCCGTTGGTACCCACCAGCGCCAGGTCGCCCTGCGAGAAGCCGACCGACGCGCGCACCGGGAACTCGTTGCCGCCGACGGCGTAGCCCGGCGGGATCACCCGGGTAGGGACCGAGAACGAATCCTTGGAACTGGCCAGCATGCGCACCGAGTCGCCCACGCTGCCGGAAGGGCGCGAGGCCTCGGGCGTGATGACCACCGGCGCCAGCGTGGTGGCGAAGCCCGTGGGCGTGGCGCTGTTGAAGCGCGCGTTGAGGGGGCAGCCGATGACGTTCGGGCTGCTGGCGATGCCGTAGCCCGCCATCTGCAGGTCGCGCTGCAGCGTGTACAGCGCCAGCGCACCGTTGACCTGCGCGTCGGAGCCGCCGGTGGCGGTGCGCTTCTGGCCTTCGGAGGTCAGCAGCACCTGGCTGATGAACATCACGGCGAACAGGCCGACGACCATGCCGACCATCACTTCGACGAGCGTCACGCCGCGCTCAGCATGCCGCCGGGCGGCTGGGGTGGGAACCGGGGAGTGCGATGTCATGTCGGGCTCTTGCTGGAGACGGACGACGTGGTGGTGTAGTTGCGGGTCTCCTCGTTGGGAGGCGTCCACGTGATGGTCACGGTGACGTCGGCGGCCACCACGACGCCGCTGACGGTGCCATCGGCCAGCGGCGTGACGTCGACGGTGGCGGTGCCGCCGGGCAGCGCGCGCGCCACCTCGTCGAGCCACTCGCTGCAGCGGGTGTGGCCGGCGCAGTTGGCGCCGCCGTAGCTGGCCAGCCCGCTGCGGTCGGACCACATGCTGGCGATCAGCCGCTGGGCCAGGAAGGACGCATCGGCACGGAACTTCGAGCCGGTCTGGGCCTTGGTCATCGCGGCCTGCAGGCCGACGATGCCGAGCACGCCGATCGAGAAGATCAGCAGGGCCACCAGCACCTCCAGCAGCATGAAGCCGCGGACGGCCTTGCCTGCGCCACGGGCGCGACGGGGAAAGGAGCGGGTTGTCATGAACATGCCGTGGCTCGCGTGGGGCAGAAACGGGCGTCGGTGGTGGCGGTGACCGCCAGGTCGCACATGCGCAGCGAGCCCCCGGGCGACACCTCGATGCGGAAGCGCCGGTAGTCGTTGGACAGGGTCTCGTTGGTGACGTCGATGAAGCCGATCGGCGTGGCGTTCTCGACCCGGCCGAAGCCGTTAAAGATCACCGTGTCGGCAGTCGCGCTGCCGTCGAGCACGTTGGCGCAGGTCACGACGTTACGGCCTCCCTGGCCGCCGGCGTTCTTGTCCACGATCATCGGGTCGTTGGCATCCGTGGCGACGTTGGACGGGAGGTACTGGCACTGGCTCGACGGGTCGCGCACGCTGACCACCCAGGACACGCCCGTGCTCGACAGCGCGCAGGTGTTGTTCATCACCGCGGCATCGGTGAGCGACACGAGGGAGAAGCGGATCGCCGTGTTGCGCCGGATCGCCTCGTTGCGCGCCACCTGCAGCCCCGCATAGATGGACGACGCGGTGTTGCGCACCTGCGTGTTGCGGATCCACACGCCCACGCTGGGCAGCACCGCGAACATCAGCAGCGCCAGCACGGTGAGCGCCACCGCCAGCTCGATCAGGGTGACGCCGCGGGCGCGGCGGCGGCCGGTCAGCATTCGTCGCCCTTGGACAGCCAGCAGCCGCGCGTCACCCCCTGGCCCTTGAACTGCGTGGTGGCGCGCTGGTTAGCGTGGGTCAGCGTGTAGGTGTGGCCCGCGGCCCGGCCGGCAGTTCCGTTGGCCGTGAGGGTGTAGCCCTGCCCCGAATCGGTGACTTCGCAGGCGAAGGTGAAGAACTGGGCCCCCGGATAAAGAAGCGTGCCACCCGTGCCGCGCCATGCCGGCGGCGTGTCGTCAGCGCAATTGGGGCCATTGGCGGACCCGTACCTCCGACGATCCTGGTAGTACTGCTCCATCTTCACGCGCAGGTCCGCCATGCCGGAGAACGCTTCCGGCAACTGACCGCGGCGCACGTAGTCGCCATAGGCCGGCAGCGCCACGGCCGCCAGGATCCCGACGATGCCGATGACGATCAGCAGTTCGAGGATGGTGAAGCCCCGCGACAGTGCGCGGGCAGTGACGTGCGGCAGGCAGCGGGGCATCGGGCGGTACCGTCGATGGCGGGCGTGGTTTCGGGTGCTGCATGGTGCAGCCAGCGCCCTGGCGCGTGGTGTGAGTTACTGCACGCGCGCCCCCTGGCCCGACGGGCGGTCAACGCCCACCGACGAGTGGCGCGCCCCCGCGCCACACCGCCCCCGGATCGGGGGCTGCCACACGTAACCGGATGCAAGCGGCGGCCCGCGCGGAGCGGGCCGGGGCCCGGTCAGCGCGGCAGGTCGCTCTCGCCCATCAGGAACTCGTCGACCGCACGCGCGGCCTGGCGACCCTCCCGGATCGCCCAGACCACGAGACTCTGGCCGCGGCGCATGTCGCCCGCGGCGAACACCTTGTCGACACCGGTGCGGTAGCCGCCGGTGAAGTCGGTGCCGGCCTTGGCATTGCCGCGGTTGTCGCGCTCCACGCCGAAGGCGTCGAGCACCGACGCGACCGGGCTCACGAAGCCCATCGCCAGCAGCACCAGGTCGGCCTTCCATTCCTTCTCGGTGCCGGGCACCTCGACCATCTTGCCGCCCTGCCACTGCACGTGCACCGTCTTCAGGCCGACGACGCGGCCCTTGTCCTTGCCGGTGCCGGCCACGAACTCCTTGGTGGCGATGGCGAACTCGCGGCTGCAGCCTTCCTCGTGGCTGGAGCTGGTGCGCAGCTTGGTCGGCCAGTAGGGCCACACCAGCGGCTTGTTCTCCTGCTCGGGCGGCATCGGCATCAGCTCGAACTGCGTCACGCTGGCCGCGCCGTGGCGGTTGCTGGTGCCCACGCAGTCGCTGCCGGTGTCGCCGCCGCCGATCACGATCACGTGCTTGCCCGTGGCCATGATCTGGCCCTTGACCTTGTCGCCGGCCACCACCTTGTTCTGCTGCGGCAGGAACTCCATCGCGAAGTGCACGCCGTCGAGCTCGCGCCCGGGCACCGGCAGGTCGCGCGACTGCTCGGCACCACCGGTCAGCAGCACGGCGTCGAAGGCCGCCTTCAGTTCGGCCGCCGACACCGTCTCGCGCGCGTCGTTGGTGACCTTCGAGCCCTCGGGCATCGCGCCCACCAGCACGCCGGTGCGGAAGGTGACGCCCTCGGCCTTCATCTGCTCGACGCGGCGGTCGATGTGCGACTTCTCCATCTTGAAGTCGGGGATGCCGTAGCGCAGCAGGCCGCCGATGCGGCTGTTCTTCTCGAACACCGTCACGTCGTGGCCGGCGCGCGCGAGCTGCTGCGCCGCGGCCAGACCCGCCGGCCCCGAGCCGACGACGGCGACCTTGCGGCCCGTCTTCGCCTTGGGCGGCTGCGGCTTCACCCAGCCCTCGGCCCAGGCGCGGTCGATGATCGCGTGCTCGATCGACTTGATGCCCACCGCGTCGTCGTTGACGTTGAGCGTGCAGGCGGCCTCGCAGGGCGCCGGGCAGACGCGGCCGGTGAACTCGGGGAAGTTGTTGGTCGAGTGCAGCACGCGGATCGCGTCGGCCCAGTCCTGCGGGCGGCCGCGGTAGACGAGGTCGTTGAAGTCCGGGATCACGTTGTTGACCGGGCAGCCGCTGTTGCAGAACGGCGTGCCGCAGTCCATGCAGCGCGCGCCCTGCACCTTGGCCTGCTCGGTGCTCAGGCCGATGACGAATTCCTTCCAGGTCTTCAGCCGCTGGGGGACGGGCTCGTAGCCCTCTTCGAGTCGCTCGTGTTCGAGGAAGCCGGTGACTTTGCCCATGGTGATCTCGTCCTGTGCTTACTTCGCCGGCACCGCGGCCTTGGTCTTCGCCTTCGCGATGGTCGCGTCGGCGGTCTGCGTCGCGTTCATCTGCTTGAGCGCGCGCGCGTACTCGTGCGGGAACACCTTCACGAAGCGCCCGCGCGCCTCGGCCCAGGTGTCGAGGATGTGGCGCGCGCGCAGGCTGCCCGTCCAGCGGTGGTGGTCGTCGATCAGCTTGCGCAGCAGCGCCTCGTCGGCCTGGCCGCGGTGGAAGGTGGACGGGTCCTGCTCGTCGCGCGGCACCACCTTGTCCAGCGACACCATGCTGGTGTTGCAGCGCCGGGCGAACTGGCCGTCCTCGTCGTAGACGAAGGCCAGTCCGCCGGACATGCCGGCCGCGAAGTTGCGCCCGGTGCGGCCCAGCACGACCACCGTGCCGCCGGTCATGTACTCGCAGCCGTGGTCGCCCGTGCCTTCCACCACCGCGGTGGCGCCCGACAGGCGCACCGCGAAGCGCTCGCCGGCCACGCCGCGGAAGAAGGCTTCGCCGCTGGTGGCGCCGTACAGCGCGGTGTTGCCGATGATGATGTTGGCGGTGGCCTCGCCGCGGAAGTCGATGCTCGGCCGCACCACGATGCGTCCGCCCGACAGGCCCTTGCCGGTGTAGTCGTTGGCGTCGCCGATCAGGTACTGCGTGATGCCCGAGGCCAGGAACGCGCCGAAGCTCTGGCCGCCGGTGCCTTCCATCTGCATGAAGATGGTGTGGTCGGGCAGCCCCTCGGGGCGGTGCCGCACCAGCTCGCCCGACAGCATCGCGCCCACCGAGCGGTTGACGTTGCGCACGTCCTGCATGAACTGCACCTTCTCGCCGCGCTCGATCGCAGGCCGGCACTTCTCGATCAGCGTCACGTCGAGCGCGCGGTCGAGGCGGTGGTCCTGCTCGTCGACCTGGCGCCGCGGCACGTCGGCCGGCACGGCGGGCAGGTGGAACACGCGGCTGAAGTCCAGCCCGCGCGCCTTCCAGTGCGCGACGCCCTTGCGGGTGTCGAGCAGGTCGGCGCGGCCGATCAGGTCGTCGAAGCGGCGGATGCCCAGCTGCGCCATGATCTGGCGCGCCTCCTCGGCGACGAAGAAGAAGTAGTTGACGACGTGCTCGGGCTTGCCCGAGAACTTGGCGCGCAGCACCGGGTCCTGCGTGGCCACGCCCACCGGGCAGGTGTTCAGGTGGCACTTGCGCATCATGATGCAGCCCTCGGCCACCAGCGGCGCCGTGGCGAAGCCGAACTCGTCGGCGCCCAGCAGCGCGCCGATCACCACGTCGCGGCCGGTCTTCATCTGGCCGTCGGCCTGCACGCGGATGCGGCCGCGCAGGCGGTTCAGCACCAGGGTCTGCTGCGTCTCGGCCAGGCCCAGCTCCCAGGGCGTGCCGGCGTGCTTGATGCTGCTCCAGGGGCTGGCGCCGGTGCCGCCGTCATGGCCGGCAATCACCACATGGTCGGCCTTGCACTTGGCCACGCCCGCGGCCACCGTGCCCACGCCCACCTCGCTGACCAGCTTGACGCTGATCGACGCGCGCGGGTTGGCGTTCTTCAGGTCGTGGATCAGCTGCGCCAGGTCCTCGATGGAGTAGATGTCGTGGTGCGGCGGCGGGCTGATCAGGCCGACGCCCGGCACGCTGTAGCGCAGGAAGCCGATGTACTCGCTGACCTTGCCGCCGGGCAGCTGGCCGCCCTCGCCCGGCTTGGCGCCCTGGGCCATCTTGATCTGGATCTGGTCGGCGCTGACGAGGTACTCGGTGGTGACTCCGAAGCGCCCCGAGGCCACCTGCTTGATCTTGCTGCGCAGGCTGTCGCCGTCCTTCATCTCGTAGTCGGCCTCGATCACCTTGGCGCCGATGACGTCACTGACCTTGGTGCCGGCGGTGATGCGGATGCCCTTGAGCTCGTTGCGGTAGCGCGCCGGGTCCTCGCCGCCCTCGCCGGTGTTGCTCTTGCCGCCGATGCGGTTCATCGCGATGGCCAGCGTGGAGTGCGCCTCGGTGGAGATCGAGCCGAGCGACATCGCGCCGGTGGCGAAGCGCTTGACGATCTCGGCCGCGGGCTCCACCTCGTCGAGCGGAATCGCCTTCGACGGGTCGAGCCGGAACTCGAACAGGCCGCGCAGCGTCATGTGGCGGCGGCTCTGGTCGTTGATGATCTGCGCGAACTCCTTGTAGGTGTCGAACTTGCCCGCGCGCGCGCTGTGCTGCAGCTTGGCGATCGCGTCGGGCGTCCACATGTGCTCCTCGCCGCGCACGCGCCAGGCGTATTCGCCGCCGGCGTCGAGCATGCCCTCGAGCACCGGGTCGTCGCCGAACGCGGCGCGGTGCATGCGCAGCGCCTCCTCGGCCACCTCGAACACGCCGATGCCGCCCACCTGCGTGGCCGTGCCGCGGAAGTACTTCTCCACCAGCGCCTTGTCCAGGCCCACGGCCTCGAAGATCTGGGCGCCGCAGTACGACATGTACGTGCTGATGCCCATCTTGGACATGATCTTCGACAGGCCCTTGCCGATGGCCTTGACGTAGTTGTAGATCGCCTTGTCGGCCGACAGGTCACCCGGCAGTTCCCGGTGCATGTCGACCAGGGTCTCCATCGCCAGGTACGGATGCACCGCCTCGGCACCGTAGCCCGCGAGCACGGCGAAGTGGTGCACCTCGCGGGCGCTGGCGGTTTCCACCACCAGGCCGGCGGTGGTGCGAAGGCCCTCGCGCACCAGGTGGTGGTGCACGGCCGACAGCGCCAGCAGCGCGGGAATCGCCACCTGGGTGCGCGACATCGCGCGGTCGGTCACGATCAGGATGTTGTGGCCGCTGCGCAGCGCGTCCACGCTTTCGGCACACAGCGACGCCAGCTTGGCCTCGATGCCCTCCTTGCCCCAGGCCAGCGGGTAGGTGATGTCGAGCTCGTAGCTCTTGAACTTGCCGTTCGTGTGCTTCTCGATCGCGCGCAGGCGCGCCATGTCGTCGAAGTCCAGGACCGGCTGCGTCACCTCCAGGCGCATCGGCGGGTTCACCGCGTTGATGTCCAGCAGGTTCGGCTTGGGCCCGATGAAGCTGTTGAGCGACATCACGATGGCCTCGCGGATCGGGTCGATCGGCGGGTTCGTCACCTGGGCGAACAGCTGCTTGAAGTAGTTGTACAGCGGCTTGTTCTTGTCCGACAGCACCGCCAGCGGCGAGTCGTTGCCCATCGAGCCGATGCCCTCCTCGCCGTTGGCGGCCATCGGGCTGAGCAGGAACTTGATGTCCTCCTGCGTGTAGCCGAAGGCCTGCTGGCGGTCGAGAAGGCTCTCGGCGTGCGGCAGCGGCGCGGCAGGATCGATCTCGATCGCGTCGAGCTTGACGCGCACGTTCTCGATCCACTGGCGGTAGGGCTTGGCGAAGGCGAACTGGTTCTTCAGCTCCTCGTCGTCGACGATGCGGCCCTGCTCCAGGTCGATCAGGAACATCTTGCCCGGCTGCAGGCGCCACTTCTTGACGATGCTCGGCTCGGGGATCGGCAGCACGCCGGACTCGCTGGCCATCACCACGAGGTCGTCGTCGGTGACGATGTAGCGCGCCGGGCGCAGGCCGTTGCGGTCGAGCGTGGCACCGATCTGCTTGCCGTCGGTGAACACCATCGCCGCCGGGCCGTCCCACGGCTCCATCATCGCGGCGTGGTACTCGTAGAACGCGCGGCGCCGCACGTCCATGCCCTCGTGCTGCTCCCAGGCCTCGGGGATCATCATCATTGCCGCGTGCGCGAGCGGGTAGCCCGACATGGTCAGCAACTCGAGTGCGTTGTCGAAGGTGGCCGTGTCGCTCTGGTGCTCGAAGCTGATCGGGTAGAGCTTCTTCAGGTCGGCGCCCAGCACCGGCGACTGCATCACGCCCTCGCGCGCACGCATCCAGTTGAAGTTGCCCTTGACCGTGTTGATCTCGCCGTTGTGGGCGACCATGCGGTACGGGTGCGCGAGCGGCCACTCGGGGAAGGTGTTGGTGGAGAAGCGCTGATGCACCAGCGCCATTGCGCTGACCACGCGCGGGTCGGCCAGGTCGCGGTAGTACACGCCCACCTGGTCGGCCAGCAGCAGGCCCTTGTAGATGACCGTGCGGCAGCTCATGCTGGGCACGTAGTACTCGCGGCTGTGCGTCAGCTTGAGCGCCTGGATCGCTGCCGACGCCGTCTTGCGGATCACGTACAGCTTGCGCTCCAGCGCGTCGGGCACGATCACGTCGGGGCCGCGGCCGATGAAGATCTGGCGGATCACCGGCTCCTTGGCGCGCACGGCCGGGCTCATCGGCATGTCCCGGTCCACCGGCACGTCGCGCCAGCCCAGCAGCACCTGGCCCTCGGCCTTGACGGCGCGCGCCAGTTCCTGCTCGCAGGCCAGGCGCGAGGCGTGCTCCTTGGGCAGGAAGATCATGCCCACGCCGTACTCGCCGGGTGGCGGCAGTTCCACACCCTGGGCCGCCATCTCGGCGCGATAGAACTCGTCGGGCACCTGGATCAGGATGCCGGCGCCGTCGCCCATCAGCTTGTCGGCCCCGACCGCGCCGCGATGGTCCAGGTTCTCCAGGATCTTCAGGCCCTGCTCGACGATGTGGTGCGAGCGCTGGCCCTTGATGTGGGCCACGAAGCCCACGCCGCAAGCGTCATGCTCCTGACGGGGGTCGTACAGGCCCTCGGCGGCGGCGAGTTCTCGTTCTTGGTGGCTGGCGGTGCTCATGCGGCTCTCCAGGAGGACCGATTCGGGGACGGCGAGGTTACTGCAGTGCAGCAATCAAGCCAAGCTGAATTAAATGGGGTCAGACTCGGTAAACAGCCGCCCCGAAACGATGACCCAGTTAAATGGGGTCAGTCTTTACGAGGCGCGGTCGACCTCGGGGTCGTGCCGTCAGCGGCCGGTCCGTCTGTTCCGCCAGCCTTGCAAGAAAGGCGCCGTCGCCGAGGGCATGGCCGCGCCTCAACGCAGACTCCAGGGCGTCGGTGCTCGCCGCAGCCATGCCCTCTTCCAGCAGGCGAGCGTGCGCCAACTCCCGGTCGAACGGCGTGTTGCCAAGGCTCCAGTACCGGGGATGCTCGGTCACCAACGGGTCGCGGCGCGCGCCGACATGGTGCATCGCGCTCGACCAGGGCCAGTCGGCCGGCGCCGCCGCCAGGCCAGCCGCCACCGGCAGGCTTTCCAGCCGCACCGTGGCGGGCATCAGCCAGGCCGGCGCGTCGACCACGCAGGACCTGAACCGGCCTTCCCACAAGGTGCCGCGCCGGCTGTGCCGCCGGTTGTAGGCCAGCACGTAGCGTCGACCCAGGGCCTGAACCAGCCGGCCGAGCGCTTCGGCCCGGGCCGGCGTGGCCAGCAGACGCACCTCGGCGTCGAGCAACACGTAGGCATGGATCGCCACCCCGTGATCGCTAGCCGCCTGGCGCAGCATCGACATGAAGGTGTCGCGATCGGCGTCGTCGACGAACACCGGTGCGCCGTTGTGGCCCGTCAGTGCCAGCAGGTGCAACTCGCCATCCAGCGCCAGTCGGGTCAGGCGCGCCATGGCTCAGTCCCGGTCGAACGCGCGCTCGCCGGTCAGGCGGCGGTACTCGCGCGCGGCGAAGCGGTCGGTCATGCCCGCCACGTAGTCCGCCAGCGCGCGATGGCCGTCGCGCTCGAAGGCGGCGCGGTGCTCGTCGGGCAGTTCGGCCGGGCGCTGCGCGTAGGCTGCGAACACGGTGCGCAGCACCTCGCGGGCGCGGGCGGTGGTGCGCTCCACCTGCGGATGCCGGTACAGCGCCGCGAACAGGAAGCGCTTGAGCACGGTGGCCTGCTCGCGCATCCCCGGCGAGAACCGCACCAGTGGCGGCGCCGCGCGCACCGCGTCCACCGAGTCCGGCGCCTGCGCGGCGAGCAGGCCGCGCGTCGTCTCGATGATGTCGCCCACCTGCGCCGACAGCAGCCGGCGCAGCGTCTCGGCGAGCAGGCGCCGCTCGGCCGCGCCGGCCAGCGACGGGTGCTGCGCCAAGGCCTCGGCCCGGTGGCGGGCCACCAGCGGCACCTCCTCCAGCTGGGCCAGCGTGAGCAGCCCCGAGCGCACGCCATCGTCCAGGTCGTGCGCGGCGTAGGCGATCTCGTCGGCCAGGTTGCACAGCTGCGCCTCCAGGCTCGGCTGTCCGCCGTCGAGGAAGCGTCGTGCCACGCCCTGCGGGTCGTCGGCCTCGATCCGCGCCGCGGCGCTGCGCGTGCAGTGCTTCAGGATCCCCTCGCGCGACTCGAAGGTGAGGTTCAGGCCGTCGAAGGCGGCATAGCGCTGCTCGAGGCGGTCCACCACGCGCAGGCTCTGCAGGTTGTGCTCGAAGCCACCGTGGTCGCGCATGCAGTCGTCGAGCGCGTCCTGCCCCGCATGGCCGAAGGGCGTGTGGCCGAGGTCGTGCGCCAGGGCCACGGCCTCGACCAGGTCCTCGTTGAGCTGCAGCGCGCGGGCGATCGAGCGGCCGATCTGCGCCACCTCCAGCGAGTGCGTCAGCCGCGTGCGGAACAGGTCGCCCTCGTGGTTGACGAACACCTGGGTCTTGTAGACGAGACGGCGGAAGGCCGTGCTGTGCACGACGCGGTCGCGGTCGCGCTGGTGCTCGTTGCGCGGCGGTGCCGCCGCTTCGGCCACGCGGCGCCCGCGCGTGCGCGCGGGGTCGCACGCATACGGCGCCAGCGCGCTCACGGGCCGGGCTCGCAGCAGGCGGCCAGGGTTTCGCGCAGCACCGCTTCGGGCACCGGCCGCAGCGTCGCGCGGCCCAGGCCGTCGATCAGCACGAAGCGCAGCTCGCCGCCCTCGGCCTTCTTGTCCACGCTCATCAGATCGATCCAGCGCCCGGCGCCGCCCAGGTGCGGCGCCTGCACAGGCAGGCCGCAGCGCTGGCACAGGGCGCGCAGCCGCTGCACGAAGCCGGGCGGCACGAGGCCGAGGCGGGCCGACAGGTCGGCCGCCATCACCATGCCGCAGCCCACGGCCTCGCCGTGCAGCCAGGTGCCGTAGCCCAGGCCGGCCTCGATGGCGTGGCCGAAGGTGTGGCCGAAGTTAAGGATCGCGCGCAGCCCGGCCTCGCGCTCGTCGGCGCCGACCACGCCGGCCTTGATCTCGCACGAGCGCCGCACCGCATGGGCCAGCGCGTCGCGGTCGCGCGCCATCAGCGCGTCGGCGTTCGCCTCGATCCAGTCGAGGAACGCCGGGTCGGCGATCGGGCCGTACTTCACCACCTCGGCCAGCCCCGCCGACAGCTCCCGCTGCGGCAGGGTGTCCAGCAGCGCCAGGTCGCACACCACGCGCAGCGGCTGGTAGAACGCGCCGATCATGTTCTTGCCGCGCGGGTGGTTGATCGCGGTCTTGCCGCCCACCGACGAGTCCACCTGCGCCAGCAGCGTGGTGGGCACCTGCACGAAGGGCACGCCGCGCATGTAGCAGGCGGCCGCGAAGCCGGTCATGTCGCCGACGACGCCGCCGCCCAGCGCGAACAGCGTGGTGCGGCGGTCGCAGGCCTGCGCGAGCAGACGGTCGAACAGCCTGTCGAGCGAGGCCCACTCCTTGTGGCTCTCGCCGTCGGGCAGGTCGACGCCGATCACCTGGGCGTACAGGCCGCCCAGCGCCGCATGCAGCGCCGCACCGTGCAGCGCGGAGACGGTCGGGTTGCTCACCACGACCGCCGCGCGGGCGGCCGGCAGGCCCTGCCAGGTGGACGCATCGCCGATCAGCCCGTCGCCGATCAGGATGTCGTAGCTGCGCTCGCCGAGCGAGATCGGCACGCGGCAACGCAGGTGGGCGCGGCTTGGCGCGCTGACGAGGGACGGTCCCGGCATGCGCCGAGTTTAAGGTCGGGCCGTCGCGTCGCCGGAGGCCCGGCCCAGGCCCGCCAGCTCCACCTGCATCAGCACCATGTTGACCAGCGCATGGACCGACGGACGCTGGGCCTCGATCACGAAGTGCGCGGCGCGGCGGTACAGCGGGTCGCGCTCCTGGAACAGCTGGCGCAGCCGCTTGGCCGCGTCGCCCGCGCCCTGCAGCAGCGGCCGGTGCGTGTCATTGCGCAGGCGCCGCGCCAGGTCGTCGGGTGTCGTGCGCAGGTACATCACGGTGGTCCGCGCCCGCAGCAGATCGCGATTGGCCTCGCGCAGCACCACGCCCCCGCCGGTGGCCACGACGCCGACATGCGGCATGGCCGTGGCCTCGGCCACCACCTCCTGCTCCACGTCGCGGAAGGCGGGCTCGCCGTGCAGTTCGAAGTACTCGCGGATCGAGCAGCCGATGCGCTGCTCGATCAGGTGGTCGGTGTCGACGAACTCCAGGCCCAGCTGCCGGGCGACATGGCGCCCGACCGTGGACTTGCCGCTGCCCGGCATGCCCACGAGGGAGATCACGACGAGGCCTCTCGTGCCGGGCTAGTTCGGCGTGCACTCCGCGGCAGTGCCGCCGGCGTTGGGGTTCTGGGGTTCATCGGCACGCCAGCGGTTATACCTGTACAGCGTCATCGTACAGTCGGCGCCGATCTGCAGGTCGAACACGTGCCACCACAGGGACGAGCCTTCGCCGGGCGGCGGGGAGAACACCACCGTGCGGCCCGCGTAGTTCAGTTCCAGGCGGGTCGGCGAGCCGGTCATGCCGGGGCTGAAGGTGCGCGAGAAGTTGTGCAGGTAGAAGCGGTAGATGCCGACCTTGGGACGACGGATCGTGGTCACCTCGGGGCCGAATCCGGTGACGTCGTCGACGTCGAGACTGGCATACGGCTCGCCCGCGAGCGAACCCTGGTTCACGTAGTAGACGTGCGTGCCGCCCGGCGTGCGCAGGTGCGAGTCGATGTCGCTCGGGTTCGCGCCCCAGGTCAGCCGCATCGTGGCCGCATTCGACGTGGGGATGGTCAGGCAGTTCGTGAAGGTCACCGGCGATGCGCCCACGCTCACCGAGCGCGCATTGGTGAGGAACGCGCCGCGGCGGCCCTGGATCGCGACCTGGCTGTTGGGCAGGGCACGGATCGTGAACTGGCCCGCGCCGTCCGTGGTGGCCGAGTCGACGCTCGAATACGACACGCCGTCGCCCGCCATTCGCACGTTGGCCGCGGGCGCGCCGCTGTCGTCGATGACGCAACCGGTGACCGTGATGGGCGAGTTGACCGCGGAGCCGACCATCCACTGCGCGAAGCGCGTGACGGCGACCTCGTAGTAGGGCGTCGCCCCGCTGACGAGCGTGGCGGCACCGTCGGCCACCCAGCGGCCGGTGGCCGTGTCGAAGTAGTAGGCGGTGGCACTGGCCGGCGTGGTGGCACTGCGGGTGCTCACCGGCACGCGTAGCGTCAGGCTCTGGCCGCTGACCACTTCCACGTCGACGGAGGGCGTGATGGTCACGGCGCCATAGGACTGCAGCAGTGTCCCGCCCGCCTCGGTGTAGTCGCCCGACAGCAGGTTGCTGTCGCTGCCGACGTCGACCGGCGACACGCGCACGTCGAGCGTGACAGGCGCCGCGCCGCCGCCGGAAGACAGCAGGGCCGACGCCGGCACGGCCACCGACGCGCCGGACGCGGTATCGCTGACGGTGCCGCCGCTGGCCACGGTCAGCGCCGAGGTGATGCCGTAGGGCGTGAGCCGCAGCACGCTGACGGACGGCACGGTGCCCAGCACCTGGGTCACGCCATAGAGAGGTTCGAAATTGGCCGCGGCCGCTTCGATGACCAGGCGGGGGATCGGCGCCGAGTTGGCCTGCGCGAACAGGCCCTGGGCATCGGTGGTGAGCGAGGCTCCCGTGAACACGACCGACGCGCCGGAAATGGGGTTGCCGTTGGCGCCGCTGAGCACGGAGCCCTGGATCGCGTCGTTGCTGACGACCACCGGTGGATCGGCCGCGGGACGCGGGCCGTCGCCGACCGCCCCCGTGCCGCCCCCGGAACCACTGCCTCCGAACGGAGGCGAGCCCGAGCCGCCGCTGTTGAAGCCGCCGCTGCCCGAGCCGCCGCTGTTGAAGCCGCTGCTGCCCGAGCCGTCGCTGGCAAAGCCACCGGTTCCGCCGCCACCGCCGCCACAGGCGACGAGCAGGGCCAGACCTGCCGCGGGCCAGAGGCCGCGCCAGGCGGCCCTGCGTGTTCGCGCGCCCATGATCAGCGGACCGCGGCCTTCTCGGTGACGACCTTGGGCGTCAGGAACACCAGCAACTCGGTGCGGGTGGAGTCCTGCGTCTTGGTCTTGAACAGGTTGCCCAGGTAGGGCACGTCGCCCAGCAGGGGCACCTTGCTGACCGAGTCGGAGGACTGCTGTTCGTAGATGCCGCCGATGACCACCGTACCGCCGTTCTCGACCAGCACCTGCGTCTTGACTTCCTTGATGTTGATCTCGCGGCCCAGCGCGGTCAGCGTGCCCAGGCTGTCCTTGTTGATCTTCACGTCCATGATGATGTTGCCTTCCGGCGTGATCTGGGGCGTGACTTCGAGCTTCAGGCTGGCCTCGATGAATTCCACCGCGGTGGCACCGGAACTGGTGGCGCGCTGGAACGGCACCCGCGTGCCCTGGCTGATGAAGGCCTTGACCTGGTCGGCCGTGACGATTCGCGGGCTCGACACGATCTTGCCGCGGCCGTCGGCTTCGAGGGCCGAGATCTCCAGGTTCAGGAACCGGTTGGAAGAGGCACCGAAGATCGACAGCGCGAACGACGCCGGGTCGTAGCCGCCCTGGCCGACGGCCGGCAGGTTCACGAACTGCTGGTTGGTGAACGCATTGCCGGTATCGGGCGTCTGCAGCGTGATCTGGCCGGCGCCGACATAGTTGCCGCCCACCGCCACGCGGTTGTTGCCGCCCACGCTCCAGCCCGGCGTGCCGCCGCGCACACCGCGCAGGTCGACGAAGCCGAGCTTGGCGCCAAGCGACTTGCCGAAGGTGTCGCTGGCCTCGACGATGCGGGCCTCGATCAGCACCTGGCGCACCGGGATGTCGATGCGCGCCACCAGCGTCTGCACCTCTTCCAGCTTGGACGGGATGTCGGTCACGAAGAGCTGGTTGGTGCGCTGGTCGGAGATGACGCTGCCGCGAGACGACAGGATCCGCGTGGCCGCGCCGCCACCGGCACTGCCCTGCCCCGCGAGGCCCTTGGCCACGTCCTCGGCCTTGGTGTAGTTGAGCTGGAACGACTGCGTGCGCAGCGGCTCGAGTTCGGTCTTCTTTTTGCCCGCCTCGAGGTCGGCCTGCTCCTTGATGGCGAGCTCGTCCTTCGGCGCGATCCAGATCACGTTGCCGCTCTTGCGCAGCCCGAGGCCCTTGGCCTGCAGGATGATGTCCAGCGCCTGGTCCCAGGGCACGTCCTTCAGGCGCAACGTGAGGTTGCCGGTGACCGTGTCGCTGGTGACGACGTTGAAGTTGGTGAAGTCGGCGATGACCTGCAGCAGCGAGCGGACCTCGATGTTCTGGAAGTTCAGGCTCAGCTTCTCGCCCTGGTAGCCGGGGCCCTGCGTCAGCTTGTTCGGGTCGACGCGGACCGGGCGCACCTCGACGACGAACTGCGTGTCGCTCTGGTAGGCGCTGTGCTCCCAGTTGCCGCGCGGCTCGATCACCATGCGCACGCGGTCGCCGCTCTGCGACACGGTGACGGTCTGCACCGGGGTGCCGAAGTCGGTGACGTCCAGGCGCCTGCGCAGGTTGTCGGGCACCGTCGAGCGCGGGAACTCGACCAGCAGACCCGTGCCCTGCTGGCGGATGTCCACGCCGACCTGGCTGCTCGGCAGCGTGACGATCACGCGGCCGGCGCCATCGACGCCTCGGCGGAAGTCGATCTCGCGCAACGACTGCGTCTCGCGGTTCTGGCTCGGCGCAAAGGTGGCCGGCGCCGCGGCGGGAGCCGCCGCCGTGGCCGCGGCCGCCGGGGCCGCCGAGGCGGCTGCCGGACCGGCGCTGTCCACGACGATCAGCAGGGCCTTGCCTTCGATCTGGGCGCGGTAGGTGGCGGCCTGCTTCAGGTTGAGCACCAGGCGCGTGCGGTCACCGGCCTGCGCGACGTTCACCGAGCGCAGGTTGCCCTGGTTGACGTCCACACTGGGGCGCGGCAGCGCACTGCCCACGCCCGGCAGGTCGATCGCGATGCGCGGCGGCTGCTGGATCGCGAAACCCGCCGGCACCGCCGACAGCGCTTCGCTCAGCTCGATGCGCACGACGTCCGCGCCCGCTTGCTGCGTGCTCGTGATCGACTGGATCACGCCCTGCGCCAGCGCAGCCGGCGCGCACACGGCCAGCATGGCGGCCATCCCCCACGTACGCCACATCGTCATGATGCGTATCTCCTTCGGATTCTTCATCGTCCCGCCCGTTGTTCGACCAGTTGCAGCGACGTGTTGCGCTCGATCCACTCGCCGGCGGCATCCTGCACCACTTCGCGCAGGACCAGCTCGGTCTCGGACACCTTGAGGATCCGGCCGTAGTTCTGGCCGATGTATTCGCCTGCCCTGACCTGGTACAGCAGACCCTCGACGCGCAGCAGCGCGTAGGGCTGGCCCAGGCGGTTCATGCTGCCCACCATCGTCATGCTGTCCAGCGGGTAGGCCTCCAGCGGCTCCTTCCGGCGCTTGAGCTCGGCGGCCAGCAGCGAACTGGGGGCGCGCTCGTCGCGCTTGAGCGCCACGGCGAGCTTCTGGTTGCTGAACGGGTCCACGGAGTCGGCTGCCGCATAGGGCTGCGGATCGAACTTCTTGGGCGGCGTCAGCGGCGGCACATTGGGCTTGACCTCGCGCTTTTGCTGGTCCATCCAGGCCTGCAGCTCGTCGAGCTCGGCGCCGCAGCCCGACAGCGCGAGCGCGGCCACGGCCGCACCCAGCATGCCCGGCACGCGACGAAGGAAGGTCTGGGCGTGCATCATTTCTTCGCTCCCACGGCCTTCTTCTTCTGGCCGGCCTGCGCCGCCACCTCGCCCGCGTCGAGATAGCGGTAGGTGCGGGCGGTGGCTTCCATCGACAGCAGGCCGCTGTCCTTCTGGCCGGCCGGCGGCGCCACCGTCAGGTCGTGCAGGGTCACGATGCGTGACAGGTTGGCCACGTCGGCGGCAAAGGCCCCGATGTCGTGATAGCGGCCGGTGACGCGCACCGAGATCGGCAGCTCGGCGTAGTAGTCCTTCACCGACACCGAGCCGGGGCGGAACAGTTCGAACTGCAGGCCGCGGCCGATGCCCGCCTGGTTGATGTCCGACAGCAGTGCGTCCATCTCGGCCTTGCCGGGGAGCTGCTTCTCGAGCTGGGTCACGTACTCCTCGACCTGCTGCTTCTGCTTGCGCAGTTCGGGCAGGTTGACCGCCTGGCCCAGCTTGCCGCGGTAGTCGGACTTGAGCGTCGGCTCCTTGCTGCGCTCGGCCTCGAGCTCGTCGTTCTTGGCCGACAGCATCAGGAACCAGCTCAGCAGCACGACCACCGCCGCCAGCAGGACCCAGGAGCCGATCTTGGGCAGCAACGGCCACTGGCCGGGCTGCCGCGTGTCCAGACCGCGGAACTGGGCCGCGGCCTGCTCGAACATGGTGCTCAGCTCGAAGCTGCGCGAGTTGGGGCTTTGCGTGGCCATGTGGGCTACCTCAGGAGGCCTTCGCACCGGCGGGCGCGGCCTTCGCGCCCGGAGGGCTGGCACCGTCGACGGGCGCCTGCGGGCGCTTGATCGACACGCGCATCGAGAAGTCGAACAGGCGGCTGGTGGAAGCGCGGTCGCGCGGGGCCACCGCCGCCTTGATCTCGATGAGCTCCGGCTTTTCGAGCCAGGGCGAGTTGTACAGCGTGTTGCGCAGGAACTCGGACACGCGCTCGTTGGTCTGGGCCACGCCGGTCACGGTGACCACCTGACCGGCCTGCTTGATGCTGACCAGGTAGACGCCCTCGGGGGTCTGCTTGACCAGTTCGTTGAGCAGGTGCACGGGGACGTTGCGGTCTGCCTGCAGGTCCTCGACGGCCTTCTGGCGCGCCTTCAGCGCGTCGATCTCGGCGCGCAGGTTGGCGATGTCCTTGATCTGCGCCTCGAGCTTCTTGATCTCGGTGCCCAGGTAGGCGTTGCGCTCCTCCTGGGCCGACTTCATGCGGTCGAGCACCGCGAACCACAGCGCGGCGATCACCACGCCCGCCACGGCCGACAGCGCCAGACCGGTGAAGTAGGCCGTGCGGCGGCGCTTGCGCTTTTCTTCCCGGTGGGGAAGCAGGTTGATGAGGATCACTGCAGGAACCTCCGCATCGCGAGGCCGGTGGCGGTGAGGTACGAGGGCGCTTCACGTCGCACCTTGCTCTCGCGCACCGAGCCGCCGAGCTTCATGTGTTCGAACGGGTTCACGACCATCGACGCGAAGCCGGTGAGGTCGGTGACACGCTCCTTCAGGCCGGCCAGCGTGGCCGTGCCGCCAGCCAGCATCACGTAGTGCACCTTGTGGTGCGGCGTGCTGGTGAAGAAGTACTGCAGCGCGCGGCCGATCTCCTGCGACAGGCTGTCGACGAAGGGGGTGAGGATCGCGGACTCGTAGTCCTCGGGCAGGTCGCCGCCGAGCTTCTTGGCCTCGGCCTCCTCGAAGGAGAAGCCGTACTGGCGAGAGATCAGCTGGGTCAGCTGCGAGCCGCCGAAGGCCTGGTCGCGGTCGTAGAGCAGTTCCTCGTCGCGCAGCACCTTCAGGCTGGTGGTGTCGGCACCGATCTCGAACAGCGCCACCAGCGCGTCACGGCCCTCGTTGGGCAGGGTCTTGACGATGCGGCTCATCGCCAGGCGCGAGGCGTGGCTCTCGATGTCGAGCACCATCGGCTTCAGGCCGGCGGCCTCGGCCAGGCCCTGGCGGTCCTGGACGCGATCCTTGCGCGACGCCGCGATCAGCACTTCGACGTCGCCCACCGACGTGGCGCTGGGGCCGACGACGCAGAAGTCCAGGCTCACCTCGTCGAGCGAGAACGGGATGTACTGGTTGGCCTCGCTCTCGACCTGCAGTTCGAGTTCCTCCTCGCGCAGGCCGGCCGGCAGCATGATCTTCTTGGTGATCACGGCCGACTGGGGCATGGCCATGGCCACATGCTTGGTGCGCGTGCCGCTCTTGGACACCACGCGGCGCACGGCCTCGGCCACCTCGTCGAACTTCTCGATCTGGCCGTCGGTGATCCAGCCCTTCTCGAAGGGCTCGGAGGCGAAACGCTCGACGATGTACTCGCCGGATGCACTCTGGCCCAACTCCACCAGCTTGACGCTCGAGGTGCTGATGTCCAGACCGATCATCGACGCATGTTTGCGGCCGAGCAGAGCGTCCAGAAAGCTCACGTCGTTACCCCCCGGGCGCCTTGCAGCAGGTGTGTCAGATGGCGCACTGGATAGTTAAGAAGTTACTTGAATGCTAGCAGTAAAGCCATTGAGCGCCCAAGGTTTGCGAGCGCTGCGATGGCGGGTCGCGTTGTGTAACACCGACGCGACCGGGACCCGATGCACAGCACCATACGGCATTGCCGACGCCACCGTTAGAACGCATCGCGGGCAGCTTGAGCATGAGTTCACACTTGGTCGCGTCGGGTGACACCGCATTCCTATAATCCGACGCGACCGCCGAGCCGGCGCGGTCCCGCGGCCATCGAACGCGATCCGGCGCGTTTACAACTTCATTGAGCCCGACGACCCGACTACCACCGTGGGCCCCCTGGGTCTTGAGGCCCCTGGCCTGGCTGGCCGCCGGCGTGCTGGCACTGGCCGCGACCGCCGGCACGCTGCTGGCCGTGGCGCTGGCCGTGGCCTGGCCCAACCTGCCCTCGATCGACAGCCTGACCGAGTACCGCCCGAAGCTGCCGCTGAAGGTGATCTCGTCGGACGGCGTGCTACTGGGCGAGTTCGGCGAGGAGCGGCGCAGCTTCACGCCGATTGCCCAGGTGCCGAAGGTGATGCGCGACGCGGTGCTCGCGATCGAGGACGCGCGTTTCTACGACCATGGCGGCGTGGACCTGGTGGGCATCGCGCGGGCCGCGCTGGCCCAGCTGTCCGAGGCCCGCAGCCAGGGTGCGTCCACGATCACGATGCAGGTGGCGCGCAACTTCTACCTGTCGTCCGAGAAGACGATCACGCGCAAGATCTACGAGATCCTGCTCACGTGGAAGATCGAGAGCCAGCTCAGCAAGGACCAGATCCTCGAGGCCTACATGAACCAGATCTTCCTCGGACAGCGGGCCTACGGCTTCGCCGCCGCCTCGGAGATCTACTTCGGCAAGCCGCTCAAGGACGTGACCATCGCCGAGGCCGCGATGCTGGCCGGCCTGCCCAAGGCGCCGTCGATCTACAACCCGATCGTCAACCCGAAGCGGGCGACGACGCGCCAGCAGTACATCATCGACCGCATGGTCGACAACCGCTTCATCACCGCCGAGCAGGCGGCGGCCGCCAAGGCCGAGAAGCTGCGCTACCGCACCCAGGCCGACCAGTCGGTGCATGCCGAGTTCGTCGCCGAGACGGCGCGCCAGCTGGTGTTCAGCCAGTACGGCGAGGAGGCCTACACGCGAGGGCTCAACGTCACGGTGTCGGTCAACGCGGCCGACCAGATGGTGGCCTACCGCGCGCTGCGGCGCGGCCTGCTCGACTACGAGCTGCGTCAGGTCTACCGCGGGCCGGAAGCCTTCGTCGACCTGCCCAGCGAACCCGCGGCGCTGGACGCACGCATCGCCGACGTCCTGGCCGACCACCCAGACAACGACGACCTGCGCGCCGCGGTGGTGCTGGAGGCGTCGCCGCGCAAGGTGGTGGCGGTGCTGTCCGACGGCGAGTCGATCACCGTCACCGGTGACGGCCTGCGCCCGGTGACCTCCGGCCTGGCCGAGAAGGCCCCGGCCCAGAAGAAGCTGCGCCGAGGCGCGGTGGTCCGGGCCACGCAGAACGCCAAGGGCCAGTGGTCGCTGACCCAGCAGCCCGAGGTCGAAGGCGCCTTCGTCGCGCTCGACCCGCGCACCGGCGCGATCCGCGCCCTGGTGGGCGGCTTCGACTACCGCAAGAGCAAGTTCAACCACGTGACCCAGGCCTGGCGGCAGCCGGGCTCGAGCTTCAAGCCCTTCATCTATTCCGCCGCCCTCGAGAAGGGCTTCACCTCGGGCTCCGTGATCAATGACGCGCCGCTGTTCTTCGACGCCGGCACCACCGGCAGCCAGCCCTGGGAGCCGAAGAACTACGACGGCACCTTCGAAGGCCCGATGCCGCTCAAGCGCGCCCTGGCCCGGTCGAAGAACATGGTGTCGATCCAGGTGCTGCAGGCGGTCGGTCCGGCCGAGGCACAGCAGTGGGTGTCACGCTTCGGGTTCGAAGCCGACAAGCACCCGCCCTACCTGACCATGGCCCTCGGGGCCGGCTCGGTGACGCCGCTGCAGATGGCCAGCGCCTACGCCGTGTTCGCCAACGGCGGCTATCTGGTGGCGCCGCGTCTGATCGAGCGCGTGACCGACCAGAAGGGACGCGTGCTGATCGAGGCGCCCAAGGCGCAGCTCGACGAGTCGATGCGCGCGATCGACGCCCGCAACGCCTTCGTGATGACGGACCTGCTGCAGGAGGTGACGCGCTCGGGCACCGCGGCCAAGGCGCAGGGCACGCTCAAGCGGCCGGACCTCTACGGCAAGACCGGCACCACCAACGACTCGATGGACGCCTGGTTTGCCGGCTGGCAGCCGAGCCTGGTGGCCGTGGTGTGGATCGGCTACGACAACCCGCGCAAGCTGGGCGACCGCGAGACCGGTGGCGGGCTGTCGCTGCCGGTGTGGATCGAGTACATGGCCCATGCACTGAAGGGCGTGCCGGTGGCGGAGGCCCGCGCGCCCGATGGCGTCGTCAACGTCGGCGGCGACTGGACCTACGAGGAGTACGCGCAGGGCCGGGGCGTGACCAGCCTGGGCGTGGACGCGGCGCCCCCGCCGGAACCGCCGACCGAGGCCGAGAAGAAAAGCATCCTCGACCTGTTCAAGAACTGAAGTCGAGCGCCTTGCCGGCCTGCGCGCTGGCCTCGCGCGACAGGCGCGCGAAGAACTCGGTGCCGTCGCGCGTGTCGCGCCAGGCGCCGTCCGCCCAGCGGAAGTGATAGCCGCCCGCCCGCGCCGCGAGCCACAGCTCGTGCAGCGGCGGCTGCGTGTTCAGCACGATCTTGCTGCCGCCGGGAAACGACAGTTCCAGCAGGCCGCCAGTGCGCTGCGAGTCGATGTCGATGACATCGTCCTGCAGCCAGCGGTCGAGCATCGACTCCACCTGCGACAGTGCGGCGCTGGCGCGCTGGTGGTACTCGGCGTCGGAGAGCGTGTCGGTGGGCATCGCTGGCTAGAATCGATCGCATGAAAGGCATGCGGCGGTTCAGTGTAGCGGCGGCGCTGGCGGCACTGGCCGCATCGCACCTTGGTGCTTGTGGGCAAAAGGGCCCGCTCAAGCTGCCGGCCCCGGCGTCGACGCCGGCACCCGCGTCACCCGCGTCGGCTCCGCGATGACGGCACCCACGCTTCCCGGCGCGCCCTTCCTGGCGTGGCGCGGCACCGAACTCACCCTCGACGGCCATGCGCTCGACGCGCTGGCGCGCGAGTTCGGCACGCCGCTGTACGTGTACTCGCGCGCCGCGATGCGCCATGCGCTGGCGTCGTACGCCCGCGCCCTGGCCGGGCGCGACCACCTGATCTGCTATGCGATGAAGGCCAATTCGTCGCTCGCGGTGCTGCAGACCTTCGCCCAGGCCGGCTGCGGTTTCGACATCGTGTCGGTCGGCGAGCTCGAGCGGGTGCTGGCCGCCGGCGGCCTGGCCTCGCGCGTGGTGTTCTCGGGCGTGGGCAAGCGCCCGGACGAGATGCGCCGCGCGCTCGCCGAGGGCGTGCGCTGCTTCAACGTGGAGAGCCTGCCCGAGCTGCGCACGCTGTCCGAGGTGGCCGTCTCGATGGGCCTGCGCGCGCCGGTGAGCCTGCGCATCAATCCGGACGTCGACGCCGGCACGCACCCCTACATCTCCACCGGCCTGAAGGGCAACAAGTTCGGCATCGCCCACGACGAGGCCCTGGCGGCGTACCGCCTCGCGGCGAGCCTGCCGGGCCTGCACGTGACCGGCATCGACTGCCACATCGGTTCTCAGATCACCGAGGTGGCGCCCTACCTCGACGCGCTCGACCGCCTGCTCGACCTGGTGCAGGCGATCGAGGCCGAGGGCACCCGCATCGAGCACATCGACGTCGGCGGCGGCCTGGGCATCACCTACACCGACGAGGCGCCGCCGGACGCCGGCGTGCTGGTGGCGCGCCTGCTCGAGCGCATCGACGCGCGCGGCCACGGACATCGGTCGATCCTGCTCGAGCCCGGGCGCTCGCTGGTGGGCAATGCCGGCGTGCTGCTGGCCGAGGTGCTGGTGCTCAAGCCCGGCGCCGAAAAGAACTTCTGCATCGTCGACGCGGCGATGAACGACCTGGTTCGCCCGGCGATGTACGGCGCCACGATGGGCATCGTGCCCTGCACGCTGCGCGACCTGCCGCCGCAGGTGTACGACGTGGTGGGCCCGGTGTGCGAGTCGGGCGACTGGCTCGGCCGCGACCGCGCGCTGGCGGTGCAGCCGGGCGACCACCTGGCGGTGCTGTCGGCCGGCGCCTACGCCATGGCGATGGCGAGCAACTACAACAGCCGCCCGCGCGCCGCCGAGGTGATGCTCGACGGCAGCCGTGCGCACCTGATCCGCGAGCGCGAGACGCTGCGCGAACTGTTCGCCAACGAGCACCTGATCGGCTGACGGGCGCGCGGCGCGCGCCGGGGCCCGCCGCTCAGGCGCGCCCCTCCTCCACCGCGTGGCAGGCCACCTGGATGCCCTTGAAGGCCTTGAGCACCGGCCGCTCGGTCGAGCAGCGCGCATTGGCCAGCGGGCAGCGCGGGTGGAAGGCGCAGCCGGTGGGCGGCTGCAGCGGGTTGGGCACCTCGCCCTGCACCGGCGTGCGCTGCCGGCCCGACATCCGGATGTCCGGGATCGCGTCGAGCAGCATGCGCGTGTAGGGGTGGCGCGGCTGCGAGAACAGGTCGGCCTTGTCGGCCAGCTCGACCAGCCGGCCGAGGTACATCACGCCGACCTGGTCGGACACGTGGCGCACCACGGCCAGGTTGTGCGAGATGAACAGGTAGGTCAGCCCGCGCTGGCGCTGCAGGTCCTTCATGATGTTGAGGACCTGCGCCTGCACGCTGACGTCGAGCGCGGACGTGGGCTCGTCGCAGACCAGGAACTCGGGCTGCGTGGCCAGCGCGCGCGCGATCGAGATGCGCTGGCGCTGGCCGCCCGAGAACTGGTGCGGGAACTTCTCCGCGTCGGCGGCGGCCAGCCCCACCGAGGCGAGCAGCTCGCCCACCTTGGCGCGCTGTTCGTCGGCGTCGGTCACGAGGCCGTGCTCGCGGATCGGCTCGGCCACGATGTCGAGCACCTTCCAGCGCGGGTTCAGGCTCGCGAACGGGTCCTGGAAGATCATCTGCATGCGCCGGCGCAGCGTGCGCAGCTGCGCCGGGTCGAGGCTGCGCACGTCGACGCCGTCGAAGCGGACCGTGCCCCGCGTGGGCGCGTACAGGCCCACCAGCAGGCGCGCCACGGTGCTCTTGCCGCAGCCCGACTCGCCCACCAGCGCCAGCGTGCGGCCCTTGCGGATCTCGAAGCTCACGCCGTCGACGGCATGCACGAACTGGCGCGGCTTGCGATCGATGACGCGGTTGAGCCAGGGGGCCGACACGTCGAAGATCTTGGCCAGGTCGTCGACCTGCACCAGGGGCGCGCCCGGGGTCTGCTGCTGCGTGCTCATCGCGGCTCCACGCGCCAGCAGGCCGCACGCGTGGCCCCGGCGTCGATCAGGTCGGGGCGTTCGCTGCGGCAGCGGTCGAACACGTTGGGGCAGCGCGGGTTGAAGGCGCAGCCCTTCGGGATCGCGTTCAGGCGCGGCATCGCGCCGTCGATCTGGGCCAGGCGCTCACGCTCGGCGTCCATCGACGGGATCGATCCCATCAGGCCCACCGTGTAGGGATGCGACGGCCGGTGGATCACGTCGGCCACCGGGCCGATCTCGGCCACGCGGCCGGCGTACATCACGGCCACGCGATCGCAGGTCTCGGCGATCACGCCCATGTCGTGCGTGACCAGCATCACCGCCGCGCCGTGCTCGCGGCACAGGCGCCGCAGCAGCGAGATGATCTGGGCCTGGATCGACACGTCCAGCGCCGTGGTGGGCTCGTCGGCCACGATCAGCTTCGGCTCGGCGGCCAGCGCCAGGGCGATCACCACGCGCTGGCGCATGCCGCCGGAGAACTGATGCGGGTAGTGGTCGATGCGCGCCTCGGCCGCCGGGATGCCGGTTTCCTGCAGCAGCCGGATCGCGCGCTGCCGCGCCTCGTCCTCGCTCACCGGCAGGTGGGTGCGGATCGTCTCGATCAGCTGGCGCCCCACGGTGTAGAGCGGATTCAGCGAGGTCAGCGGGTCCTGGAAGATGGCGCCGATCTGGCGCCCGCGGATCTTGCGCATCGCCTCGTAGGGCAGGTTGTCGATGCGCTGGCCCGCCAGCAGCACCTGCCCGCCGGCGATTCGCCCGGGCGGCTCGAGCAGGCCGATGATGGCCGCGCCGGTGAGCGACTTGCCGGCGCCCGACTCGCCCACCACGCCGAGGATCTCCCCCGGCGCGATGGAGAACGACACGTCGTCCAGCGCAAGCAGCGTGCCGCGACGCGACGGGAACTCCACCCGCAGGTTGCGGACTTCGAGCAGCGGTGTGGCGTCCATCAGCGCAGCCTCGGGTTCAGCGCGTCGCGCAGCCAGTCGCCCAGCAGGTTGACCGACAGCGCGATCAGCACCAGCGCCAGCCCCGGATAGACGGTGATCCAGGTCTCGCCGGAGAACAGGAAGTCGTTGCCGACGCGGATCAGCGTGCCCAGCGAGGGCTGCGTGGGCGGCACGCCCACGCCGAGGAACGACAGCGTGGCCTCGGTGAGGATGGCGGTGGCGACCTGGATCGTGGCCAGCACCAGCACCGGGCCGAGCACGTTGGGCAGCACGTGGCGCGCCATGATGCGCAGCGGCGCGACGCCGGTCACGCGGGCGGCCTGCACGTACTCCTTGTTGCGCTCCACCAGCGTGGAGCCGCGCACGGTGCGCGCGTACTGCACCCACCCGGGCAGCGCGATGGCCAGCACCAGCACCGCGAAGGCCAGGGTGTCGTGCGCGTCGGGGAACATGGCGCGCCCCACACCGTCGATCAGCAGTGCGATCAGGATCGACGGGAAGGACAGCATCACGTCGCACACACGCATGATGAAGGCGTCGGTCTTGCCGCCGACGAAGCCCGACAGCAGGCCCAGCGACACGCCCACCAGCACCGACAGCACCACCGACGCGAAGCCCACCAGCAGGGACACGCGCGCGCCATACATGATGGCCGACAGCACGTCGCGCCCCTGGTCGTCGGTGCCCAGCAGGTACTTCGTCGACCCGCCCTCGTTCCAGGCTGGCGGCGTACGCGCGTCGGCCAGCTCGAGCGAGGCCAGGTCGAACGGGTTGTGTGGTGCCACCCAGGGCGCGAACAGGGCGCAGAACACGCACAGGAAGGCCACCGCGGCCGCCCCCATGGCGACCGGCGAACTGGTGAAGCTGAACCAGACGTCGCCGTCGAAGAAGCGCCGCAGTGCGCCCGGCGCCTGGGGAGTCGCAGTGGTCATCGGCTCACTTGCCCTTGACGCTGATGTACTTGAAGGGCATGAAGTTGTCCGCCAGCTGCACCAGGGACACGTTCTTCTTCATCGCCCAGGCCAGCGCCTGCTGATGCAGCGGGATGTGGCCGATGTCGTCGGCGTGCAGCTTGAACGCCTCGGCGATCATCGCGTTGCGCTTGGCCTGGTCGGTCTCGCCCTGGATCTTCAGCGTCAGCTCGTCCACCTTGGCGTTGCTGTAGCTGCCGAGGTTGAACTGGCCCTGGCCCTTGTCGGTGGGCGTGGCGATCAGGTTGGACAGCGCGTTGTGCGAGTCGTAGGTGCCCGGCGTCCAGCCCAGCAGGTAGAAGCTGGTGTCGCGGCGCAGGATCTTGGGGAAGTAGGTCGCCTTGCTCTCGGCCTGCAGGTTGACCTTGACGCCCACGCGCGCCAGGTTGGCGGCCACCGCCTGGCAAATCTCGCCGTCGTTGACGTAGCGGTCGTTCGGGCAGTTCATGCCGACCTCGAAACCGTTGGGGTAGCCGGCGTCGGCCAGCAGCTTGCGCGCCGCGTCCGGGTCGTAGGGCAGGCGCTTGTTCATGTCGGCCACAAAGCCCTTGATGCCGGGCGCCACCATCAGCGCGGTGGGCGTGGCGGCATTGCGCATCACGCGGGTCTTGATGGTCTCGATGTCGATGGCCTGGTAGAAGGCCTGGCGCACGCGCTTGTCCTTGAACGGGTTCTTGCCCTTCACGTTGGAGAACTGCAGCTCGTCGCGCTTCTGGTCCATGCCCAGGAAGATGGTGCGCAGCTCGGGGCCCTGCATCACGGTGATGTTGGCGTTGGACTTCAGGCGCTCGACGTCCTGCAGCGGCACCGGCTCCATCATGTCGACCTCGCCCGACAGCATCGCGGCCACGCGGGTGGCGTCGTTGCCGATCGGCGTGAAGATCACCTCGTCGACGTTGCCGTCGACCTTGCCCCAGTAGGTCGGGTTGCGCACGAAGGTCGTGCGGGTGGTGGGCTGGCGTTCGCGCACGCGGTAGGGACCGGTGCCGTTGGTGCGGAAGGACGCCGTGTTCTCGATGCCCTTGCGGCGGTCCACCGGCTTCTCGGCCTTGTTGTCCTCGCACCATTTCTTGCTCATGATGTACACGAGCGAGATCACGTCGGGAAGGATCGGGAACGGCGCGGTGGTCTCGATCTCCACGGTGTGGTCGTCGACCTTGCGCACCTGCTTGATCGACGAGGTGTAGCCCTTCATGTCGGAGCCGTCGCCGGCGGCGCGGCCGAAGCTGAAGACCACGTCGTCGGCCGTGAAGGGCGTGCCATCGTGGAAGCGCACGTTGCGGCGCAGGTCGAAGCGCCACACGGTGGGCGAGGTCTGGGCCCACTTGGTGGCCAGGGCCGGCTCGAGCGCGAGCTTGCGGTCGCGCCCCACCAGCGGCTCGTACACGTTGCCGGTGATCGACAGCTGCAGCGACTCGTTCAGCGAGTGCGGGTCGAGCGAGGTGGCATCGCCCTGGTTGGCCACGCGCAGCGTGGCGGCCGAGGCCAGGCCGCAGGCCAGGGCCAGGGCGGCAGCGAGAAGGGTGGGACGGAAGCGCGTCATGGTGTGGCTCCTCAGGAAGTGCGGGGGCTTGGGGGCGTGGGCGGCAGGGACCGCTCCACCAGGCCGGCGAAGAGCGCCGCCCCGAGCGGCAGCACTTCGTCGTTGAAGTCGTATCGGGTGTTGTGCAGGAAGGCGCCGCCGCCCTGCCCCAGCCGCAGGTACGCACCCGGCTTGACCTGCAGCATGAAGGAGAAGTCCTCGGCGCCCATCGACGGCGGCAGGTCGCGCGTGACCTTGTCGCCGCCGACGAGGTCGGTGGCCACGCCGGCCGCGAACTCGGCATGGCGCGGGCTGTTGATCGTGGCCGGGTAGGTGCGCTGGTAGTGCAGCGTGGCCGTGGCGCCGAAGGCCACCGCCACGGAATCGACCAGGCGGGCTAGGCGCTCCTCGACCATGTCCTGCACCTCGGGGCGGAAGGTGCGCACGGTGCCCACCAGCCGCGCCTCGCGCGGGATCACGCTGAACGCGCCCGGGTCGCCGGCCTGCATCGAGCACAGGCTGATCACGGCGCTGTCCACCGGGCTGACGTTGCGCGCGACGATGCTCTGCGCCGCGGTGATGATGTGCGCCGCCACCAGCACCGGGTCGACCGCGAGATACGGATGGGCACCATGGCCGCCCTTGCCGTGGACCACGATCTCGATGCGGTCGGCCGCGGCCATCATCGGCCCCGGGTTGACGCCGATGTGTCCCGGCGGCAGCGACGGCCAGTTGTGCATGGCGTAGATCGCCTCGACCGGGAAGCGGTCGAACAGGCCGTCGTCGATCATGGCCTTGGCCCCGGCGAAGCCTTCCTCGCCGGGCTGGAACACCAGCACCGCGGTGCCATCGAAGCGGCGCGTCTCGGCCAGGTAGCGCGCAGCGCCGACCAGCATCGTGGTGTGGCCGTCGTGGCCGCAGCCATGCATCAGGCCGCGCGAGCACGAACGCCAGGCGAAGTCGTTTTCCTCGGTCATCGGCAGCGCGTCCATGTCGGCGCGCAGGCCGATCAGGCGCCCGCTGGCGCGCGTGGCGCCGTGCACCAGCGCCACGACGCCGGTGCGGCCGATGCCCTCGTGGACCTCGTCCACGCCGGCCGCCCGCAGCGCGGCCACCACGCGCCCGGCGGTGCGCCGCTCCTCGAAGCCGAGTTCGGGATGGGCGTGCAGGTCACGCCGGAACGCCGTGAGTTCGTCGTGCCAGCCGGCAAGACGCCGGTAGGCCCCGTTGTCGTTGCGTGCAACGGCCGACAGCATCGCCGCCCCCTCAGTGCCCCGCCGCCGAGCGCTCGATGCGCAGGCGCGGGTCGACCGCGAAGTAAAGCAGGTCCACCACGAGGTTGATGACGACGAAGATCAGCGCGATCAGGCACAGGTAGGCCGCCATCACCGGGATGTCGGCGAACTGCACCGCCTGGATGAACAGCAGCCCCATGCCGGGCCACTGGAACACGGTCTCGGTGATGATCGCGAAGGCGATCAGCGCGCCGAGCTGAAGGCCGGTGATGGTGATCACCGGCACCAGCGTGTTCTTCAGCGCATGGCCGAAGTAGACGCTGCGGTCGGACAGGCCCCGCGCACGCGCGAACTTGATGTAGTCCGTGCGCAGCACCTCGAGCATCTCGGCGCGGACCAGCCGCATGATCAGCGTGAGCTGGAAGATGCACAGCGTGACCGACGGCAGGATCAGGTGCTTCCAGCCGTCGGCCGTCAGCAGCCCGGTGGTCCATGCACCGATGGCCACCGTCTCGCCGCGACCGAAGCTGGGCAGCACCTTGAAGGTGACCGCGAACACCAGGATCAGCAGGATGCCGATCAGGAAGGTGGGCAGCGACACCCCGAGCAGCGAGAACATCATCAGCGCCTGGGACAGGAAGTTGCCCCGTTTCAGCGCCGCATACACGCCCATCGGAATGCCGAACACCAGCGCCAGCAGGGCCGCGCCGAAGGCCAGCTCAAGCGTGGCCGGGAAGCGCTCGACGATCAGCGACGACACCTTGCGCCCCTGGCGCAGCGACAGGCCGAACTCGCCCTGCACGGCGTTGCCGACGAAGGCGGCGAACTGCACCGGGAAGGGCTTGTCCAGGCCAAGGTCGGCCCGCAGTTCGCGGCGCTGCTCGGGCGTGGCGTCCTGGCCCAGCAGGTTGGTCACCGGGTCGCCCACGTACTGGAACAGCATGAAGGCGATGAACGCCACCGTGAGCATCACCATCACGGCCTGCAGGAGGCGGCGGAGAATGAACGCAAGCATCCCGGGTCAGCCGAGCGGTCGAAGGAAGAGGTGCCGGGACAGGATCAGTTCACCTTCACGCTGCGCATGTCGATGCGGTTGTCCGCACGGTGATACATGTCGATGTTCTTCTTCATCGCCCAGGGGATCACCTGGTTGTGCAGCGGGATGTGGGACACGTCCTGGTGCGACAGCAGGAGCGCCTGCTCGATCAGCGCATTGCGGTTCTTCTGGTCGACTTCCTTCTTGACGCGCTCGACCAGGGCGTCCATCTGCGGGTTGCTGTAGCGGCCGACGTTGTAGTTGCCGTCGCCCTGCGCGCCCACGGTGCGCACCAGGGACTGCAGCGAATACAGCGCGTCGAAGGTCGGCACGCCCCAGCCCAGCATGTAGATGCTGGCCTCGTAGCGCTGGATCATCGGGAAGTAGGTCGTCAGCGGCAGCGTGCGCAGCTTGGCCTTCACGCCCACCTTGGCCCACATCGCAGTCACCGACTGGCAGATCTCCTCGTCGTTGATGTAGCGGTTGTTGGGGCAGGCGAAGTCGACCTCGAAGCCCTGCGGATAGCCCGCCTCGGCGAGCAGCTTCTTGGACGCCTCGACGTCGTAGGGCCAGCGCGCATCGGCCTTCTTGGTCCAGCCGTTGACCTGGGGTGCGATCAGCGTGCCGGTGGGCTGGGACAAGCCGCGCATCGTCACGCGGTTGATCGTCTGGATGTCGATGGCCTGGTAGAGCGCCTTGCGCACGCGCACGTCCTTGAGCGGGTTCTTGCCCTTGACGTTGCTGCCGGGCAGTTCGTCGCGGAACTGGTCCATGCCGAAGAAGATGGTCCGGTTCTCGGCGCCGTCGAGCACCTTCAGCGCCGGCGCCGAGCGCAGCCGGGCCAGGTCGGCCGGCGACGGGTCGAGCACCATGTCCACCTCGCCCGACAGAAGCGCGGCGATGCGCGTGGCCTCGGACTTGATCGGCGAGTAGACGATCTCGGTGACGTTGCCTTCCAACTTGCCCCACCAGTTGGGGTTGCGCGTGAGCACCAGCTTGACGTCCTGCTCCCAGCTCTTGAGCATGAACGGGCCGGTGCCGTTGGCATTGCGGTGGGCGAAGTTCTCGTCCTTCGTCTTGATGTCCTTCGGCTCGACCGACTTGTTCTTCTCGGCCCAGCCCTGGTCCATCATGCGCAGCTCGGTCATCTGGCGCAGCAGCACCGGATTCGGGCCCTTGGTGAAGATGTCGATGGTGTAGTCGTCCACCTTGACGACACGGTCGATGCCCTGCGTGTAGACGCCGTAGTTGGACGTCTTGGACATGGCGCGCTCGATCGAGAACTTGGCGTCGTCGGCGTTGAACACCGCACCATCATGGAACTTCACGCCCTGGCGCAGCGTCATGCGCACTTGGGTGGGGCTCACCTGCTTCCAGCCGGTGGCCAGCACCGGCTCGAGCTCGAACTTCTTGTTGTAGTAGATCAGCGACTCGTAGACGGACGCGTGAACGCCGTTGCCCAGCGCGTTGTTCTGCGAGTGGATGTCCCAGGTGGGGATGTCGCTGGCGCTGGACCACTTGAACGTCTTGGCAAAGGCGGGTGCCGCCGCCAGCGAGGCGGCCAGGACGATCAGAGCGAACGGGCGATGGGTTTTCAGCATGGAAGGCAGGCTCCAGGGGAATGTGAACTCTTCGTCATCATGCGCACGACGCGTGCCCGGTGCCAACAGGGGAAGCCCGGGCGCAGCGGCCGGGGCCGCATGTCAACGAAACTCGATGTCGCTGTATCGCGTGACGAGCCGTGACTGGGTGTTGTCGCCGTCGGTCATCACCGCCACCGCCATCAGTGGCCCCGGCGGCTCGCCGAAGGCCAGGTGGTAGTCGGCCGCCAGCGAGCGGCGGTAGCGCCGCCACTGCTTCAGGCCCCCGTGGCCGGACTCGACGACGATCTTGCGGATGCGGTCGTTGCGGGGATGCGTGATCACGGTGCCCACCGGCGCCGTGGCGTCCCACACGTAGACCAGGGTGGCATAGGGCAGCGCCTCGCCGGTGAGCATGCGGGCCAGGTCGGACTGCGCCCGCGTGCGCGCCGGCAGCCGCGACATGTCGCCGTCGAACGCGAACATGACGCGGGCCGCGGCGTCGGTCCTGCCGGGCTCGGACAGGTCGGCGCCCGCGGGCAGGGCCTGGGCCCACCAGCCGAACTCGACGTCGCCCAGTTGCTCCGCCGGGCGGCGCACGTGACGGCGAAATGCTGAAGCCGACCCGTCGGCCTTGGCCACGAGCTCACGCTGACCGGCACGCCCCTCCCAGCGGTACTGGGTACGCACCTTGCCCGGTAGCGGCACGTCGTGCCAGGCCGCCGCGTCCGCCTGTGGCGCGGGCGGCTGCACGCCGGCGCAGGCCGCGAGCAGGCCGGCCAGGGCCAGAAGGGCGGTGCGGCGGGGCCAGTGACGCGGGTTCATGGAAAAGGTTGACGGATCGATCGGCGGTCGCCACAACGGACAAGGGCCGCGCAAGGCGGCCCCTGGTTCGGGCGGTGGAGGTCAGAAGCGGTGACGGACACCCAGGGCGAGACTGTTCGAGTCCGTGCCGGCGCTGCGGGTGAAGCCCCCCAGGAAACCGGCCTGGCCCGGTGCCGCCTGCGCCAGGTTCTTGTTGTCGAAGTGGGTCAGCACCGCATTCAGGTCGGTGCGGCTCGACAGCGCGTAGGTGTAGGCCACGCCATAGGAGGCCACGTCCGCGTTCGGCGCACGCTTGTCGTTGAAGGCGCTGTAGGCGACGTAGAGCGTGTTCTTGCCCACGGGCATCTTGTAGCCCAGGTGCATCAGGGTGCCGTCCTGGCGCAGCGCGTTCGTGAAGGCACCCTGGACCAGGGTGGCGCCGGCGGAACCCACCAGCGGCGTCAGGCCGGAGGCGATGGCCGACACGCCCGACGGGTTGTCGTCCTCGATCGTGCCATAGATGCCGCTCAGCGTGCCGGGGCCCAGGTTCGCGGAGGCGCCCACGATGGTGGACTTGAGCGACTTCTGGCCGATGTCGTTGTTGCGCTGGTTCATGCCCAGGCCCACCGCGAACTGCGGCGTCTTGTACATGACCATCGCGCCGCCGAAGCGGTTGGCCTTGCTGTTGGCGGTGTTGCCGCCGAAGGCGTACATCGCCGACGCGGTCAGGCCGCCCAGCACGATGCGGTACTGCACCGCATTGCTGACCCGGATGTCGACGCTCGACGGCACCGACGCCACCTGGCCGGCGGACAAGCTGGACTGGGTGCCGAGGGTGTCGAACGTGGCGTTGATCTCGTAGGCCGGCGTGTACTGCCGGCCCGCGAGGATGGCGCCCACGGGAGTGACCAGGCCGACGAAGGCCTGGCGATCCCAGAAGGCATTGCTGAGGTTGACGCCCAGCGTCTGGGCGATGCTGCCGGACACGCCGGTGACCGCCGGCTGCAGGGCCGTCGGCAGACCCAGCAGAGCCGCCTGACCCAGGCGATCGGGCACCTGCAGGCCGGACGGCGGGCGGTTGGCGACCGTGCCGTTATTCAGTTCCAGCCGGTGCTCCAGCGTGAAGATCGCGCGGAAGCCACGGCCGATGTCCTCGTTGCCGCGAAGGCCGAAGCGCGAGCCTTCCATGATGCCGCTCACCAGCTGGTGCTTGCCGGCGGCTACCCCGGTGGTGTGGGTCACGCCCGCGTCCAGGATGCCGTAGACGGTCACGCTCGGGGGGGTGGACTGGGCCAGGGCCCCGCCGCAGACAGCCGCCAGCGCGGCCAGGACGATCGAATTTCTTTTCATGGATGTCTCCAAGGCACGGTCTCTAACCCCGTGATCTTGAACGAAGGCCAGCACCCCGGCGGCCCCTGTTGCACCGCGCCAACGCTGTGTTTTCCCTTACCTCCCCCTGGCCGAGTGGACAAAAAAAAGCCGCCCCGAAGGGCGGCTCTTGCTGATGCGGCAGACGCCGATCAGAACTTGTGCCAGACGCCCACGTCGAACTGGGCCTTCTTGGCGTTCGAGTTCGTGGTCGCGTTGGAGCTGAAGGTGCCGCTCTGCTTGGCCACGTCGGCGTACACGATGGTGCGCTTGGACAGGTTGTAGTCGAGGCCCAGACCGAACTTCTTCTGGTCAACAGCGCCGACACCAGCCACGATCGCATCGCTCTGATTGCGATAGCCAACCTTGATCACCGAAGCGCCCATCGGAATGCGCGCGCCGATCGAGTAGACGGTCGAATCAGCGGTGGCGTTGAGATCGCCGTTCTCGTATTGGCCCATCACTTCCGCGACGCCCAGGTTGTAGGCGGCGTAGATGCCCTTGGTCTTTTCGTCGCGGGCGTTGCGGTCATAGGCCACGGCAAAGCGCAGCGGGCCGGCGGCGTAGATCGCGCCCAGGCCGATCGGACGCTCGTTGCTCGGGTTGAACGACGTGCCGGTCAGGATCTGGCTGTCGCCAGCAGCGATGTTGGCGTGCACTTGCAGGCCGCCGAGGCGGGGCGAACGGTAGTAGATGGCGTTGTTGAGGCGCGCGCTACCGGCGATACCGGCGTTCAGGCCGCCCGAGTGGGTGCTACCCACGGTCTCGGTGCCGAACGGGTCGAAGCCGCCGTTGAACTCTTGCAGCACCGGCAGCATGCGGCCGAGGCGCACGTCACCGAAGCCGCCGCCCAGACCCACCCAGCTCTGACGCCAGAAGCTGCTGGACGTGTAGGCCGAGGTGCCCTGGCCCGTGCCCGCGTTGAAGCGGTAGTTCAGGGCGAAGAAGGCGTTCATGCCGCCACCCAGGTCCTCGCGGCCCGACAGCGTGAAGGCGCTGCGGCCGGAGTTGCCGGTGGACATGTTCCACTGACCGTTCGTGCGCTGGACGGCCATGTCGATGCCGCCCGACAGGGTGACCGACGACTGCGCCGACGCGGCACCGGCGAACGCGCTCAGCACGGCGAGAGCGAGCAGAGATTTTTTCATTGCCAATATCTCCAAGGTTGAGATTTAAGGGGTCCCGATCTGGTAACCGACGGTACCGACCCGAGGGCCGAGGCCTTGCAGTCGATCAGGCCAACCTCCTTACGCGGAAGTTGCACGTATTCCACCAGAGGGCCCGCAGGGGTGCAAAGGCTTCACGGACAATTCGAACCCGCATGTTGTCCGGGCACAACGAAGACAAATGCGTTGTCAGTGACAACTTCGCCGATGAATCAACCCAGCACACGATCACGACCTGACATGATCGATCCCTTCGACAGGTTTCTGGGCTCCCTGGATGCCGCGCTGCGGACCCTTTCGGGCCAGACACGGGCCCGCCGGCCCGCGCCCACGGTCCCCGACGCCGGACCGTTGGCGGCGCCGGACCGGGCGTTGTCCGGCGCGCTGATGCGGGTCAATCACGTCGGGGAGGTGTGCGCCCAGGCGCTGTACCAGGCCCAGGCGCTCACCGCGAGGACACCGGCGCTGCGCGAACAGATGACGGAGGCCGCGCACGAGGAACTCGACCACCTGGCCTGGACCGAGCAGCGCCTGCGCGAGCTCGATGCGCGGCCCAGCCTGCTCAATCCGCTCTGGTTTGGGGGCGCGTTCGCGCTCGGCCTGCTGGCCGGGCGCGCCGGTGACCGCTGGAGCCTCGGCTTCGTGGTCGAGACCGAGCGCCAGGTCGAGGAGCACCTGGCCGGCCACCTGGAGCGCCTGCCCGCCGCCGACCATGCCTCGCGCGAGATCGTCGCGCGCATGAAGGAGGAGGAGGCCCGGCACGGCCGCCACGCGCAGGAGGCCGGCGCCGCGGCGCTGCCCGCGCCGGTGCGCTGGGCCATGCGGGGCGCGGCGAAGGTGATGACGCGCACCGCGCATCACCTCTGAGCGGGATGGCGCCGGCCGGCACAGCCGCCAGACCGGTGCCGGCAGGCCGGCGCCCGCTCAGCCCTCGACGATCTCGTGGCTGATCTGGATGTCGGCCGTCTTGCCGAGCATGGCTGTCGCGGAGCAGTACTTCTCGTGCGACAGCGCCACCGCGCGGGCCACCGCGTCCGCGTTGAGCTGCCGCCCGGTGACGACGAAGTGCATGCCGATGCGGGTGAAGACCTTGGGGTCGGTGGCGGCGCGGTCGGCCGTGAGCTTGACCCGGCAACCGGTGACCGTGTGGCGCCCACGCTTGAGGATCAGCACCACGTCGTAGGCCGTGCAGGCGCCGGTGCCGGCCAGCACCGTCTCCATCGGGCGCGGTGCCAGGTTGCGGCCGCCGCCGTCGGGCGCGCCGTCCATCGCGATCAGGTGACCGCTGCCCGTCTCCGCCACGAACGCCATGCCGCTGGCGCCCATCCAATCCACCGTGCACTCCATCGCGCTGCCTCCTTGCCTGAGCCGGCCGTGATTGTGCCGGCGGCCCGCCTATCATCCGGCGCGACGGGACAAGCACGGGACGGAGCCCAGGACCCATGACCGACAAGGCCGGCCGCCGCAGGCGAGCGCCGAACGACTATCTGCAGCGCATCCTCACCGCGCGCGTCTACGACGTGGCGGTGGAATCGGCGCTGGAACCCGCGCGCACGCTGTCGCGCCGCATCGGCAACCAGGTGCTGCTCAAGCGCGAGGACCAGCAGCCGGTGTTCAGCTTCAAGCTGCGCGGTGCCTACAACAAGATGGCGCGGCTGGCGCAGGCCGACCGTGACCGCGGGGTGATCTGCGCGTCGGCCGGCAACCATGCGCAGGGCGTGGCGCTGGCCGCACGCCGCCTGGGCTGCAGCGCCACGATCGTGATGCCGGTGACCACACCGCGGCTGAAGATCGACGCCGTCAAGGCGCTCGGCGGCGACGTGGTGCTGCACGGCGACAGCTACTCCGACGCCTACGGCCACGCCAAGACGCTGGAAGCCGAGCGCGGGCTGACCTTCGTGCACCCCTTCGACGACCCGGACGTCATCGCCGGCCAGGGCACGGTGGCGATGGAGATCCTGCGCCAGCACCAGGGGCCGCTGGACGCGGTGTTCGTCGCCATCGGCGGCGGCGGCCTGATCGCGGGCGTGGCCAGCTACATCAAGGCGCTGCGGCCCGAGGTGAAGGTGATCGGCGTGCAGATGAACGACTCCGACGCGATGCTGCGCTCGGTGCGCGCCGGCAAGCGCGTCACGCTGCCCGACGTGGGCCTGTTCTCCGACGGCACGGCAGTCAAGCTGGTGGGCGAGGAGACCTTCCGCCTCGTGCGCGACCTGGTCGACGACTTCGTCGTGGTCGACACCGACGAGGTGTGCGCCGCCATCAAGGACGTATTCCAGGACACGCGCAGCATCCTCGAGCCGGCCGGCGCGATGGGCGTGGCGGCCATCAAGCAGTACGCCGCGCGCCACAAGGCCAAGGGGCAGACCTTCGTCACCGTGACCTGCGGCGCCAACATGAACTTCGACCGCCTGCGCTTCGTGGCGGAGCGGGCCGAGTTCGGCGAGCAGCGCGAGGCGCTGTTCGCGGTGACGATCCCCGAGGCCCGGGGCTCGTTCCGGCGCCTGTGCGAGCTGATCGGATCGCGCAGCGTGACCGAGTTCAACTACCGCATCTCCGACGCGCACGAGGCTCATGTGTTCGTGGGCATCGCGATCTCGCAGCGCGACGAGGCCGACCGCATCGAGCGCAACCTCGTGCGCCACGGCTTCGCCACGGTCAACCTCACGGACGACGAACTGGCCAAGGAGCACGTGCGCCACATGGTCGGCGGCCGCAGCGCCCTGTCGCAGGACGAGCGGCTGTACCGCTTCAACTTCCCGGAGCGGCCGGGCGCGCTGATGCGCTTCCTGGACGCCATGCACCCGGACTGGAACATCAGCCTGTTCCACTACCGCAACCAGGGCGCGGACTACGGCCGCATCCTGGTCGGCCTGCAGGTGCCGCGCAAGGACGCGCGCGCGCTGCGTGCCTTCCTCGACGGCCTGGGTTACCCCTACGTGGACGAAAGCGCGAACCCCGTCTACGGGCTGTTCCTGCGCTAACGCGCGCTGCGAACCCGCCTACACTGCCCTCCCGCCGACACACCGCCGCCATGCAGCAGACCGCCCCCTCGCTGATCGCGCCCACCGCCAATCCGCTGCTCGAGCGTGCGCTGCGCGACAAGCTGCAGCGCCGCGGCGAGACGATCGGCAGCCTGGGCGAGCTCGAGCCGCTGGCGGTGCGCATCGGCCTGATCCAGAACACCCTCAAGCCGCGCTTTCGCGACTCGCAGCTGGTGCTGTTCGCCAGCGACAACGGCCTGGCCGTGGAAGGCCTGCCCACGCCGCCGGGCCACGGCACGTCCGAGCGGGTCTGGCAGGCGCTCAAGGGCCAGCTGCCGATGTCGGCGTTCGCCTCCAGCCACGGCATGAACCTGTCGGTGGTGGACGCCGGCGTGGCCGAGCGGCTGCCGCCGCACGAGCGGCTGCTGATGCGAAAGATCGCCCACGGCACCCGCAATGCGCGGGTGGGCGCGGCCATGTCGGTCGAGCAGGCGCACGCCGCCATCCGTGCCGGCATGGAAATCGGCCAGTCGCTGCCCGGCAATGTGCTGGCCTGCGCCGGCCTGGGCGTCGGCGGCCAGGAATGCGCGGCGCTCATCCTGTCGCGCCTGACCGGTGCGCCGCTGCGCGAGTTCCTGCAGTCCAGCCCGCAGATGGACGGCAACCTGCTGACCCACCTGCTGGTCGTGACCCAGGGCGCCCAGGGCCGTCACCGCGACGTGACCGACCCGGTCGAGGTGCTGGCCGCGTTCGGCGGCTTCGACATCGCGATGATGGCCGGCGCCATGCTCGTGGCCGCGGGTCGCCGCCACCTCGTGATGGTGGACGGCCTGCCCGCCTGCGCCGCGCTGATGGTGGCCGCGCGCATTGCCGCGCCGGTGACCGACTACTGCGTATTCTGCCGCAGCCACGGCCATCACGGCCTGGACTACGCCCTGAACCAGTTCCATGCCTCGGCACTGCTCGAACTCGGCATGGAAAGCACCGACGGCACCGGCGCCACGCTGGCCTGGCCGCTGCTGCGCGCGGCGGCATCGCTGCTCACCGAAGTGGCCGAGGGCGAGGACCCGGGCCCGTCGCGGCCGGGCGAACTGGCGCCGGCCGCCCGCATCGACGCCTGATGCGACGCCGGGCGCTGCGCGAAGCGCGCAGCGCAGAAACCTAGCGCGGCGCAGCGCCGGGGGGCGGCGGCACGGGCCGGGGCGGCTCCTGGCCTTCAGCGCCCGCGCTGGGCAGCTGGGCCGGCGCGGGCACCATCGGCGGCGCGCCCGAACCCACCGGCCCCATGCCCGGCAATGCCAGACCCGGCGCCACCGTCGGCGCGCTGCCCGGCGGGCGGCTCGACGTGGCCGGCCCCGGCAGCGGCGGCAGTTCGAGCGTGAGCTGCGCTGCGGCGCCCGACGGCCCGAGCGAGGCCCCGCGCGCGCTGACCGACTGCAGCACGATGGTGCCGTCGACCGGCGCGCCGACCCGGAACCCGCGTGCCGGCTTGCCGTCGACGGCGATCAGCGCCACGCCGACCTGGTCACCGTCCTGGCGCGGCGCGGCCACGCCGAGCAGCTTGAAGCGCGCCGCCAGGGCCGGCTCGCTGACCACCGGCGTGCCGGCCGGCGCCTGCGGCGGCGCGCCGAGCACGCGCGCCAGGTCGCCGCGCGCGGTGGCGGTGGTCGCCACCGTGACGGTATGCGCAGGAGCCGTCGGCGAAGTCGCAACCAGACGCAACAGCCAGAACACCGCGCTGGCCGCCACTGCGGCCCACACCACGAAAGCCGTGAGGCGTGCACTCATGGACTCATTATCATTGAACGATCCCCTCACGCGCGGCCCCGCCGCGGTCATCGATGCGATCCATCACACGCCTTCGCCGCGCCCGCGGCTTCACGCTGATCGAACTGCTGGTGGTGCTGGTGATCATCGGCGTGCTCGGCGCGCTGATCGTGCCCAACCTGTTCTCCAGCGTCGACGACGCCCGGCGCACGGCGGCGCGCACCGACGTCAACACGCTGATGCAGTCGCTGCAGCGCTACCGGCTGGACAACCAGCGCTACCCGAGCGCCGAGCAGGGGCTGCAGGCCCTGGTCACCAAGCCCACTACCGGCGCGATCCCGCCCAACTGGCGGCCCTACCAGCCCAAGCTGCCCAACGACCCGTGGGGGCGCCCGTACCAGTACGTGAACCCGGGCGTGAAGGGCGAGGTCGATGTCTTCAGCTACGGTGCCGACGGGCAGCCCGGCGGCGAGGGCAACGATGCCGACATCGGCTCCTGGCAGTAGTCCGCAGGGACGCCCAGGCGCCGCGGCGGGCGCGCGTGGCTTCACGCTGATCGAGCTGCTGGTGGTGCTGTTCATCGTGGCGCTGGCCAGTGGCCTGGTCGCCGTGTCGCTGCCCGACCGCGCCCAGGGCCGGCTCGACGAGGACGCCGAACGCCTGGCCGCGCTGCTGGAGACCGCACGCGCCGAATCGCGCGCCTCGGGCATCGAGGTGCGCTGGGAGCCGCTGGCGCCCACCCCCGAGGGCAATGCCGACTTCCGCTTCGCCGGCCTGCCGGCGTCGATGCAGCGCCATACCCGCTGGCTCACGCCCGGCATCAGTGCCGAGGTCGTCGGCGCGCGTGCGGTGCTGCTCGGCCCCGAGCCGGTGCTGCCGCCGCAGCGCATCGTGCTGCGGCTGGACGACCGCCGCGTGGTGCTGGCCAGCGACGGCCTTTCGCCCTTCGCGCCTGCCGGCGCCGAAGGCGCCGCCCCATGAAGCGCTCGCGCGGACGCGGCTTCACGCTGGTGGAGGTGCTGGTCGCGCTGGCGATCGTGGCCGTGTCGCTGGGCGCCGGCTTCCAGGCCGCGGCTTCGCTGGTGGACAACGCGTCGCGCCTGGGCGACGTGAGCAACGCCCAGTGGTGCGCCGACAACTACCTTGCCAACCTGCGCCTGTCGCGCCAGTTCCCCGGCGTGGGCGACAGCGAGTTCGCCTGCCAGCAGCTCGGCCGCAGCTACACCGGGCGGGTCACCGTGAGGCCGTCGCCGAACCCGAACTTCCGCGTCGTCGACGCCCGCGTGCTCGACGACGCCGGCCGCCCCGTGGTGTCGCTGATGACCGTGGTGGGGCGCTACTGACGATGCACCGGCCCCCGCGCCCCGCCCGCCCGCCGCGCCGCAGCGCGGGCTTCACCCTGGTCGAGGTGCTGGTGGCCCTGGCCCTGATGGCGCTGCTGGCGGGCATGGCCTGGCAGGGGCTGGCCAGCGTGGCCGATGCGCGCGAGGTCAGCACGCGCAGCGTCGACCGCACGCTGCAGGCGGGCACCGTGGTCGCGCAGTGGGAGCAGGACCTGGCGCGCATCCACGACACCGGCGTCGTGCCCGCGATCAGCTTCGACGGCGCCACGCTGCGCCTGGTGCGGCGCCAGGCCGGCGGCGTGCAGGTGGTCGCCTGGGCCTTGCGCGCCGGCCGCTGGACGCGCTGGGTCTCGCCCGTGGTCACGCGCGGCGGCGCCCTTCAGGAGGCGTGGCTGCGCAGCCAGCAGCTGCTGGGCAACGAGCCCGAGCAGCTGGCGATGTGGGACGGCATCGAGTCCTGGCAGATCTACTTCTACCGCGGCAACGCCTGGAGCAACGCCCAGTCCAGTGCCGACGTGGCGCCGCCGTCGGGCGCGGCCTCGGCGCCGGTGCGCCTGCAGTTGCCCAACGGCGTGCGCCTGGTGCTGTCGCTCAAGGGCGCGGCGCAAGGCCAGCCCGGCGTCACGCTCACGCGCGACGTGGTGCTGCTGCCGCAGGGGGCCTGACGCGATGGCCCGCCCCCGCGCGCAACGTGGTGCCGCCCTGCTGGTGGCGCTGCTGATCCTGACCCTGGTGTCCACGCTGGCGGCGGGCATGGTGTGGCAGCAGTGGCGGGCGATCCAGGTCGAGGCGGCGCAGCGCGCGCGCACCCAGTCCGCGTGGATCCTCGGCGGCGCGCTCGACTGGGCGCGCCTGATCCTGCGCGAGGACGCGCGCACCGGCGGCGTCGACTCGCTCAACGAGCCCTGGGCGCGCGAGCTGAAGGAGGCCAAGATCACGTCCTTCCTCGCGCTGGACCGCGACAACAACAGCGCCGCCGAGACCGGCGTGGACGACGCGTTCATCTCGGGCTCGATCACCGACGCCCAGGCGCGCTGGAACCTGCGCCGGCTCATCGACGCCACCGGCAAGGTGGTGCCGGCGGAACTGCGCGTCTTCCAGCGCCTGTGCGACACCGCCGGCGTGCCCTCGGGCACCGCCGAGACGGTGGCGGCGGCCCTGGCCCGGGCCTGGGGCCCGGTGGGCGGGCTGGACCGCGAGGCGCGCGACGGCGTCCCGGTGGCGCCGGTGCGGCTGTCGCAGCTGGTCTGGCTCGACGTCGAGCCCGCCACCATCGAGCGCCTGGAGCCCTACGTCGTGCTGCTGCCGGCGGCCGACACCACCGTCAACGTCCTGACGGCTCCGGCCGAGGTGATCGCCGCCGTGGTCGAGGGCATGTCGGTGGGCGCCGCGCAGCGCCTCGTGCGCGAGCGCGTGCGCTTCGCCGAGAACGGCACCAACCTGGAAACCGTGCGGCCGTACTTCCCGGCCGAGCCGGCGCCCGACTTGGGCGGCATCGGCCTGACCACCCGCCACTTCGTCGTCCAGGGCCGGCTGCGCCAGGGCGACCGGGTGCTGGAAGAACGCAGCCTCGTGCAGCGGCGCCAGCTCGAGGTGGTGGTGCTGCAGCGCGAGCAGATCAACCTCCGGGACGGGTCGTGACAGGCGCCCTCATTTCGTCAACGAGCGCCCACTACACTTGCCCGGACTCCATCCCTGGCGGGACGGGCGCCCTCGCACGGCCGTCCTGCCGCTAGCCTTCCGACGCCGACCCCCGCATGGCCACCCTCGTCATCCAGCTGCCCGCGCGACCCCGCCTCGGCGCGGGCACGCCGCCGGCAGCGCGCGAAGGCAACGCCGAGCTGGCCTACGTGCTGACCCCGGACGGCATCAACATCAGCCGCCAGGGCCGCGCCGCGCCTGCGCTGATGCCCAAGGCCGACGCTGCGGTGGTGGTGCTGTCCGACCACGACGTGAGCTGGCACCGGCTGACCATTCCCAAGGCGCCGCCGTCGCGTCTGCGGGCCGCAGTGGCCGGCGCGCTCGAGGAGCAGTTGCTGGAAGACCCCGAGCAGCTGCACTTCGCACTGGCCCCCGGCTTCTCGGGCGGCCAGCCCGGCTGGGTGGCAGTGGTGGACAAGGCCTGGCTCAAGGGCGAGCTGGCCGCGCTGGACAAGGCCGGCATCGGCGTCGAGCGCGCGGTGCCGGTGGCCTGGCCCGAGGACACGCCGCTGGGCCACTTCGGCGCACCCTTCGGCGACGACGCCGCCGCGCCGATGGAGCTGACCTGGTCCGACGCCAATGGCGTGGTCTGCCTGGGCGTCAACGGCGCGCTGGCGCGCCAGATGCTGCCGCAGTGGGCGGCGCAACCCGCGCGCTGGACCGCCCATCCGGCCGTGGCCGCGCCGGCCGAGCGCTGGCTCGGCGGCAGCGTGATGGTGCTGGGCGACGAGCAGCGCACGCTGCAGGCCATGCGCTCGCTGTGGAACCTGCTGCAGTTCGACATCGCGCCCAAGCACCGCGGCACCGTGGCGCTGCGCGACGCGATGCGGCGCTGGAAGAGCGCCAGCTGGCGCCCGGTGCGCTGGGGCCTGGCGGCGCTGGTTGCGGTGCAAGTGGCCGGCCTGAACCTGTGGGCCTGGCACCTCGACCGCCAGGTCACCGCCCGGCGAGATGCAATGACCGCGCTGCTGCGCAGCACCCACCCCCAGGTGCGCGCCGTGCTCGACGCGCCGGCGCAGATGCTTCGCGAGACCGACCTGCTGCGCGCCGCCGCCGGCCGCACCAGCGACGCCGACCTCGAGACCCTGCTCGGGCTGGCCGCCGCCGCCTGGCCGGATGGCCAGGCCCCGCTGTCCAACCTGCGCTTCGACAACGGCCGCCTGTCGTTTGCCGCCACCGGCTGGAACGACGCGCAGATCGCCCAATTCCGCAGCCAGATCGGCGGCGACTGGAGCGTGTCGCAGGACGGCACCACGCTCACCATCGCGCGCGCTGCCGCGCCGGCCCGCTCCTGATGAACACCGCCACCGCCCGCTGGACCGCCGCCCTCGCCCCCCTGCAGGCCCGCTGGCAGGCGCTGGGCGCGCGCGAGCGCCTGCTGCTGGTGTGGGCGGCGCGGCTGCTGGCCGTGGCCCTGGTGTGGTTCGTGGCGGTGCAACCGGCCTGGCGCACAGTGCGCGCTGCGCCGGTGCGGCTCGACCAGCTCGACGCCCAGCTCGCGCAGATGCAGCGCCTGGCCGGCGAGGCGCGCCAGCTGCGCGGCGCGCCGGCCGTGGGCGCGGTGCAGGCGCAGGCCGCCGTCAAGGCCGCCTGCGACGCCCTCGGCGGCGCGGCCCGGCTCCAGCTCGGGGGCGACCGGGCCACGGTCACCTTCACCAACATCGCCGGCCCGCAGCTGCGCGAGTGGTTCGACGAGGTGCGCGCTTCGGCGCGCGCACGTCCGCTCGAGGCGTCGCTGACGCGCGGCACCCAGGGCTACAGCGGCACCGTGGTGCTGGCCCTGCCCGGCGGGGGCTCCTGATGGCGCTGTTCCGCCGCCACCGGGCCCCGGCGCGCTTCGCCCGCACCGGCTTCGCCGAGACCACGCTGGCCGAGCTGGCCTGGCAGCGCACCCGCACCTCGGCCCATCGCTGGGGCGCCTTCGGCGCGGCGGCGGGCGCCCTGCTCGCCCTGGTGGCCTTCATCCCCGCAGGCTGGGTCGCCAGCGCCGTGGCGTCGGGCACCGGCGAGCGCGTGCTGCTGGCCGACGCCCGCGGCACGCTCTGGAACGGCAGCGCGCAGCTCGTGTTCACCGGGGGCCCGGGCAGTCGCGACGCCACCGCCCTGCCCGACCGACTCGAATGGAAGCTCGGCCTGGCCGGCCTGGCGCCGGAACTGCGCCTGCGCCAGGCCTGCTGCCTGCGCGGCGAGGTGCGCGCGGCGGTCACGCCGGGCTGGGGCCGGCTCAACGTGCGGGTGCGGCCGGACCAGGGCACCACCCTCGGCCAGTGGCCCGCGGCCGTGCTGTCGGGCCTGGGCACGCCGTGGAACACGCTGCAGCTGGGCGGCACGCTGCGCCTGACCTCGCCTGGCCTGGAGATCGAGTCGGTGCAGGGCCGGCTGCGCTTCACCGGCGACGCGGCGCTGGACATCGCCCATGCGTCGTCGAGCGTGTCCACGCTGGACACGCTGGGCAGCTACCGGCTGACGCTGCGCGGCGACGCAGACGCCAGCGCCGGGGCCCGGCTCGAACTGGTCACGGTGGGCGGCGCGCTGCAGCTGTCCGGCACCGGACAGTGGTCCGGCGGCGGGCTGCGCTTCCGCGGCGAGGCCTCGGCCGCCGAGGGCAGCGAGCCGGCACTGAACAACCTGCTGAACATCATCGGGCGGCGCCAGGGCGCGCGCTCCGTCATCTCGATCGGATGAACCCATGAAGCGACCCTCGCCTTCCCTCCTGACGCCGGTGATCGCCGCGGCCCTCGGGCTCGCGACCGCCGGCACGGCGCCGGCGCAACCCGCCGCGCAGCCGGCATCACAGCCCGCGGCCAAGGCGCGCACCACGGCCCCGACGGCCTCGCTGCGGGGCGGCGCACGCGTCACGCTGAACTTCGTCAACGCCGACGTGGAAGCCGTGACGCGCGCGATGGGCGCCATGATGGACCGGCAGATCGTGGTGGACCCGCGCGTCAAGGGCACGATCACCGTCTACAGCGAGACGCCGCTGACCGTACGCGAGGCCTACGTCAACTACCTGGCCGCGCTGCGCGGGCTGGGCTTCACCGTGGTCGAGAACTCGGGCCTGCTCAAGGTGGTGCCCGAGGCCGACGCCAAGCTGCAGGCCGGCACCGTGTCCATCGGCGACACGAGCCGGCGCGGCGACCAGATCCTGACGCAGATCTTCCGGCTCAACCACGAGAACCCGAACAACCTCGTGGCGATCCTGCGCCCGCTGATCAGCCCCAACAACACGATCAACGCGAACCCCGGCAACAACTCGCTGGTCATCACCGACTACGCCGACAACCTCGCGCGCATCGGCAAGATCATCGCGGCGCTGGACCAGCCCTCGGCGAGCGACATCGAGGTCGTGCCGCTGCAGCACGGCGTGGCCGCGGACCTGGCGCCGATGGTGCAGCGCCTGGCCGAAGGCAGCGCGGCCACCGTGCCGGGCGTGCCGGCGCAGGGCAGCGGCGCGGTGTCGGTGATCGCCGATTCGCGCAGCAACTCGCTCATCGTGCGCGCCGGCAACCCGGCGCGCCAGCAGCAGGTGCGCTCGATCATCGACAAGCTCGACCGGCCGGCCCAGGGCGGCGGCCCGGCCGGCAGCGTCTGGGTGGTGCACCTGAAGAACGCCGACGCGACCCGGTTGGCCCAGGTGCTGCGCGCCGCCTTCGGCGGCGGCAGCGGCGGCGGCTCGGGCAGCAGCGGCGCCAGCCTGGCCCAGCCGACGATCAGCACCGTGCCCACCGCGCCGGGGGCGCAGGGCCAGGCCGGTGCCACCTCCGCGGCCGCATCGCCGATCCAGGCCTCGCAGGGCCCGTCCACCGGCGGCTTCATCCAGGCCGACCCGTCGACCAACTCGCTGATCATCACCGCCGCCGAGCCGCTTTACCGGCAGGTGCGCTCGATGATCGACCAGCTCGACACGCGGCGCGCGCAGGTCTACATCGAAAGCCTGATCGTCGAGGTCAAGGGCGACAACGCGGCCGAGTTCGGCATCCAGTGGCAGGGCCTGTCGGGCAACCGCGGCGACAACTACATCGGCGCCGTCGGCACCAACTTCAGCAACACCAGCGGCGGCAACATCCTCGACCTGACCGCGGCCACCGTCACCGGCGGCCGCACCGCCGACCCGAGCATCGTCGGCGCCGGCCTGAACATCGGCATCCTGCGCAACATCGCCGGCAGCTATGGCGTGGCCGCCATCGCGCGCATGCTGCAGACGCAGACCAACACCAACATCATGTCCACGCCGAACCTGATCACGGTGGACAACGAGGAAGCCAAGATCGTCGTCGGCGACAACGTGCCCTTCATCACCGGCCAGTTCACCAGCACCGGCACCGGCACGACCAACCCGTTCCAGACCATCGAGCGCAAGGACGTCGGCATCACCCTGCGCATCAAGCCGCAGATCGGCGAGGGCGGCACGGTGCGGATGCAGATCTTCCAGGAAAGCTCCAGCGTCGCCACCCAGGCCACCGGAACCTCTGGCACCGGCCCGACGACGCGCAAGCGCTCGATCGAGTCAAACGTGATCGTCGACGACGGCTCGATCCTGGTGCTCGGCGGCCTGATCGAGGACAAGTTCGAGGACACCAAGAGCAAGGTGCCGCTGCTGGGCGACCTGCCATGGGTGGGCAACCTGTTCCGCAGCGAGACGCGCAAGAAGGAGCGCACCAACCTGCTGGTGTTCCTGCGCCCGATCGTGATGCGCACCCCGGAGGACGCGAACAAGCTGTCGCTGGACCGCTACGACATCATCCGCGCCCAGCAGAAGGACGCGCAGCCGGGCTCGCACCTGCTGCTGCCGATCAACGAATCGCCGGTGCTGCCGCCGCAGCGCGCGGCCAGCCAGCCCGCCGGGACGGTGCCGCTGGGCGGCGCGCCCAAGGCCCCCTGAGGTCGCAGCCGATGGGCGCCCGCCACCCGCTGCCGTACGCCTTCGCCAAGGCGCACACCCTGCTGCTGGAGGACGACGGCCAGCAGCTCACGCTGTGGGCCGGGGAGCATGCCTCGGCCACCGCGCTGTCCGAGGTGCTGCGCGTCTACGACGTCAAGCGCTTCGAGCGTGAGCCGCTGGGCACGCTGGCGCAGCGCATCGCCGCGGCCTATGCCGGCGGCGAGGGCAGCGCGGCGGCGGTGGTCGGCGAGGTGGAGAGTGCGGTCGACCTGTCGCGCATGATGCAGGACCTGCCCGCCGTGGAGGACCTGCTCGAGGCCGCCAACGACGCGCCGATCATCCGCATGCTCAATGCCCTGCTGACGCAGGCGGCCAAGGACGGCGCGAGCGACATCCACATCGAGCCCTACGAGCGCAACTCGTCGGTGCGGTTCCGCGTCGACGGCACGCTGCGCGAGGTGGTGCAGCCCAACCGCGCACTGCACGCCGCGCTGATCTCGCGCCTGAAGATCATGGCCGAGCTGGACATCGCCGAGAAGCGGCTGCCGCAGGACGGCCGCATCAGCCTGCGCATCGGCGGGCGCGCCATCGACGTGCGCGTGTCCACCCTGCCCAACGCCCATGGCGAGCGCGCCGTGCTGCGCCTGCTGGACAAGGGCGAGGCCAAGTTCTCGCTCGAGTCGCTCGGCATGAGCGGCGAGGTGCTCACCAGGTTCAAGCAGCTGGTGCAGCAGCCGCACGGCATCGTGCTGGTCACCGGCCCCACCGGCAGCGGCAAGACCACCTCGCTGTACGCCGCGCTACAGACCCTGGACACCGCCACCACCAATGTGCTGACGGTCGAGGACCCGATCGAATACGAGCTGCCGGGCATCGGCCAGACGCAGATCAACACCCGCATCGACCTCACCTTCGCCAAGGCGCTGCGCTCGATCCTGCGCCAGGACCCGGACGTGATCATGATCGGCGAGATCCGCGACTTCGACACCGCGCAGATCGCGATCCAGGCCTCGCTCACCGGCCACCTGGTGCTGGCCACCGTGCACACCAACGACGCGCCCTCGTCGGTGACGCGCCTGATCGACATGGGCGTGGAGCCCTACCTGCTGTCGTCGTCGCTGCTGGGCGTGCTGGCGCAGCGCCTGGTGCGCAAGCTGTGCCCGCACTGCAAGCGCCAGGACGAGCGCGGCCGCTGGCATCCGGTGGGCTGCGACGAGTGCGGCCGCACCGGCTACAAGGGCCGCACCGGCGTCTACGAGCTGATGACCGCCGACGACAAGGTGCGCGCGCTGATCCACAGCCGCGCCGCCGAGAGCCAGCTCTTCGTCGCGGCCGAGGCCGCCGGCCTGAAGCCGATGCGCGAGGACGGCGAGCGTCTGGTGGCCGAGGGCGTCACCTCGCCCGAGGAAGTGATGCGGGTGACGCGCGAATGACGCCCCGCCTGCCCGCCGCACGGGGCTGACCCATGCCCGCCTACAAGTTCGAGGCACTCGACGCCGACGGCCGCTCCAAGAGCGGCCTGATGGAGGCCGACAACGTCAAGTCGGCGCGCGCCCAGCTGCGCGCGCAGTCGCTGGTGCCGCTGGAGGTGGCACCGGTGTCGCAGGCCGCCAACGACGCGCAGGCCTCGCGCTTCTCGCGCCGGGTGTTCACCAGCACCACGCTGGCGGTGTGGACGCGGCAGATGGCCGGCCTCGTCGGCTCGGGCCTGCCGCTGGAGCGCGCGCTGACCGCGCTGATGGAAGACTGCGAGGACGCGCGGCAGCGCGAGCTGATCGCCCACCTGCGCAGCGAGGTCAACGCCGGCAACACCTTCGCGCGCGCGATGGGCACGGTGTCGCGCGAGTTCGACGACGTCTACCGCGCCGTGGTCGCCGCGGGCGAGCAGAGCGGCGCGCTCGGCCCGGTGCTCGAGCGCCTGGCCGACGACCTCGAAGCGCAGCAGGCGCTCAAGTCCAAGCTGATCGGCGCCACGCTCTACCCCGCCATCGTGTCGCTGATCGCGGTGGTGATCGTGGTCTTCCTCGTCACCTACGTGGTGCCGCAGGTGGCCAGCGTGTTCGAGGGCAGCAAGCGCGCGCTGCCGCTGCTGACGGTGCTGATGCTGGGCGTCAGCAGCTTCGTGCGCAGCTGGGGCTGGCTGGTGCTGCTGGCGCTGGCCGGGGCCGGCGGCCTGCTGGCGCTGTCGCTGCGCAACGAGGAGTTCCGCGAGCGCTTCGACGCCTTCTGGCTGACCCTGCCGCTGGTCGGGCGCCTGGCGCGCGGCTACAACGCGGCGCGCTTCGCCGGCACGCTGGCGATGCTGGCCAGCGCCGGCGTGCCAATCCTCAAGGCGCTGCAGGCGGCCGCCGAGACCCTGTCCAACCGCGCGATGCGCGCCGACGCGATGGCCGCGCTGGTGCAGGTGCGCGAGGGCGCGCCGCTGGCCAACGCGATGTCGTCCAAGAAGCGCTTTCCGGGCCTGCTGGCGATGTTCGCGCGGCTGGGCGAGCAGACCGGCACGCTGCCCAAGATGCTGCAGCGAGCGGCCGACCAGCTCGGCAGCGAGGTCCAGCGTCGCGCGATGGCGCTGGCGACGATCCTGGAGCCCCTGCTCATCGTGGGCATGGGCGGCGTGGTGATGATGATCGTGCTGGCGGTGCTGCTGCCGATCATCCAGCTGCAGAGCTGGGTGCGCTGAAGCGGTCGGCGCGACGCGCCGGCGGCCCGCGGGCCGGGTCAGCCCAGCGGCGGAATCACGGCGAAGGCCACCCCCAGCAGGGCCACTCCGAGCGGCAGCCAGCCCTGGAGCCGGCGCAGGCGGCGCAGCGGGCGCGGCGCGGGTGGCTCGGCGGGCGGCGCCACGAAGCCGGCCAGGTCCTCGGCGAAGGCCTCGCTGCGGTACAGGACGATGCTGGGGTCGGTGGTCATGACGGTCGGCTGGAAGTCGGCTATCGAGTCTGTCGGCCTTACGTGACGCGACGATGTCCGGATGCGTCCAAACGCAACCGCGCCTTCAGGCGGCGCGGGCGGCGGTCTGCTGGGCCACCAGGGCGGCCGAGCCTTCGGTGCCGGCGAGGTGGTCGATGCCCGACAGCATGGCCAGGGTGACGACGGCCGCGGCAAAGACGGCGTGCAGGCGGGTGGTGACCGGGGTGCTGTACGTGGTGTTCATGGTGTGTCCTTCGTGGGGCGGGTTGACGTTGTCGATGGCTGGACTTTCGGCCCTTCGCCGCCCCGGCGCGAGCCGGATGCGACCAACGGCCGGGACAGCGCGATGAAGTGCCGTCGGCGGCGACGAGCGGTACGTGCAGGCGGCACGCATCGCCGGGATCTGGGGGCCGGGGGACCGGCAATTCCGGGCTTGCGCGGGCACGGCAAGTGCTTCAATGATTCGCACAGGTCGTCACCGGAGGTCCGCATGGCCGTTGCCAGCCCGTCGTCCCCTGCCCTGGGCATCGCCCACATGCGCAGCGTCTACCGCTGCGCCGACGTCGAGAAGCGCCTGTCCAAGCTGCCGGCGCAGGAGCACGAGCCGCTGCGCACCACTTACGAGCGCATGCTCGAGCGCGGGCCGGAGCGGTTCCAGGTCAAGCCCAGCGGCCTGCCGGCGATGGACCGGCTGTACGAGGACCTGCCCAACTTCCACGCCGTGCTCGACGACCTGAAGCGCCAGCTCGCCCTGGTGCACGACAGCGGCGACGCGCTGGAGATCACGCCGATGCTGCTGCTGGGCCCGCCCGGCGTGGGCAAGACGCATTTCGCGCGCGAGGTGGCCGCCCTGCTGGGCACCGGCATGGGCTTCGTCGCGATGAGCAGCCTGACCGCCGGCTGGGTGCTGTCCGGCGCCTCCAGCCAGTGGAAGGGCGCCCGCCCCGGCAAGGTGTTCGAGACCCTGGTCGACGGCAGCTACGCCAACCCGGTGATCGTCGTCGACGAGATCGACAAGGCCCGCGCCGAGCATGCCTACGACCCGCTGGGCGCGCTGTACAGCCTGCTCGAGCACGACACCGCCGCCGACTTCACCGACGAGTTTGCCGAGGTGCCGATCGACGCCAGCCAGGTGATCTGGATCGCCACCGCCAACGACGAGCGCACCATCCCCGAGCCGATCCTCAACCGGGTCAACGTGTACGAGGTGGCCGCGCCGGACCGCGACCAGGCGCGCGCGATCGCGCTGCGGCTGTATCGCCAGCTGCGCGACGGCCACGGCTGGGGCGCGCGCTTTCCGCAGGACCCGGCCGACGCCGTGCTCGACCGGCTGGCCGACCTGGCGCCGCGCGAGATGCGCCGGGCCTGGACCGCCGCCTTCGGCAATGCCCGCCTCGACGGCCGCGACGCGATCGAGCCGCGCGACCTGCCGGTGCCCGGCAGCGGCAAGCGCGCTCCGATCGGCTTCGTCCAGTAGGGCCGGGCCCCGGATTGCTTACAGTCGGGCCGCTGCCCGCTCCGGCCTGACGGCCCCCGCCGTGAACGCACCCCACCTGCTCGACAAGCACATCGGCCTGTGCATCGCCCACGCCCGCGGCTGGCTCGAGCCCGTGCTGCGCGCGGCACATTCCCGGCTGCTGACCCCCAACCACGCCAGCGTGCAGGGCGCGCCGCGCCCGGTCGTCGCCGCCGCGGTCGAGTTCCTGCAGCTGCGGGGATCGGCCCTGGCCGACGCCTTCGAGCGCGAGCTCGGGCGCCAGCTGCGCGACGACGTCGTGCCGGCGCGCCAGGCCGCCGCCGACGGGCCCGACGTGGCCGAGTGGACGCTGGTGGACGAGGAAGCCGCCGCCGAGGAGGTGGAGGTGGTGCGCACCATCCAGCTCGTCGAGGGCGGGGCCGAGTGGGAACTGCGCGAACTGCAGGCCCTCACGGCCACGCTGCGCGGCCAGAGCGCGGTGGGTGCGCGCAGCAACCCGCTGCGCCCCGAGGTCGTGGCCCGCTCGCTGTGGGCCGCCGCCCAGTCGCTCGGCCTGGACGGTGCGGCCCGGCGCGTGCTCATGCGCGCGGCCAGCGACCCGCTCACGCCGGCCATGCAGCAGGCCTGCCGTGACGCGATCGGCTGGCTGACGCAGTGGGGCGTGCAGCCCGCCGCCTGGAAGGTCACCTCGGTGTCCAGCGGCCGGCTGCCGGCGCCGCCGTCGTCGGGCTTCGATGTCACCCGCCCCGGCGCGCTGGACGAACTTCGCGCGGCTGCGTCGGCCTCGGGCCTGCCGGGCCCCGGTGGCTCGGGGCAGCCCGCCGCGGCCTTCGGGGGCGCCGCGGCCTCGCGCGCTGCCAGCGACCAGGCCACCCAGGTGCTGCTGGGCGCCCTGTTCGACCGCATGCTGGCCGACCCCTGCCTGGCCGCGCCGGTGCTGGCGCGCGTGGGGCGGCTGCAGCCGATGGTGCTGCGCGTGGCGCTGGCGCAGGCGCAGCTGTTCGACGACCATGCCCACCCGCTGTGGCGCCTGCTCAACCGCATGGCCAGCCACGCCCTGGGCTATGCCGACGACGGCGACCCGCGCCTGGTGGCCTACCTGGCACTGCTCGATCCCTGGGTCGGCGACCTGGTGACCCTGCGCCAGCCGGACCCGGCGCAGCTCGCCGAGGCTGTGGCGGCGCTGGACGCGCTGTGCCTGACCCATCTGCGCGCGGAACAGAAGTCGCTCGGCGCCGCGATCGAGCGGCTGCGCCGCGCCGGGCGCGAAGCCGAGGCGGCGGCGGCCGCCCGCCAGGCCATCGCGGCGGCGATGGCCGCGCCGGTGGCGCAGGAGCGACTGTCTCCCGTGCTACGCGACCTGTTCACGGGCCCCTGGTGCGACGCCATCGGCCGCGTCGCGGTGCGCGACGGCACCGGCTCGCCGCTCGCGCAGCGGCTGTCGGCGCTGCCGCAGCAGCTCGTCGACAGCCTGCAGCCGATGCCCACGCCGGCGCTGCGCGCCCAGGCGCTGCGCCAGCTGCCGGCGCTGGCTGCCGCGCTGCAGGAGGGCCTGCAGCTCACCGGCCTGCCGGTGTCCCAGCGCGAGGCCGTGGCCGACGAACTGCTGGCGCGCCACACCGAGATGCTCAAGGGCGGGCGCGCCAGCAGCGGCAGCAGCGCCGAGGACATTGTGCGGCGCCTGCGCGAGGAGGACGATTCGTCCGGGCCGGGCGGGCTCGACCCGCGCCTGGCACCGCCCTCGGTCATCGACGAAGGCCAGCTCGACACGCTGCCGGCGGAGATGGTGGACACGGCCCCGGCCACGCGGTCGCTGCGCTGGCTCGACGGCGCGCAACCCGGCCTGTGGTGCCACCTCTTCGTGCAGGGCGGCTGGCGCGCCGCACGCCTGATCTGGATCAGCGAGACGCGTGCCCACTGGCTGCTGAGCAGCACGCCTGGCGTCACCCACTCGCTGACCGCGCGCGCGGTGGAGCGACTGGCGCGCGACGGCCTGTTCGCACCGCTGGAAGAGCGCAACCTGCTCGAGCGCGCGATCGACAGCTGGCTCGCCGACACGCGCAAGCCGCGTCACTAGCGGGCTGGGTTGCCCGGCTTCGCGCTAGTCGCAGGACCTTTGCAGGGGTCAGCGGTGTTGCGGGCGCGCGCTGGCGCGAGCTCGGTTGGGCAGGGGCGGTTTCGACCGCAAGTCAAGGAGGAGGCCCGGACGCCGTCCGGGCCGGGGGACATGGAGGTGCAGGGCTCCCGCCGCCCTCGGCCACCCACGAGCGCTCGCACGCCACAACGCCGCACAACGCGTGGCTATCATCCCCCGCATGCCTGCATCGCTCGACGGCTGCCTGGTGGTGGCCATCTCGTCGCGCGCGCTGTTCGACTTCGAGGAGGAGAACCGCGTGTTCGAGGCGCACGACGACCGCGCCTACATGCAGCTGCAGCTGCAGCGCCTGGAGCAGCCGGCACGCCCCGGTGCGGCGTTCTCGCTGGTGAACAAGCTGCTCGCGTTCAACACGCCGGCACAGCGGCGCGTCGAGGTGGTGATCCTGTCGCGCAACGACCCGGTGTCGGGCATGCGCGTGTTCCGCTCCTGCCAGCACTACGGGCTGCCGGTCGAGCGCGGCGTGTTCACCCGCGGCGAGAGTCCCTGGCGCTACCTCAAGCCGCTGGCCGCCGAACTGTTCCTCACCGCCAACGAGGCCGACGTGCGCCAGGCGCTGGCCGCCGGCGTGCCTGCGGCCCGGGTGGCGGCCGAGTCGGCCCGCGCGTCGGACGCCCACCCGAACGAGGTGCGCATCGCCTTCGACGGCGACGCGGTGCTGTTCTCCGACGAGTCCGAGCGCGTGTACCAGCACGAGGGGCTGGCCGCGTTCCAGGCCCACGAGCGCGACCGCGCCGCGCTGCCGATGGCGCCCGGCCCGTTCAAGCCCTTCCTCGAAGCGCTGCACCGGCTGCAGCGCGAACCGTCGGGCGACATGCGCGTGCGCACCGCCCTCGTCACCGCGCGCAGCGCGCCGGCCCATGAGCGCGCCATCCGCACGCTGATGGCGTGGCAGGTCGACGTCGACGAGGCGATGTTCCTCGGCGGCCTGCCCAAGGGCCGCTTCCTGCGCGAGTTCCAGCCCGACTTCTTCTTCGACGACCAGACCGGGCACGTGGACAACGCGGCGCCGCACGTGCCTTCGGGCCACGTCAGCGCGGGCATCGCCAACGCCTGAGCGGCGCTGCGGCCGGCGGGCGCGGACGCCCGCGCCGCATCGATGTATTTCCCGCGCCCCTGACGGCTCTGTGGAGCACGCCGCCGGACGACCCCGTCGCGGGCGGCAGGCTGTTCCGCCGCGTCCGCGGCTTCCTTCCACGGAGACCCTCATGTCGTCGATCCACCGTTCCCGTTCGATCCCGCCGTTCGCGGCGCGTGCCCTTCCCGCGGCCCTGTGCCTGGCCCTCGCGGCCTGTGGCGGAGGCGGCGGCGACAGCGACGGCGCCACGGCCGCCGCCAACGATGCCGCCGCCGCGGTGGACCAGCGCCTGAACGCGCTGGCCGCACAGCCGGCGCTGCCGCCGGCACCGGCCGGCCTGGCGGGCAACGTGACCTGCGTGAACCAGACCCTGGGCGCGATCGCGCTCGACTCGGTGTTCGTGCCCGCCAACGCGGCCTGCCGGATGGAAGGCACGCGCCTGGTCGGCAACGTGACGGTCGGTGCCGGGGCGTCGCTCGACGCCGTGGACATCGCCGCCAACGGCAGCCTCCAGGCCGAGGGCGCCGCCCACGTGGCGCTGACGGGCCCGTCGAGCATCGGCGGCTCGGTCCAGGTGATGCGCGGCGACAGCGTGCGCGTCGAGGGCGCCCGCATCACGGGGGACCTGCAGGTCGACGCCCTGCGCGGCGCGGTGACCCTGCTGACCAACCGTGTCGGCGGCAGCCTGCAGGCCGTGGGCAACCGCGGCGGCGTGCTGATCGAGTCCAACACGATGGACGGCAACCTGCAGTGCAGCGAGAACCTGCCCGCGCCGGTGGCCACCGGCAACCGCGCCGCGGCCTTCGACGGCCAGTGCGCCACGGGCGCCGGCCCGGCGGTCCCGGGCACGGGCGGCGGCTCGGGTGGCGGTTCGGGCGGCGGCACCGTGCCGGCCCCCGGCCCGCTGTCGGGCAACGTCACCTGCAACGGCCTGCGCATCGGCGCCGTCGCGCTGGACACGGTGATCGTGCCCGCCGGTGCCGCCTGCGTGCTCGAAGGCACGTCGATGATCGGCTCGCTGCTGGTGGGCCAGGGCGCCAGCGTCAGCGCCACCGGCGTGCGCGTCAACGGCAACCTGCAGTCCGAGGGCGCCGCGATGACCAGCCTGGGCGGTGCCTCGCGCATCGGCGGCTCGGTGCAGATCAAGGACGGCCAGTCGGCCAGCCTCACCGGCGCCACCATCGCCGGCGACCTGCAGATCGAGTCGATGTCCGGGCCGGTCAGCGCCTCGGGCAACCGGCTCGGCGGCAACCTCCAGGCCACGGGCAACCGCGGCGGCGTGGCGCTGCTGTCCAACCGCATGGAAGGCGCGCTGCAGTGCACCGGCAACCTGCCCGCTCCCACCGGCAGCGGCAACGTGGCGTCGGTCCGGCAGGAGCAGTGCCGCAACCTGTGAGCGGACGGGCGGGGGGCATCGCCCCCCTGCCTGCGGGTGCGATCGACCGACCCGCCAGCCCGTGGGGCCGGGGCCGCGATGGCATCATGGCCCGCAGGAAGGAAGTGCCGATTGCAGTACGACGAACTCTCCGACGGCGATCTGTGGCAGCGCTGTCGTGGTGGCGAGGCCACCGCATGGTCGGTGCTGGTGCGGCGCTTCCAGCGTCTCGTCTACACCGTGCCGCGCCGGGCCGGCCTTGGCGAGGCCCAGGCTGCGGACGTGTTCCAGACCACCTTCACGCGGCTGGTCGAGCATGCCGACCGCATCACCGATCCGACGCGGCTGCAGGCCTGGCTGGTCACCACCGCCAAGCGCGAGAGCCTGCGCCTGGTCGAGGCGTCGCGCCGCTTCGTGTCGCCGGCACCCGGCGGCGACGACGAGGCCGACCCGGACCCGATGGCCGAGCTGCCGGACCCGGGCCAGCGCCCCGACGAACTGATCGACGACCTGCAGCAGCACCACCGGCTGCGCCTCGCGGTGGACCGGCTCGACGCGCGCTCGCGCCAGTTCGTCGAGCTGCTGTTCCTGCAGGACGAACCCCTGCCGTACTCGGAGATCGCGGCGCGGCTGGGCATCGCCGAGGGCAGCATCGGCCCGACCCGCGCCCGCTGCCTGGCCAAATTGCGCACTTTGCTGGGGTCGCCCTGACGCCGATGTATTTCGGGACCGCCCGCGCTGTCTGTTGTCCAGCACCTCACCGAACCACACACTTCTTGCCGCCATGAACACCACCCCCTCCCCCCAGGACGACGCGCTCGAACAGGCCCTGCGCGCGAGCCGCGTCCTCGAGGACGCGCCCGAGGCGCTGATCACGCGCACGGTGGCCGCGGTCCAGGCCCTGCAGGCGGCGCGAGGCGCGCAGGCGCCCGCAGCGCCCGGGCTGCTGCAGCGGGTGGTGGCGGCGCTGGCCTTCGACAGTGCCGGCGCCCCGGCGCTGGCCTTCGGCATGCGGGCCGGCGCCCCCACCTCGCGGCAACTGCTGTTCACGGCCCACGGCCACGACGTGGACCTGCGCATCACCGCGGCCGTGCCCGGCGCGGGCGACTGGTGGCTGCTGTCGGGGCAGGTACTCGGCCCGCAGAGCCAGGGCCAGGTGAGCCTGGCCGACGCCGGCGGCAGCGTCGTGTCGCACTGCGCGCTCAGCGAGATGGGCGAGTTCCGGCTGGCGGCCGTCCCGCGCGGCCGCTACACGATGAACATCCGCCTGGGCACCGTGGAAGTGGTGCTGCCCGAGTTGTCGGTGCCGCAAGGCCAGTGACGCCCATGCAGGAGGCGCTGCGCGAGCGGGTGCGCGAGCTGGCCGACGGCACGGCGCCACCGCAGGCTGCGCCCGACGGCCGGCCGGCGCACGAGCAGGCCGAGCTGGCCTGGGCCCTCAAGGACGAAGTCCTGGCGTCCTGGACGGCCGACCCCGACCGCGCGCGGCGCTGCGCCGCGGCGCTCGCCGCACTGGCGCGCGCCGCCGCCAACCCGGAGGTGACGGCCGCCGCCGCCTGGGGCGCCGGCATGGAGCAGCTCACCCGCGGCGAGATGGACAAGGCGCTCGAGTGCTTCGACGACGCCGGCCGCACGCTCGCGTCGCTGGGCCAGGAACTGCGCGCGGCGCAGTCGCAGATCCCGCGGCTGATCGCGCTGTCGATGCTCGGCCGCCACGACGAGGCCGTGGCCAGCGCGGAGCAGGTGCGGGCGCGGCTGATCGACTGCGGCGACGAACTGGGGGCCGGCAAGACCGAGCTCAACCTCGGCTCGATGCTGCTGCGCCAGGACCGCCACGAGGCCGCGGCCACCTTCTACCGGCAAGCGGCGGTGCGGTTCGCGCGCGCCGGCGACGTGCGCCACTCGATCATGGCCGACATCGGCCTGGCCGGCGCGCTGACCTGGCTCTACGAGTTCGACGAGGCCCTGCGCCTGTACGACCGGGCGGCGATGCGCGTGCGCTCGCGCCAGCTGCACGACCTGCAGGGCGTGATCGACACCAACCGCGGCCGGCTGGAATTGCACCGCGGGCACTACGACGCCGCGCTGGTGTGCCTGGACGCCGCGCTGCGCGAGGCCGAGCAGCATGGCATGCCGCACGACGTGGCCGAGACGCGTCGCGACCTCGCCGACGCCTACCTCGCGCTGAACCTGCTGCCCGAGGCGATCGCGCTGTACGACCAGACGATCGCGGCCTGCGAGGCCCTGGACGCGCCGGTCGAGCGCGCCTGGGCCGAGCTTCAGCGCGCCCAGGCGCTGGCGCGCAGCGGCCAGGCCGCGCTGGCGGCGCAGGGCCTGGGCCGGGCGCGCGCGCTGCTCGTGGCCCATGGCAGTGCGGTCGGGCCGACGCTGGCCGACCTTCGCCTGGCCACGCTGCAGCTCGAGCTGGGCGACATCGAGAGCGCAGCCGCGCTCGCGCGCGACGCCGCCGCCGCGTTCGCCGACGCCGGCATCGACGGCTGGCGGGCCGAAGCCGAGCTGGTCGGCGCGCGCGCCCTGGTGGCACAGGGCCGGGACGATGCGGCGCTGGACAGCCTGCAACGCACGCTGCAGACCTCGGCGCTGCTGCCCGAGCCGACCGTGGCCTGCCGCACGGCGCTGGGCCGGCTGCTGCAGCGGCGCGGCCGCAGCGCCGAGGCGCGCGAGCATTTCGAGCTGGCCGCGCTGCTGATGGAACAGCAGCAGGCACGGCTGCCCGGCGACGAGTTCCGCGTGGCCTACCTCGCCGACAAGCAACCCGCGCTCGACGCCCTGGTCGAGCTGGCGGCCCAGGACACGTCCGACGGTGCTTCGGCACGCCTGCTCGCGGCGATGGAGCGTGCCCGCGCCCAGGCGCTGGCCACCGCGATCCGCGGCCGCGACGCGCCCGCCGGGGTGGACCCGGCCCGGCGCGAACAGCTGCACTGGCTGCAGGGCCAGTGGCAGGACGCGCTGGCACAGGACGAGCCCGAGCGGGCCCAGGCGCTGCAGGCGCGCATGCGCGACCTCGAGCAGCAGTGGCTGGAACAGCAGCGCCGCCACCAGGCGGCCCAGGGCTCGCGCACGACCGCCGCTGCGGACTCGTTCGACCTCGCTCGGCTGCAGGCCGCGCTGCCCGAGGACTCGGCCTGGGTGCAGTACGCCCTGCTGGACGACCGGCTTGCCGCCGTGGTGGTGCGCGCCGACGCCGTCCACCATGCCGTGCTCGACGCGCGCGGCCTGGGCGAGCGCATCGCCGCCCTGCGGCTGCAGATCGACGCGCTGCGCCACGGCGGCGCGGCGCTGGCGCGGCATGCCGACCAGATGCTGCAACGCACCCGCCATCACCTGCAGGCGCTGCACGCGCACCTGTGGCAGCCGCTGGGGCCGTGGATCGACGGTGCGTCGCGCGTGTTCGTGGTGCCGCACCGCGACCTGCACTACGTGCCGTTCTGCGCGCTGCACGACGGCGAACGCAGCCTGCTCGAGCGGCACGAGCTCGCGCTGGCGCCGAGTGCGGCGCTGTGGTCGGCCGCGCACGACCGGCGCCGCCGGCCCGGCGCGCCCGCACTGCGCCGCGTGGCCGCGGTCGGGGTGGGCGGCCCCACGCTGCCGCAGGTGGGCGCCGAGCTGCGCGCGGTGGCCGCCGCGTTCGAGGACCGGCCCGGCGGGTCGGCGGTGCTGCGGCTGGACGGCGACGCGACGCTGGGCGCCCTGCGCGACGCCCTGGCCGGCGCCGACGTGCTGCACCTCGCCTGCCACGCCCAGTTCCGCGCCGACAGCCCCGAGTTCTCGGCGCTGCACCTGGCCGACGGTGCGCTGACGGTGCGCGACGCCGCCGGGCTGCCGCTGCAGGCGCAGCTGGTCACGCTGTCGGCCTGCGAAACGGGCCTGAGCCGCGTCGCACCGGGCGACGAACTGCTCGGGCTGCTGCGCGGCTTCCTCGTCGCCGGAGCGCCGCAGGTGCTGGCGTCGCAGTGGACCGTGGACGACGACAGCACCGCCACGATGATGCGCGGCTTCTACGCCCGGCTGCTGGCCGGGCAACGCGCCGCGGCGGCCCTGCGCGCCAGCCAGATCGAGCTGGCGGCGCGGCATCCGCATCCGGGCCACTGGGCGGCGTTCGCCCTGCACCAGCGCACACGCTGCGACGCCTGAGCCGCGCACGATGTATCAGGCTCGCGCGTCCCTGCTCTGTTCAATTCCGGCGCATCGCGCCCCGCCACGAGGACCCTTCCAATGAATCCCTTCGCCCATCGCTTCCTGGGAGCAGCCCTGCTGGCCGGCCTGCTGGCCGCCTGCGGCGGCGGCGGTGGCGACGACGCAGCGGGCGGCGGCGGCAACCCGCCAGGCAATCCCGGCGCGGTGGCCGCCGACGTGATCGTGCAGCTGCGCACGGGCGCCGATGTCACGGCGGTGGCGGCGGCGTTCGGCCTGAGCGTGGCCGACCAGTTCGGCCGCCGGCCGATCTGGCGCCTGCGCGCTGCCGGCGGCACCGATCTGACCGCGCTGATCGCGGCCCTGCAGGGCGACGCCCGGGTGCTGTTTGCCGAGCGCAACGTCGAGAGCGAGACCCCCGAAGGCCGGCGCCGCACCGTGTGGGCCGCCGGCGGCGACGCCGGCAGCTACGGCACGCAGTGGGCCCCGGCGGCGCTGCGCCTGGCCGACGCGCACGCGATCAGCACCGGCAGCGGCATCCGCGTCGCGGTGCTCGACACCGGCATCGACCTCGCGCACCCGGCGCTGGCCCCGCGCCTGGCGCGCAATGGCACCGGCGCCGTGCTGGGACGCGACTTCGTCGACGACGACGCGCAGCCGGCGGAAGGTGGCGGCCTCGGCGACGCCGGCTGGGGCCACGGCACGCATGTGGCCGGGCTGGTGGCCCTGGCCGCCCCCGGCGCCACGCTGATGCCTGTGCGCGTGCTCGACGCGCAGGGTCGCGGCAATGCCTGGGTGCTGTCCGAGGCGCTGCTGTGGGCGGTGGACCCGGACGGCAACCCGGCCTCCGACGATGGGGCCCATGTCATCAACCTGAGCCTGGGCACCACGCAGCCCACGCGGCTGCTGCGCACCGCGGTCACGCTGGCCGACTGCGACTTCGACGACGACGACGACGACTTCGCCGATGCCGGCTTCGACGACGACAAGGCGCGCTGCGCCGCCCGGCATGGCGCCGTGGTGATGGCCGCGGCCGGCAACGCGGGCAACGACACCGAGGTCCAGTTCCCGGCCGCCGAGCAGGTGCCCGGGTCGCTGGCGGTGACCGCCAGCAACGCTGCGGGCACGCTGGCCTCGTTCGCCAACCGCGGAAGCTGGGTCGAGATCGCGGCGCCGGGCGACACGGTGATCAGCACCTTCCCCGGCGGCGGCTATGCCACCTGGAGCGGCACGTCGATGGCCTCGCCGCTGGCCGCGGGCACGGCCGCGCTCGTGCTCGCCACGTTCGGCAGCCCGCGCGACGTGGTGCCGGTGGACATCACGAGCCGGCTCGCCGCCCGGTCGGTCAACCTGTGCGGCACCACGCTGCGCCAGGTGGACGCGCTGGGCGCGGTGAGCGGCATCGACCCGCCGGCCCGCACCTGCCCCTGAGCCGGCGCGCGGCCACGCGCCGCGCCGTCACTCGGGCCGCGCCCGCTGCAGCGCCGCGAGGTCGAGCACGCGCACGCCGCCGTACTCGACCCGGATCCAGCCGCGCTGCTGCAGCCGCGTCAGCGCCTCGTTGACGCGCTGGCGCGACAGGCCCACCAAGTAGCCCAGCTCCTGCTGCGTGATGCGCAGCACCTCGCCCACGCCGGGGTAGAGCACCGGGTGGAACAGCGCGCCCAGGCTGCGCGCGACCTTGGTGTCCGGGTCGGCCAGGCGGTCGATCTCGCGCGCCGCGATGAACTGGCCCAGGCGCTCGTTGAGCTGGTTCATCAGGTGGCGGTTGAACGGGATGCTGCGCTCGAGCAGCCAGTCGAAGGTGGCGATCGGCAGGCCGGCCACCACGCTCGGACGCAGCACCTCGATGTTGTAGCGGTACACCTCGTGCTTGAGCAGCGTGCCCTCGCCGAACCAGGCGCCCGACGGCAGGCCGGCGAAGGTGACCGTCATGCCCTGCGCGCTGTCGTTGCTCATCTTGAGCAGGCCGTCCACCACGCCGAGCCACAGCGTGGCCTGGCGCCCGATGCGGCACAGGAACTCGCCAGGGTCCGCGTCGGCCACCTGCATGTCGGTGGCCACGCGGTCGCGCTGCGGCGCGTCCAGCAGCGCCCACCACGGCACGCGCTCGAGTTCCGACGGCGTGGCCGAGCGCACGCGATGACGCAGCGACGGGCTCGGGGGTGCGGACGCGGGCGGGCTCATGCGCTGTGCGGTTGACGCCTTGCTGACACGACGGCCCCGGGAAAGTCCCCGGCGGGCCGACCCTAGGATTGTCGTCAGAACGACAACCGGGCGTCAAACTTCTCCCTAGCATCGCGCTCTCAAACACGGCACCGACCGTGACCCGGAGACCCGCGTTGCAGACCACCTTCCCCCGCCTGTTGCTCGAGCACGCGAAAGCGCGACCCGACGCGCCGGCGCTGCGCGAGAAGGAATACGGCATCTGGCAGACCACCACCTGGTCGGCGCTGGCGCTGCTGGTGCGGCGCCTGGCCTGCGGCCTGGCGCACGCCGGCCTGAAGCGCGGCGACCACATCGTGGTGGTGGGCGAAAACCGCCCGCGCCTGTACGCCACGATGCTGGCGGCGCAGTCGCTCGGCGCGATCCCGGTGCCGCTGTACCAGGACGCCGTGGCCGCCGAGTACGCCTTCCCGATCCAGAACGCCGAGGTGGCGTTCGCGGTCGTCGAGGACCAGGAGCAGGTCGACAAGATGCTCGAGCTGCGCCAGCAGCACCCGGCGCTGGCACGCATCTGGTACGACGACCCGCGCGGCCTGCGCAACTACAACGAGCCGGGGCTGGACTCGCTGGACGCCCTGGTGGCCGCCGGCGCCTCGCACGACGCCGCCAACGCCGCGCTGTTCGAGGACGAGGTGGCGCGCTGCCGGCCCGACGACGTGGCCGCGATGTTCTTCACCTCGGGCACCACGGGCAACCCGAAGGGCGTGGTGCACACGCACTTCACGCTGCTCGACCGCGCCGCGGCCGGCGCGCGCTTCGACCGCCTGACCGAGCGCGAGGAGGTGCTGGCCTACCTGCCGCCGGCCTGGATCGGCCAGAACATCTTCAGCTACGCCCAGTGGCTGGCCTGCGGCTACGTGGTCAGCTGCCCGGAAAGCGCGGCCACCGCCTCGATCGACCTCAAGGAGGTCGGCCCCACCTACTACTTCGCGCCGCCGCGCGTGTTCGAGGCGCTGCTGACGTCGGTGACGATCCGCATGGAAGACGCCGGCGCAGTGAAGAAGTGGCTGTTCCGCCACTTCATGACGCTGGCGCAGCGCGTGGGCCCGGCGCGCATGGACGGCAGGCCCGTGGGCCTGCTCGACCGCCTGCACTACGCGCTGGGCAACCTGTTCATCTACGGGCCGCTGCGCAACACGCTGGGCTTCTCGCGCGTGCGGGTGGCCTACACCGCCGGCGAGGCCATCGGCCCGGACCTGTTCACCTTCTACCGCTCGATCGGCATCAACCTGAAGCAGCTCTACGGCTCCACCGAGACGGCGGTGTTCGTGTGCCTGCAGCCCGACCACGAGGTCAAGGCCGACACCGTGGGCGTGCCGATCGAGGGCGTGGAGATCAAGGTGGACGACAACGGCGAGCTGCTGGTGCGCTCGCAGGGCCTGCTCAAGGGCTACTACAAGAACGACGCCGCCACGCGCGAGGTGCTCACGCCCGACGGCTGGTACCGCACCGGCGACGCCGGCTTCCTGGACGCCACCGGGCACCTGAAGATCATCGACCGCGCCAAGGACGTCGGCCGCCTCGCCGACGGCTCGATGTTCGCGCCCAAGTACATCGAGAACAAGCTCAAGTTCTTCCCGTTCATCAAGGAGGCGGTGGCCTTCGGCGACAAGCGCGACAAGGTCTGCGCCTTCGTCAACATCGACTTCGAGGCGGTGGGCAACTGGGCCGAGCGGCGCAACCTGCCCTACGCCGGCTACACCGACCTCGCCGGCAAGGCGGAGGTGCTCGAGCTGGTGAAGGACTGCGTGGAGAAGGTCAATGCCGACCTGGCCTCCGACGAGCGGCTGGCCGGCTCGCAGATCAGCCGCTTCCTGGTGCTGCACAAGGAGCTGGACGCCGACGACGGCGAGATGACGCGCACGCGCAAGGTCAAGCGCGGCTACATCGCCGACAAGTACCAGGTGCTGGTGGACGCGCTGTACGGCGGCCTGGCCGAGCAGTTCATCGAGACGGCCGTCAAGTTCGAGGACGGCCGCAGCGGCAGCGTCAGCGCGACGCTGAAGATCGTCGACGCGAAGACCTTCGCGTCGGTGGCAGGAAAGGCGGCGTGATGGCCGAGCGCAGGATCGGCGAGGTCATCCTCGACGTCAGGAACATCAGCCTGCGCTTCGGCGGCGTGAAGGCGCTGACCGACATCAGCTTCGACGTGCGCCAGCACGAGGTGCGCGCCATCATCGGCCCCAACGGCGCCGGCAAGAGCAGCATGCTCAACTGCATCAACGGCGTCTACACGCCCCAGGAAGGCAGCATCACCTTCCGCGGCCAGACCTTCGGCCACATGAACAGCCGCCAGGTCGCCGAGATGGGCGTGGCGCGCACGTTCCAGAACCTGGCCCTGTTCAAGGGCATGAGCGTGCTGGACAACATCATGAGCGGCCGCAACCTGCGGATGAAGACCAACCTGTTCCAGCAGGCCCTGCGCAACCCCTGGTGGAGCGCCGCCGAGAAGGAAGAGGCCGAGCACCGCGAGGTGGTCGAAAGGATCATCGACTTCCTGCAGATCCAGGCCGTGCGCAAAACCCCGGTGGGCCGCCTGCCCTACGGCCTGCAGAAGCGCGTGGACCTCGGTCGCGCGCTGGCCATGGAGCCCAGCGTGCTGCTGCTCGACGAGCCGATGGCCGGCATGAACGTCGAGGAGAAGCAGGACATGAGCCGCTTCGTGCTCGACGTCAACGACGAGTTCGGCACCACCATCGTGCTGATCGAGCACGACATGGGCGTCGTGATGGACATCTCGGACCGCGTCGTCGTGCTCGACTACGGCAAGAAGATCGGCGACGGCACGCCCGACGAGGTGCGTTCCAACCCCGACGTCATCTCGGCCTACCTGGGGACCTCTCACTGATGGGCTTCTTCATCGAGGCAACGATCGGCGGCCTGATGGCCGGCATGCTGTATTCGCTGATCGCGCTCGGGTTCGTGCTGATCTTCAAGGCCAGCGGGGTGTTCAATTTCGCCCAGGGCGCGATGGTGCTGTTCGCGGCCCTGGCGATGGCACGCTTCTCGGAGTGGTTCCCCAAGCTGCTGGGCCTGGACAGCAAGGTGCTGGCCAACGTGCTGGCCTTCGCCGCGGCCATGGTGCTGATGGTGCTGGTGGCCTGGCTGATCGAGAGGCTGGTGCTGTCCAAGCTGGTGAACCAGGAAGGCATCACGCTGCTGATGGCCACGCTGGGCATCACCTACTTCCTCGACGGCTTCGGGCAGACGATCTTCGGCAGCGAGATCTACAAGATCGACGTCGGCCTGCCCACCGAGCCGATCTTCCTGCTCGAGCAGGTGTTCCAGGGCGGCGTCCTGGTGAACAAGCAGGACCTGTACGCCGCGGTCATCGCGGCCGGGCTCGTCGTGGTGCTGGCGATGTTCTTCCAGTACACGTCCACCGGTCGCGCGCTGCGCGCGGTGGCCGACGACCACCAGGCGGCGCAGAGCATCGGCATCCCCCTGGGCCGCATCTGGGTCATCGTCTGGAGCGTGGCCGGCTTCGTGGCACTGGTGGCCGGCGTCATCTGGGGCAGCAAGCTCGGCGTGCAGTTCTCGCTGTCGCTGGTGGCGCTGAAGGCGCTGCCGGTGGTCATCCTGGGCGGCCTGACCAGCGTGCCGGGCGCCATCATCGGCGGGCTGATCATCGGCGTGGGCGAGAAGCTGTCCGAGGTCTACCTCGGGCCCGTCATCGGCGGTGGCATCGAGATCTGGTTCGGCTACGTGCTGGTGCTGCTGGTGCTGCTGGTGCGGCCGCAGGGTCTGTTCGGCGAGAAGATCATCGACCGCGTATGAAGCAAGCAAGCATCGAATCGGGTGCCCGGCGCGGAACCGGCCTCGCCGGCCGGCGTCAGGCGTCCCGCCGTGACCGCGCGACCGCAGGAGGCCTGCGCGCATGATCTACCGCGAGAACGGCCAGTTCAAGACCAGCTACGCGCTGGATAGCCAGGTGTTCCCGATCGCGCAGGACCGCGTGGCCATCGGCGCGCTCGTCCTGTTTGCCGTGCTCGGCGTGCCCCTGCTGGCCGACGAGTACCTGTTCCGCGCCATCCTGATCCCCTTCCTGATCCTGTCGCTCGCCGCGATCGGGCTGAACATCCTGGTCGGCTACTGCGGGCAGATCTCGCTGGGCACCGGGGCCTTCATGGCGGTGGGCGCCTATGCGGCGTTCAACTTCTTCGTCCGCATCGACGGCATGCCCGTGGTGGTGGCCATCCTGCTCGGCGGCGTCTGCACCACCGTGTTCGGCGTGCTGTTCGGCATCCCGTCGCTGCGCATCAAGGGCCTGTACCTCGCCGTGGCCACGCTGGCGGCGCAGTTCTTCATCGACTGGGCCTTCCTTCGCATCTCCTGGTTCACGAACAACTCGCCGTCGGGCTCGGTGTCGGTGGGCGCCTTCAGCGTGCTGGGCATCGGCATCGACACCCCGGTGGAGAAGTACCTGTTCTGCCTGGGCTTCGTCCTCGTGTTCGCGCTGCTGGCCAAGAACCTCGTGCGCAGCCACATCGGGCGCGAGTGGATGGCGATCCGCGACATGGACGTGGCCGCCGCGGTGATCGGCATCCGCCCGGTCTACGCCAAGCTCACCGCCTTTGCCGTCAGCAGCTTCATCGTCGGCGTGGCCGGCGCGCTGTGGGGCTTCGTGCACCTGGGGTCCTGGGAGCCGCTGGCGTTCTCGATCGACCGCTCGTTCCAGCTGCTGTTCATGATCATCATCGGCGGGCTGGGTTCGATCATGGGCAGCTTCTTCGGCGCGGCCTTCATCGTCATCCTCCCGATCTTCCTCAACCGCGCGCTGCCGTCCCTGGGCGACCTCGTCGGCGTCACCATCGACACCGCGCTGGTGGCGCACGCCGAGTTCATGATCTTCGGCGCGCTGATCGTGTTCTTCCTCATCGTCGAACCCCACGGCCTGGCGCGGCTGTGGTCGATCGCCAAGGAAAAACTGCGCCTGTGGCCCTTCCCTCACTGACACCCCCACCGACAACCACGGAGACTGACCCATGAAATTCAAGTCGATCGCCCTTGCAGCGGCCCTGGTCGCCGCGGCCGGCAGCTTTGCCAACGTCGCGATGGCGCAGGCCAAGGTGCAGTTCTTCCCGAGCCTGACCGGCCGCACCGGCCCGGTCGCGCCGAACGCCACGCCGTTCGCCAACGGCTACGCCGACTACATGAAGCTCGTCAACGCGCGCGGCGGCATCAACGGGGTGCAGACCCTCGTCGAGGAGTGCGAGACGGCCTACGCCACCGACCGCGGCGTGGAGTGCTACGAGCGCCTGAAGGGCAAGCACGGCGGTGCCACGGTGTTCCAGCCGCTGTCCACCGGCATCACCTTCGCGCTGACCGAGAAGGTGCCGGCCGACAAGATCCCGCTCATCACCTCGGGCTACGGCCGCAGCGACAGCGCCGACGGCGGCGTGTTCAAGTGGAACTTCCCGCTGATCGGCCACTACTGGGTGGCGGGCGACACGGTGCTGCAGCACATCGCCAAGACGCAGGGCGGCTGGGACAAGCTGCAGGGCAAGAAGATCGCCGTCGTCTACCACGACAGCCCGTTCGGCAAGGAGCTGCTGCCCATCATCGAGGAGCGCCGCAAGATGCACGGCTTCGAGGTGCAGCTGCTGCCGGTGCCGGCGCCGGGCGTGGAGCAGAAGGCGATCTGGCTGCAGGTGCGCCAGCAGCGCCCCGACTTCGTGATCATGCAGACCTGGGGCGTGATGACGGCCACCGCCATCAAGGAAGCCGTGGCCACCGGCTACCCGCGCGAGAAGATGTTCGGCACCTGGTGGAGCGGCGCGGAACCCGATCTGCGCGACATCGGCGCCGCGGCCAAGGGCTACAACGCGGTGATGATGCAGCACGGCGCCGAGCCGGGCTCGGCGGTCGTCAAGGAGATCCTGGACAAGGTGCATGCCAAGGGCCAGGGCACCGGCCCGAAGGACGAGGTCGGCCAGGTGCTGTACATGCGCGGCGTGGTCGGCGCGATGCTGGCCGTCGAGGGCGTGCGCGCGGCGCAGGAGCGCTTCGGCAAGGGCAAGGTCATGACCGGCGAGCAGGCGCGCTGGGGCTACGAGAACCTGAACCTCACGCAGGCCAAGCTCGACGCGCTCGGCTTCAAGGGCGTGATGCGCCCGGTGTCGACGAGCTGCTTCGACCACATGGGCTCGGCCTGGGCGCGCGTGCACACCTGGGACGGCGCCAAGTTCACCTGGTCGTCCGACTGGCTGCAGGCCGACGACCAGATCATCAAGCCGCTGGTGCGCGGCTCCGCCGATCGCTATGCCGGCGAGAAGAAGCTCACCCGTCGCGATCCGAAGGACTGCCAGAGCTGAACCACCCCCGCCGCGGCTGGCGCCGCTCCCCCTCAAGGGGGCGACGCCAGCAGCCCGGCCAAGCCGGGCTGCGGCGTCCGCTGGACTGCGCTCCCTCACTACCATGGCCAACGTACTGCTCAACGTCAACGGCATCGAGGTCATCTACAACCACGTGATCCTGGTGCTCAAGGGCGTGTCGCTGCAGGTGCCCGAGGGCGGCGTGGTGGCGCTCCTCGGCGGCAATGGCGCCGGCAAGACCACCACGCTGCGCGCGGTGAGCAACCTGCTGGCCGGCGAGCGGGGCGAGGTCACCAAGGGCTCGATCGAGCTGCGCGGCGAACGCATCGAGAACCTCAGCACGGCCGAGATGGTGCAACGCGGGGTGATCCAGGTCATGGAAGGCCGGCACTGCTTCGCCCACCTGTCGATCGAGGAGAACCTGCTCACCGGTGCCTACACGCGCCGCGACGGCAAGGCCGCGGTCGCGGCCACGCTGGAGAAGGTCTACAACTACTTCCCGCGCCTGAAGACGCGGCGCACCTCGCAGGCGGCCTACACCTCCGGCGGCGAGCAGCAGATGTGCGCGATCGGCCGCGCGCTGATGGCCAACCCCAAGATGGTGCTGCTCGACGAGCCGTCGATGGGCCTGGCGCCGCAGATCGTGGAAGAGGTGTTCGAGATCGTGAAGGACCTCAACCAGCGCGAGAAGGTCACCTTCCTGCTGGCCGAGCAGAACACCAACATGGCGCTGCGCTACGCCGACTACGGCTACATCCTGGAGAACGGGCGCGTGGTGATGGACGGCGCCGCCCGGTCGCTGCGCGAGAACGAGGACGTCAAGGAGTTCTACCTCGGCATGGGCGGCGGCGACCGCAAGAGCTTCCGCGACGTCAAGAGCTACAAGCGCCGCAAGCGCTGGCTGTCATGAGCGACGACGGCTGGATGGCGGCGCCGGCCTTCCGCCCCGACGCCGCCCTCGAGACCCTGCGCCGCACGCTGCGCGACCTGCGGCTGGCCGAACGCGGCACGGGCTTCGAGCTGCGCGGCAAGCGCGTGGTCGAGCTCGCCGTGCAGGGCGATGCCATCGACGCCCGGCTGGCGCGGCGCCTGATGAACACCCCCGAATGGGACCGCCTGCCGGTGCGTTCCGCCGCCGACCAGCGCAAGCTGGTGGACGAAGTGAAGAAGCGCCTCGCGCGCTGGGAGAGCGAGGAATGAGCGACGCCTCGGCCACGCCGTTCTACGACACGCTGGAAACGCGCGACCCCGCGCAGCGCGAGGCCGCGCTGATGGCCGCGCTGCCGCGCCAGGTGGCCCAGGCCCAGGCCCGCACCGACGCCTTCGCGCGCCTGCTGGCCGGCGTCGACGCCGCCGCGGTGACGAGCCGCGCCGCGCTGGCGCGCCTGCCGGTCACGCGCAAGGGCGAGCTGCTCGAGCAGCAGAAGGCCACCCGCGCCACCGACCCCTTCGGCGGCTTCTCGGCGCTGGGCTGGCGTGCGCTGGGCAAGCCGGTGGCGCGCCGCGTCTACCAGTCGCCCGGGCCGATCTACGAGCCCGAGGGCCATGCCACCGACTACTGGCGCCTGGCGCGCGCGCTGCACGCCGCCGGCCTGCGCGCGGGCGACCTGGTGCACAACTGCTTCTCGTACCACCTCACGCCGGGTGGGCTGATGATGGAGTCGGGCGCGCATGCGCTGGGCTGCGCCGTGTTCCCGGGTGGCGTGGGCAACACCGAGCTGCAGCTGCAGGCCATGACCGAGCTGCGCCCGGACGCCTACATCGGCACGCCGAGCTTCCTGAAGATCCTGGTCGAGAAGGCGGCGGAGACCGGCACCGACATCGGCTCGCTGAAGAAGGCGCTGGTCGGCGGCGAGGCCTTCCCGCCGTCGCTGCGCGACTGGCTGGCCGAACGCGGCATCGCCGCCTACCAGAGCTACGCCACCGCCGACCTGGGCCTGGTGGCCTACGAGACGAGCGCGCGCCAGGGCCTGGTGCTCGACGAGGGCGTGATCGTGGAGATCGTGCGCCCCGGCACCGGCGACCCGGTGCCCGAAGGCGAGGTGGGCGAGATCGTCGTCACCACGCTCAACCCGGACTACCCGCTGATCCGCTTCGGCACCGGCGACCTGTCGGCCGTGCTGCCGGGCCCCTGCCCCACCGGCCGCACGGCCACGCGCATCAAGGGCTGGCTCGGCCGCGCCGACCAGACCGCCAAGGTGCGCGGCATGTTCGTGCACGCCAGCCAGGTGGCCGAGGTGGTCAAGCGCCACCCCGAGATCGCCCGCGCCCGACTCGTGGTCGAGGGCGAGATGGCCGAGGACCGCATGACGCTGTTCGCCGAGCTGTCGGGCGCCGAGCCCGAGGGCCTGGCCGATCGCGTGGCGCAGAGCGTGCGCGACGTGACCAAGCTGCGCGCCGCCGTGGCCTGGAAGCGCCCCGGCGAGCTGCCCAACGACGGCAAGGTGATCGAGGACGCGCGCAGCTACCGCTGAGCGCCCGCGCGCGGGGCGGGCGGCAGCGGGCCACCCGTGCCGGCGCCGTCGACCGCAACTGCCAGCGGCTGCTGCACGAGCTGCTCCACCAGCACGGCGCGCGCGCGCCGCTGCTCCTCGCTGCCCTGCCGGTGCAGCAACGACTCCGCCACCTCGTAGCCGTAGAGCAGGAACGCGCGCGAGCGCGCCTCCGGCAGCGCGAAGCCGATCGACGCGAACAGGTGCACGTGATAGGCGATGCGCGACGCGTCGGCCTCGTCGACCGCGGCGCGCGCCATGTCGTCGCGCCGCGCCCAGGCCCGGATCGCCAGCTCGATGCGTGCCGCGCGCGCGGCCGCGCGGCCGCGGAAGGGCAGCGTGATCACGTCGTGCAGCTGCTGGCGCGGGTCGGTATGGGCGCGTTCGAGGCGGCTCGTCAGCTGCTCGGTGCTGCGTTCGCGCCAGGCTGCCAGCACGCGGCGCAGCAGATCCTCGCGGTCGCGGAAGTGCCAGTAGAAGCTGCCGCGCGTGACGCCCAGCCGGCCCGCCAGCACGTCCACGCGGACATGGTCGATGCCCTGGTCCACCAGCACGTCGGTGGCCGCCTCGACCCAGGCCTCGGGCGTGAGGGAGGTGCGCTCGGCGTCGCCGGCGCGCGCCCGGGCGCGGCGCGACGGCGCGGGCCGAACGGCAGGCGTGACGGGCGTGACGGGCGTGGGCATGGTGACCGCATGATGCCATGCAGTGCTGTACGTTCTCCAGCCCATCCGCGGCTCTGGAAAACCCTGATCATCCAAGAGAGCGCAGGCCCTACGATCCGCGCCATCAACGTACACAACTGTATGGACAGCGCAGGCCCACCCGGCTTCTTCGACGACCCGCAGCAGCTGGCGCCACGGCGCGCCGTGCGCACGGACCTCGGCGGCGGCGCGTTCACGCTGCACCACCCCGAGCCGCTGGGCCCGTATGCGCGCTGCGTCGGCGACTGGCTCGAGCAGTGGGCGCGCGACACGCCCGACGCCCCGGCCTTTGCCGAGCCGGCACCGGGCGGCGGCTGGGTCGTGCTGTCGTGGCGCGAGTTGCGGCGCCAGGTCGGCGCGGTGGCGCAGCGCCTGCTCGACGCGGCCCTGCCCGCGGGTCGGCCCGTCGTCGTGCTGTCGGACAACGCGCTGCACCACCTGGTGCTCACGCTGGCCGCGATGCACGTCGGGCGCGCGGTGTGCGCCGTCAGCAGCGGCTACTGCCGCCTGGCGCAGGGCGACTTCGGCAAGATCCACGGCATCCTGCGCACGCTGGAGCCGGCGCTGGTGTATGCGTCCGACGCGGCCGTGTACGCGCCGGCGCTGGCCGACTGCGGCGTGCCCGATGCGCTGCGCGTGTTCAGCCGCGGCGCCGACACGGTGCCGGGCGCGCAGGCCTTCGAGCCCTGGCTGGACACGGTCGAGACCCCGGCCGTGCACGCCGCCTTCCTGGCCATCACGCCCGACACCGAGGCCAAGTACCTGCTGACCTCGGGCTCGACCGGCATGCCCAAGGTGGTGATCAACACCCACCGCATGCTGTGCGCCAACCAGCAGATGCTGGCGCAGACCTGGCGCTTCCTGGAGCGCGAGCGGCCGGTGCTGCTGGACTGGCTGCCCTGGAGCCACACCTTCGGCGCCAACCACAACATCGGCATCGTGCTGCGCAACGGCGGCACGATGTACATCGACGACGGCCGCCCGATGCCGGGCCTGGTGGACCGCACGCTGGCGCACCTGCGCGAGGTGCAGCCCACGCTGTACTTCAACGTGCCGCGCGGCTACGAGATGATGCTGCCCGCGCTGGAAGCCGACGACGAACTCGCGCGCCGCTTCTTCGGCCCGCTGAAGATGCTGTTCTATGCCGGCGCCGCCATGCCCGAGGCCACCTGGCGCCGGCTCGACGCCGTGGCGCGCCGCGTGCGCCCGGACCCGGTGTGGTTCACCACGTCCTGGGGCTCCACCGAAACCGCGCCGGCCATCACGTCGGCCAACTGGCGCCTCGAGCGGCCGGGCGTCATCGGCCTGCCGCTGCCCGGCGCGTCGGTGAAGTTCGTGCCCAACGGCGACAAGCTCGAGATGCGCATCAAGGGCGACCACATCTTCACCGGCTACCGCCGCAACGACACCGCCACGCGCGAGGCCTTCGACGAGGACGGCTGGTACCGCATCGGCGACGCCGGCCACCTGGCCGACGAGTCCGACCCGGCCTCGGGCATCGTGTTCAACGGCCGCGTGGCCGAGGACTTCAAGCTCGGCAGCGGCACCTGGGTGTCGGTGGGCACGCTGCGCGTGCGCGTGGTCACCGCGCTGGCCCCGCTGGCCGCCGACGTGGTGGTCACCGGCCACGACCGCAGCGAGATCGGCGTGCTGGTGTTCCCGACCGAGGCCGCGCGCCAGCTGCCGCCCGACGCGCTGCGCTCGCGCGTGCAGCAGGCCCTGCGCGCGCTGCTGGCCGACGGTGGCGGCAGCTCGCGTTCGCCGTCGCGCGCCCTCGTGCTGGCCGACGCACCCAGCCTGGCCGCCGGCGAGATCACCGACAAGGGCTACGTCAACCAGCGCCTGGTGCTGCAGCGCCGCGCCGCCGACGTGGCCGCGCTCTACGATGGCGCCGACCCGCGCGTGATCCTTCCCTGATGTCCCACCCGAGGCGGCCGACCGCGGCCGCCGCCCCGAGAACCCGAGGAGAAATGCCATGACCCAGATCCAACGCCGCCAGATGCTGCTGGCCGCCGCCGCCACGGCCCTGCCGCTGGGCGCGCGCGCCCAGGCGATCGAGCAGCCCAAGTTCCTGTACGGCTTCCCGGCCGGCAGCGCCGGCGACATCGTCTGCCGCCGCGTGGCCGAGAAGGTGGCCGGCACGCCCTACGCGCGCAATGCGGCGATCGTCGAGAACAAGCCCGGCGCCGGCGGCCGCATCGCGCTCGACGCGCTGAAGATCTCCCCGGCCGACGGCTCGGTGCTGGCGCTGTCGCCCTACTCCACGGTGTCGATCTACCCGCATGTCTACCGCAAGCTGAGCTACGACCCGGTGGCCGACTTCGTGCCGGTGTCGATCGCGGCGATCATCCACCACGGCTTCGCCGTCGGCCCGATGGTGCCGGCCAGCGTGACCGACGTGAAGGGCTTCGTGGCCTGGGCCAAGGCCAACCCGGACAAGGCCAACTACGGCTCGCCCGCGGCCGGCTCCACGCCGCACTTCCTGGGCGCGCTGCTGGGCCTGTCGCAGAACTTCGACTTCAAGCACGTGCCCTACCGCGGCTCGGTGCCCGGCATCACCGACGTGGTCGGAGGCCAGATCGCCGGCATGTTCACGCCGGCCGGCGACTTCCTGGCCAACCACCGCGCCGGCAAGCTGCGCCTGCTGGCCACGTCGGGCAGCAAGCGCCTGCCGTTCGCCCCGGACGTGGCCACGTTCGCCGAGCAGGGCTTCGGCGACCTGACCACCGAGGAGTGGTTCGGCTTCCACGCCCCGGCGCGCACGCCGGCCGCCGTGGTGGCGGCCGCCAATGCCGCGATCAACGCGGCGCTGCGGGACAAGTCCGTGATCGACGGCCTGGCCGTCGTCGGCCTGCCGGCCCAGGGCTCCACGCCCGACGAGATGGCGCGCAGCCAGGCTGCCGAGCTGGCGCGCTGGGCGCCGCTGGTCAAGCGCATCGGCTTCACCGCCGACAGCTGATGCGCGCGCGCGGCGCGGCGGCGGTGCTGGCGCTGGCCGTCGCGCTCGCCGGCGCCCCCGGCGGCGCCGCCCGCGCCCAGGGCCAGGCCCTCGACGTGCCCACCCGGGCCGGCGTCACCACGTCGGTGTGGTGGGTGCCCGTGGCCGGGGCGCGTGCCACGGTGCTGCTGTTTCCCGGCGGCGACGGCGGCTTCGGCCGCATCGAGGACGGCCGCGCCACCAGCCGCAACTTCCTGGTGCGGTCGGTGCCGCTGTTCCAGGCCCGCGGCCTGAACGTGGCGGTGTTCGGCCGCCCGAGCGACAAGCCCGGGCTCGACTACGCCGACCGCGTGGCCGAGCCGCACCTGGCCGACATCGAGCGCGTGCTGGAGGACCTGCGCACGCGCAGCGCCGCGCCGGTGTGGCTGGTGGGCACGAGCCGGGGCACGGTGTCGGCCACGGCGGCGGCGATCCGGCTGCAGGGCCGGGTGGCCGGGCTGGTGCTGAGTTCCAGCGTGGTCAGCCCGCGCCGCACCGGCGCGGTGCCGACCCAGGACCTGGCCGCGCTGCGCCGCCCGGTGCTGGTGGTGCACCACGCGCAGGACGCCTGCCCGATCTGCGCGCCGGCCGACGTGCCCGCCGTCCTGCGCGGCCTGACCCAGGTGGCCGACAAGCGCCTGTGGCTGGTGCAGGGCGGCGGCCCGCCCGAGGGAGACCCCTGCAGCGCACTGCACTGGCACGGCTTCGTCGGGCAGGAAGCGCTGGTGGTGGGTACCATCGCCGACTGGATCGACGCGCACCCCGTGCGCTGACGGGCGCCGCGGCATGGCGGTGCCGGGGCTCCATCGGTGCTTTTGTTGCGCCAGGGCAGTGTCGGTCCGGGAACTCATGACGCAAGATCGGTATCCAGGCTCTGTCGTGAACAAGCTCCACCCCGCCGCCCAAGCCTCCCGACCGGACCGCCGGTCGGGCTCGGACCGCCGCAAGGTCGACAAGGGCCCGCCCAAGGGTCTGCGCGAGCGCCGCGTCAGCGTCGAGCCGCGCAAGCCCGAAGTGCAGGAAGTGGAGATCAGCCCGTCCGACTGGGCCAGCCTGACCGACCTGCCGCTGCCCAAGCCGCCGTCGCGCTGAGCACGGCCCGCGGCAGCAGGTCAGGCCGGCGGCCAGAACACGTCGAGCGTCGGGAACGCGGCGCGGCCGCGCAGGCAGTCCCACAGGTAGATGGCGAAGCCGGGGTCGCCGGTCCACAGCGAGAAGCGCTGCTGCCCGTGAGCCGCTTCGTCGGCGCGCGTCTGCTCGATGCCGTGCATCGCGAACGCGCGCGCCCGCTCCAGCCACCGCGGGTCGCCGGTGCGCTCCCACAGCCGCAGGAAGGCATAGCCGTTGCCGCCGGTGCCGTGGCACAGGTTCGAGCCCTTGGCCAGCGGCCCGGCGTGCCAGGTGGCCTCGCCGGCCTCCAGCAGCAGGGTGTCGAGCGCCGTGCCCGCGGGCAGCGCGGACAGGTTGACCACGAAGCCGGGCGCGCCATGGCAGTACTGCATCAGCATGCGCGGCGCACTGCCGGGCGGCGTGTCGAGCCAGGCGCGCCAGCTCGTCCGGCCGTCCTCGCGCGTGGCGGTGCGGGCCACGGTGTCGACGATCATCGCCTGCCACGCCGCCGCCTGTGCGGCGGGCAGCAGGTGCAGGCCGCGCAGGGCCACGAAGGCCGTGCCGGCGAAGCCGTGCACCGCGTCGATGTAGCTGCTGCAGCGGCCGTACATGTCCTGCGTCCAGTAGTGGCAGGCATGCTCGTCGGACCACAGCCGCTGCGACCACAGCTTCTCGGCGCTGCGCCGGAACAGGTCGGCCCAGCGCGGGTCGTCGGCGCCGAAGCGCTCGTGCAGGTGCAGTGCGGCCAGCATCGTGCCGGGAGCGCCCCAGAGCAGTTCCCGCGCCGGGTGGTCGAGGTTGCGCTCGATCAGCGCGGCGAGCTGGTCGGCGCGCCCGGCCGTGGGCTCGCGGCCCTGCATCATCATCAGCACCGGGGTGTCGCCCATCAGGTACGACGCCGTCTCGTCCTGCGAGCCGTCGTGGTCGAGCCAGGCCCGGTTGCGCTCCAGCACCTGCTGCAGCGCCGCCAGCCCGAACGCCGGCCGCTGCGGCGTGGCGCCCACGCCGTGCAGGTAGTCCAGCGCCCAGATCACGCCGGCCGCACCGAAGTACAGCGTGTAGTTCGGCTCGCCGGCCTTGTCGCCGCCGTCGGCGTCGCGCGCGTGCATCGGCCACCAGCCGCCGCTGTCGAAGCGGCTCACGGTGTCGCGGACGATGTGGTCGATGGTCTCGCGGGCGCGGTCGGCGTCCCAGGGCAGCGGTCGCAGCGGTTCGTGGCGGGCGGGGTCGTGCAGCATGGCTCAGGCTTCCGGGTCGCCGCTGCGCCGGGGCGGCGGCAGGCGGTAGGTGGCCGGCGTGCGCGACAGCTTGATCGGCGAGGCCACGCCGCGGTAGTGCTCGCCGATGGACACCACCATGCCGCGGTGCGCGGTATGCGGGTCCGCCAGCGCGGTCGGGATGTCGCGGATCGGCGCGCAGGGCACGCCGGACCGGATCAGCCGGTCGGCCAGCGCGTCGCAGTCGGCAAACGCCGCCAGCCGGGCTTCGAGCAGCGGCTTGAGCGCCTCGCGATGGCGGTTGCGCAGGGTGTTGTTCACGAAGCGCGGGTCGGTGGCCAGCTCCGGCGCGCCGATGCCGTCGCACAGCCGCCCGAACTGGCCGTCGTTGCCCACCGCCAGGAAGATCGGCGTGCCGCCGGTGGCGAAGGTGTCGTAGGGGCAGATGTTCGGATGCGCATTGCCGCTGCGGCCGGGCACGCGCGACGGGTCGAGCAGGTGGTTGGCGCTGTGCGGATGCAGCGCCGACAGCCCGCAGTCGTACAGCGCCGACTCGACGAACTGGCCGCGGCCGCTGCGCTCGCGCTCCTTGAGCGCGAACATGATGCCCAGCGCCGCGTTCAGGCCGGTGACGATGTCCACGATGGGCACGCCCAGGCGCACGCCGGGCCGGTCGGCGTCGCCGTTGACCGTCATCAGGCCGACCAGGGCCTGGATCGCCGCGTCGTAGCCGGGCAGGCCGCCGCGCGGGCCGTCGGCGCCGAAGCCGCTGACGCGGCAGTGCACCAGGCGCGGGAAGCGCTCCTGCAGCATCGCCTGCCCGAGGCCCCAGGCCTCCAGCGTGCCGGTCTTGAAGTTCTCCACCAGCACGTCGGCGTCGGCCAGCAGCGCGAGCAGCCGCTCGCGCGGGCCGGGCTGCGACAGGTCCAGCGTGATGCCGCGCTTGTTGCGGTTCAGGCCGAGGAAGTACGAGGCCGTGCCGTCGGCGTCGAACGGCGGCCCCCAGCCGCGCGTCTCGTCGCCCTGCGGCGGCTCGACCTTGAGCACGTCGGCGCCGTGGTCGGCCAGGATCTGGGTGCAATACGGCCCGCCGAGCACGCGCGACAGGTCGACGATGCGGATGCCTTCGAGGGAGCCTGCCATGTCAGGCCACCAGCACGATGCGCCCGCGCACGCGGCCCGCGCGCAGGTCGGACAAGGCCGCATCGGCATCCTCGAGCGGGCGCTCGACGACCGGCAGCTCGGGCAGCGGCTGCTCGTGGGCCAGCGCGAACAGCTCGCGCAGCTCGTCGAGGCTGCCGACGTAGGAGCCCTGCACCGTCACCGCGCGCATTGCCAGCATCACCGGCGTGACCGTGGCCGCGCCGCCCATCAGGCCCACGCACACCAGGTGGCCGCCCTTGCGCAGCGCGCCATAGCCGAAGCTGAAGCTGGTGCCCGCGCCGACGAAGTCGATCGCCGCGGCGGCGCCGCCGCGCGTGGCCTTGACCAGGGCGCGCACCGCGCCGTCGGCGCGCGGGTCCACCACCTCGGCGGCGCCGGCCTCGCGCGCGAGGTCCCACTTGGCCGGGTCCACCTCGGCCACCACGACGGTGGCGTCGGGCTGCAGGCGCCGCGCCAGCCGCACCGCCGACAGCCCCACGCCGCCGGCGCCGATCACCAGCAGCGTGTCGCCGGGGGCCAGCGGCGCGATCTTCTTCAAGGCGCTGTAGGCGGTGACGCCGGCGCAGGCATAGGTGCAGGCCTGCGACGCGGGCAGGCGGCCATGGTCGAGCAGCACGTCGGGGCTGCGCACCAGCACATGATCGGCAAAGCCGCCGTCGCGGTGCACGCCGATGGCCTGCGGATACGGGCACAGGTGCTGGCGGCCGCCGGTGCAGGTGCTGCACTGGCCGCAGCCGAGCCAGGGGTAGACCACACGCCGGTCGCCGGGGGCCACGCCGCGCGCGTCGGGCCCCAGGGCCACCACGGTGCCGGCGATCTCGTGGCCGAGCACGCGCGGCAGGCCCAGGCCCTTGCTGACGTCGAGCTTCTGGCCGTCGCCGAGGTCGTAGTAGCCGTCCTGCAGGTGCAGGTCGGAATGGCACACGCCGCAGCGGTCCACGCGCAGCAGCACCTCGGTGCCCTGCGGCACCGGCGTATCGCGCAGCACCCGGGCCAGGGGTCGGCCGAAGGACTCGACGGGGTGACAGATCACGCAGGCTCCTCCACGGCGGCACCGGCCGCCGCGCGGCATGATGCCACTGCGCTAGACGCCCAGGTAGGACGCCAGCTCGTCGCTGCCGCGCAGGTCGGCCGCGGCGCCGGCCAGCACCACGAGGCCCTTCTGCAGCACCACGGCGCGGTCGCACTGCGCCAGCACCTTGCGGTAGTCGCGGTCGACGATCAGCGTGGCGATGCCGCTGGCGCGGATTTCGCCGATGACGCGCCAGATGTCGGCCACGATCAGCGGCGCCAGGCCCTCGGTAGCCTCGTCCAGGATGATCAGCTCGGGCTGCGTCATCAGCGCGCGGCCGATCGACAGCATCTGCTGCTCGCCGCCGGAGAGCTGGCCGCCGAGGTGGCCCACGCGCTCGGACAGGCGCGGAAAGGTGGCCATCACGCGCTCGTAGCTCCAGCCGGTGGCCGCGCTGCGCGGCGCGCGCGCGGCCATCACGAGGTTCTCGCGCACCGACAGGTTCGGGAACACGCCGCGGCCCTCGGGCACGTAGGCCACGCCCAGGCGCGCCACCTCGTGCGGCCGGGCGCGGCTCATGTCGTGGCCGAACAGGCGGATGCGGCCGTCGCGCTGCGACACGTGGCCCAGCACGGTGCGGATCAGCGTGCTCTTGCCCATGCCGTTGCGGCCGAGCAGGCCGACGGTCTCGCCGCGGCCGACGGCCAGGTCCACGCCGTGCAGCACGTGGCTGGAGCCGTACCAGGCCTGCACGCCGCGGGCGTCGAGGATCGGGGAGTCGGCAGCGCTCATCTCAATGTCCGCCGAGATAGGCGGCCTGCACTTCGGCGTTGCTGCGCACCGCCTCGGGCGTGTCCGACGCGATGACGCTGCCATTGACCATCACGGTGATGCGGTCGGCGATGCGGAACACGGCGTCCATGTCGTGCTCGACCAGCAGGATCGCGTGGCCCTCGCGCAGCTCGGCCAGCAGTTCGAGCATTCGGTCGGTCTCCTCGGCGCCCATGCCGGCCAGCGGCTCGTCCAGCAGCAGCACCTCGGGCTCGGTGGCCAGGCACATCGCGATCTCGAGCTGGCGCTTCTGGCCGTGCGACAGCAGGCCGGCCTGGCGGTCCAGCAGGTCGGCCAGCCCGGCACGCTGCGCCGCGCGCTGCGCGCCGGCCCGGCTGACGTCGCAGCGCTGCGCGTCCTGCCACCAGTGCCAGGGCTTCTGCGTGCGCGCCTGCGCGGCGAGACGGCAGTTCTCGAACACGGTGAAGTTGGGGTAGATCGTGGTGCGCTGGTAGCTGCGCCCGAGCCCGGCGCGGGCGCGCCGCGGCTGCGTCCAGCCGGTGACGTCCTGGCCGAGCAGCTCGACCGTGCCCTCGGACGCCGGGATCTCGCCCGACAGCATGTTGATCAGCGTGCTCTTGCCCGCGCCGTTGGTGCCGATCACGGCGTGCACAGCACCGCGCGCGAAGTCCAGCGACACCTGGTTCACGGCCACCAGGCCGCCCCAGCGGCGGGTCAGGCCGCGGCAGCCCAGCAGCACCTCGCCGACGACCGCCTCAGGCATCGCCGGTCTCCTTGGGGGCGGTGGCCGCGCGGCGCGACGCCGCGCCCACGAGGCGCGCGCGCCATTGCGACGGCAGGCCCACCAGGCCGCGCGGCAGCAGCGCCACGCTGACGATGATGGTCAGGCCCAGGCCCAGGTGCCAGTGCTTGGCGAAGCTGCCGAACACCGCCTCGGACTTGAACAGCTCCTGCAGCAGCGCGAAGGCGAAGGCGCCGATCAGCGCGCCGCGCAGGTGGCCGATGCCGCCCAGGATGATCATGATCAGTACCGCGCCGGACTGGTGCCAGGACAGCAGCTCGGGGTTGACGAAGCCGTCCTTCACCGCGAACAGGAAGCCGCCCAGGCCGGCCAGCCCGCCCGACACCGTGAACGCCGCCAGCTTGTACGGGTAGGTGGAGAAGCCCGTGGCCCGCATGCGCTGCTCGTTGACGCGGATGCCGTCGAGCGCGCGGCCGAAGCGCGAGCGCCTCAGCACGGCCAGGAACACGAACACCGCGGCCAGCATCGCCAGCGTGAAGCCGTAGAACACGAGCGGCTTGTCGAGGTCGATCAGGCTGCCGAGCACCGGCTTGACGTTCAGGTAGATGCCGTCGGTGCCGCCGCCCAGCGGCGTGTCGTGCACCACGTAGTAGGCCATCTGCGCGAAGGCCAGCGTGACCATGATGAAGTACACGCCCTTGGTGCGCAGCGACAGCGCACCGACCACCAGCGCATAGGCCGCGGCCAGCAGCACGCTCGCGGGCAGCAGCCACAGCAGCGACGCCGCCTCGGTCTCGGGCGAGAGCTTCACCGCCGTGTACGCGCCGATGCCGAAGAACGCGGCCTGGCCGAAGCACACCAGGCCGGCGCCGCCGACCAGCAGCTCCAGGCTGAGCGCGAAGATCGCCAGGATCATGATCTTGGTGACGAGGTCGATGCCGAACTTGCCCGCCACCAGCGGGTACAGCGCCAGTGCCGCGAAGCACAGCAGCACGAAGGCGAGCTTGCTCTTGTCCCCGGTCATGCCTTGAACAGCCCGTCGGGGCGCCAGAGAAGGATGAGCGCCATCAGCACGTAGACCAGCACGCCGGCCGCGCTGGGCAGCAGCACCTTGCCGAAGGTGTCGACGATGCCGATCAGCAGCGCGGCCAGCAGCGCGCCGCGGATCGAGCCGATGCCGCCGATGACCACCACCACGAAGCAGATGATCAGCACCGAGTTGCCCATGCCGGGGTACACCGACGACACCGGCGAGGCCACCATGCCGGCCAGCACCGCGATGGCCACGCCGGCGGCGAACACCACGCGGTACAGGAAGCTGATGTCCACGCCGAGCGACTGCACCATCTCGCGATTGGTGCTGCCGGCGCGGATCATCATGCCCAGCCGGGTGCGCTTGAACACGAAGTACATGCCCAGCGCGAGCGCCAGGCACACGCCGCTGATGAACAGGCGGTACACCGGGTACTGCTGCACGTCCGACAGCTGGATGCTGCCGGCCAGCAGCGGCGGGATCGGCACGCCGTGCACGTCGTCGCCCACCAGCAGGCTGCGCAGTTCCTCGAACACGAGGATCAGGCCGTAGGTCATCAGCACCTGCTGCAGGTGCTCGCGCTCGTACAGGTAGCTGTAGAACGCCCACTCGAGCACGTAGCCCAGCACCACCGACAGCACCACGCCCACCGCCAGCGTGGCGAAGAAGCCGCCGCCGAAGGTGGCCGCCACGAAGGGCGCCAGCGCGTAGGCCATGTAGGCGCCGATCATGTAGAAGCTGCCGTGCGCGAGGTTGATCACGCCCATGATCCCGAAGATCAGCGTCAGCCCGCTGGCCACCAGGAACAGCAGCAGCCCGTACTGCAGCGCGTTCAGGCACTGGATCAGGAAGGTGGCGAAGTCCATCAGGGGCTGGGCGTGTGCTTGCGCAGGAAGGCCGCCACGGCCCGGGTCAGTGCCTCGGGCTGGTCGCGGTGCGGCGAGTGCGCGCAGTGTGCCAGTTCCAGCAGCTCGGTCTGCGGCAGGCGGCGCGCGATGCCGCGCACCTGCTCCAGCGTGCCGTACTCGTCGTCCACGCCCTGCACCGCCAGCAGCGGGCAGGCGATGGTGCGGATCTCCTCCTCGATCGACCAGCTTCGGAAGGCGGGGTCGAGCCAGATGCGGTTCCAGCCCCAGAAGGCCGAGTCCGGGTCGTCGTGATGGCGCGCGAGGCGGCCGCGCAGGTCGCCGCCGACGTAGGCGTCGCGGGCGCGGGCGATGTTGCGCACGCTGACGTCCTCCACCAGGATGTGCGGCGCCAGCACCACGGCGCCGGCCAGCGCCTGCGGCCGGTGCGCCGCGTACAGCAGCGCGATCGAGCCGCCGTCGCTGTGGCCCACGAGCCAGGGCCGGGCGTCCTGCAGGCCCAGCGCCGCCAGCAGCGCGGGCAGCACCTCCAGCGCCTGGCGGTGCATGAAGTCCGGCGCCCAGGTTTCGTCCTGTGCGCGCGGCGTGGATCGGCCGTAGCCGGGGCGCGAGTACACCAGGCCGCGCGCGCCGGTGGCGTCGCACAGCCGGGCCGGGAAGTCGCGCCACATCGACAGCGAGCCCAGGCCCTCGTGCAGAAACACCAGCAGCGGCGCGCCGGGGCGCGGCGCCCCGACGAACGCATGCTCGATGCGCACGCGCCGGCCGCGCCAGTCGATGTCGACGAAGGCGGAAGTCACTGCGCCGACGCCTCCTGCTCGCGCAGCCGGAAGCGCTGGATCTTGCCGGTGGCGGTCTTGGGCAGGTCGGTCACGAAGACGATCTGGCGCGGGTACTTGTAGGGCGCCAGCTTGTCCTTGACGAAGGCCTTGAGCTCGTCGGCCGTGGCCTGGCCGCCGGGCTTGAGCACGACGAAGGCCTTGGTCTTGGTCAGGCCCTCGGCGTCGGGCACGCCGATCACCGCGGCCTCGAGCACGGCCGGGTGCTGCACCAGCGTGGCCTCCACCTCGAACGGGCTGACGTAGATGCCGCTGACCTTGAGCATGTCGTCGCTGCGGCCGCCGTAGGTGTAGCTGCCGTCGTCGTTGCGGATGTACTTGTCGCCGCTCTTGGTCCAGCCGCCCTGGAAGGTCTCGCGCGTCTTCTGGCGGTTGCCCCAGTACATCATCGCCGCCGACGGGCCGGCGATGTACAGGTCGCCGGGCTCGCCGTCGGGCACCGGGCCGCCGTCGTCGCCGCGCAGCGCGATCTCGTAGCCGGGCACCGGCCAGCCGGTGGTGCCGTAGCGCACGCGGTCGGGCCGGTTGGAGATGAAGATGTGCAGCATCTCGGTGGAGCCGATGCCGTCGACGATGTCGACGCCGAAGTGCGCCTTGAAGCGCTGGCCCAGTTCCGCCGGCAGCGCCTCGCCGGCCGAGGACACGAGCCGCAGCGCGACGTCGCCGCGCGTCGGCAGCGCCGGGCTGGCGAGCATGCCGGCAAAGCCCGTGGGCGCACCGAAGAACACCGTGGGCCGCAGCCCGGCCAGCGGGGCGGTGGCGCCGATCCAGCGGCGGAAGGTCGCGTCCGGCGTGGGCCGCTCGGCCATCAGCACCGTGGTCGCGCCCACGCTCATCGGGAAGGTCAGGCCGTTGCCTAGCCCGTAGGCGAAGAACAGCTTGGCCGCGGAAAAGCACAGGTCGGTCTCACGCAGGCCCAGCACGTTGCGGCCGTAGAGCTCGGACGTCCAGTACGGGTTGGCGTGCGAATGCACCGTGCCCTTGGGGCGGCCGGTCGAGCCCGACGAGTAGAGCCAGAAGCCGGGATCGTCGGCGCCGGTGGCCGCGGGGCGCGCCAGCGGCGACTGCGCGGCGAGGAAGGCCTCCAGCTCGACCTCGGACGGATGCAGCGGCGCCACCGGGCGCGACACCACCACCTTGCCCACCTCATGGTCCGACTTGACCATCGCGGCGGTCAGCGTGGGCAACAGTGCGCCCGATACCAGCACCGCCTGCGCGCGGCTGTGCTCGAGCATGTAGGCATAGTCGTCCGCGGTGAGCAGGGTGTTCACCGCCACCGGCACCACGCCGGCATACATCGCGCCCAGGAAGGCCAGGGGCCAGTCGGTGCAGTCCTGCATCAGCAGGAGCACGCGCTCCTCGCGCTTGAGCCCGAGCGCGCGCAGGCCTGTGGCGAGGCGGCGCACGCGGTCCGCCAGCTCGCCATAGGTGACCCGGCCCAGGTCGTCGATGAAGGCGGTCTTGTCCGGGCGCGACGCGTTGAGCGCCAGCAGGTGCTGCGCGAAGTTGAAGGGCTCCGGCGGCGCCGGCACGTTGGCGTTGTCGGTCTGGGTCATGCGAGGTCTCCGGTCCGGTCCAGGTGGTCGAGCACCGCGGTGCTGGCCTGCACGGCAGCGCGTCGGTGATGGAAATTCAGGGCGCGCAGGCCGCCCAGTTCCTCGCCGCCCCCGGCGCGGCCGGGGCCGCCGTGCACGGACTGCGGCATCACGTTGCCGTGACCCGTGTGGGTCGAGGCGACGTCGGGACTGACCACGTGCACGCGGCCGTGCAGCGCGGCCAGCTCGATCGAGGCGTCGGCCAGCGCGCGCGGGTCGCTGCCGTACACGGACGCCACCAGCGAGCCCTGGCCGCGCGCCACCAGCGCCATCGCATGCGCGTCGTCGCGGTAGGGCACGAGCGTGGCCACCGGGCCGAACACCTCGGTGTCGTGGACGAGGTCGCAGGCGTCGCTGCCGTCGGCGCTGCGCGTGCCCAGCAGCGTCGGGCCGACGCAGCAGGCGAGCGCCGGGTCGGCGTCCAGCAGCGCGTGCGTGGCGCCGTCGTGCAGCGTCTCGGCCTGCTGCTGCAGCCGCGCCAGGCCCTGGCGCACGCTGTCGAGCTGCGCCCGGCTGACGAGCGCGCCCATGCGCACCGACTCGTTGCGCGGGTTGCCGACCGTGGTGCGGGCCAGGCGCGCGCCGATGGCCTCGGCGGCGACGGCGTAGCAGGCCTCGGGCACGAGCACGCGCCGGATGGCGGTGCACTTCTGGCCCGACTTCTGCGTCATCTCGCGGGCCACCTCGCGCACGAGCAGCTCGAAGGCCTCGCCGCCCGGCGCCTCGCCCGGCAGCAGCAGCGCGCTGTTCACGCTGTCGGCCTCGATGTTGACGCGCACGGAGCGCTGTGTCACCGCCGCGTGCGAGCGGATCAGCGCCGCGGTGTCGGCCGAGCCGGTGAACGACACCGCGTCGAACGGCTCCAGCGCGTCCATCAGGCCGGCGCCGCTGCCGCACACCACCGACAGGGCCCCCGGGGGCAGCACGCCGGCGTCGACCACGTCGCGCACCATGCGCTGGGTCAGCCAGGCGGTGGCGGTGGCGGGCTTGACGACCACGGGCACGCCCGACAGCAGGGCCGGCGCGGCCTTCTCCCACAGCCCCCATCCCGGGAAGTTGAAGGCATTGATGAACAGCGCCAGCCCGCGCGAAGGCACCCACACGTGGCGCCCCTGGAACAGCTCGTCCCGGGCCAGTCGCACCGCGTCGCCGTCCGGCAGGTGGCGGCGATCGCCGAGGGTGTCGCCCAGGCGGGCGTAGGTGGACAGGGTGTAGATGCCGCCGTCGATGTCCACCGCCGAGTCGGACTTGACGGTGCCGCTGTTGGCGGTGGAGATGGCCTCGTAGTCGGCGCGGTGCGCCTGCAGCACCTTCACCGCCGCGGCCAGCAGGGCTGCGCGCTGTCGGTAGGTGAGCGCGCGCAGCGCCGCGCCGCCCTGTTCGCGGGCAAAGGCAAAGCCGGCCCGCAGGTCCAGGCCGGTGGCGTCGACGCGCACCAGCTCGTCGCCCAGCACGGGGTCGACGAGCGGCGTGGCCGTGCCCTGGCCGGCGACCCAGCGGCCGCCGAGATGGTTGAGCAGCAGTTCGGTCATGTCAGCCTACCGGGTGAACTCGATCGCGCCCTGCGGCAGCAGGTACAGCACCAGCGCGCGGCCGCCGCTGACGGTGGGGCGGTGCGCGCTGCCCGGCGCCATCACCACCCAGCCGGCGGCACGGCCGTCGAATCGGGCGTCGCCGCCCAGGGGCATCACGAGGTCGATCTCGCCGTTCGGGTGCGTGTGGTGCGGGCCGGCGATGTCGGCCATGTCCACCACGTCCACCGAGAACCCCTGCAGGTCGTCGGCGGGCTTGAAGATGCGGCCGTAGCGGATGCCGCCGCCCTCGCGGTTGCACAGCCAGCCCGCGGCCACGCCGGCCTCGCAGGCCTCGCGCAGGCCGGCGTAGGTGGCGCTGCCGACGCCGTGTTCGTGGTTGAGCCAGGCGTCCAGCGCGGCGTCGAGCGGCCGGCCGGCCATCGCCGCGGTGAGCGCGGCCACACGGGCGCGGAAGTCTTCGGGGGTGATCGGCATCGCGGTCTCCTTCGGTCGGCCTGTCCCGCCTCAGGCTTGCCTTCGGCGGGAGCATGCAGTATTGTGCGTGCCGGACTCTAGGAGTCGAGACGGCTCATGTCAAGCACTATATTGCAGCAACCCTCCGTGGGGCAGGAAAACACCGAGGCCCCGGCGGGGGAGGACGAGGCCAAGAACCCGTTCCTGGTGGCCCTGGGCGAGCGCGCCCGCGCCCTGCGGGCCCGACGCGGCATGACCCGCAAGGCCCTGGCCGCCGCCGCCGACGTGTCGGAGCGCCACCTCGCCAATCTGGAGTACGGCGTCGGCAATGCGTCGATCCTGGTGCTGCTCCAGGTCGCGCGGGCGCTCCAGTGCTCGCTGGCCGAGCTGATCGGCGATGTGAGCACGTCCTCACCCGAGTGGCTGATGCTGCGCGAGATGCTCGAGGGCCGCGACGAGGCCACGCTGCACCGGGTGCGCGTGGCAGTGGGCGAACTGCTCGGCACCGGCGGCACCAACACCCGCTCGGCGACCGGACAGCCGCGTCGCCGCAGCGAACGCGTGGCCCTGGTCGGGCTGCGCGGGGCCGGCAAGAGCACGCTCGGGGCGATGCTGGCCGAGGACCTGGGCTACCCCTTCGTGGAACTGAGCCGCGAGATCGAGAAGTTCGCCGGCTGCAGCATCAGCGAGATCCAGGCGCTGTACGGCCAGAACGCCTATCGCCGCTACGAGCGCCGCGCCCTGGAAGAAGCGATCCAGATCTACCCGGAAGCGGTGATCGCCACGCCCGGCGGCCTGGTCTCCGACCCGGCCACCTTCAACCTGCTGCTGGCGCACTGCACGACGGTCTGGCTGCGGGCCTCGCCGGAAGACCACATGAAGCGGGTCACGGCCCAGGGCGACACGCGCCCGATGGCGGCCAGCCGCGAGGCGATGGACGACCTGAAGTCCATCCTCGCCGGCCGCGCCGCCTTCTATTCGAAGGCCGAGTTCCAGGTCGACACCAGCGCCCATCCGCTGCAGCCCACGTTCGAGACGCTGCGGTCGGTGGTGCGCGAGGCCCTCGATCTGCCCCGCTGAAGGTCAACACGCAAAAAAGTGCAGATTTCTGTTGACATCGGGATTTCAAGCACTATCATGCATGTCATCCCAGGCGCTGCCGCCGGCAGCACAGTGCATCACCAGGAGCCCGCCGTGACCGAATCCACCCGCGTCGACTACCAGACCGATCCGTCCCAGTACAAGCACTGGAAGCTCAAGTTCGAAGGCCCGGTCGCCACGCTGGCCGCCGACTTCGACGAGAACGCCGGCCTGCGCCCCGGCTACAAGCTCAAGCTCAACAGCTACGACCTGGGCGTGGACATCGAGCTGAACGACGCCATCCAGCGCATCCGCTTCGAGCACCCCGAAGTGCGCACGGTGGTCGTCACCAGCGCCAAGGACAAGGTGTTCTGCTCCGGCGCCAACATCTTCATGCTGGGCGTCTCCAGCCACGCGTGGAAGGTGAACTTCTGCAAGTTCACCAACGAAACCCGCAACGGCCTGGAGGACTCCTCGCGCCACAGCGGCCTGAAGTTCCTGGCCGCCGTCAACGGCGCCTGCGCCGGCGGCGGCTACGAGCTGGCCCTGGCCTGCGACGAGATCATCCTGGTGGACGACCGCAGCAGCGCCGTCAGCCTGCCCGAGGTGCCGCTGCTGGGCGTGCTGCCCGGCACCGGCGGCCTGACCCGCGTGACCGACAAGCGCAAGGTGCGCCACGACCTGGCCGACATCTTCTGCACCACCAACGAAGGCGTGCGCGGCCAGAAGGCCAAGGACTGGAAGCTGGTCGACGACATCGCCAAGCCCGCCGCGTTCGCCGCCAAGGTGCAGGAGCGTGCGATGCAGATGGCCCAGCAGAGCGACCGGCCGGCCGGCGCCAAGGGCGTGGTCTTCGGCCCGCTGGCCCGCACCATCGAAGCCGATGCGCTGCGCTACCCGCATGTCACGGTGGAGATCGACCGCAGCCGGCGCACCGCCACCTTCACCGTGAAGGGCCCGCAGAGCGCCCAGCCGACCGACGTGGCCGGCATCGAGGCGGCCGGCACCGGCTGGTACCCGCTGGCGCTGGCGCGCGAACTGGAAGACGCCATCCTGCAGATGCGCACCAATGAACTCGAGATCGGCACCTGGCTGGTCAAGACGCAGGGTGACGCCGCCGCCGTGCTGGCCGTGGACGCCACGCTGAAGGCGCATGCCGGCCACTGGCTGGTGCGCGAGACGGTGGGCTACCTGCGCCGCACCTTCAGCCGCCTGGACGTGAGCAGCCGCAGCCTGTTCGCGCTGATCGAGCCCGGCTCGTGCTTTGCCGGCAGCCTGCTCGAACTGGCCCTGGCCTGCGACCGCAGCTACCACCTCGCCCTGCCCGACGACGAGGCCAAGGCCCCGAAGATCACGCTGAGCGATGCCAACTTCGGCCTGTACCCGATGGCCACCGAGCAGACCCGCCTGGGCCGCCGCTTCTACGACGACGCCACGCAGATGGCCGCCGTGCGCGCCGCCATCGGCCAGAGCCTGGACGCCGACGCCGCCTTCGCGCTGGGCCTGGTCACCAGCAACCCGGACGACATCGACTGGGGCGACGAGACGCGCATCGCCATCGAGGAACGCGTGGCCATGAGCCCCGACGCGCTGACCGGCATGGAAGCCAACCTGCGCTTCAACGGCAAGGAGAACATGCACACCCGCGTGTTCGGCCGCCTCACCGCGTGGCAGAACTGGATCTTCCAGCGCCCCAACGCCGTCGGCGAGAAGGGCGCGCTCAAGGTCTACGGCAAGGGCGACAAGGCCGCCTTCGACTGGAACAGAGTTTGACGACCCGCACGCACAGCATCGATCGGAGACTGACATGAGCACCATCAACTACAGCGAGAAGATCCCCAACAACGTCAACCTGAGCGAGGACCGCACGCTGCAGCGCGCGCTCGAACAGTGGCAGCCGAGCTTCCTGAGCTGGTGGGACGACATGGGCCCCGAAGGCAGCCCGAACTACGACGTGTACCTGCGCACCGCCGTCAGCGTCGACCCCGAAGGCTGGGCCCAGTTTGGCCACGTGAAGATGCCCGACTACCGCTGGGGCATCTTCCTGAACCCGGGCGAGAAGGACCGCAAGATCCACTTCGGCGACCACCTCGGCGAAGCCGCCTGGCAGGAGGTGCCCGGCGAGTACCGTGCCAATCTGCGCCGCATCATCGTGACGCAGGGCGACACCGAGCCCGCGAGCGTGGAGCAGCAGCGCCACCTCGGCCTGACCGCGCCGAGCAACTACGACCTGCGCAACCTGTTCCAGGTGAACGTGGAAGAGGGCCGGCACCTGTGGGCCATGGTCTACCTGCTGCACAAGTACTTCGGCCGCGACGGCCGCGAGGAAGGCGAGGCGCTGCTCGAACGCCGCAGCGGCCAGGAGGACAACCCGCGCATCCTGCAGGCCTTCAACGAGAAGACGCCCGACTGGCTGAGCTTCTTCATGTTCACCTACTTCACGGACCGCGACGGCAAGTTCCAGCTGTGCGCGCTGGCCGAGAGCGCCTTCGACCCGCTGGCGCGCACGACCAAGTTCATGCTCACCGAAGAGGCGCACCACATGTTCGTGGGCGAGTCGGGCGTCAGCCGTGTCATCCAGCGCACCTGCGCGGCCATGAACGAGCTCAAGACCGACGACCCGAAGAAGCTGCGCGAGGCCGGCGTGATCGACCTGCCGACGATCCAGCGCTACCTGAACTTCCACTTCAGCGTGACGGTCGACCTGTTCGGCGCCGACGAGTCGAGCAACGCCGCCACGTTCTACAGCACGGGCCTGAAGGGCCGATTCGAAGAGGGCAAGCGCACCGACGACCACCAGCTGCGCAGCCAGACCTACCGCGTGCTGCAGGCCGTGGGGGGCCAGCTCGTCGAGAAGGAAGTGCCGATGCTCAACGCGCTGAACGAGGTGCTGCGCGACGACTACATCAAGGACAGCGTGGCCGGCGTCGGCCGCTGGAACAAGGTGATCGAGAAGGCCGGCATTCCGTTCCGTCTGACCACGCCGCACAAGGCCTTCCACCGCAACATCGGCGCGCTCGCCGGCGTGAAGGTGTCGCCCGACGGCCGCGTGGTGAGCGAGGCCGAGTGGGCCGCCAAGCACGACGACTGGCTGCCCAGCGGCGCCGACCGCGCCTTCGTCGCGAGCCTGATGGGCCGCGTCGTCGAGCCGGGCAAGTTCGCCAACTGGATCGCGCCGCCGCCCATCGGCATCAACCGCCAGCCGGTGAACTTCGAGTACGTCCGGTTTAACTGATCCCCCCCGTTGCGGCTTCGCCGCTCCCCCGGAACCCGGAGGGTTCCTTTCAGGAACCAGGGGGGCGACGCCAGGGGACCGGCGGAGCCGGGTCACCGGCGTCTGCTGGTCGACGCGCGCTCTTGGCGCTGGAAGGCGTCCTTTGTGTGTGAGATGCTTTGCCTACTATGAATGCACCTCTTGAGGCTGGGCTGATCCAGCAGCACCTGATCGATCCGGAGATCTGCATCCGGTGCAACACCTGCGAGGCGACGTGCCCGGTGCAGGCGATCACGCACGACTCGCGCAACTACGTGGTCGACGCGGAGAAGTGCAACCTGTGCATGGCCTGCGTGCCGCCCTGCCCCACGGGCAGCATCGACAACTGGCGCACGATGCCGAAGGTGCGCGCCTACTCGGTGGCGGATCAGCTGACCTGGGACACGCTGCCGGCCGAGCTGGCGCCCGACGAACTGGGCGCGGCGGCGGGCGACGCCGCCCCGCCCGCGGCGGCGCCGGCCCCGTCGGCCGCGGCGCACGCCGAGCCGGGCACCGGGCCCGCCTTCAGCAGCGCGCAGTACGGCGCCACGCTGCCGCCGTGGAGCGCGGCGCATGCCTACACCAACCTCTACGGCCCCAAGGCGGCCGACAAGCACGTGGTGGCCACCGTCACCGGCAACGTGCGCGTCACCGAGGTCGGCCGCGAGTACGACACGCACCACGTGGTGCTGGACTTCGGCGCGATGCCCTTCCCCGTGCTGGAAGGCCAGAGCATCGCGGTGATCCCGCCCGGCACCGACGCGTCGGGCCGGCCGCACCACCCGCGCCAGTACAGCGTGGCCAGCCCGCGCAACGGCGAGCGCCCGGGCTACAACAACGTCTCGCTGACCATCAAGCGCGTGCTGGAGGACCACCAGGGCAAGCCGGTGCGCGGCGTGGCCAGCAACTACATGTGCGACCTGCAGGTCGGCGACAAGGTGCAGGTGATCGGGCCGTTCGGCGCCAGCTTCCTGATGCCCAACCACCCGAAGAGCCACATCGTGATGATCTGCACCGGCACCGGCAGCGCGCCGATGCGGGCGATGACCGAGTGGCGGCGGCGCCTGCGCCAGTCGGGCAAGTTCGAGAGCGGCAAGCTGATGTTGTTCTTCGGCGCGCGCACGCGCGAGGAACTGCCCTACTTCGGCCCGCTGCAGAACCTGCCGAAGGACTTCATCGACATCAACTTCGCCTTCAGCCGCACCGCCGGCCAGCCGCGCAAGTACGTGCAGGACGCGATGCGCGAGCGCGCCGCCGACCTGGTGGCGCTGCTGTCCGATACCAACGCCTACTTCTACGTCTGTGGCCTCAAGGCGATGGAGGAAGGCGTGGTGCGCGCGCTGCAGGACATCGCGCGCGGCGCCGGGCTCGACTGGGACGCCATCGCGGCGCAGCTCAAGAGCCAGGGTCGGCTCCACCTCGAAACCTACTGATGGCGCCCCCGAGCTCGCTTTCGCTCGCTGCCCCCCGAGGGGGCCGTCCGCCGACGGACCGGCCTGGCCGGATCCGTGGCGGGAAGCTGGGTTGCTCGGCCGAATGCACGGCATGAGCAGCGTGCGGACCGAGCGCCGCGACGGCGGCGTGGCGTGGGTCACCATGGCGCGGCCGGCGGTGTTCAACGCCTTCGACGAGGCCATGATCGGCGCGCTGGACGACGCCTTCGCGGCGCTGGCCGGCGACGCCGCGGTGCGCGTGGTGGTGCTGGCCGGCGAGGGCAAGCATTTCTCCGCCGGCGCCGACCTGCAGTGGATGCAGCGCGCGTCCCAGGCGACGCTGGACTGGAACGTGGCCGACGCTCGCCGCTTCGCCGGCATGCTCGCGCGCATCGACAGCTGCCCGAAGCCGGTGGTGGCCCGCGTGCAGGGTGCCGCGCTCGGCGGCGGCGTGGGCCTGGCCTGCGCCTGCGACATCGCGGTGGCCGCCGACAACGCGAGCTTCGCCGTCAGCGAGGCGCGCTTCGGCATCCTGCCGTCGGTGATCGGCCCCTACCTCACCAATGCCGTCGGCAAACGCCAGGCGCGCCGTCTGGCGCTGACCACCGAACGCATCGGCGCGGCCGAGGCGCTGGCGATGTCGCTGGTGCACCGCGTGGTGCCGGCCGACGGCCTGGACGCCGCGGTGGACGCCGTGGTGCACGACCTGCTGGCCGGCGCGCCACAGGCCCAGCGCGAGATCAAGCAGCTGTTCGCGCAGCTGGAGGTGGGCGCCGTGACGCCCGAGGTGCGCGAGCTGACGGCGCAGACCATCGCCCGCGTGCGCGGCACCGACGAGGCGCGCGAAGGCTTCGCCGCCTTCCTGGCCAAGCGGCCGCCTTCCTGGAACCCCGGTTCATGAGCATCGACCTCCGACACGCGCCCCTGCTGGTGGTGGGCGCCGGCATCATGGGCGCGGGCATCGTGCAGGTGGCGGCGCAGGCCGGCCATGCGGTGCGCCTGGTGGACACCCGGCCCGGCGCGGCGCGCGATGCCAAGGCGCGCATCGAGACCACCTTTTCCAGCCTCGTGGCCAAGGGCCGCCTGGGCGCCGACGAGGCCAGCGCCGCGCTGGCGCGCATCACGCCGATGGAAGCCCTGGAAGGCCTGCAGGACGTGGGGCTCGTGATCGAGGCTATCGTCGAGGACCTGGAGCTCAAGCGCGGCCTGTTCCGCGACATCGAGGCGCTGGTGTCGCCGCGCTGCGTGCTGGCCACCAACACCTCGTCGATCTCGGTCACGGCCATCGCCAACGGCCTGCAGCACCCGGGCCGCCTGGTCGGCATGCACTTCTTCAACCCGGTGCCGCTGATGAAGCTGGTGGAGGTGGTGTCGGGTCTGCACACCGAGCCGGCACTGGCCGAGGCGGTGTTCGAGCTGGCGCGCGCCTGGGGCAAGGTGCCGGTGCATGCGCGCTCCACGCCCGGCTTCATCGTCAACCGCATCGCCCGGCCGTTCTACGCCGAGACGCTGGCGCTGCTGCTGGAGCGCGCGGCCGAGCCGCAGGTGCTCGACGCGTGCCTGCGCGCCGCGGGCTTCCGCATGGGCCCGTGCGAGCTGATGGACCTGATCGGCCACGACACCAACTTCGCCGTCACCTGCTCGGTGTACGAGGCCAACTTCCAGGACAAGCGCTACCTGCCGTCGCTGGTGCAGCGCGAGATGGTCGAAGGCGGGCTGTTCGGCCGCAAGAGCGGCCGCGGCTTCTACCGCTACGGCACCGACGGCGCCGGCGTGCCGCCGCTGCCGGTGGCGCTGCACGACGCGCCGGCCACGGCGGGCGAGGTGACGGTGCACGGCGCGGGCCCGATCGCCGACGCGCTGGAGCAGGCCGCCACGCAGGCGCTGCAGGCGCAGGGCTGGGGCCCGGCGCGCCTGCGCGACAGCGGCTGGACCGGCCTGTCGATCGACGGCGCGCGCCTGATGCTCACCGACGGCCGAACGGCCGCCGCCGTCAGCGCCGCCATCGGCGTGCGCGACGTGGCGCTGTTCGACCGCCCGCTGGCGCTGCCAGCCGCCGCCGGCACGGCGCTGGCCTACGCGGTGGCGCCCGGTGCCGGCGCGGCGTGGCGCGCGCAGGCCCCGGCCTGGCTGGCGGCGCTGGGCTTTTCGCCGCTGCCGCTGGCCGACGCCCCGGGCCTGGTGGTGGCGCGCACCGTGGCGATGCTCGTCAACGAGGCCGCCGACGCGGTGCAGCAGGGCGTGTGCACGCCCGAGGCCGCCGACGCCGCGATGAAGCTCGGCGTGAACTACCCGCAGGGCCCGTTCGAATGGCTGGCGCGCTGGAGCGCCGCCGAAGTGCTGGCGCTGCTGGACGCGCTGGACGCGCACTACCGCGGCGAGCGCTATCGAGCGAGCCCCTGGCTGCAGCGCGCGGCCGCGGCGTCCTGAACCCCCAACCCCTGGTGCCCATGAACCACGCCTTCATCTGCGACGCCGTTCGCACCCCCTTCGGCCGCTACGGCGGTGCCCTGTCGTCGGTGCGCACCGACGACCTCGGCGCGGTGCCGCTGCGCGCGCTGGTGGCGCGCAACCGCCGGGTGGACTGGGCCGCCGTGTCCGACGTGTTCTTCGGCTGCGCCAACCAGGCCGGCGAGGACAACCGCAACGTGGCGCGCATGTCGCTGCTGCTGGCCGGTCTGCCCGAGGGCGTGCCCGGCGCCACCATCAACCGGCTGTGCGGGTCGGGCCTGGACGCGGTGGGCACCGCGGCGCGCGCGATCCGCGCCGGCGAGGCCGGGCTGGTGGTGGCCGGCGGCGTGGAAAGCATGAGCCGCGCGCCCTTCGTGATGCCCAAGGCCGAGAGCGCCTTCTCGCGCAGCAATGCGGTGTACGACACCACCATCGGCTGGCGCTTCGTGAACCGGCTGATGAAGGAACAGTACGGCGTCGACTCGATGCCCGAGACGGCCGAGAACGTGGCCGTGCAGTTCGGCATCGAGCGCGAGGCGCAGGACCGCATGGCGCTGGCGTCACAGACCAAGGCCGTGGCGGCGCAGCAGGCCGGCTTCTTCGACGCCGAGATCGTGCCGGTGACGATCCCGCAGAAGAAGGGTGACGCGCTGGTGGTGAGCCGCGACGAGCATCCGCGCGAGACGAGCCTGGAATCGCTGGCGCGCCTGAAGGGCGTGGTGCGGCCCGACGGCAGCGTGACCGCCGGCAACGCCAGCGGCGTGAACGACGGCGCCTGCGCGCTGCTGCTGGCCGGCGAGGCCGACGCCGCACGGCACGGGCTGACGCCGCGCGCCCGCGTGGTGGGCATGGCCACCGCCGGCGTGGCGCCGCGCATCATGGGCATCGGCCCGGCGCCGGCCACGCGCAAGGTGCTGGCGCTCACCGGCCTGACGCTGGCGCAGATGGACGTGATCGAGCTGAACGAGGCCTTCGCGGCGCAGGGCCTGGCGGTGCTGCGCGACCTGGGCCTGGCCGACGACGACCCGCGCGTCAACCCCAACGGCGGCGCGATCGCGCTCGGGCATCCGCTCGGCGCGTCGGGCGCGCGGCTGGCCACCACGGCGGTGAACCAGCTGCACCGCAGCGGCGGCCGCTATGCGCTGTGCACCATGTGCATCGGCGTGGGTCAGGGCATCGCGCTGGTGCTCGAGCGCGTGTAGCCGTTCGGCAGCCGCACGTCAGCGGTCGCGGTCGCGCGGCTCGCCGATCTGCCACGCCGGCAGCGTGAAGCCGGTGACCAGCGCCAGCGCCCGCAGCAGCGTGGCGGTGCCGGCGCCCAGCAGCAGCGCCGCGTCGGCCGACAGCCCCGACGCCTGCGCCCCCACCAGCACCCAGCCGCCGACGAAGGCGCACACCGCGTAGGGGCGGTGGTCGCTGAACGCGCGCGGGATCTCGTTGCAGACGATGTCGCGCAGCACGCCGCCGAAGGCCGCGGTGACCACGCCCATCAGCACCGCCACCAGCGCCGGCGTGCCCGAGGCCAGCGCGATCTGCGTGCCGCCGGCCGAGAACAACCCGAGGCCGAGCGCGTCGGGCCACTGCATCGCGCGCTCGGTGAGCGCCAGGTGACGCCGGCGCAGGAACAGCATCGCCGCCACGCACAGCGCGAACAGGCCCCACAGCCAGTTGGCATGCTCGACCCAGAAGAACGGCCGACGGTCCAGCAGCACGTCGCGCAGCGTGCCGCCGCCGAACGCGGCCAGCCCGGCCACCACGCACACGCCCACCGCGTCCAGGCGCCGGCGTGCGGCCTCGATCAGCCCCGACAGCGCAAAGGCGACGGTGGCCACCGCCTCGACCGCGATCTGGGCGTTGGACAGGGTCAGCAGGGGCAGGCTGGGGGTCATCGGGGCATCAGGCGTCGGCCTGGTGCAGTCTAGTGGCCTGCCGCGTCGGCCGGGCTGGCCAGCCTTCGGGTTTCACGCACTCGGGGACCACGGGGATGCGTCATCATCGCGTCCGCAACGACCCCCAGAGGACGACGAGGAGCCCCGCATGACGTTCTCCATCACGCCCGATCCGCAGGCCGCCGTGCCCGTGGCCGGCACCGACACCCTGTTCCCGGTGCGCCGCGTCTACTGCGTCGGCCGCAACTACGCGGCGCACGCGCGCGAGATGGGGTCGGACCCGACACGCGAGCCGCCGTTCTTCTTCTGCAAGCCGGCGGACTCGGTGGTGGTGGTGCCGCCGGGGCAGACGGTGACGGTGAGCTACCCCACGCTCACCAGCGACTACCAGCACGAGATCGAGATGGTGGTGGCCATCGGCCGCGCCGGCCGCGACATCGCCGTGGCCGACGCGCTGCAGCATGTGTGGGGCTACGGCGTGGGCCTGGACATGACGCGGCGCGACCTGCAGGGCCAGATGAAGAAGACCGGCCGCCCGTGGGAGATCGGCAAGGCCTTCGACCAGTCGGCGCCGATGGGGCCGCTGCATCCGGCGTCGCGCGTCGGCCACCCCACGCGCGGCGCGATCTGGCTGCAGGTGGACGGCCAGGACCGCCAGCGCAGCGACATCGACCAGCTGATCTGGTCGGTGCCCGAGATGATCGCCAACCTGTCCACGCTGTTCGAACTGCGCCCGGGCGACCTGATCTTCACCGGCACGCCCGAAGGCGTGAGCAAGGTCGAGCGCGGCCAGACGATGACCGGCGGCGTGGACGGCCTGGGCGAGATCCGCGTGCGCGTGGCTTAGACCCCGGGGCCCTCGCCGATACCGCGGGCCCGCCGAGGCCGACGCCGAGCCTGGCGATCGAACCTCAGCGCCACCCCGCCGTCAGGGCATCCAGAAGTCGCGGGCGTACAGCCGCTGCAGGCGCGAGCCCGGCGCGGCGGCGGTCTGGAGGTACTGGTCCCAGGCGTCGAGCTGCTTGTCGGGCCCGATGACCATGAAGCTGCCGGCCGGATCGAGCCCGCTCGTCGCGAATCCCGGCAACAGCCGTGCATGCACGCGGTTCTTGCGTTCATACAGCTTGTCGATCAGCTTCGGGTCACGTCGCAGTTCGAGCATCGCACTGCGGAAGCGGCGCACCATCTCCGGCGGCTGACCGTCGGCCAGGTCGGCAGCGATGCCCTCGGCACGCGCCTCGTAGGACTGCGAAGAGCGGGTCTCGGAGAAGGTCTGCGCGATCACGTACTCGCCCAGTGCGCGGTCCGGCTGCCCGTTCCTGATGATGTCGACGACGAAGCGCACGGTTTGCGGCAGCTCCGGCGTGCGCTCGGCGTAGTAGCCGGCGCTGCCGGCCGACACGGTGCCGCGCAGCCCGTTGCTGTAGGCCAGTCCGGCGCCGACGGTCTTCGTGAACACGCCGTGCGAGCCGGCACCGCCGTACAGCCGCGTCGCCAGGAAGTCGAGTTGCTTGTCCTTGTCGCCGACGTCGGCGAAGTGGACGGACGGGACCGAGGTCAGGATCACGCCGCCCTGCTTGTTGGGTGCGAGAAGGCCGACATGCTGGGGCGCGGCATCGGCGCCCCGCTGTCGCAGCCGGGCACCGATCAGCGATTCCCCGCCGGCGGGCAGCGCGGCGAACGGCGTCGCATCCAGGCGCTTCGCGAAGGCGTCGATCTGCGGCACGAGCCCGTTGCGCATCTCCTGGGAGCTGGCCAGGAACACCCGCGCCCCGCCGGCGCGCAGGAGGCGACGGCGAAGCGAGTCCAGCCGCACCAGCGCCTCGCCGGCCGGCATCGCCAGATCGTCGCGCAGCAGCAGCGTCAGCTGCGCGAAGTCGGCACCGACGCTGCTGTCGGGCATGTCGGCCAGGCTCAGTTCGAGGTCACGCAGCGCCTCGCCGGCCAGCTTGCGTTGCGACGCCGTCAGCGTCACCCAACCCGGGGCCTTGTCGGGGCCGAGCAGTTCCTTCAGGCGGGTGCGGTCCAGCGCACGGCCGGTGTCGGCCAGCCGCGTCAGAAACGTAGCCAGCGCGTCGGCGTCGCCGGGCGCCGGGTCGAGCAGTTGCCAGCGCACCCGCAGGGCGTTGTGCGTGCGGGTCAGGAACGACGACGAGGCGAGCCACGTCGGATGCCGCTGCATCCGCCAGGCGTTCGCGGGGTCCTGCACCCAGGCCTCCTCGGACCGCTGCATCGTCCCGCGCAGCGCGCCGAGCTGCTGGTCGACGACGTCGCGGATGCGCGGCAGGTTCTCCGGACGCCAGTCCGGCGCGTGCAGCGCGAGCGTCATCCAGTCGATCGCGCGGCGCGACTCCTCCAGGCCCACGCCCGCGCCGCGCAGGACGAGTTCGACGCGGCCGGTGCGCACGCTGGTCGAGAACCCGGCGCTCATCGCCAGGATCTCGCGCTTGAGTCGCTCGCTCATCTGCTCGTAAGGCACCGGTCGGCCGTTCTCGATCACCCCCACCGACGTCAGCAGGTCGGGCAGCACCGACAGGTAGCGCAGTTCCTCGCGCGGCACGCCGTCCGCGCGCAGGGCGATGCCGGTCTGCGCGCCGGTCACGCTGTCGAAGCGCGACGCCACCAGCGGCACCCCTTGCGCCACGCGCAAGGTCTCGAACTGCAGGCCGTCGTCCAGCGTCATCGGTGGCGACTTCACGAACGGGGTCGGCGGCACCTTCGTGCGCTCGTCGATGCGCGCCAGGGTCGCCTCGGCCTCGGCGGCGTAGCGCGCCAGCGCCTGCTGCTCGTCGTCGGTGCCGTACCGCTTCTTCAGCCTCTCGGTCTCCTCGCGAAGCCGCGCCTCGCGCTCCGCCTGTTCGCGCGAGATGAGCTCCGGGTTCGGCCGGGCGCCGACGATGTAGGGCGTCACGCCGGTGACCTTCCAGCGCGCCAGCGCCTCGCGCCAGACATTGCGGTCGCTGGCCAGCAGCGCGCGCACGCGAGCGAACTCCGGCTTCATCACCAGCGACTTGCGGGTGCCCGGCGACTGCTCGAGCTGCATCAGCAGGTCCGCCCACGCCGAACTGCCGTTGCGGGCGCCGAATCCCGGCGGGGTGCCCAGGAACTTGACGGCCTGCCGCTCGCGCTCGGTGACACGACTGGCCATGCGTTCGTTGAAGGCTCTCAGTTCGGGCGAGCCGTCGGCGAGCGCCGCCACGCGCTGGATCTCGTCGACCACCGCGGCGCGGAGCGAGCGCAGGCCGTCGTCGCTCATCGCCGAGGGCCGCACGTCGTTGAGGTCGATCGCGATCGGGTGCCCGCCCCACTCCTGGACCGACGCCTCGACCGAGCGTGCCCCGGTGTCGAGCTTGCGCGTGCGCCCGTCGATGAGCAGCGCGTAGAGGTTGGTACCGGCGTCGCCCGCGAGGTTGCCGAAGAACAGGTCGGCCAGCAGCCACTCGCCGGCGTCGAGCGTGCGCGTGGCGGGCCACACCAGGGAGACGGGGCTGGGCTGTTGCCGGTTGACGCTCGGGTACTCGTAGATGCGCAGCGCGCCCTCAGGGTCGCCGGCCGGTGGCGGCAGCTTGTCGAGCGAGTCGGCCGGCCGCGGGCCGCCCCTGGGTGCGTCCTTCATCAGCACGCGGTCGAAGCGCGCAAGCAGCATGTCCAGCGGCGCCGACTTCGGGAAAGCGGCCACCGTGCCCATGTTCGCCAGGTGGTGCGTGGCGGCGTGGAAGCGGCGGATGTCCTCGGGCGTCATCGTGCGGATGGCGGCGGGCTCGCCGCCCGCGTTGTACGACAGCGCATGCTGTAGCCCGTAGACCGCATGAGACCGCGCGCGCCAGGCCTGCCACGGGCCATTGGCCATCGACGCCACCATCTCGTTGTAGACGGTGCCCTTCTCCTCCAGCCGCAGGGAGCCGTCGCGGTTCCTGGTCACGCCGACGTTGCGCACCTCCAGGCGGATCTCGTCGTCGCTGTAGTCGGGGTGCAGCATCGCTCGCTGCTGCTCGGCAAACAGATTGAAGAAGGTGTCCAGCCCGGCCGCCGTGTTGAAGAAGTAGCTGGTCCGCCAGGTCTCGGTGTAGGCCGAGCTGTTGGCCAGCGACATCGCCTTCTTGGTCTGCAGCGTGCGGCCGCGGATGCCGCGCAGGAGCAGCAGGTGTTCCTGCGTGTGGGGCTCGCCCTGGTCGGAGGTGGCGAACGACTTGACCCACGTAAAGGCCTGCGGCACGGACTCGATCTGCAACAGGTCGAGCTGGAAGCCGGTGGGGCGGTGCATGAACCGGCCGCCCATCGGCCGGTCGGCCGCGTCGAGGTAGACGGTCGTGGTCTCGAACCGCTGGATGCGGTCACCGGCCTTCAGCGTGGCGAGCGTCAGCGGGGCAGCGTGCAACTGCGTGGTGGCGAGCAGCGCAAGCGAACACAGGGCAAGGCGCATGGTGCGTTGGTCCGCGGAGAGGGGGCTTGAAGTCTAGACGCGCCCCGAACGGCCGATGCCGATCCTGAAGCGGTCGTGGACGCATGTTGACGCTGCGGCGACGCAGCGTCCGCCGGACCGCAGTGGTCAGACGGGCAGGCGTGCCAGCACATCGGCCAGGGGCGTTTCCGGTGGCAGCAGGCGCAACGCGGCGGCTTCCTCGGCAGGGTCGATCTGCATCGGCGCGACACACCGCTCCGCATCCTCGCGCTCCGAACGGGTGAAGAGCGTCTGGCGCTGGGCCCAGCGCACGAAGGACAGGCCCTCCTCACGGCGCCCGGTCCGCGCCAGCACCACGCCGGCGGTGGCCACGCAGTCCAGCAGCAGCGGGTTCGATCCGACGCGGTTCGCCACGCCGAGGGCCACCGACAGGTCCTTCAGCGCCTGCTCCGCATGGCCGCGCTGCAGGGCCACCAGGCGGGCACGCATCAGCAGGGCGGCAACCTCGATGACCGGCTCACCGCGCTCCTGGGCGCAGACGACCGCCTGGTGAGCCCAGCGTCGGGCGTCGTCCAGCCGATCCTGCGTCTCATGGATGCGGGCGATGTTGGTCAGAACGTAGGCCTCGTCGGTGGGGTCACCCGGCGTCCGGCTGAGTTGCAGGGCCTTGTTCAGGAGCTGCAGCGCCTCGTCGCCTTGCCCCATCAGGCGCAGCAGGTTGGCCAGGTTGATGCATACGAACAGCATGTGGCGAAGCCGACCCCGGCGCTGCACCTCGTCCAGCACTGATTCCAGGGTCTGGCGCGCCTGTTCGTAGCGGCCCAGGGCCTTGAGGATCAAGGCCCGGTCCGACAAGGCCGCGATCTGCGAGCCCGCCCCGTCAGCCGCCTTGCCAATGGCGATGGCCTCGTCGATGTGGGCCAGTGCGGCTTCCAGTCGGCCGTACCGCCAGTGGATGTTGCTTTGGGTGGCCAGTGCGCTGCACTGGCCGTGGGGGTCGTCCAGTTCGCGTGCGCGCGCCTGGGCCTGCCGGGCTTCGTCCATCGCTCGTGCGAACAGCCCTTGCCCATAGCTGAGCTGGCCCTGCATGAGCACCAGTTCCAGCAGGGCCCGCGCCACGGTGCGCTCGGCTGTTGCCGATTCCGCCGTCGACGGCCCGCCCCGGACGGCTTCCAGGGCTGCGCGGGCGGCGTCCATCTGATGCCAGCGCTGCGCCATGTCGGCGCGGTGCCGGACCATCCACCGCAGCGGCCGCGCCAGGGCTTCCAGCGTCGGTGCGTCGGCTCGATCGAGCGCCCAGCGCCAGGCCTCCTGCAAGTGAGCCGCATCGCTCTCCGCGGCCCGACCATGGCGCAGGCGCTGCGCCAGTTCGCGCGCGTGGCGCTCCCGCAATGCCGGCACATCGGTGGCCAGCGGTGCCGCACAGCGGCGGATCAGCGGGTGCAGCGAGATCAGTCCGTCGTCTTCGGCACGCAGCAGCGAGCGGTCGGACAGCGTCGCCACCACCGGCAGCGGCGCCTGCAGCACCGCACGCACCTGGGCGCGAGAAAAGGGCCCGGGCAGCACGGACATCTGCGCGAGCACGCGCTGTTCCAGCGCCCCCAGCTGCGCCCAGGCCTTGGCGAAGCTGGCGCGCACGCTGCGTTCGTTGGGCGTGGCCGGCTCCAACAGGTCCAGCGACTCAGCCAGCTCGGCCAGGATCTCGCGCACCGGCATCAGCCGGCGCCAGGCGGCCAGCAGCTCGATGGCCAGCGGCAGCCCCTCGACCTCGTGCACCAGACGCACCACGTCGGCCGCTTCGGCGGCCAGGTCAAAGGCCGGCGCCAACGGCCGCGCGCGGCGTTCGAAGAGCAGCACGGCGTCGTTGGCACGCAGCACCTCGGGGTCGGTCTCGTCCAGGTCGGGCAGGGGAAGGCCGGCGATGGGCAACCGCCATTCGCCGGCCACGCCGACGGGAGCGCGCGAAGCCACCAGCACGCGCAGCCCGGGGCAGCCCGCCAGAAGGGTCTCCAGGCCCGAGGCCAGCTCCAGGTGTTCGGCGTTGTCGAGCACCAGCAGGCGCTCGGCCGCATCCAGGCTGCGCGCCAGCGCAAGCCACGGGCCATCGCTGGCCTCCAGCGGCAGTTGCAGGAGCGCGGCCATCCGGCCGGGCACCTGGTCGGCCTGGCGCAGGTCCTCCAGCGCCACCCACAAGGCGCTGGCGCCCCGGGCGGAATGCACCGCACGGGCCAGGGTGCTCTTGCCGCTGCCGGGAGGGCCCAGCAGTGTGAGCACGCGACAGCCCGGTTCGGCCAGACGCTGCGCGATCTGTGCCAGTTCCTGGCGTCGGCCCACCAGCGCGCTGCCCGCTGGGGAATGCTCAGGCGCGCCCGCCTTGCCTTGCAACGCCTCACTCAACGCCCGCACGGCGGCCGACGGCTGCAGGCCGGCCTCGGCGGAAAGACGCTGCTCGAACCCACGCAGCTGGCTCAGCGCCTGGGCTGGGCGGCCCAGCGCCAGCTGGGCGCGGCCCAGGGCCTGCAGTGCGATGTCGTCCAATGGGTCAGCGCGCAGCAGGGCCTGCGCCAGTTCGCTGGCTGCCATGGGGTCGGCGGTCAGCTGGTCCAGTCGGCGGGTGCAGGCCTCGTGCCAGCGCGCATGCAGGCGCTGGCGCTCCGCATGCAGCCACTCGGCCGCTTCCGCCGGCCAGGCACTGTCCAGGCCCAGCAGCAGCGGTCCGCCGTAGGCCGCCACGGCCTGCTCGTGCTGCTGGGCGCTGCAGGCGGCTTCGAAACGGGCAAGGTCGGTGTCGGGCGCCCAGCGCAAGAGATCGCCCTGCTGCTCCAGACCCTCGACGCCTTCCACCTGGCGCGCGAGGTGCAGCACCTTGCGCAGGTTGCTGCGTGCTGCGGCCAGGTCACGACCGGGATAGAGCAGGTCGGCCAGTTCGTCGCGGCGCACCCACGCGCGGCGGCAGGCCAGCAGGGCCAGCAGCAGGAACGGGCGTTCCGCGGTGAACGGCAGGCTGCGGCCGCCCACGCGCAGCGTGGGCACGCCCAGCAGGCACAGCGTGGGGGGCTCCCGGTCGGTGTTCACGAAAGGCGATTCTGTCGTGCCGCGGCCGGCGTTCCGCCGCGAAACGCCCACGAAACGGGGGATGCCGAGAGTGGACCCCGTCGTTGCACGGGCAGCGACACCAACAGGGGAATGCACATGAACGCACTTTACGTTTTCGCCTCGACCCTCACGCTCGTGGCCGCTGCAGGCCTGACCGCCTGCGGCGGCGGTGGCGACATCGCCGCCGACATGGCACCGCAGGCGCGTGCCGCCACCGCGACGCAAGCCACCTTGCTGGACGACGAGGGCCACCCCACACCGACCCTGCCGGCCGCGCTGCCGGTCGACGCCGGTGCCCGCACCCGCAGCACCGGCTATGCCACACCGGCTCAGGCCGCCGCGCTGGAGCGGACCCTGGGCAGCGAGGTACTGAGCACCGAGGTGGGGTGCTGCGGCGCCGAGGCCGCCGACGTGGCGGTGCTGATCGTCTACGGCCTGCAGGCGGCCGGCAATCTGCCCAACAGCGCTCCGGTGCTCGTGCGCGGGGCCGACCTGCGGCTGGCCGCCACCGTGGCGCAGCGCCTGGCCGACAACGGCTTCAGCCGCGTCTGGATGGTGGTGAACTGAGCGCGGGCGCCATGGAATCCAGCCGCGGCAGTGCCGCCACCGCACCCGCACCGAGGGCCACCTACCTGGCGCTGCTGGCCTGGGCCTTCACGCTGTTCAACTCGGTGCGCGTGCTGGCCTACCTGCCCACCCTGGTGAGCATCTGGCAAAGCGGCCAGTCCGACCAGCACTCGCTGCTGACGTGGCTCATCTGGGTGGGCGCCAACGCCACCATGGCGGCATGGCTGTACGAGCACAACGGCGGCCGCATCAACCGTGCGGTGCTGGTGAACATCGGCAACTCCGCGATGTGCGTCGCCACCGTGGTGCTGATCGCCTGGTTCCGGCTGTGAACTCCGCACCGTAGCGCGCGCGATGGACTCGCAAGCCTTTCCTCTTCCGCCCAACGCCCTTGGCTGGCTTGCCGCGGGCCTGACGTGACTGACCTTTTTCTGCAGCGACATGCGCCGGCTGGCACTGGGCGCCAACGCGGCTTTCATCACCGACGCGGCCTTGGCCCATCTCTGGCCGGTACCGGTGCTGCACCTGGCGCCGGTGCCGGTGAACCTGTGGCGGCTGACGCAGGTGATGCAGGCACCGGCTGCGCAGGCGCCGGCGCCGACGGTCGAGCGGGTTCAGTTCGATGCGCCGAGGCGGTCGGAGCGGAAGCGCAAGACGCCCAGCCGCGACCGGACCACGCACCCGATGATGTGCGGGCTGGCACTCATGCAGCGACGGGCCAGGACTCGATGCCCGGCGCCGACATCACCCCGCCGCCAGCGACTCGACCCCGGCCGGCACCGGCTGGTAGGGGTGGCGAGCCAGCAGCGCGGTCTGCAGTCCGGCGCGCTGGCCAGCCTGCGTGGGCACGGCAAAGCTGCCGTCCACCAACGCCGGATGCTGGCCGGGCATCAGCGCCTCGAACAGCGGGCTCTCGTCGAACTGCAGTTCGATCATGTCGCACTCGGGTGCGACCCCGGCGACGTTCAGGCTGTGCAGCGACGCCAGCGGCCCGGTCGGGTTGTGGGGCGAGAACTGCACGCCGGCGGCCTGCGCACGCTCGGCGATGCGCAGCATCTCCCAGGGGCCGCCGCAGTACTTCACGTCGGGCATCACCACGTCGACCAGGCCCGCGTCGAACAGGGGCTGGAAGCCGGCGCAGCCGATCTGCGTCTCGGCCGCGGCCAGCAGCACACCCTGCTCGCGCGCGGCGTGGTGGACGCGCTGCAGCGCGGGCCAGTGGGGCGGCGTCTCCGGCAGCGGGCACTCGAACCAGTGCAGACGGGCCGGGGCCAGCGCCTTCAGAACGTCCAACGCGCGGGCCTCGTCGAAGCGCCAGTGGCAGTCGACCATCAGGCGGGCGTCGGGGCCGATGGCGTCGCGCAGCGCGAGCAGGCACTCGATGCCGTGTCGCGTGCGCTGCCGGCCCTCGGCGCTGGCGCAGGTGGCCGGCGTCACGCCGTCGAAGGGCGCAGCCTTGAAGGCGCGAAACCCCAGTGCCGCAGCCCGCTGCGCCGTGGCCACGAAACCCGCCGGCGTGCGTTCGACGGTGGCGCGATTGATGTTGGCGTAGGCCGGCAGCCGGCTTCGCTGCAGACGGCCCAGCGGGGCGTGCCAGGGCTGCGCGTGCGCGCGGGCCGTCAGCTCCAGCAGGGCCTGCTGCGTGGCGCTGACGGCCGTGGCCTGCACCAGGCCGCCGGGGGTATGGGGCGACACGGTCAGGGCCGCGTGCGCGGCGTCCGGCGTCAGGCCGACGAGCTGGCGCTCGAGCAGTTCGAACGCGCCGCGCAGCATCGGCTCCCAGGCATTGAGCGACGCCTCGCCCCAGGCCTGGTCGCCGTCGCTCGTCTGCAGCGCGACGAAGGTCCAGTTCGTCTTCGGCGAGACGTTGAGGACCTCGCAGCGAAGCGACGTGATCTGGCCGGGCATCGCGGACTCCCGCCGTGGCTCAGTCCGCGCGGATGTTGCGCTCGTTGGCCAGCGCCTTCCAGCGCACGATGTCGGCCTGCACGCGCGTGGCCCAGGCCTCGGGCGACAGCGGGCTCGGGCCGCAGCCGGTGGCGGCGATGCGCTCGCGCACCGCGGGGTCGGCCAGCGCCGTGTTCACGGCCTGGTTGACGCGGTCGACCACCGCCTTGGGCGTGCCCGTGGGCGCCAGCAGACCGAACCAGGCCACGGTCTCGAAGCCGGGGAAGGTCTCGGCCAGCGCCGGCACGTCCGGCAGGCCGGCATGGCGCGTGGCCGTGGTCACGGCCAGCGCCTGCGCCTTGCCGGCCTTCAGGTGGCCCTGCCAGGGCGGCAGATTGCCGATCATCACGTTCACTTCGTTGGCCAGCACCGCGTTGACCGCCGGCGCGGCGCCCTTGTAGGGCACGTGGGTCATCTCGATGCCGGCCATGCTCTTGAGCAGTTCGGCCGACAGGTGCGAGGAACTGCCGATGCCGCCCGAGGCGTAGTTGAGCTTGCCCGCATTGGCCTTGGCATAGGCCACGAACTCGGCCACCGACTTCACCGGCGTGCCGGGGCTCGCGACCATCACGTTCGGCGCGGTGCAGAACAGCGCCACAGGCACGAAGTCGCGCGCGACGTCGTAGTTGAGCTTGGTGTAGATCGCCGCGTTGATGCCGTGCGATCCGGCGTTGCCGACGATCATGGTGTAGCCGTCGGCCGGCGACTTGGCCGCCGCTTCCGAGCCCACCACGCCACCGGCACCGGGCCGGTTGTCGATCAGCACCGGCTGCCCCAGCTCGCGCGAAACGCGCTCGGCAATGATGCGGCCGGTGATGTCCGAGCCGTCGCCCGGCGCGCTCGGCACGATCCAGCGCAGCGGCTTGGCCGGGAAGGTCTGCGCCGCCGCCGGCAGCGCCAGCAGCATCGCCGTCACCGTGGCCAGCAGGGCCTTCGCGGCCGGTGGTGGTGTCTTCATGGGCAGTGCTTCCTCGTCGTGAGTCGTGGGGCGCCGGTGTCGACCCGGCGGGCCATTCTCGATCATCGCCGGACGCCCGTCGCGCCGCGTCGATCGCTAGACTCGCTCGATGCCGCGTCGCGCCGCACGCCATCATCACCATGTGTACGTGGTCGAGCTGTCCGACCGGGTGTGGAACGAGGCGGGCTTCCGCAAGGCGAACCCGGACTGGCAGCTGGGCAAGCCCTTCGTCTACGTCGGCATGACCGGGCTCGACCCCGACCTGCGCTTCGACCGGCACAAGGCCGGCGTGCAGGCGAACCGCTTCGTCCGCGAGTACGGCCTGCGCCTGCTGCCGCAGCTGTACGAGGTGTACAACCCGATGCCCTACGAGGCCGCGCGGGAGATGGAAGTGGAGCTGGCGATCGGCCTGCGCGAGGCGGGCTACGGCGTGTGGCAGGCCTGAGCAGGCGCGCAACGCCTCGGCCTGGCGTGCATCCCTTGATGGACAAGCACGCCAGGCGTCGTAGCATGGCCCTTCCTCAGCCAACGCCTACTGGAGGCCCGCCATGCGTCCGATCCTTTCCCTGCGTGTCGTCGCCCTTGCGGGCAGCGCCCTGCTGCTCGGGGGCTGCGGTGCCATGCACCATCACCATCACGGGGCGCCGGGCGCCCGGGCGGTGCTCGAACCCACACGCGGCAACACCACGGCCGGCACCGTGATGTTCCATGCCGTCGAGGGCGGGCTGATGCTGCACGTGCGCGTGAGCGGGCTCAAGCCGGGCCAGGAGCACGGCTTCCACGTCCACGAGAAGGGCGACTGCAGCAGCGGCGACGGCATGAGCACCGGCGGCCACTTCAACCCCACCGGCAAGCCGCACGGCCATCCCGGCCAGGGCGAGCACCACGCCGGCGACCTGCCGGCGCTGAAGGCCGACGCGCAGGGCAAGGTCGACGTGCGCCTGCACGCGCATGGCATCGCGCTGGGCAGCGGCGCCACGAGCGTCGTCGGCCGCGGGCTGATCGTGCATGCGCAACCCGACGACTACAAGACCCAGCCCACCGGCAACTCGGGCGCCCGCGTGGCCTGCGCGGTGATCACGGCCATGCCCGCCTGAGCCGCGGCGCCGCACGGCGCCGTCAGCGCTTCGGCGGGAACAGGGTCTTCGCCAGTTCGGCGATCGCGGCCTTGAGTTCGTCCCAGCCGGCGTCGGACTGCAGGTCCACGCCGCCGAAGACGCGGATGCGCCGGCTGCGCAGCACCAGGTACTGCACGCCCGCCACCAGCAGCAGCGTCACGCCGTTGAGGTGCGGCCGCGCCGCGAACTCGGGGCCGCCGAGCACGCGCGAGGCTTCGGCGCCCCAGGCCTCGCGCTCGGCTTCCAGAATCGCGGTCAGCTCGTTGCGGTGCGTCAGTTCGGCCGCGAGGATCTCCACCGTCAGCGGGCGCGCGCGCAGCTCGTCCACGAAGTGCTCAAAGAACCGCGCATAGCGTTCGGCCATGGGCAGCGACAGCAGCGCCTTCGGGTCGTTGCCCAGCAGGTCGGCCACACGCGGCCAGAAACGCCCGCTGGCGCCCCAGGCCTGCAGCAGCTCCGCCATGCCGCCGAAGTAGCGGTAGATCAGCACCTTGTCGACGCCGGCCTCGCGGGCGATGGCGTTCACGCCGACCGCGGCGAAGCCGTCCCGCGCCAGCACCGTGCCGACGGACGCCAGGATGCGCTCCTCGGTGGCGGCTCGGTCGCGCGTTCGCGAGCGCGGAGTGGACGGGTCGGCGGCGGCATCGGTCATCGCCCGATCATCGCAGTCAGATCAGGTGCGCGTCGAGACCGCGCCGCGGTGCCGGCCCCACTGGCTCGGCGTAACCCACGCGCGCCCACATCTGCACCGTGCGCGACGGCCGCGGGGCGCCGAGCAGGGCGTGGATCTCGGCGTACGGCACGGCCTGCTCCGGGTACTCCTGCAGCGCCTGCTGCAGCGGGTGCATCGCCAGGCCCAGCGCCGTGCCGGCCAGCTGCACCCGCACCCAGGCGCGACCGGCGTTGACCTGCGTCGCGCGCTCGTTGCCGTCGCTCGTGATCCACAGGAAGCCCGGCGTCGTGGCGATCTTGGCGTCGAAGTCCTTGATCTGCCCGGTGGTGGCGAAGCTGTCCGGTGCCGGCGCCTGGCTGCGGTCGAACAGCCCGAGTTGGGTCATGGCGACCACCATCGGGCTGGTCAGCGACAGCCCGTCGCGGTGCTGCGCGATCTCGCGCGCGCCCACGCGCAGGACCTTGAACGACTCGAGCATCGCCGCCGGCGTCGTCATCTCGATCTTCCAGGCCCGGCTGGCGATGTCGCGATGGCGCTGCAGCGTGGCCGCGTCCTCGGGGCCGACGTGGCCGAAGGACAGGGGCGCGGCAGCGTCGGGCAGGGCCACGGCCGCAGCCAGGGCCTTCCAGGCCTCGGCCGGCACGGGCCGGGCCGCGTCGTACGCGTTGCGGTTGGTGCGGCGCTGGAGCACCTGGGCGAACAGCGGGTCCGGGGTCGCCGTGGCATCGGGCACCAGGCGCACGCGCGCCACCGGTCGGTCGTCGACGGTGCGATCGTCGAAGGCGCCTTGCGGAAACAGCGTCACCTCGGCGCGCTGTCCCCGCTGTCGCGCCGCCTGCACCAGCAGTTCGAGGAAGGTGCCCTGGCTCATCATGATCTGGCGCGAGAGCGGGTCGGTCACCGGCAGCAGGCGACTGCGGTCGCAGCGCAGCCAGATCTCGTCGGCCGTGCGCAGGTCCACCAGCCAGGACTGCAGGTTGTGCGAGTGCGGCGCGAGGATCGCGTGCGCGACGATCCAGCGCCGCAGGTCGGTCTGCGCGCCCGCGGCGGACCAGGCCGCGACGGCCTCGGGGGGGATGGCACTGGAACACCCCGCCAGCGGGGTGGCGGCGGCCATCACGACACCACCGCCGACGAGGCGGACGAAAGCACGACGGTCCATGATCGACTCCCAAGTCACCGTTAAGTGACTTAACTGTAGTCACCGCAAGGTGACTTGTCAACCACCGCGGTGCGATCAGGTCGCGGCCGGCATTCCCAGGCCGAGCAGGCGCATCGCGTTGTCCTTCAGGATCAGCGGCTTGACCTTGTCCTTGAAGCCGGCCTCGTCGAAGTCCTTCATCCAGCGCTCGGGCGTGATCAGCGGGTAGTCGCTGCCGAACAGCATGCGGTCCTTCAGCAGCGTGTTGGCGTACTGGATCAGCTGGGGCGGAAAGTACTTCGGGCTCCAGCCCGACAGGTCGATCCACACGTTGGGCTTGTGCAGCGCCAGCGACAGCGCCTCGTCCTGCCACGGCCAGCTCGGGTGCGCGATCACGATCTGGATGTCGGGGAAGTCGATCGCCACGTCCTCCAGCAGCATCGGGTTGCTGTTCTGAAGTCGCAGGCCGCCGCCGCAGCGCATGCCACTGCCGATGCCGCTGTGACCGCTGTGGAAGATGGCCGGCAGCTTGTACTCGGCGATCACCTCGTACAGCGGCCAGGCCATGCGGTCGTAGGGCAGGAAGCCCTGCACCGTGGGGTGGAACTTGAAGCCGCGCACGCCCTGCTCCTCGATCAGGCGGCGCGCCTCGCGCGCGCCCATCTTCCCCTTGTGCGGGTCGATCGAGGCGAAGGCGATCATCATGTCCGAGTTCCGGCGCGCGGCCTCGCAGATCTCCTCGTTGGGGATGCGGCGGCGGCCGAGCTGGGCCTCGCTGTCCACCGTGAACATCACCAGGCCGATCTTCTTCTCGCGGTAGTAGGCCACCGTCTCTTCGATGGTCGGCCGGCGGTTGCTGCCGAAGTACTTGTCCGCGGCGCGGTCGTACTCCTCGCCGTAGTTGTCGAACGGGTTCCAGCAGGACACCTCGGCGTGGGTGTGGACGTCGATGGCGATCAGGTCGGCGGTGTTCATCGCGGGGCCCCGGGCGGCGGCAGACGCTTTCTCATCGAAAGCAGAATCAGACCGATTTCCTGCTTGCATGCAGTCAGCGGTCTGCGCATAATGATTTTATTCTAGAACTAAATGCCCGGCCCGGGCAAGCCTGCGATGAGCCTCCAGACCACCCCCGCCACCGGCCTGCTCGGCGCGCTCGACCTGCTCCAGGTGAGCCTGGCCGGCCGGGTGCTGCACGTGCGACTGAACCGCCCGGCCAAGCGCAACGCGCTGAGCGACCCGCTGATCCAGCAGCTGCACACCGTTTTCGTCAACATCCCGGACGGCATCCATGCGGCGGTGATCAGCGGCGAAGGCAGCCACTTCTGCGCCGGGCTGGACCTGTCCGAGCTGGTCGAGCGCGACATCCACAGCGCGGTGCTGCACTCGCGCATGTGGCATGCCGCGTTCGACGCCATCCAGTTCGGCCGCGTGCCGGTGGTGGCAGCACTGCACGGCGCGGTGGTCGGCGGCGGGCTGGAGCTGGCCGCGTCGTGCCACCTGCGCGTGGCCGACGCCAGCGCCTACTACGGCCTGCCCGAGGGTCAGCGCGGCATCTTCGTCGGCGGCGGCGGCTCGGCGCGCATCCCGCGCCTGATGGGCGTGGCGCGCATGACCGACCTGATGATGACCGGCCGCGTGCTCGACGCCCAGGAGGGCGTGCAGGTGGGCCTGACGCAGTACCTCGTGCCCGAGGGCGAGGCCCTGGCCAAGGCCCTGGCGCTGGCCGAGCGCGTGGCCGCCAATGCGCCGATGAGCAACTTCGCGGTCATGCACGCGCTGCCGCGCATCGCCGACCAGACCCAGAGCGAGGGCCTGTTCACCGAATCGCTGATGGCCGCCGTGGCCGAGAGCACGCCCGAGGCGCAGGACCGCCTGCGCGCCTTCCTCGAAGGCCGCGCCGGCAAGGTGGTGAAGTCGCAATGAGCGCGCCGGGCCGCTCCCCAGCGCGAATCCCGAAGCGCCCGGCGCGAAGGGGGGTCCGATGAGCGCGCCGCGCTACCGCGACGCGCGCGTCGGCGGCTGCGTGCAGGCCCGCGTGCAGGCGCGGCCCGACGGCAGCATGCAGGTCGAGTCCACGGAGCCTCTGGGCTGGTATCCGGCCCGGCTGACCGATTGCCTCGAGCAATGGGCGCGCGAAGCGCCCGAGCGCACCTTCGTGGCGCGGCGCGACCGCGGCGGCGCCTGGGTGCGCATCGGCTACGCGCAGATGCTCGACCGCGCACGCCGCGTCGGCCAGGCCCTGCTCGACCTGGGCGTGAGCGCCGAGCGGCCGCTGGCCATCCTGTCGGGCAACGACCTCGAGCACCTGACGCTGGCGCTGGGCGCGATGTGGGCCGGTGTGCCGTATGTGCCGGTGTCCACCGCCTACTCGCTGGTGTCGCAGGACTTCGGCAAGCTGCGCCACATCGTCGACACCACGACGCCGGGTCTGGTGTTCGCGTCCGACGCGTCCTACGCGCGCGCCATCGCGGCGGTGGTGCCGGCCGAAGTGCCCGTGGTGCTGACGGAGGGCCGTGTCGAGGGCCGCGCCACGATCGCCTTCCACCAGCTGCTGGCCGCCGTGCCGGGCCCGGCGCTGGACGCCGCGCACGCGGCCACGGGAGCGGACACCATCGCCAAGCTGCTGTTCACGTCCGGCTCCACCAAGGCGCCCAAGGGCGTGATCACCACGCAGCGCATGCTGTGCGCCAACCAGCAGATGCTGCGCCAGTGCCTGGGCTTCCTGGCCGACGAGCCGCCGGTGCTGGTGGACTGGCTGCCGTGGAACCATGTCTTCGGCGGCAGCCACAACGTGGGCATCGTGCTCTACAACGGCGGCACGCTCTACATCGACGACGGCAAGCCCACGCCCTCCGGCATCGCCGAGACGCTGCGCAACCTGCGCGAGATCTCGCCCACGGTGTACTTCAACGTGCCCAAGGGTCTGGAGGAGATCGCCACCGCGATGGACACCGACCCCGTACTGCGCGACACGCTGTTCGCGCGCTGTCGCGCCATCATGTTCGCCGGCGCCGCGCTGTCGCAGGCGGTGTGGGACAAGCTGCACGCCCATGCCGAGGCGGCGGTCGGCGAGCGCGTGCGCGTGATCACCGGCCTGGGCATGACCGAGACGGCGCCGTCGTGCACCTTCGCGGTGGGCACCGCGGTGGCCTCGGGCCACATCGGCCTGCCGGTGCCGGGCGTCGAGGTCAAGCTGGTGCCGGTGGACGGCAAGACCGAGATCCGCTTTCGCGGCCCGAACGTCATGCCCGGCTACTGGCGCGCCCCGCAGCAGACGGCCGAGGCCTTCGACGACGAGGGCTTCTACCGCACCGGCGACGCGGTGAAGTGGATCGACCCGGCCGACCCGCAGCGCGGCCTGCTGTTCGACGGCCGCACCGCGGAAGACTTCAAGCTGTCCACCGGCACCTTCGTCAGCGTGGGCCCGCTGCGCGCGCGCATCGTGCTGGCGGGCGACCCCTGCGTGCAGGACGCGGTGATCACCGGCCTGAACCGCGACGAAGTCGGCGCGCTGCTGTTCCCGCGCGCCGACGAGTGCCGCCGCCTGGCCGGGCTGCCGGCCGGCACGCCGCTGCCCGAGGTGCTGCACCACCCCGCGGTGCGCGCGTTCTTCCAGGCGCTGGCCGACCGGCTCTGGCGCGACGCCACCGGCAGCGCCAGCCGCGTGGCACGGCTGCACCTGCTGGCCGAGCCGCCATCGATCGACCGCGGCGAGGTTACCGACAAGGGCTCGATCAACCAGCGCGCGGTGCTGCAGCACCGCGCCGCGCTGGTCGAGGCGCTGTACCAGGGCCGCGAGGCCGACCCGTTCCTGATCCTGCCGGCGCGCACGCCGGGCTGAGCCGAGGGCAACGCAGCATGTGGACCTATCAGGCCCCGGTGGCCGACATCGCGCACCTGATGCTGCGCGTGCTCGACGCGCCCGCCACCTGGGCGCAGATGCCCGCTTTCGACGGCCTGGACGCCGACACCGCGGGCGACGTACTTCAGGCCGCGGGCCGCTTCGCGTCCGACGTGCTGGCACCCACCAATGCGCCGGGCGACGTGGCCGGCTGCACCTGGACACCGCAGGGCGTGCGCACGCCGCCGGGCTTCGCCGACGCCTACCGCGCCTTCGTCGACGGCGGCTGGCCGGCGCTGGCCTGCGCGCCCGAGGCCGGCGGCCAGGGCCTGCCGTCGTCGCTCAACGCCGTGCTGTACGAGATGCTCACCTCGGCCAACCACGCCTGGATGATGTACCCCGGCCTGCTGCACGGCGCCTACGAGGTGCTGCTGCACCACGGCACGCCCGAGCTGCGCGGGCGCTACCTGGAACCCGTGGCCACCGGGCGCTGGCTGGCCACGATGAACCTGACCGAGCCGCAGGCCGGCAGCGACCTCGGCCTCGTGCGCACGCGCGCCGAGCCGGCCGACGGCACCGCGCCGGCCAACGGCAGCCCGGTGCGCGTCACCGGGCAGAAGATCTTCATCTCCGGCGGCGAGCACGACCTCACCGACAACATCGTGCACCTGGTGCTGTGCCGCCTGGCCGACGCGCCCCCCGGCACGCGCGGCCTGTCGCTGGCCATCGTGCCCAAGGTGCTGCCCGACGGCCGGCGCAACGCGGTGCATTGCGACGGCCTCGAGAAGAAGATGGGCATCAAGGGCAGCGCCACCTGCCAGATGCGCTTCGACGGCGCCGAGGGGTGGCTCGTCGGCGAACCGAACCGCGGCCTGGCCGCGATGTTCCTGATGATGAACGCGGCGCGTCTGCAGGTGGCGATGCAGGGCATCGGGCATCTGGAGGCCGCGACGCAGAATGCGCACCGCTACGCGCACGAGCGGCTGCAGATGCGCGCCGTGCGGCGGCCGCCGGGTGCCGCGCCCGCGGGCGGCGGCGCCGACCCGATCGCCTGGCATCCGGCGATGCGGCGCACGCTGCACACGCTGCGCGCGCGCACCGACGGCTGCCGCCTCGTGGCCTACCGCGTGGCGCTGTGGCTGGACGAGGCCGAGCACCACCCGGACGCCGCGCGGCGCGCCGAGGCGGCGGCCGCGGTGGCCTTCCTGACGCCGGTGGCCAAGGCCTTCTTCACCGACCTCGGCCACCGCAGCGCGGACGAGGCGCTGCAGGTGTGGGGCGGCTACGGCTTCGTGCACGACTTCGGCATCGAGCAGGCGGTGCGCGACAGCCGCATCGCGCCGATCTACGAGGGCACCAACGAGATCCAGGCGGTGGACCTGGTGCTGCGCAAGCTGCTGCCCGACGGCGGCCGCACCGCCGCCGCGCTGCGCGACACGCTGGCCCGAGACGCCGACGCCTGCGCCGCGCTGCCGCAGGGCGCGCCCTTCGCGCAGGCGCTGCACGCGCAGCTCGCCGCCTGGGCCGGCGCCGACGCCGCACTGCTGGCGCCGGCCGACGGCGACGCCGAATGGCCGCTGCGTGCCGCCGACGACTACCTGGCCGGCGTGGGCCATGCGCTGCTGGCCTGGGCCTGGGCGCGGCTGGCCGCGCAGGTGCTGGCCCCCGCTGCCGACATCGAGCCCGGCGCGCGGCCCGCCGCGCAGTGGCTCGACGCCGCCCGCTTCGGCATGCAGTGGCTGCTGCCGCAGGCGGCGGTGCACTGGGCCCGCATCGCGCAGCGCGACGCCGCCCTGCCCGACGTGACCGCGCCATGACCCCCCCGCGCAGCGACGAGCCGCTCGACCTCGGCGCGCTGGCGCAGGTGGTGGGCTTTCACCTGGCACGGGCGCAGGCGCTCGCGGTGGGATCGTTCGAGCGCCATGTCGGCACGCCGCTGGGCCTGCGCAAGGCCGAGTTCTCGCTGCTGATGCTGCTGGCTGCCAACGGCCCGGTGGTGCCCAAGCGGCTGGCGCGCGCGCTCGCGGTCACGGCGCCCAAGCTCACGCTGCTGGTGGACGGCCTGGCCGCGCGCGGCCTGGTGCGGCGCGAGCGCAACCCGGCCGACGGCCGCTCGCAGCACGTGGTGCTGACCGACAAGGGCCAGCGCCTGGCCGCCAGGGCCGCCGCCGCCGCGGCGCCAATGGAGCAGGAGATGCTGTCGCGCCTGAGCCGCGCCGAGCACGCGATGCTGGTCGAGCTGCTCGACAAGCTGGCGCCGGGCTGATCCGAGCCTCGGCGCGCGGCTGCCGGGGCCTCAGCCCGCCGCGTCGGCGGCGCGGATGGCCGCGGCCTGCGCGGCGATCGCCTCGCGCTCGGCCGCCCCCAGCCGCGCCAGGTTGCGCACCTGCATCACCAGCCGCGGATGGCGTGCGAAGCGGGCCTCGTGGCGCATCAGGAAGTCCCAGTACAGCACGGTGAACGGGCAGGCGTCGGGGCCGGTGCGGCGGTCGGGCCGGTAGCGGCAGCGCGCGCACAGGCTGCCGCCGCTCATGCGCTGGATGTAGGCGCCGCTGGCGATATAGGGCTTGCTGGCCATCAGGCCGTCGTCGGCCGCCTGGCTCATGCCCAGCGTGTTGGGCAGCTCGACCCATTCCACCGCGTCCACGTACACCGCGAGGTACCAGCGGTGCACCTGCTGCGGCGCAACGCCCAGCAGCAGCGCGTACAGCCCGGTGACCATCAGGCGCTGGATGTGGTGCGCGTAGCCGTGCTCCAGCGTCTGGCCGATCGCGTCGGCGAGGCAGGCGCGGTCGGTGCGGCCGGTCCAGTAGAAGCCCGGCAGCGGTTCGTTCGCCTGCAGCGCATTGAGTTCGGCATAGCCGGGCATGCGCGTCCAGTAGATGCCGCGCACGTACTCGCGCCAGCCCAGCAGCTGGCGGATGAAGCCCTCCGCCGCGGGCAGCGGCACGCGGCCGTCGCGCCAGGCCGCCTCGGCCGCGGCCACCACCTCGCGCGGCGACAGCAGCTTGAGGTTGAGCGCGGCCGCCAGCAGCGAATGCCACAGCCAGGGCTGCTGCGGCCACAGCGCGTCCTGCCAGCGGCCGAACTGCGGCAGCCGCTCGTCGACGAAGCGGTGCAGCGCCACCAGCGCCTGCTCGCGCGTCACCGGCCAGGCGAAGCTGTCGAGCCGGCCGGGGTGGTCGGCGAAGCGCTGCCGCACCAGCGCGATCACCTCGCGCGTGATGGCGTCGGGCTCGAAGCGCGGCGGCGGCGGCAGGTCCTGCGGCCCGTCGCTGCCGAAGGCCTCGCGGTTGTCGGCGTCGAAGTTCCATTGCCCGCCCGCGGGCGACACGCCGTCGGGTTCCATCAGCACGCCGTGCTCGCGCCGCATCTCGCGGTAGAAGTACTCCATGCGCAGCTGCTTGCGGCCGCGCGCATGCTGCTCGAATCGGGCCGGCGTGCTGAAGAAGTGCCGGTCCTCCAGGAGCGTCAGCGGCACCGCATGCTCCGACGCCACGGCCTGCAGCGCCTGCAGCACGCGCCAGTCGCCCGGCCGCACCAGCACCAGTTCGTCCGGCGCGAGCCGGGCGACGTCGCGGCCGAGCGCGTCGGCCAGCGACGGCGGCGCGCCGGCGTCGTCCAGCCGCGTGTAGTGCAGCGGCACGCCGCGCTCGCGCAGGCCGTGGGCGAAGTGGCGCATCGCCGCGAGGAACATCGCGATGCGCGGCTGGCCCGACCCCACGTGCGTGGACTCCTCGGCCACCTCGGCCATCCACACCGCGTCGGTGGCGGCGTCGAAGCCGTCGAAGGCGGCCGAGTCGGCGTCGAGCTGGTCGCCCAGCACCAGCACCAGGCGGCGCAGCGCGGGCCGGGTCATCGCGCCGGCGTGCGCCGGCGGCGGCACGCGTCCGAGCAGTAGCGCACCTCGTCCCAGTTGCGGGCCCAGGCGCGGCGCCAGCTCATCGGGCGGCCGCAGGCCTGGCAGGGCTTGCTGGGCAGGGCAGCCTTGTTGCCCTTGAACCCGGTCTGGCGCGTGCTCATGGTCGCCATCGTGCCAGCGCCCGAAGGCCCGCGCCGGCCGGGCCTTTGCCGGGCCCGATAGAGTGCCGCGACCGGCGCATCGCGCCCCTGCCTGCCCTGCCATGAAGCGGACCGGTTCCATCGCCCTTCACGCCACGCCGCTCGCCGCGCTGCTGTGTGCCGTCGCGCTGTCCCCCGCAGCGGTCGCGTCCACGCCGCCGGCCGCCAACCCCGCCGCGCTGGACTGGATGCCCGTGCGCCCGGCCGACGGCGCGGCCTTCGACATCGCCCGCACCGAGACCACCATCGGCCAGTTCCGGCGCTTCGCGACCGCCACCGGGCGCGTGACCCGCGCCGAACGGGCCGGCGGCGGCGAGGTGTACGAGGCCGGCTGGACGCGCAAGCCCGGCTGGACCTGGCAGCGCCCGTTCGGCGGGCCACGGCCGGCCGCCGACGACGAGCCGGCCGTGCACGTGGACTGGGACGAGGCCCAGGCGTTCTGCCGCTGGGCCGGCGGGCGCCTGCCCACCGACGCCGAGTGGGTGACGGCGGCCTACACCGAGACGCGCGATGCGCCCGCCGCCCCCTTCGTCAAGGGGCGCACCTACGCCTACCCCACCGGCGACTCGCCGGCCGGCGCGCAGTGCCTGGGCGACTGCGGCGACGCGGCGGCGCAGCGGGCGCTGCGCCACGGCGCGGCGCTGTCGCGCGGCCTGGGCCACGCGCGTGCCGGCAGCACGCCGGCCGGCGTCAACGGCCTGCACGAGATGGCGGCCAACGCGTGGGAGTGGGTCGACGAGCCGGCGGGCGCCACCGGCGCCGGCGTCGAGCGCCGCACGCGCGGCGGCTCGTGGTGGTACGGCGCGGCCCAGATGCGCGCCGACCATCTGCAGGCCAAGCCACCGGCCACCACGGTGGTCTACATCGGGTTTCGCTGCGCGCGGCCGCGCTGAGGGCCCGGCCGGCAGCGGCTAGCATCGGTGCCGGAAAGGCGCAGGCAACGTGGAACTCGAGATCCCCCAACCCCTGGCCACGGCCCTGCGCGGGCTGGTCGGCACGCAGTCGCCACTCGGGCTTCAGCTCGGCGGCCCCGAAGGCGGCAGCGGCACGCGCGTCGTGTCCAGCTACCACTTCGACGGCGCCTCGCTGACGCTGCTGTACCAGCTCGGCCAGGCCAGCGGCGCGCGCGACCTGGTGTTCCAGCTGCTCGCGCTGGACAACCTCAACGGCGAGCAGCAGCTGCGGCCGATTCCGAGCCTGGAGCTGTTCGTGCCGGCCGTGATCGAGTGGCTGTCGCGCGACCTGATCGACGGCTGGCTCTACCAGCGCGGCAAGGACGGCGTGCTGCTGGCCTGGCTGGTGCACTCGATCCGACTCGTCAAGCCCGCCGACAGCAACCCGTACGTCGTGGTGGGGCTGCTGGCCAACACGCTGCAGGCCGCCGGCCGCGAGCCGCCGACCGACCCGCGGCTGCGCTTCGCCGGCATGACCTGGGGCCTGAGCTTCTACGCCGAGGACCTGCCCGGCCGCACGCTGGCCGGCCTGTTCGCCGACCACGGCTTCTTCAAGGAGTGCCCGGAGTTCAAGCAGGAGTACGACGCGCAGCTGGAGCGCTTCATGGCCCTGCAGCCGCGCTTCGGCGCCCAGTTCACCGTCGGCGGCAGCCTCTGGCGCGCCGGCGACGGCCCACGCGCGCCGATGGAATGCGTGCGCCTGCCCGAGGCCGCGGCGGCGCGCTGCGTCAACGACGAAGAGCTGCTGCAGCGCCGCTTCGACCTCGCCGCCGACCCGCACTACTGGCGCAGCAGCGGCATCGCCACCGGCTTCGACCGCATCCCGCAGCACGGCTACCTGCATCTGTTCCACCTCGACTGGCACCGCGCGGTGTGGGTCCACGTGCAGCACGTGAAGGAGTACGAGTACCAGCCCGGCCTGCGCGACCGCCTCGTGCTGCCGCAGGCGCAGCGCGACCTGATCGACATCCTCACCGCGGACCGGCGCTTCCTGGTGGAGGACGTGGTGCCGGGCAAGTCCGGCGGCACCACGATCCTGTGCCGCGGCGCGCCGGGCCTGGGCAAGACGCTGACGGCCGAGGTGTATGCCGAGGTGGTCGGCAAGCCGCTGTACCGCGTGCACTCGGGCCAGCTCGGCGTGACCGCCAGCTCGGTGGAGGCCACGCTCACCGGCATCCTGCAGCGCGCCGCGCGCTGGGACTGCGTGCTGCTGCTCGACGAGGCCGACGTCTACATCCGCCGGCGCGACAACGACCTGCAGCACAACGCCATCGTGGCCGAGTTCCTGCGCACGCTGGAGTACTTCAGCGGCCTGCTGTTCATGACCACCAACCGCGTCGGCGACATCGACGACGCGATCCTGTCGCGCTGCATCGCGGTCATCGACTACCAGCCGCCCGGCCCGGACGACGCGCGCCGCCTGTGGCGCACGCTGGCCGCGCAGCTGGGCGTGGACCTGCCCGACGCACTGGTGGAGCAGTTGCTGACGGACTACGCCGGCGCGAGCGGACGCGACATCAAGGAGCTGCTCAAGCTCACCAGCAAGTTCTGCCGCCATCGCGGGCAGCCGCTCTCGGCCGAGTCGTTCGCGCAGTGCGCGGTCTTCCGCGGCATCGGCGGCGCGCCGGGGGCCGGCGCATGATCGACCCCGGCCTGGCCGCCGGCATCGTCGACGGCCCGCTCGGCGGGCGCATGGGTTGGCGGCCCGGCGCCGCACCCACCGAGGCGCCGCTGCCCCCCGGCCGCCACGGGCTGGCCTTTCCCGAGGGCCGCGAGGCGGTGCTGGTAGTGCCCGAGGGCCTGGTCCCCGGCGAACCGGTGCCGCTGCTGGTGATGTTCCACGGCGCCGGTGGCGAGGCCAACCGCGTGCTGCCGCACCTGGTGCCGCACGCACGGGCCCGGCGATTCCTGCTGCTGGCGCCGCAGTCGATGTTCGTCACCTGGGACATCGTCGTCGGCGGCCACGGCCCGGACCTGCAGCGGCTCGAGGGCGCGCTGGCCACCGTGGCCTCGCACTTCGCGATCGACCCGGCGCGGCTGGCCTTCGCCGGGTTCTCCGACGGCGGCAGCTATGCGCTCAGCGTGGGCGTGACCAACGGCGACGTGGCCAGCCACGTCATCGCGCTGTCGGCCGGCTTCATGAACACCTTCACCCAGGCCGGCAAGCCGCGCGTGTTCATCGCCCACGGCCGCTCGGACAGCCAGCTGCCGATCGAGACCAGCGCCCATCCGCACGCGCGCCGCCTGCTCGAAAGCGGCCACGACCTGACGCTGCAGCCCTTCGACGGCGACCACGTCATCGTGCCCTGGGTGGTCGGCCGCGCGGTGGAGTTCTTCCTCGGCCCGGCGGCGTGACATAGGCCGCACCCCGGCGCGCGCCGCCGCGGCCACGCATCAAGTCCGCGGCGCGGGCGTCGAAAGCCACCACGACGGGCCGGCACCGGCGTGCCGCCCGTGATGCACAGCCACAACCCCATGCAACTGATCAGCCTGGACACCGTGCGCCACCGCCTGCAGGTGGGCCTGCCGCTGCCGTTCAACGTGCGCAACGGCGACGAGACCCTGCTGCTGGCCCGGGGCCACATGATCGTCAGCCGCGAACAGCTCAGCTCGCTGTTCGAGCGCGGCATGCTCGTCGACATCGAGGAGCTGCAGAGCACCACCGACCGCATCCGGCAGGCCCCGCGCGAGGCCCTGCCCGCGCTGTGGGCCGAGACCATCGAGTGCGTCGAGCGGGCGCTGGTGCGCCTGCCGTCCGAAGGCTTCGAGGCGGTGGTGGACGACGTGTCGCAGCCGCTGCTCGGTCTGGTCGAGCGCGACCGCGACCTCGCCCTGTTCCAGGTGCTGCGCCAGCACGGCAACATGCCCACGCAGTACGGCGTGAACCATTCGATCCACTGCGCCATCGCGGCCTTCATGACGGCGCACCGACTGGGCTGGGACGCGGGTGCGCTGGAGCTGGCGTTCAAGGCGTCGCTGACGATGAACGTGTCGATGCTCGACCTGCAGGGCGACCTGGCCACGCAGGTGACCAGCCCGACGGCCAAGCAGCGCGAGCTGATCCGGACCCATCCGCGGCGCAGCCGCCGCATGCTGGAAGAGGCGGGCGTGGCCAACGCCGACTGGCTGACGGCGGTGGAGCAGCATCACGAGGTGCCCGACGGCAGCGGCTACCCCGACGCGCTGCGCGAGCTGACACCGCTGTCGCAGCTGATCCGCCAGTGCGACATCTACACCGCCAAGCTCAGCCCGCGCCTGAGCCGCGAGGCGATGGCCGCCGACCTGGCGGCGCGCACGCTGTACGCCGAGTCGCCGCGCGACCCGGTGGCCGCGGCGCTGATCAAGGAGTTCGGCCTCTACCCGCCGGGCACCTTCGTGCGCCTGGCCTCGGGCGAGGTGGGCATCGTGGTGCGCCGCGGCGCGGCTGCGCACACGCCGGTGGTGGCCGCGCTGATGAGCGCCGAGCGCCGGCAGCACGCCGAGCCCGAGCGGCGCGACACGGCCCGTCCGCAGTACGCGATCAGCGGGGTGATCGTGCCCACGGCCGACGTGAAGGTGTCGCTGGACACCGTGGTGGCGCTGCCCTTCGACGCCTGAGAAGACGCCCCTGACCCGCGGCGTCAGCCAACGCGGCGCCAGTGCATGACCCAGTCGTGCTCCCAGGTCCGGCCGCCGTCGGCGGAGTACACCTGGCGCCAGCGGCACACGCCGTCGCCGATGCGGTCCCAGATGCCCATCGAGTGCATGGTGCGCCCCTGCTCCTCGTAGGTGCTGGCGAACAGGCCGGCGCCGCTTTCGAAGCTGCCGGTCTGCCCCGGCGTGGTGACGACGCCGCTCTTGGCGTTGACCCAGTGGTCGGACCACTGACGCTTTTCCACGTCGAGCATGCGCAGCCCGAGGCCGCTGAAGTCGCGTGCCGGGATCAGCAGTTCCTCGACGCTGCCGATGCCGCCGAGGATGCTGAAGCAGCGCGCCTCGCCCTCGAAGCGGTCCCAGCCGGTGGCGCGGCGCTTGAGGTGGCGGATGCGCCAGCGCCCGTCGAGGAACGCGAAGTCGCCGGGCCGGCCCGGCGTGGGCGTGGCCGGCAGGGCGGGCACCGCGTCGAAGCGCGGCGGATCGGCGTCGATCATCGAGTCGTCGGGCATGGCGGTCCTTGCGGTGTCGGGGGTGCGGGCGGGGGCGCGCGGCGCCGCGAGCGCGGCGGCGGCCGTGGCGGCGGCGGCGACGATCCACTGCCGGCGCCCGGGCAGGGTCGCGACCGGTGGGGTCGGGGTGACGGTCATGGCGCCATCGTGTCCCACTTAACCTGTCACCGAATGTCAGCTAATCTGCCGGCATGCGCTCGAGCCGTCTGCTGTCGATCCTGCTGAGGCTGCAGCTGCGCGGTCGCATCGCCGCGTCGGAACTGGCGCGCGAGTTCGAGGTGGCCGTGCGCACCATCTACCGCGACCTCGACGCGCTCAGCGCCGCCGGCGTGCCGGTGCATGCGCAGCGCGGGCGCGGCGGCGGCATCGTGCTGGCCGAGGGCTGGCGCACCCAGCTCACCGGCCTGACGGCGCCCGAGGCGCGCAGCGTGCCGCTGGCCGGCCTGGCCGGGGCCGCGCGCGACCTGGGTCTGGGCGTGGAGGCGGCCGACGTGCAGCTCAAGCTGCTGGCCAGCCTGCCGCCGGACGCGGCGGCCGACGCGGGGCGCATCGCCGAGCGCTTCCACGTCGACCCGCTGCCCTGGTACCACCGGCCCGAGGCGCTGCCGCTGCTGCCGGAGCTGGCCCATGCCGTGTGGCAGGGTCGGCGCGTGCTTCTGCACTACGAGAGCTGGCAGGGCGAGACCGAACGCACGCTGTCGCCGCTGGGCCTGGTGCTCAAGGGCGGGCTCTGGTACCTGGTGGCGATCGCTCCCGGGCGCGGCGCCGCGCCGCGCACCTACCGCGCCAGCGGCATCCGCACGCTGCGCGTGCTGCCGCAGCCGGCCCGCCGGCCGGCGGGATTCGTGCTGGCGGCGCACTGGCCGGCGTCGGTGGCGGACTTCGAGGCCCGGCTGATGGCGCACCGCGCCACGGTGCGGCTGTCCGAGGAAGGGCTGCGCCTGCTGCGCGCGGTGCAGCCGGCGGCAGCGCAGTGGGCGCAGGCCACACAGCGCCCGGCGCACCGTCGCGGCTGGATCGAGGCCGAGCTGCCCGTCGAACCCGAGGCCTATGCAGCGCGCCAGCTGCTGCGCCTGGGCACCGAGGTGGAGGTGCTGGCCCCGGCCTCGCTGCGGCGCGCGGTGGCGCGGGAGGCCGCGGCCGTCGCCCGCCTCCACGCGCCGGACCGCGGGCGTCAGCCGCGCACGCGCAGGATGCCGGCGAAGTAGGCCGCCAGCGCGGCGCGCGCCTGCAGCGGCAGCACGTGGCCCACGTGCTGGTCCGGGCGCACGACGACCAGGCAGCCCTGAGCCCGATCCACGCCGCGCATCTCGAACACGTTCTCGCCGCGGCGCGGGTCGGCGCAGAACACCTTTTCGTAGTCGCACAGGCCGAGGCGGCCGACCGCGGGGCGCAGCAGGCCGGGCATGGCAGCGTGTTCCAGGTCGCGAAAGCCCTGCTGGAACACGGCGCGGGTGTCGATCACCGCGTCCGGGTCCTCGCCCGGCGCGGTGTGGCGGCGCAGCGGCGACACGGCGTCGTGCACCAGCCAGTGGCACAGCGCGGCAACCTCGCCCCCGGGCGCGCCGGTGTCGCCGGCCGGCGCGAACACGAACAGCCGGAAGCGCGCGTCGGCCTCGATGCAATGGCCCAGGTGCATCGGCTTCGCATCGGCCAGCCGCACCACCGGCGCCGAGTGGAAGCGCATGCCAATCGGAAAGCCCGGCGCCAGGCCCTGGTGCGTGGCCTCGCCGGTGAGCGCGCTGCGCTCGTAGCGGATCGTCAGGCCGCAGGTGAAGGGCAGGTTGTTGACGAACTCGCGCGCCACGCGCGGCAGGCCGTCGGTGGCGGGCGCCTCGTCGCGCGCGCCCACCACGCGCGCCCACTGGTGGTCGAAGTCCACCAGGCCCTTGGCGGCAGCGCGGCGCTCGCCGGAGTAGCTGTGCAGCAGCGACGGGTCGGCGCGGCCGGTCAGCACCGACACCAGCTTCCAGCCGAGGTTGAAGGTGTCGCCCATCGACACGTTCATGCCCTGCCCGGCCTTGGGGCTGTGGGTGTGGCATGCGTCGCCGGCCAGCATGACGCGCGGCGAGCGCGTGGCGACCTCGGCCGCGGGCACGTCGTCGAACTTGTCGGTCAGGCGGTGGCCGATCTCGTAGATGGACCACCACACCACCTCCTTCACGTCGAGGCGGAAGGGCTGGAAGATGCGCTGCGCCTTGGCGATGATGTCCTGCGCGCCCATGCCGCGGTCGGCGGCGCGCTCGTGCTCGCCGAGCTGGTCCAGCTCGACATACAGCCGCACCAGGTGGCCACCCTCGCGCGGCAGCACCATCAGGATGCCCTCGTGCTGCGAGCGCACGAACGACTTCATGCGCCAGTCCGGGAAGTCGGTCGTGGCCAGCACGTCCATCACGCCCCAGGCCTGGTGCGCGGCGTCGCCGTGCAGCGCACCGCCGATGGCGCCGCGCACGGTGGAGCGCGCGCCGTCGCAGCCGATCACGTAGTTGGCGCGCAGCGTCTCGGTGCGGCCCTCGCGCCCCGGCGCCGTGTGCTCCAGCGTCACGGTGACCGGGTACTCGGTGGCCGCCGTGTCGACCGACAGGCCCGCCACGCGCAGCCCGTAGTCGGGCTCGAGCCGCGTCGACGAGCGGCGCATCAGGTCGAGGAACATGTCGTGCACCCGCGCCTGGTTGATCAGCACGTGCGGCATCTCGGAGATGCCGTCGGGCACGTCCTGCACGCGGGCCACGCGCGACAGCGGCGCGGCGTCGCCCGGCGCCCAGAAGGTGGTCTCGTTGATCCACACCGACTCGCGCATCACCCGCTCGGCGAAGCCGAAGGCCTGGAACATCTCCATCGAGCGCACGCTGATGCCGTCGGCCTGGCCCTTTTCCATCGGGCCCGGCCGGGGCTCGACGAGCAGGGTGCGGATCTGCGGCACGCGGGCCAGCTGGGCCGCCAGGCACAGGCCCGCGGGCCCGGAACCGGCGATGAGCACGTCCACCGTGGCGGGCAGCGGGTCGCCCGCGCGGCGGTGACCGGGCGCGGCCGGGTGGTCGTCGGGATCGCCGGGCCGGAAGCCGTCGACGTGGAACTGCATGCGGTACCCCCTGCAAGGACGCGTGCCGGCGGGATCGGCAGCTTGCATATGATATGCATGCATACGATAATCGTCAAACCGCGCGCCGCCCCGCGCGCGACGGAGGCTGCGATGGACAGGATCGAGATGGCCGGTCACCTGATCCGGCGGCTGCACCAGCAGTCGACCCAGGTGTTCCAGGCCGGCACCCAGGCCGCGGGCTTCGACCTCACGTCGGTGCAGTTCGCGGCGCTCGACGCCATCGCCGAGCAGCCGGGCATCGACCAGGCCAGCCTCGCCGCCACCATCAGCTTCGACCGCGCCACCATCGGCGGCGTGGTCGACCGCCTGGAGCAGAAGCAGCTGGTGCAGCGCGCTGTCGGCGAGGACGACCGCCGCGTGCGACAGCTGCGCCTCACGCCCGCGGGCCGGCGCCTGCTCGCCGCCTGCCGCCCGGTGGTGCAGGCGCTGCAGGACGACATCCTGGCGCCGCTGACGCCGCGCGAGCGCGCGCAGTTCGTGGCGCTGGCGCGCAAGGCGCTGGGGCTCGGCTGACCGGGCGGTCGCCGGGCCCGCCAGCGCCGACCGTTCGCTACTGCTTCGGCCCTTCGCCCAGGCGCCGTGCCAGCCCCACGCCGTAGGGCGCGGCGCGCGCGGCCAGCATCGGGTCGGCCGACGGCTCCACGCCCTTGGGCAGCACCGTGGGCACGTAGGTGATGCGCAGGCACTCGCCCTCGGCGTCGGCCGACACCGACTTGATCGTCAGGCGGCCCAGCGTCACCTTGCGGCGGTCCGCCGGCAGCGGATGCACGGCGCTGTCGATGCGGTCGCCGGGCTGCGCGAGCTGCAGGTTGAAGTCGAAGGCGGCGTTGCCGGCGGCCGTGCGCTGGCGCAGGTCGTCGAACAGGAAGTTCGGGCCCTTGGCCTTGGCCTCGTCGTCGGTCAGGCCCTGCGTGCCGCCCACGGGCTCGAAGATCCACTTGCCGAACTGGCGCTCGCCGCGCGCGTTGACGAAGCCGAAGGCGTGCACGCCCCAGTAGTTGACCGACGCGAAGCTGGCCGGCACCGGCTCGCCGGCGAAGTGGCGGCCCTGCAGCAGCACTTCCGGGTTGGCGTCGGCGAAGGCCTTGACCCTGGCCGGGTCCGGCGCCTTGGTGGCCGGGTCGGGCTGCAGCGACTGCAGACGGCCGAGGAACTGCTCGGGCGTGGCCGCGCCGAACACCGGCGCCGAGATGTTGCCCATCTGCCAGACCTCGCCGTCGGGCAGGTTGAACTGCAGCGCCAGGTTGCGCTGGCCGCGGGTGTTGTCGGGCGCCTTCGGGTTGGCACCGCCGACCGAGAAGCGCACGATCACCGGCACCGGCCGGCCGCTGAAGGCCGAGGCCGTGGACAGCGTGCGGCCCTGCGCACTGCCGACGAACTCGCCGGTGGCGCAGATGCCCTTGGCACCCGATCGGCGGAAGCCCTCGGACTTGCCGAAGGTGGCCTCGAACTGGTCGATGAAGCGGTTCGGGTCGACCTGGGCCGACGCGGGCGTGGCCAGCATCAGCGCAGCGCCGGCCAGCAGCGGGGTGGCCAGCCACGGGGCCGGGCGAAGAAAGGCAACGGAAGGCATGGGAACTCCTTGTTCGTGGGTCGCCGCGGTGTGCGGCAGGGCAGGAAGCAGCGCTGCCTGCGTCAGTCGTCGGGATCGACGGTTCATTACAGAAGCCCGGGCGAGGGCAGCACGCCGAACGCCAGCGTGACGAAGTCGCTCTGCCAGGCGTCGGCCTGCTGCGGATGCGGCCGCAGGTGCGTGCCGCGCAGCAGCCAGTCGCCGGGCAGCGGCACCGGCACGCGGGCGTGACCGGCCGCGTCGGTGAGCAGCCAGAAGCCGAGGCCGCTGCCCGCATGCACCAGTTCGACCGCGAACTGCGGCAGCGGCCGGCCCTGCCACAGCACGCGAAAGCCCAGCATGCCGCCGGCCGCGGGCACGGCACCGTCGGGCACGATGTCCAGGCCCAGCGGCACCGGCTGCGCGACACCGGCGCCGAGCTCGATGCGGGCGTGCTTGGTGTAGGTCTCCTGCCACGGCACGCCGCGCGCGGCCAGCGCCGCGCGGCGCTCGCGCACGGCGGCCGGCGCGCGGATCTCGTCCAGGTAGACGTCGACCAGCGCCGGCGCCAGCGTCAGCGACTGCTCGGCCTGGCGGGCCCAGCAGGTGAGCGCCGTGCCCGGCGCGGCGCGCACGACCATCGGCAGCGCCCGGGCGCCGTCGCGGCCGGCACGCAGGGCCACGCGGCGGCCGGCGGCGTCGCGGCATTGCGCCGCCACCAGCGACGCCGCTCCCGCGCTGACCTCGTGCACCGGGAAGCGGTTGCCCGTGCCCAGTGCGAGGTGCTGTTCGCCGCGCGCGGTGCCCGGCCTCGGCTCGAACCAGGTGTCGTGCGCGTGTGCGCCCGCCGTGCCGGCGGCCAGCAGCAGCGCGAACAGCAGCCTGGGGATGGCGCGGCGTGCCATGGCTCAGTCCAGCGCCTGCGGCTCGGCCGTGTCGCTGGTGGGTGGGGTGACCCGCTCCAGCGACAGCGGGTTGGCACGCTCGCTGGACGGCAGCTGCGTCAGCGCGGTGTGGAAGGCCTGCACGGTGGCGCCGGCACTGGCCGGCATGTCCGCCATCGCGTCGGGATCGACCGCGACGGTCGTGTCACCGCCGCCGCCACAGGCGGCCAGCAGGACGCCGGCGGCGATCGTGGCCCACAGGAAGTGGTGTTTCATGTCGTGCTCCTGTGGCGAGGGTTCAGCGGCTGCCGGGGACCGGCGTGTTCAGGTACGGGAAGCCCGGCAGCAGTGGCACCGCGGCCTGGTCCACCGCGTCGTGCAGGCTGAAGGCGGTGGTGCCCAGCGGCACCGCCGACGGGCGACACGCGGCGCCGAAGCCCAGCGCATTGGTGTCGCCGTTGGCCAGGCACAAGCCGCCCATCATCGCCACCAGCGCGATGTCGACCACGTCGTCCTTGGGCCGGCGGCCGTTGGGGAAGCCCGCGTTGTCGTTGCCGCCGGCCAGGATGTTGCCGACGATGCCCAGCCGGTTCTGCTGCGCATACGGCACCGGCTCGATGGCGGTGTTCAGGCGCAGCATCTCCGAGGCCTGCACGTTGCGCGGCTGGTTCACGCCCGCGATGCCGGTGAGGAAGGTGGTGACGAGGTCGGTGCGCGGGTAGTTGGTGGGCGCGATGCCGGGCAGGCCGAGCGCGATCTCCAGCAACTTGGGCAGGCTCGGGTTCGTCACGTAGTCGGCGAACTGCGCGTCCTGGCGCGGCGCGCTGGCGTTGAAGCGGTCCTTGTCCTTCAGGCCGATGACCACCTCGTTGACCAGCGGCATGCCCAGCCGCGACACCTGCACCCAGGCACCTCCGGCCTTCTCGCCCTTGAAGTGGCCGGGGCGCGGGCTCGGGTCGAGCAGGCGGCCCTGGCGCAGGCTTGCGCTGGTCCAGCCGCCGATCACGTCGTCGCCGTTGGCGCCGGCCTTCAGGCAGTCCTTGTGCACCTCGAGCGCCAGCGTGGTGACGTTCTTGTCGCCCACGGTGTTGGGCGCGGCATTGATCAGTGCCGGGTTGGTGATCACCGACGCCGGCGCGTTGACCAGGTCGAAGATCGTGCCCAGGTTCACCGCAAAGGCCTCGCGGCGCTGGCCGGCGAACACGCGCGCGGGCTGGCTGCAGCCCGGCACGTTGACGGTGTAGATGTGCTGCGCCGCGTAGCCGGCGTAGTCGGGCAGCGTCTTCACGCCGATGTTGTCCACCGGCTTGACGAAGGTGCTGCCGCCGCCCTGCGCGTTCGTGACGGCCTGCGACTGGCCGCTGCGGCGGTGGCCGCGCATCACGCTGACGGTGTAGGTCTCGGCCACGTTGAGCGTGGCGTCGCCGCGGTTGGCCACCGTGCCGGCCTGGATCAGCGGGATGGCGATGTTCTTGTCGCCCACCGGCAGCGCGATGCCCTGCCCCTGCGCGGCCAGCGTGTTGCTGAAGCGGAACTGGAAGCTGAGGTCCTCGCGCGCGTCGCCGTCGTTGTCGACATGGATCTCGTACAGCGCGTTCGGGTCCATCGAGAAGTAGTTGGGGCCGCCGTAGGCGTCCTGCAGCGGCTGGTAGTTCGCGATCAGCGTGACGTAGCCGTTGCGGCCCGCCTCGTAGCTGCGGAACATGTAGAAGTCGGTGCCGTCCACCTTGGGAATGCTGGTGATGAACGGCGCCTCGCGGTGGCTGGAGGCCTGGGCGCCGGGCGACACCATGGCCAGCGGGAGGCACGCCAGGGCGGCGGCAAGCACGACGGGCGTGCGCAGGTTGAACTTCATCGCGTCTTCTCCGGTTTCAGTGAGGGCAGCGGCGCTGCCGGGTGGGCTGCGGCCGGCGGGCTGCGCCGGGGCCGTCACTGCTCTACGGAGGGGGCGCCGGTTCGGATGCGAACCGGAAGTACTTTTTTGAACTGGCCGGTCTTCAGACGAAGCGCAGGTCGAGATCGCCGTGCGCGTAGATCACCACGCCGGTGTCGGTCTCGGTGATGCGGTGACCGGTGCCCGCGGGGGCCAGCTGGTAGTCGCCGGCCTGCAGCAGCAGGTCGTCGAGGAACAGCTCGCCCTGCACCATCAGGCACTCCTCGTCGTGGCCGTGCGTGTGCACCGGCACCTGCGCGCCGGGGTCGGCCAGGTACAGCAGCGCGGCCTGGCCGTCGCGCTGCCACAGCACGCGGCGGCGGATGCCCGGCGCGTAGTCGGGCCAGCCCGCCTCGCCGTCGAGCACCGAGTGCGCCGCGTCGCCGGGCTGGGCCGCGATGTCGCTTTCGCGCAGGAACAGCAGCGCACCCTGCCCGCTGCGCCAGTCGGGCGCGGCGGCGCTGGCGGGCAGCACGTGATAGTCGCGCGGGCCGAGATCGACGCCGCCTTGCACCGCCTGCACGGCGCCCTGCAGCACCAGCCATTCGCGGTGCGTACTGGTGCTGGCCGGGCCCAGCGCGGCGGCCGGCAACGTGGCTCCCGGCGCGATGTCGAACAGGCGCGCCGTTCGCGGCTCGCCGGGGCGCGCGGCACGCGAGGCGTCGGTTCGGTAGAGCCACTGCACCTGCACGCCCGGTGCGGCCTCATCGCGCGGCGCCTGGCGGCGGCGCACCGTCTGCATGCCGGCCTCGGCCACGTGCGTGCCGGCGGCGCGCTGCAGCAGGCGCTCGCGCAGCGTGTCGCCCTGCGGCGCCTGCGCCCAGGCCTGCGCGAAGGGCTCGGTCAGCAGCGGCTCCAGCTCGGCAGGCAGCAGGTCCGGCGCGGGCCGGATGCGGCGGTCGGGGTCGGCGGGGTCGGAAGCCATGGTGCGTGAGTGTGCTGAAGGTTCGGTGCGGCGCCGCTAGAAGGCCAGCGACTGCAGGCCGGCGTCGCCCAGACGCTGGCGCAGCGTGAGCAGCGCGCGGCGGATCTGCGACTTGACCGTGCCCAGCGGCAGCGCGGTGTGGCTGGCGATCTCCTCGTGGCTCAGGCCGCGGAAGAACGCCAGCGCCACCAGCTGGCGCGGCTGCGCCTGCAGCGCCATCAGCGCCTGGTGCAGGTCGGCATGGCGCGTGGCCACCGCGAGCAGCTCGTCCTGCGCCGGCTGCGAGTCGGCGGGCTCCGCCGCGGCGTCGTCGTCGAGGCTGTCGTGGCGGAACCGCGCCTCGCGGCGCAGCGCGTCGATGGCGCGCGAACGCGCCATGGCCAGCAGCCAGGTCAGTGCCCGGCCGCGCGCCGCGTCGAAGCGGGGCGCCTGGCGCCAGACCTGGAAGTAGGTGTCCTCCACCACCTCCTCGGCCAGCGCGGCGCGGCGCACGATGCGCAGCACCAGGCCGTAGGTGCGCGACAGCGTGGCGTCGTACAGCGCGGCCAGCGCCGCCTCGTCGCGCGCCACGATGCGGTCGATCCACTGCGCGAGGCAGGCGTCGTCCACGATGGCGACGGCGCCCGCGCGTGCGGCATGGGCCGGCCCTGCGGACGCGTCGTCGAGGGCCGGGTCGTCGGCGGCCGGGTCAAGATCCAGGTCGAAGGCCGCGTCGGCATCGTCGCCCCGCCCGTCGGGCCCGCCGTCCCCGCCGTCCCCGTCGTCGGCGCCGCGAGCCGCGACCTCGTCGTCGAGGTCGTCCGGCATCGGCACGGGGCCGGCCGCGGGCGACGATGGCGTGGCGTTCATGAAGGGCGGGTGACGGGGCGAAGGGTCTGCAACGGGCCGGCAGCGACAAGGGGAGCGCGCAGGCGCTCCGACCGGGTTCTACGCGCCCCGGCCCGGGGGCGGATGCAATCCCGACGCCGGCGAAGGGTCATGGCCCGCGGGCCCGGACCGCATCCGGGGGTGCTCGCGGGCCGTAGGCAGGGCATGACGACCCGCCACTTCGACCTGGTGAGCCACTGGCGCCTGCAGGCACCGGTGGACGCGGTGTGGGCCGCACTGGTGCAACCCGAGCAATGGCCGCGCTGGTGGCCGGGCCTGCGTGCGGTGCGCACGCTGCGCGAAGGGCCGCCCGGCGGCGTGGGCAGCGTGCGCCAGATGGACTGGGACACCGGCCTGCCGTACCGGCTGCACCTGAGCGTGGAGACGGTGGAGGTGCTGCACCACCAGCGCCTGCGCGGCCGCGTGCGCGGCACGCTGCGGGGCGACGGGCTGTGGCTGCTGCGCGGCCGCGACGGATTCACCGATGTGACCTACGTGTGGCGCGTCGAGCTGGCCACCGCGTGGATGCGCGGGCTCGCGCCACTGCTGGCGCCGGTGTTCCGCTGGAATCACCGGCGCCTGATGAGGGCCGGCGCGGCGGGGCTGGCTCGGCACCTGCAGGGCGCCCGGGACCCGTGCCGGGCCGTCGACGTCGACCCCCAGCGCACGGGCTAGGGCCGGGCGCGCGGGGCCGCCGACTTGAACCGGGCGATCGCCCGTTCGAGGTCCGTGCGTTCCTCGCAACCCGCAGCGCACAGGCGCACCAGCCGGGCCAGGTGGCCCTCGGCCGCGGCCAGGTCCCCCTTCATCAGCGCCAGCTCGCCGGCGTACTCGAGAGCACCCTTGTGGTCGGGGTCCAGCCGCAGAGCGGCGTCGTAGTGGCGCTGCGCGGCGGACAGGTCCGGCGGCGAGCGCTTGCGCATCGCGTAGCCCATCAGGTTGTTCCAGTCCGCACTGCCTTCGGCGCGCACCTTGCGCAGCTCTTGAAGCGCGTCGTCCCAGCGCTGCCCGGCCAGGGCCAGCCGCGCGGCCGCGAGCGGATCGGCCTGGTGCACGCTGGCGGGCGGCGGCAGATCCGCCGACCAGGCCGGAGCCGACGCCGACAGGGCCGCGCACAGCGCACCTGCCGCCCACCAGAGCGGGACGTCCCTGCGAACCAATGGCCGGTGTTGCCTGATGTTCATGGTGATCGACGCCTTCGGTGCGATCGCCGGATCATGCCGCGATCGCTGCGCGATTTCGATGACCGGGCGGCCGGGTCGGGCTGCCTGTGCGCTCAGCGGTCGACCGCGTTGCCTTCGACCGGCAGCCGCTCGGCCTGCCAGCGCAGCATGCCGCCGGCGAGGTTGGCCACGTCGGCGAAGCCGGCCTTGTGCAGCTGCATCGCCGCCTGGGCCGAACGCGTGCCCGAGCGGCACACCGTGACGACCGGCCGCCGCGGGTCCAGCTCGCCCTGGCGCGCGGGCAGGTCCGCCATCGGCATCAGGCGCGCCCCTCCAATGTGGCCCAGCGGCCCGTCGTACTCGACCGGCTCGCGCACGTCCACCACCTGCACCTGGCGGGCAAGCTCCTGCAGCGCCACGGGCTCGATCTCCCACAGGCCGGCGAAGGTCCAGACCAGCGGCGCCCAGGTCGGGTCGGGCGGCGCCTGCAGGTCGCCCTCGGGCCGACCGCAGCGCAGGTTGGCCGGCACCGCGCGCTCCATCTGGCGCGGGTGCGGCAGGCCCAGGTGGGTCATGTAGCCGACGAAATCGTCCAGGCTGCTGCGGCCGCCGAAGCGCGGGTTCCAGCGCCGCTCCTCCGCGACGCTGGTGCAGGTGACGCCGCGGTAGTCATGGCCAGGGTAGAGCAGGCAGTCGTCGCGCAGCGTCAGGAGCTGCTCGTGCACGCTGCGGTACAGGCGCTGCGGGCTGCCCTGCTGGAAGTCGGTGCGGCCGCAGCCGCGGATCAGCAGCGCGTCGCCGGTGAAGGCCATCGAGCCGTCGTCGAGCACGAAGCTCAGGCAGCCGTCGGTGTGGCCGGGCGTGGCGCGCACCACGAGGTGGCGGCCGCCGAAGGCCACGCGGTCGTCGTGCTGCAGCAGGCGGTCCGCGCCCTGCGCGCCGCTGGCCGCGGCCATGGCGATGCGGCTGCCGGCGCGCTGCTGCATCAGCCAGGCGCCGGTGACATGGTCGGCATGCACGTGGGTGTCCAGCGTGGCCAAGAGCCGCAGGTCCAGTTCGCGGATCAGCGCCAGATCGCGCCGCGCCTGCTCGAACACCGGGTCGATCAGGACCGCCTGGCGCGTGTCGGCATCGGCCAGCAGGTAGGTGTAGGTCGAGGACGCGGGGTCGAACAGCTGGCGGAAGATCATGGCGGGCCACGCGGGGGATCGAGGTCGCCAGTGTCGCGCAGCCAGGGGCCCCGTGATCGCGGTCGTGCCTGAGGTCGCGGCCGGACCCGGCCGCCACCGGCGTGCCGCGTGATCGACGTCAAGACGCCGCCGGCCCGCGAGGGCACAGTGGACACAGAGGACGTCCCATGCAGAACGAGTTTCCGGGCCCAGGTTCCAGCACGCGAAGCAACCCCCAGGGCACCGCCGACGGCCCGGCCTGCGACGCGGGCATCGGATTCATCGAGCATCCGACACGGCATCTCTTCTTCACCGGCAAGGGCGGCGTGGGCAAGACCTCGCTGTCCACCGCCGCGGCGCTGGCACTGGCCGACGCCGGCCGGAAGGTGCTGCTCGTCAGCACCGATGCCGCGTCCAACCTCGACGAGATGCTCGGCGTCGAGCTGCGCAACGCGCCGGTGCCGGTGCCTGGCGCGCCCGGCCTGTCGGTGCTCAACATCGACCCCGACCAGGCCGCCGAGACGTACCGCCAGCGCGTGCTGGCGCAGATGGGCGCGGACGCTTCGGCAGAAGCGGTGGCGACCGTGCGGGAGCAGCTGTCCGGCGCCTGCACGACCGAGATCGCGTCCTTCGACGAGTTCTCGTCGCTGCTGGCCGACGGCGCATCGACGTGGGATCACATCGTCTTCGACACCGCGCCCACCGGTCACACGCTGCGTCTGCTCAGCCTGCCCAGGGCCTGGACCGGGTTCCTGGAGGGCAACGACCGCGGCGCTTCGTGCCTGGGTCCGCACTCGGGCCTGAAGATGCAGGAGGCCCGATTCCAGGCCGCGCTCGACGCGCTGGGCGACCCCGCCAGGACCACGGTCGTGCTGGTGACCCGGCCCGAACGCGGGGCCATGGCCGAGGCGGCGCGCACCTCGGTGGAACTGCGCGAGCTCGGCCTGCACAACCAGCGACTGGCGATCAACGGCGTATTCCAGGCCAGTGACCGCGATGACGCGGTGGCCTGCGCGATCGAGACCCTGGGGCGGCAGGCGCTGGATCACATGCCCGACACGCTGCGCGCGCTGCCGCAGGACCGGGTGCCGCTGCGCCCTTACGACACCGTCGGCCTGCCGGCGCTGCGCGCGCTGCTGGTGACCAGCGTACCGCCCGCGGACCCGCCGCCGACCGCGCGGGTCGCGGACACGAAGACCGGCACCGCCGCGCTGCCTGGCCTGGCCGCGCTGGCCGATGACCTGGCCGCGGCTGGTCACGGCCTGATCATGGTGATGGGCAAGGGCGGTGTGGGCAAGACCACCATCGCCGCGGCCCTGGCCATCGGCCTCGTGCAGCGCGGCAAGACCGTGCACCTGAGCACCACCGACCCGGCGGCGCACCTGGCGGGCACGCTGGAGGGCGACCTGCCGGGCCTGAAGGTCAGCCGCATCGACCCCAAGGTCGAAACGCAGCGCTACATCGACAAGATCATGGCCGCCCGCTCGCCGCAGCTGGACGCTCAGGCACAGGCCCTGCTGCTGGAGGACCTGCAGTCGCCCTGCACCGAGGAGGTGGCCGTCTTCCACGCCTTCTCCCGGATCGTCGGCGAGGGCCGCAGCGCCTTCGTGGTGCTGGACACCGCCCCGACCGGGCACTCGATGCTGCTGATGGACGCGACCGGCGCCTACCACCGGCAGATGACGCGCGAATTCGAGGGTCACGGCGCGACGCGCGTGGTGACGCCGCTGATGCGGCTGCAGGATGCCGCGTACACGAAGATCATCCTCGTGACCCTGCCCGAGGTGACGCCGGTGTCCCAGGCCGCCGCGCTGCAGGACGACCTGCGCCGCGCCCGCATCGAACCGCATGCCTGGGTGCTCAACAAGAGCGTGCTGGCCGCAGGCACGCGCGACCCGCTGCTGCAGGCCCGGCTGGCGGGCGAGCGTCGGCAGATCGAACGCCTGTCGGCAGGCCTGGCCAGGCGGCTGTACGCCCTGCCGTGGCTGGCCGTGCCGCCCATCGGGCTGGGCGAACTGTCGAAGCTGGTCCGAGCGCCGTCCCTGGCCGCCGCCCCAGCGACCTGAGTCTGGCGTACCCAGGAACTGATGCTCATGCCAAAGTCCGTCGACTGAACGCACGGCAAAAGCGCCAAGGGGCGTGCAGAGCGGAGCATTCGTCCGCGCTGGCCCCGGGGTTGCTAGCCGGACACTTTCTGGTCCAGCCAAGCCGAAGCAGCGCTCAGACATCGGCCGACCCTGTTGGCTGCAGCCAGTCTGTCGCAGTCGCTCAAGCCTCCACACGCCACTTCTTGGAGAGTGCAGACCCCAGCGACGCCACGCACGTTCAACTGGGCAGCTTCTCCAGCCATGTCCGGGGTGAACTGCCGAAACGCTGCTTGAACGCCCGGCTGAGCGAAGACCCGTTGGAAAAGCCCAGCTCGGCGGCGATCAGCTTCTGCGGCTGCCCGGCCTGCAGCGCCGCCGAGGCCAGCGTGAGCCGCCAGTCGGTGAGATAGGCCGCCGGCGTGACGCCCGTCGCGGCGCGGAACGCCGCGGCGAAGGCGCTGCGCGACATGCCGGCCACCTGGGCCATGCGCGCGAGCGGCCAGTCCTCGGCCGGCGCGGCGTGCAGCGCCACGAGCGCGCGCGCCAGCCGGGGGTCGTGCAGGCCCATCATCAGGCCGCCGGACACCCCCGCCGCCTGCGGGTGGTCGACGATCCAGCGCAGCAGCTGGATCAGCACCACTTCGAACAGCCGGTCGGCCAGCAGGCGCGAGCCGCAGCGCGGCTGGTCGGTCTCGGCGAACAGCAGGTCCAGCGCGGGCAGCAGGCCGGGCACGGCGCGCAGCGGCAGCAGCACCAGCGCCGGCAGCGCGGCAACGATGGGATTGCGGTCGCCGCCGTCGAAGTGCAGCGCGGCGCAGGTGAAGTCGGCGGCCTCGCGCGGCGGGTTCACGAACTCGTGATGCACGGCGCGCGGATAGAGCACCAGCGTCGGCTCGTCCACCAACACCCGCCGTCTCGCCAGCGGCCCGGCGCGGTGCTCGATGCGCAGTTCGCCCCGGCGCAGCACGTGCAGGAAGGCGCGGTCGGGCTGGGGCTCGAAGCGCGTGCGGCCGCACAGCGGCCCGGTGTGGAAGAGCGAGGCGCGGACGCGGAAGCGCTCGAGCAGGGTGGACAGGCGGTCCGGCGCGGCGGGCGCGCCGGGCGCGGGCAGTTCGGACGCTGAGTGATGTTTCGTGGACTTCATGACACCCATCATCGCGCAAAGGGCCGGAACATCCCAGCCCAGGCCGCCATCACGGCGCCGACCCTCGACCCGGAGACCGCATGAAGTTCCTGCCCATCCCCCTGTCCTCCACCCTGACCACCCTCGCCCTCGCCACCGCCATGACCACCCCCCACGCCCAGCAGACCACCCCCTCCCCCGTGCCCGGCTACGCCTACGGCCAGCGCACGCTCGCGACCTCGCCCGTGTCGCTCGCGGAACTCAAGCAGCTGCAGGCCTCGCTGCTGTTCGGCGAGGAGGATGTGAAGGCGCTGCGCCAGAGCAAGGCCATCCTGGCCGACCAGACGGGCGCCATCCTCGACGTCTGGTACGGCTTCGTGGCGTCGACGCCGCACCTCGTGCACTTCTTCGGCAACGCTGCCACCGGCCAGCCCGACGGTGCCTACCTGGAGGCAGTGCGCAAGCGCTTCGCGCTGTGGATCCTGGACACGGCCGACGCGAACTTCGACCAGCGCTGGCTCGACTGGCAGCACGAGATCGGCCTGCGCCACCACCGCACGAAGAAGAACAAGACCGACGGCGCCAACAGCGTGCCGCAGGTGGACTTCCGCCACATCCCGGCGCTGACGATTCCCATCACAACCACGCTCAAGCCCTTCCTGGCGAAGAAGGGGGCATCGGCCGCCGACGTGGAGAAGATGCACGCCGCCTGGGTGAAGGCGGTGCTGCTGCAGAGCATCCTCTGGAGCCAGCCCTACGTGCGCGACGGACAGTTCTGACGGCGGGGCCCCGCAGCGCCCGCGTCGCGCGCGGGGCCGACGCCGCAACCGGGATGCATGTCGCGCGGGTGGCCGCCGGCCGGAGCAGCGCGGCAGCCCCTGCGCTTCACTCCACTGTCACGCTCTTGGCCAGGTTGCGCGGCTTGTCCACGTCGGTGCCCCGCGCCACCGCGGTGTGGTAGGCCAGCAGCTGCAGCGGCACCACGTGCAGGATGGGGCTGAGCGCGCCGTAGTGCTCGGGCATGCGGATCACGTGCATGCCGGGCGCGCTCTCGATGCGGGTGTCGGCGTCGGCGAACACGTACAGCTCGCCGCCGCGCGCGCGCACCTCCTGCAGGTTGCTCTTGAGCTTTTCCAGCAGCTGGTCGTTCGGCGCCACGGTCACCACCGGCATCGCGGCGGTCACCAGCGCCAGCGGGCCGTGCTTCAGCTCGCCGGCCGGGTAGGCCTCGGCGTGGATGTAGCTGATCTCCTTGAGCTTGAGCGCACCCTCCAGCGCCACCGGATAGTGCAGCCCGCGGCCGAGGAACAGCGCGTGCTCCTTGCTGGTGAAGGCCTGCGACCAGGCCACGATCTGCGGTTCCAGCGCCAGCACCGCCTGCACCGCGGTGGGCAGGTGGCGCAGCGCCTTCAGGTGGTCGTGTTCCTGCGCGTCGGTGAGGCGCCCGCGCACCTGGGCCAACGCCAGCGTCAGCAGGAACAGGCCCACCAGCTGCGTCGTGAAGGCCTTGGTCGAGGCCACGCCCACTTCCACGCCGGCGCGGGTGAGGTAGGCGAAGCGGCACTCGCGCACCATGGCGCTGGTGGCCACGTTGCACACCGTCAGCGTGGTGGGCATGCCGAGCGAGCGCGCGTGCTTCAGCGCCGCCAGCGTGTCGGCGGTCTCGCCGCTCTGGCTGATGGTGACCACCAGCGTGCGCGGGTCGGGCACGCTGTCGCGGTAGCGGTACTCGCTGGCGATCTCCACCGCGGTGGGGACGCCGGCGATCGACTCGAGCCAGTACTTGGCCACCGAGCCGGCGTAGTAGCTGGTGCCGCAGGCCAGGATCAGCACGCGGTCCACCGACTTGAAGGCGCTGTAGGCGCCGTCGCCGAACAGCTCGGGGCTGATGCCCTGCACCGCGTCCAGCGTGTCGGCGATGGCGCGCGGCTGCTCGAAGATCTCCTTCTGCATGTAGTGGCGGTACGGGCCCAGCTCGGCGGCGCCGCTGTGCGCCTGCACCACGCGCACCGGGCGGTCCTGCGGCGTCAGCGGGCGCAGCGTGCCGTCGGCCTGCTTGCCGACGATCCAGTGCTTGCCCATCTGCACGTCCACCACGTCGCCCTCCTCCAGGTAGACGATGCGGTCGGTCACGCCGGCCAGCGCCATCGCGTCGGACGCGAGGAAGGTCTCGCCGTCGCCCACGCCCAGCACCAGCGGCGAGCCCTCGCGCGCGCCCACCACGCGGTGCGGCTCGTCGCGGCAGAACACGGCGATGGCATAGGCGCCCTTGAGCCGGCCCACGGCCTGCTGCACGGCGTCGAACAGGTCGCCCTGGTACAGGTGCGCCACCAGGTGCGCGATCACCTCGGTGTCGGTCTGGCTGGTGAACACGAAGCCCTTGGCCTGCAGTTCGGCGCGAAGCTCCTCGTGGTTCTCGATGATGCCGTTGTGCACCAGCGCGATGCGCCCGGGCGCGTCGGTGGCCATGTTCGCGCCGGGCGAGAAATGCGGGTGCGCGTTCATCACCGCGGGCGCGCCATGCGTGGCCCAGCGCGTGTGCGCGATGCCGGTCCCGGCGTCGAGCTTGTCGGCGTCCACCTGCGCCTGCAGCTCGGCCACGCGCGCCGTGCTGCGCGCGCGGCGCAGGCCGCCGGCCTGGTGCACCGCCACGCCGCAGGAGTCGTAGCCGCGGTACTCCAGCCGCTGCAGGCCCTGCACGAGGATGGGAACGATGTTGCGCGCGCTCACGGCGCCGACGATGCCGCACATGGTGAGAAAGGCTCCTGGTTCGGTATGGGCGCCACTGTAGGCAACCCGCCGTGCAATCGGATTGCATAATCCAGCTTGCAGCGAACTTTACTGGCGTGATTAGTTCACAATGAAAGAATCAGTCGAATCAGCGCCTTTGGATGAAACTGACGCTCGCATCCTGAACGCGCTTCAGGCCGACGCGTCGATCAGCAACCAGGACCTGGCCGCCGCGGTGCACGTGTCGCCGGCCACGGCGCTGCGCCGCGTGCGCGCGCTGGTGGACCGCGGCGTGATCGAGCGCCGCACCGCGCTGCTGGCCCCGGCGCGCGTGGGCGGTCTGCAGGTGCTGGTGGAGGTGCAGCTCGACCGCCAGGGCGCCGAGCACCAGGACGCGTTCGAGGCCGTGGCCGTGGCCGACCCGGCGGTGCAGCAGTGCTGGCGCGTGGCGCCGGGGCCGGACTTCCTGCTCGTGCTGTGGGTGGCCGACATGGCGGCCTACAACGCGCTGGTGCAGCGCCTGTTCACGCAGCAGGCCAACGTGCGCAACGTGAAGAGCTTCTTCGCCACGCGGCGCGCCAAGTTCGACCCGCGCGTCGACGCGCGTGCGCTGCTCAGCGGCGCAGGATCGCCAGGCCCTTGAGGTACTCGCCCTCGGGGAAGAACAGCGTGGTGGGGTGGTCGCAGGCGGCTTCCAGCCGCGCCAGCAGCGCGCCGTCCACGCCGGCGTCGATGCCGGCGCCGGCCACGATCTTGTGGAACAGGTCCGCGCCCACGCCGCCCGAACACGAGAACGTGAGCAGCAGCCCGCCCGGCGCCAGCAGCTTGAGCGCGAGGCGGTTGATGTCCTTGTAGGCGCGCGCGGCGCGGTCGGCATGCGCCGCGGACGGCGCGAACTTGGGCGGGTCCAGCACGATCGCGTCGTACTGCGCACCGGCCTTGAGCTGCTCGCGCAGGAAGGCGTTGACGTCGGCGTCGGCGCAGGCGCTGCGCGCCGCGTCGAAGCCGTTGGCCTGCACGTGCGCGTCCACCCGCGCCAGCGCCGGGGCCGACGAGTCCACGCTGGTCACGTGCGCGGCGCCGCCGGCCAGCGCGGCCACGGTGAAGCCGCCGGTGTAGCAGTAGCAGTTGAGCACGCGCTGCGCGCCCAGGCGCCGCACCCATTGCGCGAAGGCGGCGCGGTTGTCACGCTGGTCGAGGTAGAAGCCGGTCTTGTGGCCCTCGGCCACGTCCAGCGTCAGGCGCCAGTCGTGCTCGCGGATCGTCACCTCGGTGGCGCCCTCGCCACGCAGCCAGCCGGTGGACGCAGCCAGCCCCTCCAGCCCGCGCACGCCGGAGTCCGAGCGCTCGTACAGGCGCGTGCAGCCGGTGGCCGCCAGCAGCGCGTCGGCGATCACGCCCTTCCAGCGCTCGGTGCCGGCGGACAGGAACTGCGCCGACAGCGTGTTGGCGTAGCGGTCGACGATCAGGCCGGGCAGGCCGTCGGCCTCGCCGTGCACCAGGCGTACGCCGTCGGATTCGATCGGCAGCCGCGCGCGCAGCGCCACCGCCTGCGCCACGCGGCGCCCGAAGAACGCGGCGTCGATGCGCTCGGCCTCGTCGAAGCTCCAGGCGCGCACGCGGATCTGCGAGCGCGCGGAGAACGCGCCCCAGGCCAGGAAGCGGCCGTCGGCGGCTTCCACGCGCACCGTCTCGCCGCTGTCGCCGCCGCCCTTGTCCACGCTGCTGGCGAACACCCAGGGGTGGCGCTTGAGCAGCGAGCGTTCCTTGCCGTCGCGCAGTCGTACCGTCTTCATGCGGGCATTGTCCGCTGACCGGGCCGGTGGCCGGCGCCGCCGCGCTGCGGGCGCCGTGGTTCAGCGCCGCTTGGCGCGCGGGTGGGCGGCGTCGTACACCTTGGCCAGGTGCTGGAAGTCGAGCCGGGTGTAGACCTGCGTGGTGGCGATGTTGGCGTGGCCCAGCAGCTCCTGCACGGCGCGCAGGTCGCCGCTGGACTGCAGCAGGTGCGACGCGAAGCTGTGGCGCAGCATGTGCGGATGCACGTCGGTGGGCAGGCCGGCGGCCTGGGCCAGCCGCCGCAGCCCCACGCGCAGCGCGGTGGCCCCCAGGCGCCGCCCGCGCCGGCCGACGAACAGCGCCGGCTCGTCGGCCGCGGCGATCTCGTCGCGGCAGGCCAGCCACGCCGCCAGCGCGTCGAGCGCGGCGCGGCCCACCGGCACGCTGCGCCGCTTGCTGCCCTTGCCCAGCACATGCGCCGTGGCGTCGGCCACGTCGACCCAGCCGCCACCATCGCGGCCGGCGCGCAGGTCCAGCCCGGTGAGTTCGGCCAGGCGCAGGCCGCTGCCGTACATCAGCTCGACGATGGCGCGGTCGCGCGCGGCCAGGCGCGGGTCGGCGGCCTCGTCGGCGCCCTGCTCGGCCAGCGCCACGGCATGGTCCACCGACAGCGCCTTTGGCAGCGGCCGGGCGGCCTTGGGCGCGCGCACGCCCACTACGGGGTTGCTGCGCACCACGCCCTGCTCGCCCCACCAGCGGTACAGGCCGCGCCAGGCGGCCAGCATCAGGGCCAGGCTGCGCGGCGCGAGCCCGTCGCGGTGCGCCTGCGCGGCCCAGCCGCGCACATGGTGCGACTGCGCCGCCGGCAGCGCCACGCCCTGCGCGGCGGCGCTGGCGGCAAGGCGGCGCAGCGCGAAGGTGTAGTTCTCGCGCGTGCGCGCGGCCAGCCGGCGCTCGACCTCCAGGTGCCGCAGGTACTGCTGCAGCGGCTCGGGCAGGTCGGCGGGCTCGGTCATGGGGTCTGAGCGGTGAATGTCACGGTGCGGGGCCGCGACGGCGCCGGCTCAGGCGCGCGGCAGCAGCCGCGCCAGCGCGGCGCCGGCCACCTCGCCCAGCCGGGCCAGGAAGTCGGTGGCCATGTCGGCGCTGTAGCGCGTGGGGTCGGGCGAACCCAGTGCGAGCAGGCCGAACGGCGCCTCCGGCGCGCTGCGCCGCAGCGGCACCAGCGCCAGCGACGCGATGGCGGCGGGCTCGTCGAACCAGCGCACCGCCTCGAAGCCGTTGTTGGCGCCGCAGTAGGGCTGCACCAGGCTGGCGGCGAAGGCCTTGAGGTCGTCGCTGGCACCGTTGGCGAAGGCCGCGCCGGCGTAGGCCGCGTCCACGCCCCAGACGCGCAGGCCGGCCTGCGGCACGAGGAACTGCTGCTTGAGCTCGCGCACCAGCACGCCGGGCAGCTCGGCCGGATCGGCCACCAACATCAGCGCACGGGTCCAGCGGTGCAGGCGGTCGGCAATGGCCACGTTGTCCTGGCCGTTGCGGATCATCTCGACGATCTTGCGTTCCAGCCCGCGGATGCGCTCGCGCAGCATCTCCATCTGGCGCTCCTGCAGCGACACCGCGCGCTGGCCGTGCGGGCTGGTCAGCTGCACCGTGGCCAGCAGCTCGGCATGGCGCTCGAAGAAGGCGGGCGTGTTCACCAGGTAGTCGGCGATGTCGGCCTCGGTGATGCCTTGGGGTACCTGCGCTGTCACAGTTCGATCACTCCTTCGTAGACGGTCTCGGCCGGGCCGGTCATGAACACGTGGCCGTCGTGCGCGGGCCCGGCGTTCCATTCGATGGTGAGCAGGCCGCCGCGCGTCTGCACGTCCACCCGCGCGTCGAGCCAGCCCAGGCGGATGCCGGCCACCACGGCGGCGCAGGCGCCGGTGCCGCAGGCCAGGGTTTCGCCGGCGTCGCGCTCGTGCACGCGCAGCGCGATCTCGCGCCGCGACACCACCTGCATGAAGCCGGCATTGACGCGGCGCGGGAAGCGCGGGTGCGTCTCGATGGCGGGCCCGAGCGCGGCCACCGGCGCGCTGCGCACGTCCTCCACGCGCAGCACCGCGTGCGGGTTGCCCATCGACAGCACGGCCACGTGCAGGGTGCGGCCGTCGACCTCAATCGGCCAGGGCTCGAAGGCGTCGGGCGCGCGCCCGGGCAGGCCGGCGGTGTCGAAGGGCACGCGTGCCGGCTCGAAGACCGGGGCGTTCATGTCCACCGTGACGCGGCCGTCGGGCTGCGCGTGCAGCTCGAGCAGGTTGTTCACGGTCTCGACGCGCACCGAGGTCTTGTCGGTCAGGCCCTTGTCGCGCACGTAGCGCACGAAGCAGCGCGCGCCATTGCCGCAGTGCTCGACCTCGTCGCCCGAGAAGCCGTTGAAGATGCGGTAGCGGAAGTCCACCCCCGGCGTGCGGCTGGGCTCGACCACGAGCACCTGGTCGGCGCCGACGCCGAAGCGGCGGTCGGCCAGGCGCTGCACCTGCGGCGGGCTCAGATCGAGCGGGGCGCGGGTGGCGTCGAGCACGACGAAGTCGTTGCCCGCGCCGTGCATCTTGGTGAAGGGCAGCCGCATGGCGCGGATTATCCGCGCCGCCGGCAAGCCCGCACCCGCGGCCGCGTCAATACAGCGGCGGCTCGCCGTCGGGCCGGGTCTTGAAACGCTTGTGCACCCACAGGTACTGCGCGGGCAGGCGCCGCACCTCGGCCTCGACGAAGGCGTTCATGCGCGCGGCGTCGGCCTCGGGGTCGTCGGTGGGCCAGTCGGTCCAGGCCGGCAGGAAGCGCACGCGCCAGCCGCCGCCGGGGATCATCTCGGCCACCACCGGCTGCACCGTCATCTTCAGCATGCGCGCCAGCCGCGACGGCGCCAGCAGCGTGGCCGCGGGCACGCCGAAGAAGGGCACGAAGGCCGACTCCTTCCGGCCGAAGTCCATGTCGGGCATGTTGAAAAAGGCGCGGCCCTCGTCGCGCACGGCGCGGATCAGCGGCTTGATGCCGTCCCTGCGCGCGATCAGCGTCGAGTCGCCGAAGCGGTGGCGGCCGCGCGTGATGGCTTCGTCGAACACGGCGTTGCTCTGGCGCTGGTAGATGTCGCAGCCGGGGCGGCCCTGGCAGATCAGCACCGCCAGCCCGGCGATCTCCAGCGCCAGGAAGTGCGGCACCAGCCACATCACGGCGCCTTCGGTGCGCTCGGCCAGGCCGATGTCGCCTTCGATCTGGATCAGCGAGCGCAGCGTCTCGCGCGGCGCGTACCAGAGCAGGCCGCGCTCGACGAAGCTGCGCCCGAGCCAGCGAAAGTGCTCGCGCAGCAGCGCGGCGCGCGCGGCGGCGTCCAGTTCGGGCAGGCACAGCGCCAGGTTGCGCGCGGCGATGCGCCGGCGCGAGCGCGCCAGCGCGTGCAGCAGCGCGCCCAGCCCCGACCCGAGGGCCCACTGCACGCGCAGCGGCAGCCAGTGCACCAGCCACAGCAGCGCGATCGCGAGACGGGCGCCGAGCGTGCTCATGGGTGCACCCTCGCGCTTCGCGCGGTCCCGCCAAGCGGGACGGAGCGTCCCCTTCGGATCGGCCGGGCGGGGACGCTCATGCTTGCTGCGCCTCGTCCGACGGTGCCGGCCCGGTGCCGCGCGGGCCCTTGTAGCGGTGATAGCCCCACAGGTACTGGCGCGGGCAGCGGCGGATCAGGAACTCCATCGCGCGGTTGATCACCGCGGCGCAGGCCTGCTGGTGGGCGTCGGCATCGCCATCGAACCCGGCCGCGTCGGGCAGCGGTTCGGGCATGCCCAGCACGTGCACGCGCCAGCCGGCGGCGGCCGGCAGGCGCTCGCCCAGCATCAGCAGCATCGGCGCGCCGGTCTGCAGCGACAGGCGCGAGGCCAGCGTCATGGTGTAGGCCGGCTTGCCGAAGAAGGGCGCCCACACGCCCATCTGGTCCGGCGGCACCTGGTCGGGCAGCAGGCCCACCGTCTGGCCCTGGCGCAGCGCACGGATCATCTGCCGCACGCCGGCCAGCGAGGCCGGCGCGGTGAGCAGGCCCGGCCGCGAGCGCGCGGTCTCCTCGAGCTGGCGCAGCCAGGGCTGGCGCGCCGGGCGGTACAGGGCGGTCATCGGGGCGCGCGCGCCGAAGCGCTCGGCATAGGCCTGGGCGATGACCTCGAACGCGCCGAGGTGCGGCGTCAGCAGCACCAGCCCGCGGCCGGCGTCGAGCGCGCTGTCCACCAGGTCGGCGTCGACCCACTCCACCGCGGGCGACAGCGGCGCCTCGCGCGGGCGCAGCCACAGCCGCGGCGTCTCGGCCACCATGCGGCCGGCTTCGGCCACCGCGGCGCGCCGGTCCGCGCGCGACAGGCGCGCCAGCCGGGCGTTGGCCTGGAAGCGCCGGCGGTAGTTGGGCGAGCCGAGATAGCCGACCCACCCGATCAGGGTGCCCAAAGCGTGCAGAAACCCCAGCGAACGGCGCGACAGCCAGGTCAGCAGTGCGAGCATGGTCCCTATAATCGCGGCACATCGCCGAGTTATGAACTACTTGCGGGGCGATCCATAAATCCTGCTAAAGCGTTCGCCGCAAGCTCCCCAGGTTTCGAGTCGGCGCCACGCGAGTGCCGGAACATCGAAACCTGTTTTTCATTGTGGAGTTTACGAAGTGGCGAGCAACGACTACCTCTTCACCAGCGAATCCGTCAGCGAAGGTCACCCCGACAAGGTGGCCGACCAGATCTCCGACGCGATTCTCGACGCGATCTTCAAGCAGGACCCGGTGTCCCGCGTGGCCGCCGAAACCCTGACCAACACCGGTCTGGTGGTGCTGGCCGGCGAGATCACGACCAACGCCCACGTGGACTACATCCAGGTGGCTCGCGACACGATCAAGCGCATCGGCTACGACAACACCGACTACGGCATCGACTACAAGGGCTGCGCGGTGCTGGTGGCCTACGACAAGCAGAGCAACGACATCGCCCAGGGCGTGGACCATGCGTCCGACGACTACCTGAACACCGGCGCCGGCGACCAGGGCCTGATGTTCGGCTACGCCTGCGACGAGACGCCCGAGCTGATGCCCGCGCCGATCTACTACGCGCACCGCCTCGTCGAGCGCCAGGCGCAGCTGCGCAAGGACGGCCGCCTGCCGTTCCTGCGCCCCGACGCCAAGAGCCAGGTGACGATGCGCTACGTGGATGGCAAGCCGCACTCGGTGGACACCGTGGTGCTGTCGTCGCAGCACAGCCCCGAGCAGAGCGACGGCCCCAAGATGAAGGCCAGCTTCGTCGAGGCCGTGATCGAGGAGATCATCAAGCCGGTGCTGCCCAAGGAGTGGCTGCAGAACACGCGCTACCTGGTCAACCCGACCGGCCGCTTCGTCATCGGCGGCCCGCAGGGCGACTGCGGCCTGACCGGCCGCAAGATCATCGTCGACACCTACGGCGGCGCCTGCCCGCATGGCGGCGGCGCATTCTCCGGCAAGGACCCGACCAAGGTGGACCGCTCGGCCGCCTATGCCGCACGCTACGTGGCCAAGAACATCGTCGCCGCCGGTATCGCGCGCCAGTGCCAGATCCAGGTCGCCTACGCCATCGGCGTGGCCAGGCCGATGAACGTCACGGTCTACACCGAGGGCACCGGCCGCATCAGCGACGACCGCATCGCCGCGCTGGTCAACGAGCACTTCGACCTGCGCCCGCGCGGCATCATCGAGATGCTGGACCTGCGCCGCCCGATCTACGAGAAGACCGCCGCCTACGGCCACTTCGGCCGCGAGGAGCCGGAATTCACCTGGGAGCGCACCGACAAGGCCGCCGCGCTGAAGGCTGCCGCCGGGCTCTGATCCCGGCCGGGGCCGGGCATCGTTCCCGGCCGCGCACCCCACAGGGCGGCTCCGGCCGCCCTTTTTCGTGCCCGGTGCCGGCTGTGCGACGATCCGCGCCATGACGCTGCGCTGGTACTCGATCGCCCTGCTGGCCCTGCTCGCGCTGTCGGCCTGGGGGCCGCACGACCTGCCGACCTGGGCCATGGAAGTGGCGCCGGTCGGCGTGGTGCTGGTGCTGCTGTGGGCCACTCACGAGCGCTTCCCGCTGACGCCGCTGCTGCTGGCGCTGATCTTCGTCCACGCCTGCATCCTGATGCTGGGCGGCCACTACACCTATGCCCGCGTGCCATTGGGCTTCTGGATGCAGGACGCCTTCGGCCTGGGCCGCAACCCCTACGACGGCATCGGCCACTTCGCGCAGGGCTTCGTGCCAGCTATCGCCGCGCGCGAACTGCTGCTGCGCCACACCGGGCTGCAGCGCGGCGCGTGGCTGTTCACCGTGATCGTGCTCGCGTGCCTGGGCGTCAGCGCGGCCTACGAGCTGATCGAGTGGGGCGCCGCGGTGGCGCTGGGCCAGGGCGCCGACGAGTTCCTCGGCACCCAGGGCGACCCGTGGGACACGCAGAAGGACATGGCATTGGCCGGGCTCGGCGCGGCCGCGGCGATGATGCTGTTGTCCGGCCTGCACGACCGGCAACTCGCGCGCCTGCGCCGCGCCCCCTGACGAGGCCCGGCACGCCATGGCGGTGACGATCGACGCGCTTCGGCGCCATGCGGTGACGCGCTCGCTGTTCGCCCCGACGACGCTGCCTCGCGCGCTGGAGCGCCTGGCTTTCGTTCAGGCCGACCCGATCCGCGCGCCGGCCCGGGCGCAGGACCTGACGCTGCGCCACCGTGTGGCCGGCTACCGCGCCGGCGACCTGGAGTCGCGCTACCCGAAGCTGCGCGTCGAGGAGGACTTCTTCGTCAACTACGGCTTCGTCACGCCCGCGCTGCACCGGCTGATGCACCCGCGCACGCCACGCACGGTGTGGCCGGCGTCGCGCTGGGCCCAGGCGCACGAGGTGCTGGCCTTCGTGCGCGAGCGCGGCGTGGTGCATCCGCGCGAGGTCGACGCGCAGTTCGCCCACGGCAAGACCCGCAACTGGTTCGGCGGCTCGTCCAACGCCAGCACGCAGCTGCTCGACGGCATGCACTACCGCGGCCTGCTGCGCGTGGCGCGGCGCGAGGGCGGCACCCGCTGCTACGCGGCCCGCGACGCGCACGAGGCCGCACCCGACGCGGCCGCCGCGCTCGACGCGATGGTGGACGTGATCGTGGGCAAGTACGCGCCGCTGCCGTCGACGTCGCTCGGGCAGCTGGTGGCACATCTGAGCGCGGCCGCGCCGCAGTGGCGCGATGGCCGCCGCGCCGCACTCGAACGGGCGCGCCGCCGCCTGCCGTCGGCCACGGTGGACGGCACGCTGTGGTACTGGCCGGCCGGCGAGAACCCGGCCTCGCGCGCGCACCGCCCCGACGACGCCGTGCGCCTGCTCGCGCCGTTCGACCCGGTGGTGTGGGACCGGCGCCGCTTCGAGGCGTTCTGGCATTGGCCCTACCGCTTCGAGGCCTACACGCCGGCGCCGCGCCGCGTGCTCGGCTACTACGCGCTGCCGGCGCTGTGGCGCGACCGCGTGGTGGGCTGGGCCAATGTCGGCGCGCGCGACGGCCGCCTGCAGGTGGCCGTGGGCTTCTCCGGGCCGCGCATCGCCGACCCGGCCTTCACCGCCGCCATGGACGACGAGCTACACCGGATGCACGGGTTCCTCGGGCTCGCCTGATCGCCCCGCGCGCGCCTGCACCACGCGCGCGGCCACCTCGGCGAAGCCGGCCCCGCGCTCGCCGCGCGTCAGGTAGGCCGGCCACACGCTCAACTGCGCCTCGAACTCCAGCAGGTTGGCCACGCCCACGGCCAGCGGGAAGTGGCCGAACATGAGCTGGTCGTTGGTGGAATCGCCGACATAGACCCAGTGCGCGGCCTCGGCGTCGAGATCGCGACCGAACAGGCGCTGCACGATCCAGCGTGCGCCGGTCAGCTTGCTGTGGTCGCCGAACCAGCCGTTGACATGGATCGAGCTGACGGTGGCGGTCATGCCCTCGGCGCGCATGATCGCCACCACGCGCTCGATCGCCGCGGTATCGAGGTGCGCGAACTCGGCGTGGTCCACCGCGATGTCGGTCACGCGGCCGGCGCTGTCGCGCGCCAGCGTGGCGCCGGGCACCTCGGCGAGCACGCGCGCCGCCACCTCGGCCAGGCGGCGCGCGTTGCGCTCGCGCGTGGCCCGGTCCTGGGCGTACTCGGTGAGCATCGCGTCACCGTCGCGCACCAGGGCCACCGCGCCGTTCTCCGGCACGATGGCCGCCACCGGCCAGGCCCGCGCGAAGGGCACGCTCCAGCCGAGCGGCCGCCCGGTGATGGCGACCACGGGCACGCCGGCCCGGTGCAACGCGTGCAGCGCCTGCAGCGCCGCCGGCTCGATGGCACCGTCGCGCGTGAGGGTGTCGTCGATGTCGGTGAAGACGCCGGCCACCGCGCGCAAGGCGTCGGCCGGGCAATCGGCCCAGGGCCGCGGACGCGCCGGCATCAGCGGCCGGCGCCCGCGGCGGGGCCCGATTGACGGGCGTCAACATGGGGCCGGTGCGCGCCACCGATGATGGTGCTTTCGCCTGCGAAACGAGCCTCCGACATGGCCAGGAATTCTGCACCAACGCCCAAGCGCCCCGCAGCGCGCGCCCTGGGGCCGACGCGCGGCGGCGCGGCGGCGCGATCGCCGGCCGCGGCGCGCAAGCCCCGCACGACGCGACGGGCCACCGAAGGCGACACCGCGCCGTCGACCACGCGGCGCGCACTCGAGAGCGACCGCGTGGCCCGCGCCACCACGCGCCAGGCCACGGTGCAGGCGATGGCCGTGGCCGACGTGCTGCGCGGCGCCAAGGGTGGCACCGCGATGGCACAGCTGCAGGCGCTGGTGGCCGGCGCGTCGCCGGACGAGCGGCGGGCGCTGAAGCGCCTGCTGGCCCAGGCGGCGCCGCCGACCGGGGGCCGGGACAACGATCCCGACGCCGAGCTGGTGCCCGACTGGCGCGAGGGCGCGTACCCGTATGCCAACCTGATGTCGCGCAAGGCCTACGAGCGCCAGAAGTACCGGCTGCAGGTGGAACTGCTGAAGCTGCAGGCCTGGGTCAAAGAGACCGGCCAGCGCGTGGTGATCCTGTTCGAGGGCCGCGACGCGGCCGGCAAGGGCGGCACGATCAAGCGCTTCATGGAGCACCTCAATCCGCGCGGTGCGCGCGTCGTGGCGCTGGAAAAGCCCAGCGAGGTCGAGCGCGGCCAGTGGTACTTCCAGCGCTACATCGAGCACCTGCCCACGGCCGGCGAGATCGTGCTGTTCGACCGCAGCTGGTACAACCGCGCCGGCGTCGAGCGCGTGATGGGCTTCTGCTCGCAGGGCGAGTACGAGGAGTTCATGCGCCAGGCGCCCGAGTTCGAGCGCCACCTGGTCCGCTCCGGCGTGCACCTGTTCAAGTTCTGGTTCAGCGTCAGCCGCGCCGAGCAGCGGCGCCGCTTCAAGGAGCGCGAGGCGCATCCGCTCAAGCAGTGGAAGCTGAGCCCGATCGACATGGCCTCGCTCGACAAGTGGGACGACTACACGCGAGCCAAGGAGGCCATGTTCCTGGCCTGCGACACCGCCGACGCGCCGTGGACCGTGATCAAGTCCGACTGCAAGAAGCGCGCGCGCCTGAACGCCATGCGCTACGTGCTGCATCGCCTGCCCTATGGCCGCAAGGAGGCCAGGGCCATCGGCAGCGTGGACACGCTGCTGGTGGGCCGCGCCTCGCTGGTGGCCGGCCGTGCGGAGGAATTCATGCCGATGACCGCGACCTGAAGGCACGCCGCGCCGCCAGCCGCTACAATCGCGCCACCTTTCGAGGAGCGTTGCAACCCCGCCGCCGGGGCCAGGCTCGAGAGGCCTCCCCTTGCAACCGCGCTCACCTGCACGACCGTCGTGGGTGAGCTTTCCAGGCACATCGTCGTCGTCGCGCAGGGTCTTCCACGTTTGGAGCCTTTCCCGATGAACGCCGTTCTCAAGCCCAGCCAAGACCACGCCGTGGCCGACCTGTCGCTCGCCGACTGGGGCCGCAAGGAAATCCGCATCGCCGAAAGCGAGATGCCCGCGCTGATCGCGATCCGCGACGAATACGCCGCCAAGCAGCCGCTCAAGGGCGCGCGCGTCACCGGCTCGCTGCACATGACCATCCAGACCGCGGTGCTCGTCGAGACGCTGCAGGCGCTGGGTGCCCAGGTGCGCTGGGCCTCGTGCAACATCTTCAGCACCCAGGACCACGCCGCCGCCGCGCTGGTGGCCGCCGGCACGCCGGTGTTCGCCTACAAGGGCGAGACCCTGGCCGACTACTGGGACTACACCCACCGCATCTTCGAGTTCGGCCCCAAGGGCTCGGCCGGCGAAGGCCCGAACATGATCCTGGACGACGGCGGCGACGCCACGCTGCTGATGCACCTGGGCCAGCGCGCCGAGAAGGACGCCTCGGTGCTGTCCAATCCCGGCAGCGAGGAGGAGCGCGTGCTGTTCGCCAGCATCCGCGCCAAGCTCGCGCAGGACCCGACCTGGTACTCGCGCAAGTCGGCCGAGATCATCGGCGTGACCGAGGAGACCACCACCGGCGTGCACCGCCTGAAGGAGATGTCGGCCAAGGGCACGCTGAAGTTCCGCGCGATCAACGTCAACGACAGCGTCACCAAGAGCAAGTTCGACAACCTGTACGGCTGCCGCGAGAGCCTCGTGGACGGCATCAAGCGCGCCACCGACGTGATGGTGGCGGGCAAGGTGGCCGTGGTGGCTGGCTACGGCGACGTGGGCAAGGGCAGCGCCCAGGCGCTGCGCGCGCTGTCGGCCCAGGTGTGGGTGACCGAGATCGACCCGATCTGCGCGCTGCAGGCGGCGATGGAAGGCTACCGCGTCGTGACGATGGACGACGCCTGCTCGCAGGCCGACATCTTCGTCACCGCCACCGGCAACAAGAACGTCATCACCTACGACCACATGTCGAAGATGAAGGACCAGGCCATCGTCTGCAACATCGGCCACTTCGACAACGAGATCGACGTCGCGACGATCGAGGCGAAGTGCCAGTGGGAGGAGATCAAGCCGCAGGTCGACCACGTGATCTTCCCGGACGGCAAGCGCATCATCCTGCTGGCCAAGGGCCGCCTGGTGAACCTGGGCTGCGGCACGGGCCACCCGAGCTACGTGATGTCGTCGAGCTTCGCCAACCAGACCATCGCCCAGATCGAGCTGTTCTCGCATGCCGACGCCTACGACGTGGGCAAGGTGTACGTGCTGCCCAAGCACCTGGACGAGAAGGTCGCGCGCCTGCAGCTGTCCAAGCTCGGCGCCAAGCTGACCGAGCTCACCGAGGAGCAGGCTGGCTACATCGGCGTGCCGAAGGTGGGGCCGTTCAAGCCGGAGACCTACAGGTACTGAAGTCGACCACCCCCGTTGCGCCTTCGGCGCTCCCCCTCAAGGGGGCGGCGCCAGAGGGTCGGCTGAGCCGACCCTCGGCGCCTGCTGGTGGAGGGCCCGTGGTGTGGTTCGCGCTGCGGGGAAAGGCACATCGATCGTGGTTCGCGCGGATCTCTTGTTGGTGTCGCGGGGGCTGGCGCCGAGCCGGTCGGCGGCGCAGCGCCTGATCGAGCGCGGCGCGGTGCGCTGGCGTGCGGCTTCGGGCTGGGCGCTGCCGCGCAAGGCGGGCGACGAGTTGCCGGAAGCCTGCGAGCTGGAGATCACGGACGACGCCGAGCTGCGCTGGGTGTCGCGCGCCGGGCTCAAGCTCGACGCGGCGCTGGCGCACACCGGCATCGACGTCGGCGGGCTGGATGTCCTGGACGTGGGCCAGAGCACGGGCGGCTTCACCGACGTGCTGCTGGCGCGCGGCGCCGCGCGCGTGGTGGGCGTGGACGTGGGCCACGACCAGCTGCACCCGCGGCTTCGCGCCGACGCGCGCGTGACCGTGCTGGAAGGCGTCAACGCCCGCAGCCTCGCCGCCGACGCCCTGCCGCTGCCGCGCTACGGCCTCGTGGTGGCCGACCTGTCCTTCATCTCGCTCACGCTCGTGCTGCCGGCCCTGGCGCCGCTGGCCGGGTGCGACCTGCTGCTGCTCGTGAAGCCGCAGTTCGAGCTGCAGCCGGCCGACATCGGCCGCGGCGGGCTCGTCACCGACCCGGCGGCGCATGCGCGGGTCGAGCAACGACTGCGCACCGCCTGTGCCGACGCCGGGCTTGCGGTGCGCGACTACTTTCCCAGCGCGATCGCCGGCGGCGACGGCAATCGCGAATTCTTCCTGTGGGCCCGACGATGACACGCACTGTTCCGATCAGCTTCGAGTTCTTCCCCCCCAACACGCCGGTCGGCGACGACAAGCTGATCGGCCAGGTGGTGCCGGAGCTGGCGGCGCTCGGGCCGCAGTACTTCAGCGTCACCTACGGCGCGGGCGGCTCCACGCGCGACAAGACGCTCAAGACCGTGCAGGCCATCGCCGCGGCGGGCCAGGAGGCCGCGCCGCACCTGTCCTGCGTGGGCTCCACGCGCGAAGGCATCGCCGAGATCCTGGCCACCTACCGCGCGCAGGACATCCACCGCATCGTGGCACTGCGCGGCGACCTGCCCAGCGGCACCGCCACCGCGGGCGAGTTCCGCTACGCGGCCGAGCTGGTGCGCTTCATCCGCGACACGCAGGGGCCGGACTGGCACATCGAGGTGGCCGCCTACCCCGAGTACCACCCCGCGCAGCGCTACGCCGCGCGCGACCTGCAGCACTACGCCGACAAGGTCAAGGCCGGCGCCAGCGGCGCGATCACGCAGTTCTTCTTCAACCCGGACGCGTACTTCCACTTCGTCGACGCGACGCGCAGGCTCGGTGCCGACGTGCCGGTGACGGCGGGGATCATGCCCTTCCACAACTACGCACGCATCGCGCAGTTCGCGCAGCGCGACGGCATCGAGATCCCGCGCTGGGTGGCGCTGCGCATGGAAGGCTATCTCGACGACACGGCGTCGATCCGCGCCTTCGGCCTGGACGTGGTCACGTCGCTGTGCGAGCGGCTCATCGCCGGCGGCGTGCCGGGCCTGCACTTCTACACGCTCAACCAGTCGGCACTGGCGCGCGAGCTGTGCCAGCGGCTCGGCCTCGGCCGCAGCGCGGCCTGAGCCCGCGCGCGCCCCTCGCGCGCCGCACCTGACGCATCACTGACAACGCACGATCGTTGCCATGCGGCCACGTGGCCGCGCGGCAACAGCCACGCGCGGTTTGCTGCAGCGCAAAAGGCCCCGCCTGCGCCGGTTCTCCAATAGGTCGTCCCCCACAAAGACGAACCCCTGAAGGAACCGATCATGAAGATGACCCGCAAGCTCATCGTCGCCGCCATCGCCGCCACCTGCCTGCCGCTGGCCACCGCCCAGGCGCAGGACAGCGGCAACTGGATCGTGCGCGGCCGCATTCTCAACCTCGACTCGGCCAACAAGGACAGCACCGGCCTGGACCTGAGCGTCAACAACAAGACGTTCCCGGAAGTCGACATCACCTACTTCCTGAACACCAACGTCGCGCTCGAGCTGGTGCTGACCTATCCGCAGAAGCACGACATCCGTGCCGGTGGCACGAAGATCGGCACGCTCAAGCACCTGCCGCCCACGCTGAGCCTGCAGTACCACTTCCCGATGGGCGGCTATCGCCCGTACGTCGGCGCGGGCCTGAACTACACCAACTTCTCGAAGGTGGACTTCGTGCCCGCCATCGACACCGCGCTCGGCCCGTCCATCAAGAACAACAGCTTCGGCCTGGCCATCGGCGCCGGTGTCGACGTGCCGATGGGCGGCGGCTGGCTGGTCAACGTGGACGTGAAGAAGGTGCAGATCAAGACCGACGTGTCGTCCTTCGGCACCAAGGTCGGCACCTTCAAGGTCGACCCGGTGCTGTTCAGCGTCGGCATCGGCAAGCGCTTCTGAGCGACCGCGCTCCGCAACGAGGGCCCCGCGAGGGGCCCTTTCTCATTCGGCCACGGCAGGCGGCGTCAGCGCCGCCTCACTCCGGCTTCTGCCAGGCGACACCGTTCTCGGTGAGGATGGCGTCCAGCGGCACGTCGTGCGGCTCGCCCTCCAGCCACGGGATGAAGCCATGCGAGTAGCCCACGCCCACCGTGTACGGCCGCGGCGACAGCGTGGCCAGCGTGCGGTCGTAGAAGCCGCCACCGTAGCCCAGACGCAGCCCGCCCGGGCCGAAGCCCACGCAGGGCACCAGCAGCATCTGCGGCTCGAAGCGGTCGGTGTCCTTGGGCTTGGGGATGCCGTAGGCGTCCTCTTCCATCGGGCAGCCCGGGAACCAGCGGTGAAAGCGCAGCCGCTTGGTCTCGCGGTCGATCACCGGCAGGCCGATCACGCGGTGGCGGCCCTTCACGTCCTCGCCCTCGGTCCAGCGGAACAGCGCCGGCAGCGCGTCGAACTCGCCCTTGATCGGCCAGTAGGCGCCGATCGCGGTCTCGTCGCGGTGCACCAGCCACACGCGCAGCACCTCCTGCAGATGCATCGCGCGCTCGTGGCGGTCGATCATCGACATGCGCTCGGCCTGGAGCTGGCGCCGCAACTGCTTCTTGTCGCGCGTCGGTTCGAGGCTGAAGTCCATGGGCAGGTGCAGCGGCGCCGGCAAACGAGGTGCGCCGATTGTGCCCGGCTACACCGGGTTGGCCCGGTGCGCCCAGCAGGCCAGGGCGTCCGCGCTGTGACGCAGGGCGCTGGCCACCCGCTCCAGAGCGGCCGCCACGACGCGCCGCAGCGCGCCTGAACCGTGGGGCCGCGACTGCGGCTGCCAGGCCCAGGTGACGCCGCCGTCGGGGTGCCACGCCCCCACCGCGAGCCGGTCGCCGCGGGCCACCGCCAGGCGCTCGCCGGGGGCCAGCACGTGGTCGGCCGGGTCGCCCTCGCGGGTGATCCACAGCGGCTGGTCCACGGCGGCCAGCCAGGCCGGTGCGGTAGCCCGCAAATGTTGCAAACCGTGCATGGATTGATGTCTCACGGCAGGCTCCTTCAAAATGTCTTTCCGGAGTGGCATCATGGGCGCGGATTCGATCCGCGTCGAATGAAACCCCAGCCCCACATTGATACCTTCAGGTAATGAATAGGCCTCCCCACCGCCCGCTCGCCGTGGGCCCGCTGCGGGCCTTCGAGGCCGTGGCCCGGCGGCTGAGCTTCTCGGCCGCCGCCGACGAGCTGTACCTGACGCAGCCCGCCATCAGCCGCCAGATCAAGGCGCTGGAGGACGAGCTCGGCGCCCCGCTGTTCGTGCGCGGCACGCGCAAGGTCGAACTCACCGGGGCCGGGGTGCAGCTGCTGCGCAGCGTGCTGCCTTTCCTGCAGCGGCTGGACACGTCGGTGCGGCAGATCCGCAGCGCGCGCGGGCGGCGCCATGTCAGCGTGTCCACCTTCGCGTCGTTCGCGTCGCTGTGGCTGCTGCCACGGCTGCCGGCCTTCGAGCGCGCCCACCCCGACATCGACATCCGCATCTCGGCCAGCGACACGATGGTCGACCTCGACGACCCCGACGTGGACCTGGTGCTGCGCTACTGCCACCCCGACGCCACGCCGGCCGGGGCCGAGCGCCTGCTCGACGAGCTGATCACCCCCACCGTGAGCTGCGCACTCGCCGGCCAGGCCGAACGCGGCCACGCGCCGCCGCTGTCGCAGCCTTCCGACCTGGCGCGCCACACGCTGCTGGAGGAGGACGACCACCGCCCGAGCGCGGACTTCCTCACCTGGCGCGCCTGGATGCAGCGCTACGGCGTGCCCGGGCTCGAGCCGGCGCGCTGGCTGTACCTGAACTTCACCTACCAGCAGGTGCAGGCCGCACTGGCCGGCGGCGGCGTGGCCCTGGGCCGCGTGCCGATGATCATCGACAGCCTGCGCCGCGGCGAACTGGTCGAGCCCTTCGGCCCGGGCTTTCGCATGGAATCGCCCTATGCGTACTGGCTGATCGACCTGGCCACGCCGCGCGGCCCGCGCGCGGAGGTCGGCGCGTTCGCGGGCTGGCTGCGCGAGCAGGCCGCGCTCACGCGCCAACAAATGGACACCGCCGTCAACGTTGCGCCACCCTGAACCATTGCTGCAGTCGACAATCCCACCGACACACCGAGAACCCCGGGCCGCGCGGCCTCGCGCGACGGCCCCGAACCGATGCTCCCGAATCCCCCGATCCGCGCGGCCCTGGCCGTGGTCCTGCTGACCGGCCTGATCTGCACGGCGCCGCCCTCGTCGGCGCAGCCCGCGGCGCGCAACGGCACGGCCGTGGCCGACCTCGCCCTCGAAGCCCGCGACGCCCAGCGGCGGCGCGACGGCGCGCGCCTGGCCGCGCTGCGCGACCAGTCCGCGGCGCAGAAGCACCTGCTCGCGTCGTGGATCGACTACTGGGAGATCGGCAACCGCCTGACGCAGGCGCAGCAGGCCGACCTCGACGCGTTCTACGCGCGCTGGCCCGGCACCTACGTCGAGGACCGCCTGCGCAACGACTGGCTGCTCGAGCTCGGCCGGCGCCGAGACTGGGGCAACTTCGCGCGCGAGTTCCCGCGCTTTCGCATGAACGACGACCGCGAGGTCACCTGCTACGCGCTGCTGGTCGAGCACCAGGACGCACAGCAGGCGCAGCGGGCGCTGCCGGCGGACTTCAAGACCCGCGCCGTGGACGCCTGGACCGCGCAGCGCGACCTCGACGACGGCTGCCACCTGATGGCCACCGCGCTGACCGAGGCGCGCGTCCTCACCGCGGCGGACGCCTGGCGTCGCGCCCGGCTGGCCGCCGAGGCGAACCGCCCGCGCCTGGTGCGCGCGGCCGCCGCGCTGGCCGCACCGGCGCTGCAGGCTGCGGTGGCGCAGGCGATCGACAAGCCGGCGCTCTACCTCAGCGCCGGTGCCACGGTCGCCAACCGGGCGCAGGCCGAGGTGACCACGCTGGCCCTGGTGCGCATGGCCGCCGCCGAGCCCGACGTGGCCGCGGCGCAGCTGTCGGAGCGCTGGCAGCAGCGCCTGCCGCGCGACCTCGCCGCGTGGGCCTGGGCCCAGGCCGGCCGCACCGCCGCGCTGCGGCTGTCGGCCGACGCCGCCACCTACTACCGCGAGGCCTGGGCCCTGGCCGCCCAGGCCGGCGAGACCCCCGCCTGGAGCGACGAGACGCTGGCCTGGGCCGTGCGCTCGTCCCTGCGCTTGCCGCCCGGCACCGAACGCTGGCGCGCGGTGCAGCAGGCGGTGGACCACATGAGCGACGCCGAGCAACGCGACCCGGCGTGGCGCTACTGGCGCGCGCGGGCGCAGCGCGAGTCCGCCGCCGCGGGCGCGGCCGGCGACCGCCTGCGCACGCAGGCGCTGGCGGCGCTGCGCCAGCTCGGCGGCGAACTCCACTTCTACGGCAAGCTCGCGTCGGAAGACCTCGGCCGCGCCTTTGCCGTGCCGCCGCGTCCGCAGCCGCTGACCGAGACCGAGCGCGAGGCCGCCGCCGCCCACCCGGGGCTGACGCGGGCGCTGCAGCTCATCGCGCTCGGGCTGCGCGGCGAGGGCGTGCGCGAGTGGAACTTCTCCCTGCGCGGCATGAGCGACCGCGCGCTGCTGGCCGCGGCCGAGCGCGCCTGCGCGCGCGAGGTGTGGGACCGCTGCATCAACACCAGCGACCGCACTCGCCAGGAGATCGATCTGGAGCAGCGCTTCCCGACGCCGTTCCGCGCCGAGGTGGTGGCCGCGTCGCGCGAGATCGGGCTCGACCCGGCCTACGTGTACGGCCTGATCCGCCAGGAGTCGCGCTTCATCCTCGACGCCCGCTCGAGCGTCGGCGCGTCGGGCCTGATGCAGCTGATGCCGGCCACCGCGCGCTGGACCGCGAAGAAGATCGGCCTGCCCTTCACCCCCGAGCAGGTCACCGACCGCACGGTCAACCTCAAGCTCGGCACCACCTACCTCAAGCTGGTGCTCGACGACTTCGACGGCTCGCAGGCCATGGCCGCGGCGGCCTACAACGCCGGGCCGAGCCGGCCGCGCCGCTGGCGCGAAGGCGCCACGGTCGAGGCCGCGATCTGGGCCGAGAACATCCCGTTCAACGAGACCCGCGACTACGTCAAGAAGGTGCTGTCCAACGCCACCGTGTATGCGGCGATGCTGGCCGGCCAGCGCCAGAGCGCGCCGCCGCCCGTGCCCGCCACGGCGCCGGTGCCGGCCACCCCGCCTGCCACGGCACCCGCGGCAACGCCGGACGGCGCCACGGCCCCCAGGGCTGCGTCCGGCGCGTCCGGCGCGTCGGTGGCGCCCCCGTCGTCGCCGCCGTCATCGACGACGGCCCTGTCCCCGGCCTCCCCGCCGGCCTCCCCTGCGGCGCCGACGGCCCCGGCCGCCTCGGCGCCGGCCCCCGCACCGCTGCTGCTGCCGTCGCTGAAGCAGCGGCTGGGCGGCGCGATCGGCCCGCGCGACGCTGGCGCGGCCCCACCCGACAAGGAACTGCCATGAACGCCCCGTTTCCCATGCGCATCGCGGTACTGGGCGGTACCGGCTTCGTCGGCCGGTCGCTGTGCGAGCACCTCGTGCGCACGGCCGGCGCCCGGCTGCAGATCGTGGTGCCCACGCGCCGCGCCGCGCACGCCAACGCCGTGCGCCCGCTGCCGGGCCTGGAAGTGGCGATCGCCGACGTGCACGACGACCGCGCCCTGCTGCGCCTGCTGGCGGGCTGCGACGCGGTGGTCAACCTGGTGGCGATCCTGCACGGCAGCGAGGCCGAGTTCGAGCGTGTCCATGTGACGCTGCCGCAGCGCCTGGCGCGCACCTGCGCCGCCGTCGGCCTGCGCCGCGTGGTGCATGTCAGCGCGCTGGGCGTGGGCAACACGCCGCTGCCGTCGCGCTATCTGCGCAGCAAGGCCGCAGGCGAAGCGGCGCTGACGGCCGCCGCGGGCCTGGACCTGACGCTGCTGCGGCCGTCGGTGATCTTCGGCGCGCAGGACCGCTTCCTCAACCTGTTCGCCGCGATGCAGGCGCTGGCGTGGGTGGTGCCGCTGGCCGGGGCCGACGCGCGCTTCCAGCCGGTGTGGGTGGACGACGTGGCGCGCGCGATCGTGCAGTGCCTGCAGCGCCCGGACACGATCGGCCGCACCTACGAATGCGCCGGCCCTCAGGTGCTGACGCTGGCCGACCTGGTTCGCGCGGCGGGCCGCTGGTCCGGCCATCCGCGCCCGGTGCTGCCGCTGCCCGACGCGCTGGGCCAGCTGCAGGCGCTGTTGCTGGAATGCCTGCCAGGGCCGCCGCTGATGTCGCGCGACAACCTCGACTCGATGCGCGTGCCCAACGTGGCCAGCGGCACCCTCCCCGGGCTGGCCGATCTGGGCATCGCCGCCACCGCCCTGGACGCGGTGGCGCCCGGCTACCTGGGCCGCACCGACGGCCGGGCCCGGCTGGAAGCGTTGCGCGCACGCGCCGGTCGCGACGCCGGCTGACCCCCGCGAATGGGGGTGTGCCCCCCGGCCGCGGGGCAGTCAAGGTCGACCCCGGCCGATAAATTTCTCCCACGGGACGCTCCGCGCGGCCCACCGCAGATCAGAACGATCCTCAGGGAGAAAGAATGAAGAAGCTGGTCGCCGCCGCGCTCCTGGCCTTTGCATCGGCCGCCAATGCCGGCATCGCGTTCCTCGACGGGGTGCTGCAGTCCGGCAACGGTTCCGCCGCCAGCGCCTACGACTTCGGCACGCTGGACGCGTCGCCCTCGACGCTGGCGGTCACCACCTTCGGCCGGGCCGGCTCCACGTTCGAGGAGTACGCCAACTTCACGATCGCCCAACCGTCGGACCTGTCCGGCGCGGCCAACACCTACGCCCTGACTTTCATGGGCATCAACCTGCTGGACATCCACGACCTGGTGATCGACGTGTGGAACCACACGCACCCGGGCGGCAGCACCCTGCTCGGCTCGTTCTCGGGCAACAACCTGACGGCGTCGCTGGGCACCTTCGCGGCCGGCCAGTACCACCTGGACATCAGCGGCACCTTCGGCCGCAGCGCGCTGGGTGGCCAGTACTCGGTGTCGCTGGCCGCCGTGCCGGCCGTGCCCGAGCCCGGCACCTACGCGATGATGCTCGCCGGCCTGGGCGCGCTGATGTTCATGGCGCGCCGCCGCCGCCAGGACGCCTGAGCGCCAGGGCGCTACTCGCCAGGACAGGGCGGCCGACAGGCCGCCCTTTTTCATTGCGCCCCGCACGCATGGCCGCCCCCCACCGCGGCCGGCGCCCGTGCGGCGCCTGCTCCTACACTCGGGCGCATGAAGGTCTACCAGGTCGGCGGTGCGGTGCGCGACCGCCTGCTGGGCGTGGCGCCGGGCGACCGCGACTGGGTGGTGGTCGGCGCCACGGTGCCGCAGATGCTGGCCCTGGGCTACACGCCGGTGGGGCGCGACTTCCCGGTCTTCCTGCATCCGGTGACGCGCGAGGAGCACGCGCTGGCGCGCACCGAGCGCAAGTCGGCGCCGGGATATCGCGGCTTCACGGTGCATGCCGACCCGTCGGTCACGCTCGAGGACGACCTGCGCCGGCGCGACCTCACCGTCAACGCCATCGCCGAGGACGAGCACGGCACGCTGATCGACCCGTTCGGCGGCGTGGCCGACCTGCGCGACGGCGTGCTTCGCCATGTGTCGGAGGCCTTCGCCGAGGACCCGGTGCGCATCCTGCGCCTGGCGCGTTTCGCGGCGCGCTGGCCGCAGTTCCGCATCGCACCCGCGACCCAGGCGCTGTGCCGCGACATGGTGGCCGCCGGCGAGGTGGACGCGCTGGTGCCCGAGCGCGTGTGGCAGGAACTGTCGCGCGGGCTGATGGAGGCCCGGCCCAGCCGGATGCTCGACGCGCTGCGCGGCTGCGGAGCGCTGGCCCGCCTGCTGCCCGAGGTGGACGCGCTGTACGGCGTGCCGCAGCCCCCCGAGCACCACCCGGAGGTGGACACCGGCGTGCACCTGGAGATGGTGCTGGACATGGCGGCCCGGATTCAGGCGCCGCTGCCGGTGCGCTATGCGGCCCTGGTGCACGACCTGGGCAAGGGCAGCACGCCGCGCGACCAATGGCCGCGCCACGTGGCGCACGAGGCGCGCAGCGTGAAGCTGGCGCAGGCGGTGTCGCAGCGCTGGCGCGTGCCGGCCGACTGCCGCGATCTCGGCGAGATCGTCGCGCGCGAGCACGGCAACATCCACCGCAGCGCCGGCTTCGGCGCTGCGGCGGTGATGCGCCTGCTGGAGCGCTGCGACGCGCTGCGCCGGCCGGATCGCTTCGGCCAGGCGCTGCTGGCCTGCGAGTGCGACGCGCGGGGCCGCACCGGGCTGCAGGCGCAGCCCTACGCGCCGCGCCCGCGGCTGGCTGGCGCGCTGGCCGCCGTGCTGGCGGTGGACGCCCAGGCCGCCGCGGCGCAGGCCGCCGCCGCGGGTGCGCAGGGCCCGGCATTGGGCGCGGCCGTGCGCGAGGCGCGGCTGGCGGCACTGGAGCGGCACCTCGCAGCGCCCGCCGCCGCGGGCTGAGCCGTGGCGGCGCGGGAAGCCTTGTGCCACGATGCGCGTACGCATCAAGGCAGTACGCGCCAGGCAGGACGATCCCGATGAAGCTCGCCGACGGCATCCGCAAGCATGGTTTTCGCAAGTGGTACGAGCGCGAGCTGCTGCAGAGCCACGCGCATCTGGTGCTCACCTTCTTCTGCATGATCGGCGTGTTCGCCGCGGTGGAGGCCGTCCGCGACAGCGTGAACGCCGCGGACCGGCTGTTCGACGTGGCGGCCATCGTCGTGTGCACCGTCATCGGCGTGTGGGCGCTGCGCCGCTACCTGTACTTCCTGCACCATGCCGAGGCCACGGCCAACCAGGCCGACTGCCCGCAGTGCGAGACCTACGGCCGCTTCAAGCTCGAGACCGAGGACGCACGCGAGGGATCGATGCAGGTGTGCTGCAGCAAGTGCAGCCACCGCTGGACCATCTTCGACTGAGCACCGGGCACCCCGCCCGCAGTGCTCAGATCAGCGCGCCGACCCCCATCGCGATCACGCTCAGCACCACGCTGCTGGCCAGCGGCACGAAGACCTCGCGGCCGCGCCAGCGGAAGCTGAAGTCGCCCGGCAGCCGCCCGAGACCGATGCGGCGCAGCCAGCCCGCCAGCCCGTTGAAGATGACGAAGGCGAGCAGGAAGACGATGAGCCAGCGCATGCCCGATCATCGCCGCTGCCGCGCGGCGCTCACAGACGGTGGCTGCGGTCGCCCCGCACGAACCCGAGGGCATCGAAAGCCGGCGCGCCGCGCACCAGCCCCAGCACCTTGAACAGCTCGCCCATTTCGTGCTCGGCCACGAGCTTCTGCGCCGCGCCCAGCGCGGCCCAGTCGCCGCGCTGCTGCGCCGCCTGCATCGCGTCGGCCAGGCCGCAGTTGAGCAGGAAGCGCGCCTGGCTGGTGTAGCCCAGCACCTCGAAACCGGCGTCCTGCGCCGCCAGCGCGATGCCGCTGAAGTCCACATGCGCGGTGATGTCCTTGGTGCCCACGTCGACCAGCGGGTCCGGGTCGGCGCGGTGGGCCCGGTGGCACATCAGCGTGCCCTCGCGCCGCGCCGGCAGGTAGTACTCGGCGTCGGGGAAGCCGTAGTCGATGAAGAAGGCCACCCCCACGCGCAGCCGCTCGGCCAGGCTGCGCACGAAGGCCTGCGCCTGCGGGTGGATCTCGGTGGTCGTGCCGGGCACGAAGGGCGCGTCCACCGGCGGGCGCAGCGCGGTGGGCCGGTCGGCGAACACGAAGCGGCCGTCCGCCCAGGCCACGCCGCGCTCGAACCACTGCGCGCCGTCGAAGTGCAGCAGCTGCACCGGCATCGCGTCGAGCACCTCGTTGCCCACCACCACGCCGGCCATCGCGTCCGGCCACGCGTCGAGCCAGCGCACGCGGTCGCCGAAGGGTGCGAGGCGCTCGCGCTGGCGCAGCCGCAGCGTGCCCGACAGGTCGACGATCGAGTAGCGCCGCACCGTGCCGTCCAGGGCCTGCAGCAGTTGCGCGGCCAGCGCCCCGCTGCCGGCGCCGAACTCCCACACCTCGTCGGTGCCGGTGGCGGCCAGCGCCTGCGCCACCTGGCGCGCCAGCGCGGCGCCGAACAGCGGGCTCATCTCGGGTGCGGTGGTGAAGTCGCTGCCGTCGCCGGGCATCGCGCCCAGCACCGGCGTGCCGCGGGCGTAGTAGCCCAGGCCGGGCGCGTACAGCGCGAAGGCCATGAAGCGGTCGAAGGGCATCCAGCCGGGGGTGTCGGTGCCCCGGCTGCCGGGCGCGGGCCGGCCTTGGCCCTCGAGGGCCCGCCGGATCACCCCGGCCAATACACTGTCACCCTCGTCTGGCGCCTGCATGCGCCGATTGTAGGAATGCCCCTCTCCCCGACCGCTCCCACCCTGCGACCGACGGTGCTCGTCACCGGCGCGGCGCGGCGCATCGGCCGCGCCATCGCGCTGGAGCTGGCGCGCGCCGGCTTCGACCTGGCGCTGCACTACCGCCGTTCGGCCGACGAGGCGCAGGCGCTCGCTGCCGAGCTGCGCGAGCTGGGCGCGCGCGCCGAGTGCTTCGGCGCCGACCTGGCCGACGAGGCCGCCTGCCGCGCCCTGGTGCCGGCGGTGGCGCAGCGCATGAAGCGCCTCGACGCGGTGGTGAACAACGCGTCGCACTTCGCCTACGACGATGCGCGCGGCTTCAGCGTGGCGGCGATGGAAACGCACTGGCGTGCCAACACCGCGCCGGCGGTGCTGCTGGCCACCGCGCTGGCGGCGCACCTGGACGGCTGCAGCGAGGTGGGCTGCGTGGTGAACCTGTCGGACCAGAAGCTCTGGAACCCGAACCCCGACTACTTCTCGTACACGCTGTCCAAGGCGGCGCTGGACGCCGCCACCACGATGCTGGCGATGGCGCTGGCGCCGCAGGTGCGCGTGGCCGGCGTGGCGCCCGGCGTCACGCTGGTCTCCGGCGAGGCGATGGACGACGCCGGCTTCGCCGCCGCGCACCGCATGACGCCGCTGGGCCGGTCGTCCACCCCCGAGGACGTGGCACGCGCGGTGCGCTACGTGATCGAGTCTCCCGCCGTCACCGGCACCACGCTGCTGGTCGACGGCGGCCAGCACCTCGCGCGCCAGCCGCGCGACGTGGCCTTCCTCACCCCCAAGGCATAACGATGCACTCCCTTCTCGTCCACCCCGCGCTGATGAGCTGCCGGCGCCTGTTCCTGCGCGACTACGAGGTGTGGATCAACATCGGCGTGCACGACTTCGAGAAGAAGGGCGAGCAGCGCGTGCTGATCAACGTCGACCTGTTCGTGCCGCTGGCGCTGTCCACGCCGCAGGCCGACAAGCTCGACGAGGTGCTCGACTACGACTTCATCCGGCGCTCGATCGCCGAGCGCGTGTCGCGCGGGCACATCCACCTGCAGGAGACGCTGGCCGACGACGTGCTGCGACTGATGCTGGCGCATCCGCAGGTGCGCGCGGCCCGCGTGTCCACCGAAAAACCCGACGTCTACCCCGACTGCGACGCCGTGGGCGTGGAAGTGTTCGGCATCAAGGACGGCGCATGAACGCGATGAACGAACCGGTGGCCGCGGGCGCGGCCGAGCGCAAGGCGGCCTTCGAGGCCAACAAGCTGTCCAAGCGGCTGCACCGTCAGGTGGGCCAGGCCATCGCCGACTTCAACATGATCGAGGACGGCGACAAGGTCATGGTCTGCGTGTCCGGCGGCAAGGACAGCTACGCCCTGCTGGACATCCTGCGCACGATGCAGCAGCGCGCGCCGATCCGCTTCGAGCTGGTGGCGGTGAACCTGGACCAGAAGCAGCCCGGCTTTCCGGCCCATGTGCTGCCCGAGTACCTGTCGGGTCTGGGCGTGCCCTTCCACATCGAGACCCAGGACACCTACTCGATCGTCAAGCGCCTGATCCCCGAGGGCCAGACGATGTGCAGCCTGTGCTCGCGGCTGCGCCGCGGCATCCTGTACCGCGTGGCCTCGGAACTCGGCGCCACCAAGATCGCGCTCGGCCACCACCGCGACGACATCGTCGTGACGATGCTGATGAACATGTTCTTCGGCGGCCGCCTGAAGGGCATGCCGCCCAAGCTGGTCAGCGACGACGGGCGCCACGTGGTGATCCGCCCGCTGGCCTACGTGGCCGAGGCCGACCTGCAGCGCTGGGCCGACGTGCAGCGCTTCCCGATCATCCCGTGCACGCTGTGCGGCAGCCAGGAGAACCTGCAGCGCGCCCAGACCAAGGCCATGATCCACGACTGGGAGCGCCGCACCCCCGGTCGCATCGACAACATGCTTCGCGCGATGGCGCATGTGGTGCCCTCGCACCTGCTGGACCGGAACCTGCATCCCTTCGCCACGCTCCAACCCAGTGGCGTGCCCGACCCGATGGGCGACAAGGCCTTCGACGAGGACGACGCCGAGGCCTGTGGCACGCCGGCCGCGGCGGTGGTGGCGATGCCGCCATCCATCGCCCTGGCTGCCGCCCCCACCGAACCGACCCGGGAGACGTCATGACCGCATCGATCCTGCGCACCGCCGCCGTGCTGCTGGCCGGCGCCGTGCTCGCCGGCTGCGCCGCGCTCAACACCGTGACCAGCGAGGTGACCACCTTCAGCGAATGGCCTGCCGAGCGCAAGCCGGGCCGCTATGCCTTCGAGCGGCTGCCCTCGCAGAAGGCCGACGCACAGCGCCAGGCCGCGCTGGAGTCGGCCGCCGCAAGGGCGCTGGAGAAGGCCGGCTTCACGCCCGCGCCCGACGCCGCACAGGCCGACGTGATCGTGCAGATCGGCGCGCGGCTGACACGCATCGAGGTTTCGCCGTGGGATGACCCGCTGTGGTGGCGCTGGGGCACGGGCTACTGGCGCGCGCCGGCCTGGCGCTCGTCGCGCTCGGCGTTCTACGCCGGCGTGCACGCGGACTGGTCCACCCGCTTCGAGCGCAACGTGGCCTTGCTGCTGCGCGATCGCGCCGCCGGCACGCCGCTGTACGAGGCCCACGCGCAGACCTCGGGCGGCACGGTGGGCGACGCCGCGCTGCTGGGCGCGATGTTCGAGGCCGCGTTGAAGGACTTCCCCGCCACCGGCGCGAAGAACCCGCGCTCGGTGCAGGTGCAGATGCCCTGAACGGGCTGCGCGGTCGGCGGACCGTGCGCGCCGCTAGCGCGACGCCGCGGCGCCGGCTGCCCCCGCCAGCGCCCTCAGGTCGTCCTCCCACCCCTTGAGCTTGCCGCGCGCATGCTGGCGCTGCGCCGGCGTGGTCAGGTTGTGCATCGTGGCCGCCAGGGCGCAGTTCTCCTGCACCAGCCGCTCCTGGTAGGCGCGGTACTCGAGGCGCGGCGAGCGCAGCGCGCGCTCGGCGATCACGAACACCGCGGCCTGGGCCTGGGCGACGTCGCCGCCCGCGGCAGCCGCGGCCAGCGTGCGCATCATGTCGGCATTGCGCTGCTCGCGCTCGGCCAGCCAGCGGTCGGCGTCGAACGGCGACGCCTCCAGCAGCTGCGCCAGCCGCGCACGCTGCGCCTCGTCGAGTCGGCCGTACAGGTTCTCGTAGCGCTCGAGCGCACGCTTGAACGACGCGCGGGCACGCTCGGCGCGGTCGGCCTGGGCGAAGTCGGCCCGCAGCTCGGCGCCGTCCTTGGCCAGCTTGCGCTCCATGTGGCGGATCTGCTCGGGGCGCAGCGTCACGATCAGGCGGCCCAGCGACGGGGCGGCGCGTTCGAGCGCGGCGTCGACGCGACGCAGCGCCAGGTCGCGCCAGGCGCACATGGCCTGCGGGCTGATCGGCTCGGTGACCTCGCGCTGGGCGCGCACCAGCAGCGCGGCGTAGTCGGGCAGCTGCTGGCGCCGGTGCCAGTCGAACCATTGATCGAGATCGTCGCGCAGGCGCTGCGACTGGGCGTCGTCCAGGTCGACGTAGCCGTCGAGCCACCAGTGGGCCAGCGTGGGCGCCTGGCCGTAGCCCAGCCGCACCAGGCTGCCGCAGCCGGCCAGCAGCAGCGCCGCCACCACGGCGCCGATAATCGCCAGCAGCCTGGGCCGCCACCGGCCGTCGACACGGGACCTCATGAACGACAAGACTTCCCCACTTTCGGTGCTGATCATGGCTGCCGGCAAGGGCACGCGGATGAAGTCCGCGCGCCCCAAGGTACTGCATCCGCTGGCCGGCCGCAGCCTGCTGCAGCATGTGCTCAACGCGGCGGCCGGCCTGGGCGCCGACCGCACGCTGGTGATCGTAGGGCATGGCGCCGACGCCGTCCGCGCCAGCATGGCCGCGCAGGAGCATGTCCGGTGCGTGCTGCAGGCGCCGCAGCTGGGCACCGGCCACGCCGTGCAGCAGGCCGTGCCGCACCTGCCCGAAGGCGGCACCACGCTGGTGCTCAACGGCGACGTGCCGCTGATCGACCCGGCCACGGTGGCCGCGCTGGTGGCCGCCTGCGGCGGCGAGCGTCTGGCGCTGCTGACAGTGGAGCTGGCCGACCCCACGGGCTACGGCCGCATCGTGCGCGACGGCGCCGGCCAGGTGCAGGCGATCGTCGAGCACAAGGACGCCACGCCCGCGCAGCGCGGCATCCGCGAGATCTACAGCGGCATCCTGGCCGCGCCGACCGCGTGGCTCAAGCGCGCGGTGGCGGCCTTGCGCAACGACAACGCGCAGAAGGAGTACTACCTCACCGACATCGTGGCCGTCGCGGTGGCCGAGGGGCTGCCGGTGCAGGCCACGCTGGCGCGCGACGAGACCGAGGTGCTGGGCGTGAACAGCCCGGCGCAGCTGGCCGACCTGGAGCGCCGCTTCCAGCGCCGCCAGGCCGACGCGCTGATGGACGCCGGCGTGCGGCTGGCCGACCCGGCGCGGCTGGACGTGCGCGGCACGCTGCAGTGCGGCAGCGACGTCGCCATCGACGTGGGCTGCGTGTTCGAGGGCGAGGTCACGCTGGGCAGCGACGTGAGCATCGGCGCGCACTGCGTGATCCGCGACGCGCGCATCGACGACGGTGCGGTGATCCACCCGTTCACCCACATCGAGGGCGCGCATGTGGGTCCGGGCGCACTGGTGGGGCCCTACGCGCGGCTGCGCCCCGGCGCCGATCTCGGGCGCGAGGTGCACATCGGCAACTTCGTCGAGGTGAAGAACAGCACGCTGGCCGCCGGCGCCAAGGCCAACCACCTGGCCTACCTGGGCGACAGCAGCGTCGGCGAGCGGGTCAACTACGGCGCCGGCAGCATCACCGCCAACTACGACGGGGCCAACAAGCTGCGCACCGTGATCGGCGCCGACGCGCACATCGGCAGCAACTGCGTGCTGATCGCGCCGGTGAACGTGGGCGAAGGCGCCACCATCGGCGGCGGCTCCACCATCACCAAGGACGCCCCCGCGGGGCAGCTCACCGTGGCGCGCGCGCGCCAGGTGTCGATCGACGGCTGGCAGCGGCCGAAGAAGGGCGCGCGCAAGTAGCGCAGGGGCGGCGCCGCAGGGGGGCGCCGCGCGCCGGTCAGTCCGGCTTGATGCCGGCGCGCTTGATGATCACGCTCCAGGTCTTCTGCTGCTGGGCGATGAAGGCCGCGAACTCCTCCGGCGGGCCGCCGCCGCCGAACGCGCCGTCGTTGGTGAAGCGCGCCGTGACCGAGCTGCTCTTCAGCGCCTTGAGAGATTCCTCCTGCAGACGCTTGACGATGTCGCGCGGCGTACCCGCGGGCGCGAGGATGCCGTACCACTGCGAGGTCTCGAAGTCCTTGTAGCCCATCTCGGCGACCGTGGGCACGTCGGGCAGCATCGGCAGGCGCTGCGCGGTGCCCACCGCGATCGCGCGCAGCTTGCCGCTCTTGACGTGCGGGATCAGCGCCGGCAGCCCGGCCGAGCAGCACTGGGTGCGGCCGGCCAGCAGGTCGGTGAGCTGCGGCCCGGTGCCGCGATAGGGGATGTGGGTCATGAACATCCCGGTGACGAGCTTCAGATACTCCATCGCCAGGTGGCCAGCGCTGGCGTTGCCGGCCGAGCCGTAGTCGAGCTTGCCCGGGTTCCTGCGCACGTGGGCCACGAACTCCTTGAAGTCCTTGGCCGGCACGTCGGGGTGGATGACGAACATGTTCGGTACCCGCGCCAGCATCGTCACCGGGATGAAGTCGCGGTTCACGTCGTACTGCAGGTTGTCGAAGATGTACGGGTGCACGGCCAGCGAGCCGACGTGGCCGAGGATCAGCGTGTGCCCGTCCGGCGTGGCCTTGGCCACCTCGGTCATCGCGGGGATGCCGGCGCCGCCCCCCTTGTTGTCGACAAACACCGTCTGCCCGAGCTGGCGCGACAGCTCCTGCGCCACGGTGCGCGCGACGATCTCGCTGGTGCCGCCGGGCGCGAAGGGCACCACGAAGCGGATGGACTGGCGTGGCCAGGCGGTCTGGGCGCGGGCCTGCAGCGCAGGCACGGCCAGGGCGGAAGCGGCCAGGACGGCACGCCGCGTGATTCGAGCCATGTCGGTCTCCTCGTTCTCGTCGGGACGGATCACGGCGCCAGCCACTGCGTCGGCAGCTGGCGCCCTTTCGTGCCGACACACGCCCGCGCCGGCTCTCGGAGCATACGGGCCGGGCGCGGCCGCGCATCGGGCCGATCCCGGCCCTGCACGGCCAGCGGCCGGGGCGCGGGTCTACGCCGGGCTCGCGGCTCCTGCCGTGCGCAGCGCCGACAGCAGCTCGTAGGAGCGCAGCCGCGCGCGGTGGTCGTGCACCGCACCGGCCACGATCAGTTCGTCGGCGCCGGTGCGCGCCACCAGCGCGGCCAGCTGGCGCCGCACCGAGTCCGGCGAGCCGACGGCCGACGCCACCAGCATGCGCTCGACCTGGGCCTTCTCGTGCGGCGCCCACATCGCTTCCAGTTCGGCCGGGTCCACCGGGCGCGGCAGCGGGCCGCGGCGGCCGCGCTGCATGCCCAGGAAGCGCTGCTGGATCGACGTGAACAGCCGCGCCGCCTGCGCGTCGGTGTCGGCGGCCACCACGTTGACGCCCACCATGGCATGCGGCCGCGGCCATGCCGCCGACGGCTGGAAGCCGGCGCGATACAGCTCCAGCGCGTGCAGCAGCAGGTCGGGCGCGAAGTGCGACGCGAACGCGAACGGCAGGCCCAGGTGCGCGGCCAGTTGCGCGCTGTACAGGCTGGAACCCAGCAGCCACACCGGCACGTGGGTGCCCATGCCGGGAATTGCCCGCACCGCCTGGCCGGGTTGCGGCTCGCCCAGGTAGGCCATCAGCTCCATCACGTCGCGCGGGAAGCCCTCCTCCTCGCCGCTCGCGTCGAGATGGCGCCGCAGCGCGCGCATCGTGGTGCGGTCGGTGCCCGGGGCGCGCCCGAGCCCGAGGTCGATGCGCCCCGGGTACAGCGTGGCCAGGGTGCCGAACTGCTCGGCCACCACCAGCGGCGCATGGTTGGGCAGCATCACCCCGCCCGAGCCGACGCGGATCGTGCGAGTGCCGCCGGCGAGGTGGCCCACCAGCACCGCGGTGGCCGAGCTGGCCACGCCGTCCATGTTGTGGTGCTCGGCCACCCAGTAGCGCCGGTAGCCCCAGGCCTCGGCGTGGCGCGCCAGGTCCAGGCTGTTGGCCAGGGCGTCGGCGGCGCTGGCGCCCTCGACGATGGGCGACAGGTCGAGCACCGACAGCGGCGGCAGGGCGGAAACGGCTTCGGCAGCGGGCGTGGACATGGCCCGCATCATGCCGTGCAAAGCCGCACCGGCCGGGCCCCGGGGCTGTCACACTCGCCCATGCTCCAGCCCCTCCTGCAAGCGGCCGACCTGCGCGGCGCCGCACAGCTGACCACCGACGCCGTCGTCGGCCTGACCTCGCTGGTGGAGGCCCTGCACGCGCGCATCGCCTCCCTGCCCGGCGCGGCGCCCGCGCCCGACGAGCGCACGCGCGGCCTGACCGGGCTGGTCTACAAGTCGGTGCGCGGCGTCACGCGCGTGGTGGGCGGCAGCGTCGACGCGCTGTTCGGCTGGCTCGGCCCGGCGCTCGCGTCCCAGGCCGGCCCCGGGCGCCTGCCGCATGCCGAGCGCGAGGCCATCGTCGCGGCCCTGAACGGCGTGCTGGGCGACCACCTCGCCGCCACCGGCAACCCGCTGGCGATCCCGATGGCCTTCCGGTGCGGCGGCCGGCCGCTGGTGCTGGACCGCTCGGCGATGCGGGTGGCGCTGCCCGATGCGACGCCGCGCCTGCTGGTGCTGCTGCACGGGCTGTGCATGAACGACCTGCAATGGCAGCGCGACGGTCACGACCACGGTGCCGCGCTGGCGCGCGACCTCGGCTACACGCCGGTCTACCTGCACTACAACACCGGCCTGTCGCTGTCCACCAACGGCCGCGTGCTGGCGCAGCAGCTCGAACGCCTGCTCGACGCCTGGCCGATGCCGCTGGAACGGCTGGTGCTGCTGGGCCACAGCATGGGCGGGCTGGTGGCGCGCAGCGCGCTGTTCCACGGCGTGCAGGCGCAGCGCGGCGGACCGCGCTGGCCGCACCGGGTGAACGACCTCGTCTGCCTGGGCACGCCGCACCAGGGCGCGCCGCTGGAACGCGCCGGCCAGGGGGTGGACGTGCTGCTGGCGGCCACGCCCTACGCGGCGCCGCTGGCGCGGCTGGGCCGCCTGCGCAGCGCCGGCATCAACGACCTGCGCCACGGCGACATCGTCAGCCCCGACGTGGCCGGCCGCGGCACGCACAAGCGGGCCCAGGTGCCGCTGCCGGCGTCGGTGCGCTGCTACGCGCTGGCGGGTGCGCTCGGCCCGGCCGGGAGCGGCGTCAAGGCGGCCCTGCTCGGCGACGGCCTCGTGCCGGTGGCCAGCGCGCTGGGCCAGCACCGCGAGCCGCCGCGGCGGCTCGCGTTCGACGCCGACCGGCAGGCGGTGGTGGCCGACACAGGCCACCTGGCGCTGCTGGGCAGCCCGGCCGTCTACGAGCACCTGCAGCGCTGGCTGCGCTGAGGCCCGCGCGCGCCGCGGCTCAGCGCCGCGTGGACAGCCAGATGCCGCCGAGGATCGAGGCCGCCCCGACGAGGTGGAACGGCTCGACGCGCTCGCCCAGCACCAGCCACGCGATGCCCGCGCTGTAGATCGGCCCGAGGTACAGCACCATGGCCACGCGCGCGGCGCCGAGCACGCGCTGCATGAACGAGTACGCCGCATAGGCGGCGGCCCCGGGCAGCAGCGCCGCGGCCAGCACCAGGCCGACGCTGCGCCACGACAGCGTCGACGGCAGCCAGTACAGCGCCTCCCACACCGTGAACGGCACCAGCACCACCACGCCGCCGGCGGCGATCAGGGTCAGCCGCGCCAGGCCGCCGAAGGCCGAGGGCCAGGCGCGCAGCAGCAGCGAGTAGAAGGTCCAGGCGACCGCCGCGACGGCGATCCACAGGTCGCCCGGGTTGACACGCACGTCGGCCAGCGCCTGCCAGTGGCCGCGGATCAGGATGTGCACCACGCCGCCCACCGCCAGTGCCACGCCCAGCCATTGCAGCGGCCCGAAGCGCTCGCCGAGCCACCACGACGAGGCCAGCGCGATCAGCACCGGCGACATGGCGTAGATGAGCCCGATGTTCACCGCCGTCGTGTGGCGGCCGCCGATGTAGACGAAGGCGCCGCAGATCCACATGCCCAGTGCACCCAGCACGAGGAAACGCCAGCCCTCGGCGGCGATGGCCGAGCGCTTGGCATGCAGCTCGCGCCAGCAGAAGGCCCCCAGCAGCAGCGCGGCCACGCCCCAGCGCGCCAGCGCCAGCATGTGCGGCGCAATCACGCCCGGCGCCCAGCGCGCCACGAGGTAGTTCACGCTCCACAGCGCGGGGGCGAGGAAGATCAGCGCGAAGGCGAGCTGACGCTCGCCCGGCGAGGGGGCGGCCGGCGTCGTCATCGATGCGGCAGCGCGCCCGGCGTCACGGCACGGGCGCGAACGGCGCACCCTCGGTCGGGGCGCCGAACAGCAGTCCCTGCAGCTGGTGGCAGCCCAGCGCGACCAGGAAGCCGCGCTGCGCGTCGGTCTCGACACCCTCGGCCACCACCTCGCGGCCGAGGCTGGCGGCCAGCGTGATGATGGCGCGCGCGATGGCGGCATTGCCGGCGTGGTCGGGCAGGCCGTGCACGAAGCTGCGGTCGATCTTGATGCGGTCGATCGGCAGCTGGTTCAGGTGCCCGAGTGACGAGTAGCCGGTGCCGAAGTCGTCGATCGCCACGCGCACGCCCATCGCCTTCAGTCGCGCCAGCGTGTCGCGCACCGCGTCCAGGTCGTCCATCAGCATGCGCTCGGTGATCTCGACTTCCAGCGAGGTGCCGGGGATGCCGGCCTCGGCCAGCACCGCCGCCACGTTGTCGGCGAAGGCGGTGTCGCGGAACTGCAGCGACGACAGGTTCACCGACACCGGCAGCGGCCGGCCCGCGTCGCGCCAGCGCCGCGCCGCGAACGCGGCCTCGCGCAGCACCCACTGGCCGATCGGCAGGATCAGGCGCTGCTGCTCGGCCAAAGGCACGAACTGGTCGGGCTCGACCAGGCCGCGCACCGGGTGGCGCCAGCGGATCAGCGCCTCGCAGCCGGCCAGCCGGCCGTCGGCGGCGCGCACCTGCGGCTGGTAGTGCAGCACGAACTCGTTGCGCTCGATCGCGCGCGTGAGCTGGGTCTCGAGCTCCAGCGCCTCCAGCGCACGGCGGCTCATCTCGGGGTCGTACAGGTGGTGCGTGGCGCGGCCCTGGCGCTTGGCCTGGTACATCGCCGCGTCGGCATTGCGCAGCAAGTCGGCCGGCGTGTCGGCGTGCTGCGGGTACAGCGCGATGCCCAGCGACGGCGTGACCGAGATCGCGCGGCCCTCCAGCACCACGGGCGCGCTCACGGCGCCCAGCAGCTTGCGCGCCACCTCCTCCACGTCGGACAGCGGCATGGCCCCGGGCAGCAGCACCATGAACTCGTCGCCGCCGAAGCGCGCCACGATGTCGCTGGCGCGCAGCAGCGAGGTCAGGCGCTGGGCCAGGGTCTGCAGCAGCACGTCGCCGGCCAGATGGCCCAGCGAGTCGTTGACGCGCTTGAAGTGGTCGAGGTCGATGAACAGCAGCGCGCCCTGCGCGTCGCCGGCGCGGCCGCTGCCCATCAGCGCGTCCAGCCGCTCCATGAAGGCGGTGCGGTTGTACAGGCCGGTCAGCGCGTCGTGGTGCGCCAGGTGGTGGATGCGGGCGCGCGCGGCCTGCGTGGCGCGCAGGTCGCGCACCACCGTCATGCGCAGCTGCTCGCCGCCGCGCTCGATGCTGCGCACGATGAACTCCACCGGGATGCGCGTGCCGTCGCGGTGCAGGATCGCGCTCTCGTAGGCGATCTCGGCGCGCGAGGTCATCACCTCCACCACCTTGGGCACGTGCTCGGGCGCGATGAACTCCAGCGTCTTGCGCCCGCGCATCTCGTCCAGCGTGTAGCCGCTGAGTTCGAGCGCGGGCTGGTTGGCGTCGGTGACGAGGCCGTCCTTGTGGAACACGATGCCCTCGACACTGGCGTCCATGAACTTGGCCAGCCGCTCCTCGGACTCGCGCAGCGCGCGCTCGCCCTCGCGGTGGCGCGTGATGTCGTTGATGAGCACGAACGCGCCCGACAGCTCGCCGGTAGCGTCGAAGTGCGGCAGCAGCTGCACCTCGATCCAGCGCACGCCCTGCGGCGACGGCAGCTGGCGCTCGTAGCGCTGCGGCTGGTGCGTGCGCCGGATCTCGCGCACGTAAGGGTCGATCGAGCGCGCCGCGTCCGGGCCGATGATCTCCTCGAGCGTGCGCCCGAGCACGCTCTGCTCGTCGAAGCCGAAGGTGCGCGCGTAGCCCGCGTTGGCGAACAGGCAGCGCAGCGTCTCGTTGTCGTAGAACGCCATCAGCGCTGGCACGCTGTTGGCCACCAGGCGCAGCAGGCTCGCATGCTCGCGCACGCTCGGCTCGGTGCCGGAGCCGGTGCCGGGGGCGATGCGTCCGGACAGGGTGCTGTTCATTCGGTGCTCTCGAGGGTGGCGGCCGCCAGGCACAGATCGTCCCATGCCCGGGCCTTGTCGGCCAGCGTGCGTAACAGATAGGCCGGGTGATACGTCACGACCACCGGAGTGTCGCGCCAGCGATGCACCTTGCCGCGCAGCTTGCCCACCGGCTCCTCGGTGGCCAGCAGCGACTGGGCGGCGAAGCGCCCCATCGCCAGCAGCAGCCGCGGCTGCACCAGCTCGATCTGGCGCGCCAGGAAGGGCGCGCAGCGGGCAGTCTCCGACGGGTCGGGGTTGCGGTTGCGCGGCGGCCGGCACTTCAGCGTGTTGGTGATGAAAACGCGCTGCGCGGGGGGCACGTCGTCATGCCGCGACAGGCCCAGCGGCCGCAGCATGTTGTCCAGCAGCTTGCCGGCCTGGCCGACGAAGGGCTCGCCCTGCAGGTCCTCGTGCTCGCCCGGTGCCTCGCCGACGATCATCAGCCGCGCCTGCGCGTGGCCGGCGCCGAACACAGTGCGCGTGCGCGACTCGCACAGGCCGCAGGCCCTGCAGCCCGCCACCGCTTCGCGCAGCGCGTCCCAGCCCATCCCGGCGGTGCCGACCGCTGCCGCGGGTACCGGGGCCACCCGCGGCGCGGACCGCGCGGTCGGCGCGGACGGCTCGGTCTGCACGCTCTGCGCGGGGAGCACGGCCTTCGCTGACGGCGCGGCGGGCCGGCCGTCCGGCACCGGGGCCGGGCGCGGCTCGGCCTTCGCCACGGGCAGCACCGACGGCTCGCGCGCCGGCCCGTCCGACGCAGCCGGCGGCGGCTCGAGCAGCCGGATGCCCATCGCGTCGAGCATCGCGCGCTGGCGCTCAGTCCAGCGCATCTTGGCCCCCGCCGTACACCGCCAGGCGCATCACGATCGCATCCTCGCGCCGCACGGCGGCCGGGTAATAGCCGCGGCGCAGGCCGACCTCGTCGAAGCCGTAGCGCTGGTAGATGGCGCGCGCGCGCTGGTTGCTCTCGCGCACCTCGAGCCAGAGCCAGGCACGGCGCTCGTCGCGGCAGCGCGCCACCAGCGCGTCGAGCAGGCCGCGCGCCAGGCCACGCCCCTCGGCCCCGGGCGCCACCGTCAGGTTCAGCAGGTGCATCTCGTCCACGCCCGGCAGCGCCACGCTGTAGCCCAGCAGCGCACCATCGTCGCCGAACAGCACGCGGGTCACGTGTCCTGCCGCCAGCGAGTCGACGAAGTTGCCGCGGGTCCACGGGAACGGATACACCGCCTGCTCCACCGCCATCACCGCGTCCAGGTCGGCCACGGCCATGGCCCTCGCACGCACGGGCAGCGCCTGCGGACGGGGCACCGCGTTCATCGGGCCGCCCCGCGCGCCGCACGCTCGGCGGTCGTCAGCGCCACCTTGTCGCGCAGATACAGCGGCAGCGCCTGCGCGGCGTCGACGGCATTGCCGCGTGCCCAGGCGGCACGCGCCAGGCGCGCCAGCGCGTCGCCGCGGCTGGCGCAGGCGTCCATGCGGCGCGCCGTGCCGGCGTGCAGCCGGCCCTCGTAGGCCGCCAGCGCGGTGCCGGCCACGCAGCGCGGCGGCGCGTCGTCCCAGGCCGCCTGCAGCGCAGGCAGGGTCCACAGGGCGGGCTCGCGCAGCGGCTGCCAGTCGTCGGCCAGCGCCCGGTAGTGCGCGGCATAGACCTCGTCCATGCGCGCGTCCATCGCGACCCACAGCGTCGGATCGGCCGCGGTCAGCGCGACCCGCGCGTCCTCGGCCACCAGCGCCAGGCTGTCCAGCGCCAGCACCGGGCACGACCAGCCGAAGGCGAGGCCCTGCGCCACGGCACAGGCGGTGCGCAGCCCGGTGAACGCGCCGGGACCGCGCCCGAAGGCCACGGCCTGCACCGCGCGGCCGTCGATGCCGGCCTGCGCGAGGAGCCCGAAGGCCATCGGCAGCAGGCGCTCGGACGCCCGCGCGCCGCCCGGCTCCTCAGCGCACCAGTGGCGCTCGCCGAGCACCAGCGCGACCGCGACACGCTCGGTCGCGCTGTCGAGCGCGAGCAGGCAGGGGGCGTCGGACGGGGGCATGCAGCCAGTGTATCGGCGCACCCATGCGATCATTCCCGCCGATGCGACGCGCCCTGTTCCTGCTGCTGATGTGTCTGGCCGCGCCCGTGGCGGCCCAGCGCAACCTCCCGCCCGAGGTGGAGCAGGCGCTGGTCAGGGAACGCGTGCCGCAGGACGCGCTGGCGGTGGTGGTGCAGGAGGTGGGCAGCGGCACGACCCATGTGTCGCTGAACGCGCAACGGCCGATGAACCCGGCGTCGGTGGTCAAGCTGCTCACCACGTATGCCGCGCTCGACGAGCTGGGCCCGGCCTTCACCTGGAAGACGCCGGTGTGGTTCGGGGCGCCGCTGGTGGCCGGCGTGATCGACGGCCCGCTGCACCTGCAGGGCCGCGGCGACCCGAAGCTGACGCTCGAGCGGATGTGGCTGGCGATGCAGAAGCTGCGCCAGATGGGCGTCCAGGAGATCCGCGGCGACATCGTCGTCGACCAGTCGGCCTTCGTGCTGCCCGAGGGTTCGCCGGGGGACTTCGACAACGAGCCGCTGCGCCCCTACAACGTGCGGCCGCAGGCCCTGCTGCTCAATCTCGGCGCGGTGGTCTACACCTTCACGCCCGACCCGGCGCGTGGCGTGGCCACGGTGACCGCCGAGCCCGCGCTCGACGGCATCGCGGTCGACGCGACGGTGCCGCTGTCCACCGACGCCTGCGGCGACTGGCGCGGCGCGCTCAAGGCCAACCTGACCGACCCGGCACGGCTGCGCTTCGCAGGCAGCTACCCCGCCGCCTGCGGCGAGCGCGCCTGGCCGCTGGCGCATGTGGACGCGCGCACCTACACGCGGGGCCTGCTGGCCACGCTGTGGCGCGCCAGCGGCGGCAAGCTCGGCGGCGTCGTGCGCGAGGGCGCCGCCCCATCGGGCCCGCCGCTGTTCGAGCTGGTGTCGCCGCCGCTGGCCGAGGTGGTGCGCGACATCAACAAGTTCAGCAACAACGTGATGTCGCAGCAGCTCTTCCTGACGCTGGCACTGCAGCGCAGCGGCAACCTGCGCGCGTCGCCCGAGGACGCGCGCGAGGCGCTGAGGCGCTGGCTGGCCGAGCGCCTGGGCGAGTCGCTGGACGGCGTGGTGATCGACAACGGCTCGGGCCTGTCGCGCGAGACGCGCATGCCGGCTCGGCTGCTGGCGCACCTGCTGCAGCGCGCCTGGTCGAGCCCGGTGATGTCGGAGCTGATGTCCTCGCTGCCGGTGACCGGGCTGGACGGCACGCTGCGGCGCTCGCGCGCGGTGCCCGGCCGCGCGCACCTGAAGACCGGTTCGCTGCGCGACGTGGCCGCGGTCGCGGGCTACGTGCTGGGGGCCAGCGGCCGGCGCTATGTGCTGGTCGCGGTGATCAACCATCCCAACGCCAACGCGGCACGCCCGGCGCTGGACGCGCTGGTGCAGTGGACGATGAATGACCTCAACCCGCGCGCCGCCGGCGCGCGCCCCTGAACGAAGCGCCCATGATCGAGACCATCGGCTACGTGGCAGCGGCGCTCACCACGCTGAGCTTCGCGCCTCAGGCCTGGCTGGTGTTCCGCACGCGCGACGTCAGCGGGGTGTCGCTGGGCATGTACGCGGCCATGGTGTCGGGCGTGGCGCTGTGGCTGGTGTACGGCGTGCTGATCCGGTCGTGGCCGCTGGTGGTGGCCAACCTGGTGACGCTGACGCTGTCCGGCGCGATCCTGCTGATGAAGCTGCGCCTGTCGCGGCGGCACCGCCGCGACCCCTGAAGTGCAAAGGCCGGCCGTCTTGCGACGGGCCGGCCCTGGCGGCAAAGCGGCCCGCAGGCCGCCGGCAGGCAATGATCAGAGGTTCTCAGGCACCCAGCCGAAGCCCTTGATCGCGTTGATGACCTGGTCGGCCAGGACGCGATGACCACCGGTGGTGGGGTGCACGCCGTCGGCGAACAGCCAGGTGCTGGCGCTGGCGCCGGTGCGCAGGGTGTTCAGGTTGGGCACCGGGGCCACGAAGGCCGAGGCCGCCGCGGCATTGCAGAACAGCGACGAACCGTCGGTGATGCGGCCGCCGGTGACCGCGCTGACGCGGGTCGGGTCGCAGGCCGACTGGGTGACGTTGGTCAGGCCGAAGCTCGAGGGGTTGGCCATCACGGCGGCATTGAGCGCACGCACGTCGATGATGCGGGCCCCGGAACCGTCGAGCGCCGAGACCAGCGTGGTGTTGAACGCCGCCGACAGCGAGCTCAGCAGGCCGCGGCTGGTGGCGTCCAAGCCACTGAAGCCGGGTGCCACCGAGGCGTCGGGCAGCGTCATCACGGCCACGCGGCTGGCGCCGCGCCCGATGATCTGGTTGCGCACCAGCGTGGCCAGCTCGGTGGCGGCGGCCTGCACCGCCGTGGTCGCCTGCGCGGGCGTGATGGCCGCGGCGCCGACGAGGCCGAACTGCACGAAGATGTCGTTGTTGCCGCCGAACACGAACACCAGGTCGTCGCCCGTGAAGCCGTTGAAGCGGGTGTGGTGGTCGGCCACCTGCTGCACCATCGGGATCGTCATCGGCGCGGGGCTCGTGCCGTTGATGCCGTTGCCGTTGGGGTTGCCGATGCCGGCCGGGCTGGTGACGCGCGAGCCGCCCTGGGCGTAGCCCGTGCAGCTGCCGGCCAGGGCCGGGTTGCTCGCCGCCGCCGGGCACTTGACGCGGTTGGGCGTGGGACCGAAGCCCACCTCGTGCGGCGTGATCGGCACGCCCACGCGAGCGGCCACCCACTCGACCCAGGTGTTGGCCGTGCTGCTGTTGCTGGTGGCGGTATAGCCGGTATGGCTGTTGGTGGTGAACTTGCCGCCAAAGAAGGGCGGCACGCCCGCAGCCTGGCCGAGCGGGATCTGCGTGGCCGGCGTGTAGGCGCCGATGTCGCTCAGGCTGTCGCCGAACGCGATGACTCGCGAGGCAACCGGCGCATCGGCGCTGCCGCCGCCGCAACCGGCAACGACGAGCGCGGCAACCGCGGCGAGGGCGGACAGGTGCCAACGGCGACGGGTGGACATGGTGCTAGCTCCTTCGGTACGTTCTGCTTGGTGTGTGGACGGGCCGAGGTGGTCGCCGATGACGGCGGCCCAGGCCTGTGCCGAGGAACTATACGGGGGCCCGCCAGCCGCCCCGAGCCGGGTTAACCCCGTCGAATGCCCGTTTGGGGGGCGCTCTCCAGGAACGCGCTCGGCTGGTGGATGCCGCGAAGGTTCAGAAGGGGTTGGAGCGCGCGCGGGACGCTGCCACGGCGCCAAGCCGGGCCTGCCCGGTGGGCCCGAGTTGCAGCGGCCCCGCCCACAGGTACCCGGCCGAGGTGGCGCCCGTGACCAGCGTCGCGGTGGTGCACGCCGGCGGCAGCGCAGTGCCCAGGCAGGCCGAGTCGACCACGTTGGTCAGGCTGAACGTGCCGGGAAAACGCACCATGTTCTGGGTCTCGATGTCCGCGTAGACGAGGCCGATCAGCCGGCCGTCGTTGATCAGCGTCACGCTCATGCGGTTGTTGAACGCCGAGGTCAGCGCCGTCAGCAGGGCCGAGCGGGTGGCATCGCCGGTGGAGGTGTTCTGCTCCCGCGCATAGGGCGTCAGGCCCAGATCGGGCACCGTCAGCACGACCACCGCCGGGCCCGACTGGGCCAGGGCGTTGATCTGGTTGCCCAGGCTGGTGGCGCGGGCCCGCGCCTCGTCGATGAGCGTGTCGCGCGAACTGGTCGGGTAGCGCGCGTACAGCTCGAGGATGTCGTTCATGCCGATCATGACCACGGCCAGGTCGGACTCGCCGAGCGCGGCGCCCTGCACGGCCGCGATCTGGGCCGGCAGGTCGGCCACCTTGTGCCCCGGCTGCGCCAGCACCTGGCCGGACGCGGTGGTCGCGCTGCCCAGGCAGCGGTCGAAGGCTAGGCCGAAGGTGGTGGCCACGGTCTGGATCCAGATCGGGTTGCGCGTGCAGTCGGTCTCGGTCGTGCTTTCGGTGGGCGGCGTGGTGGTCGAGTCGGTGATCCGGAACGCGTTGATCGAGTACTTGTTGCCGTCGGTGCGGATCACGGACAGCTCGTCGCCGAAGGCCAGGATGCGGTCCGGGTCGAACGGCACGACCTGCCCGCCGCCGCCGCAGGAGGCGAGGCCGGCCAGCACGAACAGGGTCGCCACGGCCGCGAGGCCCTTGCGCAACGGAAGACGGAAACTCATGAGGACTCCAGTGTCAGGCAGGTCGGGCGGCGGCTGCCGCGCGCTCGAGTCGGTCGCGCACGCCGTCCCAGTCGCTGCCGGCGGGCGGCTGCTCGACCCAGATCAGGCCGACGCCCCGGGCGTCGAAATCGCGCAGCACGCCGAACAGCTCGAATGCCGCCGCGCGGGCCGTGTCGGGCATGGTGTGCCACACCAGTCCCGCGGCGGCGGCGCCGCGCGGCACGCGTACCGTGCGCGAATATACCGCCAGGGGCGACGGCGCCCCGGCGCGCTGCCCGGCCGCGGCCCGGGCCTCGACCCACAGGGCCACCGCGTCCTCCAGCGCGCGCGGCGGCATCAGACGCACCGTGGCGCGCGGCGCGTAGTGCGCCGGCAGCGTGCCCGAGGCCCGCGGCGCCTGCCCGTCCGGGTCGCCCACGGCCTCGCCGGCGGCGGCCGACAGCGCCTCGCGCGGGATCGCGCCGGGGCGCAGCAGCACCGGTCGGCCGCGCGTGCAGTCGACGATGGCCGATTCGATGCCCACCTCGCACGGGCCGCCGTCGAGCACGGCCAGTGCATCGCCGAACTCGTCGACCACGTGGGCCGCGGTGGTCGGGCTGACCCGGCCGAATCGGTTGGCGCTCGGCCCGGCCACGCCGGACACGCCGCGCTGCGCGCATTCGCGCAGCAGCGCCTGCGCCAGCGGATGCGCGGGGCAGCGCAGGCCGATGCTGCCCTGGCCGCCGGCCGCCACGCCGGCCAGGCCCTCGCGGCGCGGCACGATCAGCGTCAGCGGGCCGGGCCAGAACGCGGCGGCCAGGCGATCGGCCAGCGGCGTCCAGCCGGACTCGGCAGCGAACCGCTTGGCCTGGACCGCGTCGGCCACGTGGACGATGAGCGGGTGGTCCGCCGGCCGGCCCTTGGCCGCGAAGATGCGAGCCGCGGCCGCGTCGTCGTCGGCCCGGGCGCCCAGGCCATAGACCGTCTCGGTCGGAAACGCCACCAGCTCGCCGCCGGCCAGCAGGTCGGCGGCGCGGGCGACGGCCCCGGGGTCGCTGCCGTCCAGGCGCATGGTCAGAACGCGGGCAGGCCCAGCAGCGCCGCCGCCTGCAGCGCCACCGCGCGCGCGCCGGCCGTGTCGGCGCCGGTGACGGTGAGATGGCCCATCTTGCGGCCGCGACGGGCGCTGGCCTTGCCGTACAGGTGCAGGTGCACGCCGGGCAGCGCGAGCACCGCGGCCCAGTCGGGCGAGCGCTCGCGGCCGTCGGCACCGAACCACAGGTCGCCCAGCAGGTTGAGCATCACCGCCGGCGAATGCAGCCGCGGCACGGGCAGCGGCAGGCCGGCCAGGCAGCGCACCTGCAGCCCGAACTGCGACACGTCGCAGGCGTCGACGCTGTAGTGGCCCGAGTTGTGCGGCCGCGGCGCCATCTCGTTGGCCACCAGCGACAGTCGGCCGCCACCGGCGTCGACGACGAAGAACTCGACGCACAGCACGCCCACGTAGCCCATGCCGTCGGCAAGGCGCCGGGCCGACGCCACCGCCACGGCCTGCAGCTCGGCGTCGATGCCGGGCGCGGGCACCTCGGTCACGGCGAGGATGCCGTCGCGATGCAGGTTGCGTTGCACCGGCAGCTCGACCATGGCGCCGTCGGCGCCGCGCGCCACGATCACCGACAGCTCGGCGGCCAGCGCGAGGCGCTGCTCCAGAACGCAGGGCACCCGCCGCAGCTCGCCCCAGGCAGCGGCCAGCGCGGCCCGGTCGGCGACGCGCACCTGGCCCTTGCCGTCGTAGCCCAGGCGCGCCGTCTTCAGGATGCCGGGCAGCAGCGCGTCGGGCACCGCCGCCAGGTCGGCCTCGGTCTCGACGACGGCGAACGGCGCGCAGGGCACGCCGCTGCGCACGAAGTGGCGCTTCTCGGCGGCACGGTCCTGGCACACGGCCACGCACTCGCCGGCCGGCGCCACCGGGCGGTGCGCGCCCAGCGTCATCAGCGCAGGCGCGGGCACGTTCTCGAACTCGGTGGTGATCGCGGCGCAGCGCTGCATCAGCTGCGCCAGGCCCTGCTCGTCGGTGTAGTCGGCGTCGATGTGGTAGTGCGCCACCAGGCCCGCGGGGCTGGTCTTGTCCGGGTCGAGCACGGCGGTGAAGTAGCCCATGGCCTGCGCCGCCTGCACGAACATGCGGCCGAGCTGGCCGCCGCCCATCACGCCAAGCGTGACCGGACGGCCGTCGGGGCCGGTGGCGCCCGGCAGCAGCGGCTTCACTTGAGCTGGGCCGACATCGCCCGCGCCGCCTCGGTCTGGCGCGCGCGGAAGGCGTCGAGCTGCCCGGCCAGGGCCGGGTCGTTGACGGCCAGCATCGCCACCGCGAAAAGGGCCGCGTTGGCCGCGCCCGACTCGCCGATGGCGAAGGTGGCCACGGGCACGCCCTTGGGCATCTGCACGATGGAATGCAGCGAGTCCACGCCCTGAAGGTGCCGGCTGGCGATGGGCACGCCCAGCACCGGCACCGGCGTCTTGGCCGCCAGCATGCCCGGCAGGTGCGCCGCGCCGCCGGCGCCGGCGATGATGGCCACGAGGCCGCGCCCGCGCGCCGCCTCGGCATAGGCGAACATGTCGTCCGGCATGCGGTGGGCCGACACCACCTTGCATTCGTGCGGCACGCCGAACTCGGCGAGAATCGCCGACGCGTGCTGCAGGGTCGGCCAGTCGCTGGCCGAACCCATCACCACACCCACCCGCGGTTGCGCCTCGTTCATGGCTTGAATTGTAGGTGGCACGCTTCATCTGACCGTTTTGCCCGAAGCGCCCATGATCGACGTCACCATCCAGAACTTCCAGGACGAACTCATCGCCGCGTCGATGCAGCAGCCGGTGCTGCTGGACATCTGGGCGCCGTGGTGCGGCCCGTGCAAGGTGCTCGGCCCGGTGCTGGAAAAGCTCGAGGTCGCCTACGCCGGCCGCTTCAGGCTGGCCAAGCTCAACAGCGACGAGCAGCCCGAGATCGCCGGCCAGCTGAGCCAGGCCTTCGGCGTGCGCTCGATCCCGTTCTGCGTGCTGTTCGACCAGGGCCAGCCGGTCGACGGCTTCGTCGGCGCGCTGCCCGAGAGCCAGGTGCGCGCCTTCCTCGACAAGCACGTGCCCACCGCCGACGAAATGGAGGCCGAGGCCGAGGTCGGCGAAGCCGAGGCGCTGATCGCCGAGGGCGACGCCGACGCCGCGCTGGCCAAGCTGCAGCAGGCGGTGGCGATCGACCCGGCCAACGACGACGCCCGCTACGACTACGTGAAGCTGCTGCTCGAGCGCGGCGCGCTGGACCAGGCGCAGGCCGCGTTCGAACCCGTGGCGCGCAAGGCCGCCACCGAGGCCCGGCTCGAGGCGCTGGCGCTGTGGATCGCCGCGCAGCGCGCCGCGGCCGGCGCGCGCACGCCGCAGGCGCTGGCCGCCGCCATCGCCGCCAACAAGCGCGACTTCGACGCCCGCCACGAGCTGGCGCAGTGCCACTTCGCCGCCGGCCGCTTCACCGAGGCGATGGACGAGCTGCTCGAGATCGTGATGCGCGACAAGGCCTGGAACGACAACCTGGCGCGGCGCACCTACGTGGCCATCCTCACCGTGATGGCCAAGCCGGCGCCCAAGCCGGCCGCGGGCGACGCCAAGAGCACGCTCGAACTCACCGGCAAGGCCGCGGCGCCGGCCGGCGACCCGGTGGTCGACGCGTACCGGCGCAAGTTGAGCATGGCGTTGTTCTGACGTCCCCCCCGTTGCGCCTTCGGCGCTCCCCCCCAGGGGGGCGGCGCTGGCGGACCGGCGGAGCCGGATCCGCAGCGCCTGCTGGTTGGGGGGCCGGCTTCGCGGCCCTCGCACGCCGCGGTGCCTCGTGAGATTGGCGCGTATGCGAGCCTTGCTCGCCGACGCCTACACCTTTGTCGGATCGATGCCGGCGAGGGCTTCGTCGAGGACAGCGACGATGCGCTGCTGCTGCTCGCGGTGGGAGGCGTGCAGGCGCTGGGCTTCGGCCTGGTGCTGGGCGGCGAGGCCGGCTTCGCCGAGGGCTTCGCGCACCTGGGCCAGGCGGGCCAGGGCCATGGCGCGGTCGTCGGTGTCGCAGGGGTCGGCCAGGGCCTGCTCGGCGGCGCCGGCCAGGGCGCGCGCGCGCTCGGGCTGGCCGCGGTTGAGCTCGCACCAGGCGCGGTCGGCCAGCAGGCAGGGCGCGATGCGCTTCAGGCCCTCGGCCATCGCGGCGTCGAAGTTGGCGTCGAACAGCGCCAGCGCGTCGGCCCAGCGGCACTGCGCGGTGAGCACCTGCGCGCGCAGGATCGGCACCAGCGAGCCGAGCGACGCGGTGCCGATGCCGGCGTCGTAGTGGCCGATCGACTCGGCGCCCATCAGCGCCTGCGTCACCGAGCCCGGGTCGCGCTTCTCGCCCTCGAACAGCAGCGCCATGCGCGCGAGGCTGGCGCGCATCCAGGCCTGGTTGTGCATCAGCGCCGACAGGTGGGCCTCGTCGCCCTCGGCGATGGCATGCCGGCGCGACGCCTCGTACCAGCGCTGCGCGGCGTCGGGCTGGCCGCCGAAGTGGTAGGCGTAGCCGGCCACCAGCGCGGCGCGGGCGCGCGCGCCGTGATGGTCGGGCGCGGCACCGTCGAGCGCCTCGCGCACCAGCTCGGCCACGCGCGTGGTGCCGCCATTGGCGAACGCCATGTTGGCCAGCCACGCCGCCGCAGTGGCACGCAGCCGCGCCGCGGCCGGGCCGCCGTTGCCGGCCAGCGAGTAGGCCAGCTCGATGGTGTCCTGCGCGTCGCGGCCGATCACGCTGTAGTAGCCGTGCAGGCCCTCGGCCAGCGCGACCCAGCCGCGCAGCATGTGGTTGGCCGGCTGCCAGGCGAGCTGGGCGTTGAGCTCGTCGATCGCGCCGCGCGCGCGCTCGAGCTGCCCCTGGCGCGCCAGCAGCGCCGCGCGCTCGGCGCGCAGGCACTGCGCCTCGATCGGGTTGGCGGCGCTCTTGATGGCCGCTTCCAGGGTGGCCAGCAGGCGCGAGCGCGGGACGGTGGCCATGGCGCGGTGCGGCCTCAGCCGGTCAGGCGCTCGAGCGCCTCGCGGTACTTGGCCGCGGTGCGTGCCACCACGTCGGCGGGCAGGGCCGGCGCGGGCGCGCGCTTGTCCCAGGGCTGGCCGTCCACGCGTGCAGCCTCGAGCCAGTCGCGCACGAACTGCTTGTCGTAGCTGGGCGGGTTGCCACCCTCGCGGTAGCTTTCTACCGGCCAGTAGCGCGACGAGTCGGGCGTGAGCACCTCGTCCATCAGCGTCAGCGTCCCGTCGGCGTCCAGGCCGAACTCGAACTTGGTGTCGGCGATGACGATGCCCTTGGTCAGCGCATAGGCCGCGGCCTCGCTGTAGAGGCGGATCGACACCGCGCGCACGCGCTCGGCCAGGTCGCGGCCGATCAGCGCCGCCGCCTGCTCGAAGCTGATGTTCTCGTCGTGGGCGCCGGCCTCGGCCTTGGTGGCCGGCGTGAAGATCGGCTCGGGCAGCTTGCTCGCGTTGACCAGGCCCGGCGGCAGCGCCACGCCGCATACCGACTGCGACTGCTGGTACTCCTTCCAGCCGCTGCCGGCGAGGTAGCCGCGCACCACGGCCTCGATCGGCAGTGGCTTCAGGCGCTTGACCAGCATCGAGCGGCCGCGCACCTGGGCGCGCTCGTCGGGGGCGACCACGCTCTCGGGGTCGTCGCCGGTGAGGTGGTTGGGCACCACGTGCGCCAGGCGGCCGAACCAGAACAGCGCCATGCGCGTGAGCAGCTCGCCCTTGCCGGGGATCGGCTCGCCCATGACGACGTCGAACGCCGACAGGCGGTCGCTGGCCACCATCAGCAGCCGGTCGTCGCCGACAGCATAGTTGTCGCGCACCTTGCCGCGCGCCAGCAGCGGCAAGGACTTCAGGTTCGACTGCAGCAGGGCCTCGGGCATGGCGCCGATTCTAGTCAGCGCCCCTCGGCCCGGCCCTTGCGCGTCAGACCACCGTCTGGGCCAACGCGCCGCTGGCGTAGCGCTGTGCCACGTCGTCCAGCGACAGCGGCTTGATCTTGCCGGCCTGGCCCTCGCAGCCGAACTGCAGGTAGCGCTCCTTGCAGATGCGGTAGGCGGCCTCGCGCGCCGGCTTGAGCCATTCGCGGGCGTCGAACTTCTCCGGGTTCTCGGCCATGAACTTGCGCACCGCGCCGGTCATCGCCAGCCGGATGTCGGTGTCGATGTTGATCTTGCGCACGCCGTACTTGATGGCCTCCTGGATCTCCTCGACCGGCACGCCGTAGGTCTCCTTCATGCGGCCGCCGTACTGGCGGATCTGCTCGAGCAGGTCCTGCGGCACGCTGGAGCTGCCGTGCATCACCAGGTGGGTGTTGGGGATGCGGCGGTTGATCTCCTTGATGCGGTCGATCGCCAGGATGTCGCCGGTGGGCTTGCGGGTGAACTTGTAGGCGCCGTGGCTGGTGCCGATGGCGATCGCCAGCGCGTCGAGCTGCGTGCGCTTGACGAAGTCGGCCGCCTGCTCGGGGTCGGTCAGCAGCTGCTCGCGGGTCATCGTCGAGTCGGTGCCGTGGCCGTCCTCCTTGTCGCCCTTCATCGTCTCGAGCGAGCCCAGGCAGCCGAGCTCGCCCTCGACGGTGATGCCCAGCCGGTGCGCCATGTCCACCACCTTGCGGGTGACATCGACGTTGTAGTCGTAGCTGGCGATGGTCTTGCCGTCGGCTTCCAGGCTGCCGTCCATCATCACCGACGAGAAGCCGAGCTTGATCGCTCCGGCGCACACGTCCGGGCTCTGGCCGTGGTCCTGGTGCATCACCAGCGGCACCTGCGGGTACTGCTCCACGGCGGCCAGGATCAGGTGCTTGATGAAGGCCTCGCCGGCGTACTTGCGCGCCCCGGCGCTGGCCTGCAGGATCACCGGCGCACCCACTTCGGCGGCGGCGGTCATCACGGCCTGCACCTGCTCCAGGTTGTTGACGTTGAACGCCGGGATGCCGTAGCCCTGCTCGGCGGCGTGATCGAGCAGCTGGCGCATGGAAACGAGAGGCATGGAGGACTCCGGGAAGGGGCGGTTACGGGCCGGTTACGGATCAGGGTTTTCGAGGCCGGAGTTTAGGCGCCGGGCATCGCCTTTCACCGGAAATGGCAGGCCCTTGCCCGTGTATTCCCACTCAAGCAGGGGCCCCACGATCGCACACTGGACCCTGCATCGACCCCTGCTGCCGGGAGTTCCCATGACCGCCGCCCCCCTTGCCGACCGCTCGCCTGCCACGCTGCCCGCGCTGACGGCCTGGATCACCCGTGCCGCGCTCGACCACCCGGCCGACCTCGACCGCGTGGTCGCGCAGCGCCTTGGATGCTCGCTGCGCACCGCCCGGCAGTGGCTGGCGCGCCTGGCCGGCCTGGGCTGGCTGGAGCGCTCGGGCACGCCGCGCCGGCCGCACTGGCGCCCGGGCGTGCTGCGCCAGGTGATGCAGCGCTACCGCCTCGACGGCCTGCAGGAGGACCGGCCCTGGACGCGCGACTTCGCGCCCGCCTTCGACCTGCGGCCCAACGTGGCCCGGCTGGCCCAGCACGCCTTCATGGAACTGCTCAACAACGCCGTCGACCACAGCGGGGGCACCTGCGTGGCGGTGTCGATGCGCCAGACCGCACTGCACCTGCAGCTGCTGGTGTCCGACGACGGCGTGGGCCTGTTCCAGCGCATCGAGCAGGCGCACGGCATCGACGACGCCGCGCTGGCGATGCTGGAGCTGGCCAAGGGCCGGCTGACGAGCCAGCCCGAGCGCCATGCCGGCCGCGGCCTGTTCTACACCGCCCGCCTGGCCGACATGCTCGACCTGCATGCCAACCAGCACGGCTTCCGCCATGCGGCCGCGGCCGGCTGGCAGCCCGCCCGCGCCGCGGCCGACCGCGGCACCGCCGTGTTCGTGGGCCTGGCGCTGGACACGCCGCGCACGCTCGACGAGGTGCTGCGCTCGGCCAGCGCCGACGGCCAGGGCTATGGCCTGGAGCGCACGCGCGTGCCGCTGCGGCTGCTGTGCGACGCCGGCACCGCGCTGGACTCGCGGGCGCAGGCGCGCCGCGTGGCCGCCCGGCTGGGCAGCTTCGGCATTGCCGAACTGGACTTCGCCGGCGTGGACGCCGTGGGCCACAGCTTCGCCGACGAGCTGTTCCGCGTGCTGCCCGCGCAGCAGCCGGGCTGGAGCGCACAGGTCTGCGGCGCCGCGGCGCCGGTGGTGCGCATGATCGACGCGGTGCGCGCCGCCTGACACCCGGCTCCCCGGCCGGGGCCCACGGTCAGGCCACCCGGCAGACCTTGAGCATGTTGGTGCCGCCGGGGTAGCCCATCGGCTCGCCGCAGGTGATGGCATAGGTGTCGCCGGGCATCAGCACGCCGCGCGACACCAGGATCTTCTCGGCCGCGGCCAGCGCCTGGTCGCGGTCGCCGAAGTTGGGCATCAGCATCGGCCGCACGTTGCGGTACAGCGCCATGCGGCGCTGCGTCACCACCTGCGAGGTCAGGCCGAAGATCGGCGTGTGGCTGTTGTAGCGGCTCATCCACAGCGCGGTGGAGCCGCTCTCGGTGAGCGCGATGATGGCCTTGCAGCCCAGGTGGTAGGCGGTGAACAGCGCGCCCATCGCGATGCTCTGGTCGATGCGGCCGAACTGCTTGTTGCTGAAGTCGGCGTCCAGCCGCACCTCGTCGGCACCCTCGGCCTCGAGGCAGATCTGGGCCATGGCCTCCACCGTCTCCACCGGGTACTTGCCGGCGGCGGACTCAGCCGACAGCATCACTGCGTCGGTGCCGTCGAGCACGGCGTTGGCCACGTCGCTGACCTCGGCGCGCGTGGGCACCGGGTTGACGATCATCGACTCCATCATCTGCGTGGCGGTGATGGTGGTCTTGTCCAGCGCGCGCGCCATCTTGATCATGCGCTTCTGCAGCGCCGGCACGGCCGCGTTGCCGACCTCGATGGCGAGGTCGCCGCGCGCAACCATGATGCTGTCGCTGGCGCGCAGGATCTGCTCCAGCGCGGGGATCGCCTCGCTGCGCTCGATCTTGGCGATCAGGCCCGGCTTGTGGCGCCAGGGCTCGCCGGCCACGTTGCACAGCTGACGCGCCATCTCCATGTCGGTGGCGCTCTTGGGGAAGCTCACCGCCACGTACTCGGCCTGGAAGCTCATCGCGACCTTGATGTCCTCCATGTCCTTGGCAGTGAGCGCGGGCGCGGTCAGGCCGCCGCCCTGCTTGTTGATGCCCTTGTTGTTGGACAGCGTGCCGCCGACCTTGACGACGGTCTGCACCTTGTCGCCGGCCACGTCCTCCACCGTCAGCACCAGCAGCCCGTCGTTGAGCAGCAGCGTGTCGCCGGGCTTCACGTCGCGCGGCAGTTCCTTGTAGTCCAGACCCACGGCCTCGTTGTTGCCGAGCTCGGTGCGGTTGGCGTCGAGCGTGAAGCGCTGGCCCTGCCGCAGCATCGTCTTGTCGCCCTCGAACTTGCCGACGCGGATCTTCGGGCCCTGCAGGTCGGCCATGATGGCCACCGCCTTGCCGGCCTGGTCGGCCGCCGCGCGCACCATGGCCGCGCGGTCGATGTGGTCCTGTGCGGTGCCGTGCGAGAAGTTCAGCCGCACCACGTCCACCCCCGCGGCGATGAGTCTTTGCATCACCTCCGGCGAGGACGACGCGGGGCCGAGGGTGGCGACGATCTTGGTGTGGCGTGGCATGGCGGGCTCGTGTGGAGGACGGCCGATTATCGGCGCCGCTTCGGCCGCTGTCAGTTTCGGCTCAGTTTCATGTCAGTCGCGGTTGGTTTCGCGTCAGAGCAGGGTCAGAGCGCCGGCCAATCATGCCGCCTCGCGACGGAGTCCCCGCCGCACCGACAGGAGACGACATGAACGAAGACCTGGCAACCCGGATCGCCAGCCACCCGAAATACCAGGAACTGCGCGCCAAGCGCACCGGCTTCGGCTGGTGGCTCACGCTGGCCATGATGGTCGTGTACTACGGCTTCATCCTGCTGGTGGCCTTCAACAAGCCCTTCCTCGCGCAGCGCCTGGGCGACGGCGTGATGACCGTGGGCATCCCTCTCGGCTTCGGCGTCATCGTCTTCACCGTGCTGATCACCGCGTTCTACGTGCGCCGCGCCAACAGCGAGTTCGACGACCTGACCGAAGCCATCACGAAGGCGGTGCTGAAATGAGCCGGATCCATTCCCTGTCGCGTCAGCTGCTGACGCTGGGCACCCTGGCGGGCGTGTCCGTGGCCGCGTGGTCGGCCGGTGCCGACCTCGGACAGGCCGACAAGCAGGCCACCAACTGGACGGCCATCGGCATGTTCGGCGTGTTCGTCGCGTTCACGCTGTTCATCACCAAGTGGGCCGCCGCGCGCACCAAGAGCGCCGCGGACTTCTACACCGCCGGCGGCGGCATCACCGGCTTCCAGAACGGCCTGGCGATCGCCGGCGACTACATGTCGGCGGCGTCCTTCCTGGGCATCTCGGCGGCGGTGATGGCCTCCGGCTTCGACGGCCTGATCTACTCGATCGGCTTCCTGGTCGGCTGGCCGGTGATCACCTTCCTGATGGCCGAGCGGCTGCGCAACCTGGGCAAGTTCACCTTCGCCGACGTGGCCGCCTTCCGCTTCGAGCAGACGCCGGTGCGCATGTTCGCCGCATCGGGCACGCTGGTCGTGGTGGCGTTCTACCTGATCGCGCAGATGGTGGGCGCGGGCCAGCTGATCAAGCTGCTGTTCGGCCTGGAGTACTGGATCGCCGTGGTGCTGGTCGGCGGCCTGATGATGGTCTACGTGCTGTTCGGCGGCATGACCGCCACCACCTGGGTGCAGATCATCAAGGCGATCATGCTGCTGGGCGGCGCCTCGTTCATGGCCTTCATGGTGCTGCTGAAGTTCGGCTTCTCGCCCGAGGCGATGTTCGCCGAGGCGGTGAAGATCAAGACCGACCTCGCCACCAAGGGCGGCAAGCCCGCCGAGGAGGCGGCCACGCTCGGCCAGTCGATCATGGGCCCCGGCGGCTTCGTCAAGGACCCGATCTCGGCCATCAGCTTCGGCATGGCGCTGATGTTCGGCACCGCCGGCCTGCCGCACATCCTGATGCGCTTCTTCACCGTGCCCAGCGCCAAGGAAGCGCGCAAGTCGGTGATGTGGGCCACGGGCTGGATCGGCTACTTCTACATCCTGACCTTCATCATCGGCTTCGGCGCCATCAGCTTCGTGCTGACCAACCCGCAGTTCCTGGACTCCAAGGGCGCGCTGCTCGGCGGCGGCAACATGGCCGCCATCCACCTGGCCAACGCGGTGGGCGGCAACGTGTTCCTCGGCTTCATCTCGGCGGTGGCCTTCGCGACCATCCTCGCGGTTGTGGCCGGCCTCACGCTGTCCGGCGCGTCGGCGGTGTCGCACGACCTCTACGCCACGGTGATCAAGAAGGGCAAGGCCGACAGCAAGGCCGAACTGGGCGTGTCGCGCATCACGACCGTGGTGCTGGGCATCGTCGCCGTGGTGCTGGGCATCGCGTTCGAGAAGCAAAACATCGCCTTCATGGTGTCGCTGGCCTTCGCGATCGCCGCGTCGGCCAACTTCCCGGTGCTCTTCATGAGCGTGCTGTGGAAGGACTGCACCACCAAGGGTGCGGTGGTCGGCGGCTTCCTGGGCCTGATCAGCTCGGTGGTGCTCACGGTGGTGTCGCCGTCGGTGTGGGAAGCCACGCTCGGCAACCCCAAGGGCTCGGCGCTGTTCCCCTACACCTCGCCGGCGCTGTTCTCGATGACGATCGCCTTCGTCACCATCTGGGTGGTGTCGCTGATGGACCGCAGCGGCCGCGCCGCCAAGGACCGCGCCGGCTTCATGGCCCAGCAGGTGCGCTCGGAGACCGGCATCGGCGCCGACGGCGCGTCGGGGCACTGAGTCCCGACCCCGAACTGCATCAAGTCCGCGCACGGGACTGCAGGCACACTGCCTGCAGTCCCTTCTTGCTTGAAGAACCGCCCGACGGCCCCGCCATGTCCGAACCCACCGCACAGGATCCGCAGCGCGAGATGCTGTCGCTGGCCACGGCGCGCGTGCGCGACGCCTTCGTGCGCGCCCCCTGCTATGTCGACGGTGCGCTGGACCTGGTGTCGGTGTGCCGCGAGCTGTCGGCGCGCGGCCTGACCAACGCGCTGGTGCGCGACACCCGCGACGGCCGCGAGCGGCTGGGCATGTTCACCACCACCGACCTGCGCGACGCGCTGCTGCGCGACGTGTCGCCCGCGGCGCTGCCGGTGCGCGACGTGGCGCGCTTCGACCTGGTGGAGGTGTCGCCCGACGCGCCGCTGTACGAGGCGCTTTGGCTGATGGTGCGCCACCGCGTGCACCGCCTGCTGGTGCGCGACGGCGACCAGGTGCTGGGCGTGCTCGGCCAGCTCGACCTGGTCAGCCTGGTGGCCAACCACTCGCACCTGATCGCACTGCAGATCGACGACGCAGCCGGCCTGCCCGAGCTCAAGGCCGCCGCGGCGCGCATCGACGCCATGCTGGCCCTGATGCACGACGGCGGCATTCGCATCGAGCGCATCGCGCGCCTGGTGGGCGACCTGAACCGCCGCCTGTTCGCGCGCACCTGGTCGCTCGTCGCGCCGCCCGAGCTGGTGGCCGCGAGCTGCCTGCTGGTGATGGGCAGCGAGGGCCGCGGCGAGCAGCTGCTCAAGACCGACCAGGACAACGCGCTGCTGCTGCGCGACGGGTTCGAGGTGCCGGGGCTCGACGCCATCGCCGCGCGCTTCAACGGCGCCCTGGCCGAGCTGGGCTACCCGCCCTGCCCCGGCGGCATCATGCTGACCCACCCCCTGTGGTGCGCGCCGCTGGCGCGCTTTCGCGAGACGCTGCGCGGCTGGGTCCATGGCGCCGACCCGCAGGGGCCGATGCACCTGGCGATCTTCTTCGACGCCGCCGCCGTGGCCGGCGACGCCTCCCTGCTGGCGCAGGCACGCGACCACCTCGACCAGGTGCTCACCGGCAGCGACGCCTTCCTTGCGCGCTTCGCCGCTGCGGCGGACCAGTTCGACGAGGCCCCGAGCTGGTGGACCCGGCTGACCACGCGCGCCGAAGACCAGCCGCTGGACCTGAAGAAGCTCGGCACCTTCCCCATCGTGCACGGCATGCGCGCCCTGGCGCTGCGCCACCATGTTCGCGAGAGCGGCACCGCCGAGCGCATCCGTGCGCTGGTGGCGCTGCAGCAGCTCGACGAGCCGCTCGGGCGCGACCTGCTCGAGGCGCTGCACTACCTGATGGGCCTGAAGCTGCGCCAGCAGATGCGCCAGCGCGCGGCCGGCCAGGCGCCCGGCAATCTGGTGCGGCCGGCCGACCTGAGCACGATGGACCGCGACCAGCTCAAGGACGCGATGGCCATCGTCGGCCGCCTGCGCGCGCTGCTGCGCCAGCGCTTCCACCTCGCCTCGCTCTAGCCCCGGCCGACGGTCATGAAACCCTCCGCGCGCACGCCCCGGCTGGTGGCCCTGTTCGCGGCGGGCTGGCTGCTGCTGAACTTCCCGCTGCTGGCGCTGTGGGACCGCGGCCTGGCCGTGGGCGGCTGGCCGCTGCTGCCCACGGCGGTGTTCGTCGGCTGGGCCGTGCTGATCGCCGCCGCCGCCTGGGTCTGCGAGTCCGACGATCCCGAGGACTGACATGTCCCCCGCGCTCGTCCTGGCCGCGTCGTTCGCCTACCTGCTGCTGCTGTTCGCGGTGGCGCGCTTCGCCGACGCCCGTGCCGCGGCCGGGCGTTCGGTGATCGGCAACCCCTGGGTCTACACGCTCAGCCTGGGCGTGTACTGCACCGCCTGGACCTACTTCGGCAGCGTCGGCCGCGCCGCCACGTCGGGGCTGTGGTTCCTGCCGATCTACCTCGGGCCGACGCTGGCGATGCTGCTGGCCTGGCCGGTGCTGCGCAAGATGATCCGCATCGCGCGCCAGTACCGCATCACGTCGATCGCGGACTTCATCGCCAGCCGCTACGGCAAGAGCCGCAGCCTCGCCGCGCTGGTGACGCTGATCGCGCTGGTGGGCATCCTGCCCTACCTGGCGCTGCAGCTCAAGGCGATCGCCAGCGGCTTCGCGCTGCTGACCACCGAGCCCGGCGCGCCGCACCCGGTGCTGCCGTGGTGGCGCGACACGACGCTGTACTTCGCGCTGGCGCTGGCCGGCTTCACGGTGGCCTTCGGCACGCGCCACCTCGACACCAGCGAGCGCCACGAGGGCATGGTGGCGGCCATCGCGCTGGAGTCGGTGGTCAAGCTGGCGGCCTTCCTGGCCGTGGGCGCCTTCGTGTGCTGGGGCCTGTTCGACGGGCCGGGCGACATCTTCGCGCGCGCCGCGGCGCGCGACGACCTGCGCCCGCTGCTCGGCCTGGGCGGCGAGCAGCGCTTCGCCGGCGGCCAGTGGTTCGCGCTCACGCTGCTGGCGATGCTGTCGCTGCTGTTCCTGCCGCGCCAGTTCCAGGTGATGGTGGTCGAGAACGTCGATGAGCGCCACGTACGCCGTGCCAGCTGGGCCTTCCCGCTGTACCTACTGCTGATCAACCTGTTCGTGCTGCCGATCGCGCTCGGCGGCCTGCTGCACTTCGGCCCCGGCGGCGCCGACCCCGAGACCTTCGTGCTGTCGCTGCCGCTGGCGCAGGGCTGGCAGGCGCTGGCGCTGGCGGCCTTCATCGGCGGCCTGTCGGCGGCCACCGGGATGATCATCGTCGAGGCCATCGCCGTGGCCACGATGGTCAGCAACGACCTCGTGATGCCGCTGCTGCTGCGCAGCCGGCGCCGCGACGACCCGCGCGACCTCAGCCGCACGCCGCTGGCGGTGCGGCGCATCGTGATCGTGGCGCTGCTGCTGCTGGGCTGGCTGTACTTCCGCATCGCGGGCGAGGCCTACGCGCTGGTCAGCATCGGCCTGATCAGCTTCGCCGCGGTGGCGCAGTTCGCGCCCGCGCTGCTGGGCGGCATGTTCTGGAAGGGCGGCACGCGCGCCGGTGCGCTGGCCGGCCTGGGCGCCGGCTTCGCGCTGTGGGCCTACACGCTGATGCTGCCGTCGATCGCCAAGTCGGGCTGGATCGACGCCGGCTTCATGCACCAGGGGCCCTTCGGCATCGCCCTGCTGCGCCCGGAGCAGCTGCTCGGCCTGACCGGGCTGGACAGCCTGACCCACGCGCTGCTGTGGAGCCTGCTGGCCAACGTCGGGCTTTACGTCGCGGTGTCGCTGGCGCGGGCGCCCGACGCGCTGCAGGCGGCGCAGGCGCTGCGCTTCGTGGATGCGATGCAGCGCACGCCCGGCACCGACGCCGCAGCCGGGCCGGTGCTGTGGCGCGGCCGCGCCAGCGTGGACGCGCTGCGCCGCGTGGCGGTGCGCTTCCTCGGCGCGCCCGCCGCCGAGCGGCTGCTGGCCGACTACGCCCAGGCCAGCGGCGCCGCGCGCGTCGACCGCATCGTGCCCGACGCGCGCCTGGTACAGCATGTGGAGACGCAGCTCGCCGGCGCCATCGGCAGCGCGTCGGCGCGCGCGGTGGTGGCCTCGGTGGTCGAGGAGGAGCCGCTGGCGCCCGACGACGTGCTGCGCCTGCTGGACGAAGCGTCGCAGGTGCGCGCGCTGAACCGCCAGCTCGAGAGCCTGGACCGGCTCAAGGACGACTTCATGTCCTCGGTGACGCACGAGCTGCGCACGCCGCTGACGTCGATCCGCGCCTTCGCCGAGCTGATGCGCGACGACCCGCAGATGGACAGCGCCCAGCGCCAGCAGTTCCTCGGGCTGGTGGTGGCCGAGAGCGAGCGCCTGTCGCGCCTGGTCAACCAGGTGCTGGACATGGCCAAGATCGAGTCCGGCCAGGGCGACTGGCGCAACGACGAGATCGACCTGCGCGAACTGGTCGCGCAGGCGGTGCAGACCACGGCGCGGCTGTTCGCGGAGCGCGGCGCGCAGGTGGACGTGGACACGCCCGCGGCCGACGCGCCGCTGCCGCGCCTGCGCGCCGACCGCGACCGCCTGCTGCAGGTGCTGATCAACCTGCTGTCCAACGCGGCCAAGTTCGTGCCCGAGGGCCGCGGCCGGGTCTCGGTGACGCTGCGCACCGACGCCCGCGCGGCCACGGTGGAAGTGGCCGACAACGGCCCCGGCGTGCCGCCGGAGCAGCAGCAACTCGTGTTCGAGAAGTTCCGCCAGGGCGGGCCTTCGACGCAGCGGCCGCAGGGCACCGGCCTGGGGCTGCCGATCAGCCGCCGCATCGTCGAGCACTTCGGCGGGCGCCTGTGGCTGCGCAGCGAGCCCGGCCGGGGCGCCACGTTCGGCTTCGACCTGCCCTGGACGCCAGACCCCGAGGAGACCGCCGCATGAAGCATGTGCTGATCGCCGACGACGAGGCGAACATCGTCGTGTCGCTGGAGTTCCTGATGAAGCGCGAGGGCTACCGCGTCAGCGTGGCGCGCGACGGCGACGCCGCGCTGGCCGCGATCCGCGAGCTGCGGCCCGACCTGGTGCTGCTCGACGTGATGATGCCGGGGCGCAGCGGCTTCGACGTCTGCCAGGCGGTGCGCGCCGACGAGTCGCTGGCCGGCGTGAGAATCCTGATGCTGTCGGCCAAGGGGCGCGACACCGACCTGGCCAAGGGCAGCGCGCTCGGCGCCGACGCCTACATGACCAAGCCCTTCGCCACGCGCGAGCTGGCCGACAAGGTGCGCGAGATGCTGGGCACGCCGTGAAGATCGACCGCCGCGAATGGGCCGCCGCGCTCGCCCCGGGCGCGCTGCTGGCCGTCGTCGGCGCGGCCGGCGGCGCCGGCTTCGCGGCCACGCTGTCGGCAGGCGAGCGTGCCGCGCTGATGGCCCTGCTCGAGCCCCGCGCGGCGCTGCTGCTGCTGGGCTGGCTGCTGCTGTCGGGCGCGCTCGGTGCCGCGCTGCGATGGGCCTACCTGCGCTGGGTGGCCAGCGCCGCGCGCCTGGCCGAGCAGGCCGGCGTGGTCGTCGCCGGGTCGGGCGGCGCACTCGCCGTGGAGCCCACGGCCGGCGCCGAGACGCAGGCCCTGGCCGAGGCCTTGCGCCAGCTCGCCGGCCAGCGCGACGCGCTGCGCGCCGACATCGCAGCCCAGGTGCGCGAGGCCAGCCGGGGCGTCGAGCAGGAGCGCAACCGCCTGGCCGCGCTGATGGCCGAGCTGACACAGAGCGTGGTGGTGTGCAACCTCGACGGCCGCGTGCTGCTCTACAACAGCCGCGCGCGCACGCAGTTCCGCGCCCTGTCCAGCGCGCCGGCGCTGGCCGACGGTGCCGAGCTGCTCGGCCTGGGCCGGTCCATCTACGCCGTGCTCGACCGCGCGCTGGTGGCGCATGCGCTGGAAAGCGTGCAGCAGCGGCTGGCGCGCGGCGCGGCGCACCCGTCGGCGCAGTTCGTCACCGGCACCCGCGCCGGGCAGCTGCTGCGGGTGCAGATGGCGCCGGTGCGCGACATCGACGCCGGCAGCGACGGCGCCGCGCTGGCCGGCTTCGTGCTGATGCTGGAGAACATCACGCGCGACTTCGCCGACGAGGCCGAGCGCGACCGCCTGCTGCACGGCCTGACCGAAGGCAGCCGCGCCTCGCTGGGCAACCTGCAGGCGGCGGTGGAGATGCTCGACTACGACGACCTCGATGCCCCCACGCGCGAACGCTTCCTGGGCGTGATCCGCGACGAGGTGGGCACGATGAGCCGGCGCATCCAGCAGCTCGACAGCCACACCGCGCAGACGCTGAAGACACGCTGGCCGCTGGAGGACATGCTCGGCGCCGATCTGGTGGCCGCCGCCTGCCGCCGCATCGAGGCCGAGCACGGCTGCCGCGCCGCGCCGGCCGAGGTCGACGCCGGGCTGTGGCTGCGGGTGGACAGCTTCTCGCTGCTGCAGGCGCTGGTGCACCTGGCCGGCCGGCTGGCGCAGGAGTACGAGGTGAAGCTGGTGCAGCTGCGCCTGGCGCGCGCCGAGGGCCGCGCGCGGCTGGATCTCGTCTGGAGCGGCCCGTCGATGAGCACCGAGACGGTGATGGGCTGGGAGAACGACCCGATGCGCAGCGGCGACGCCGGCGTGACGCTGACGGTGCGCGACGTGGTCGAGCGCCACGACGGCGCGTTCTGGTTCGAGCGCGAGCGGGTGCGCCACCAGTCGCTGTTCCGTCTGCTGCTGCCGCTGGCGGCCAGCAGCGAGCAGCTCGACGCCGCGCAGTTCGTGCGCGGCGACAGCCGCCCCGAGGTGTACGACTTCGACCTCTTCGCCGCCAGCGACAGCGCGCGCGCGCTGGCCGACCGCCGCCTCGCGGACCTCGCCTACACCGTGTTCGACACCGAGACCACCGGCCTGGAGCCGTCGGCCGGCGACCAGATCCTGCAGATCGGCGCGGCGCGCATCGTGGCGGGCAAGCTGCGCCGCGAGGACCGCTTCGAGCAGCTGGTGAACCCGCAGCGCGACATCCCCGCCGCGGGCATTCCGATCCACGGCATCCGCCCCGAGATGGTGGCCGACGCGCCGACGATCGACCGCGTGCTGCCGGCCTTCCACGCCTTCGCGCAGGACACCGTGCTGGTGGCGCACAACGCCGCGTTCGACATGCGCTTCCTGCAGCTCCAGGAGGCGCGCACCGGCGTCGTCTTCGACCAGCCGGTGCTCGACACGCTGCTGCTGTCGGCCGTGGTGCATCCGCAGCAGGCCTCGCACGGCCTGGAGGCGATCGCCGAGCGGCTCGGCGTGACGGTGCTGGGCCGCCACACGGCGCTCGGCGACGCGCTGGTCACCGCCGAGGTGTTCCTGAAGCTCGTGCCGCTGCTGGCCGAGCGCGGCATCCACACGCTGGAGCAGGCGCGAGAGGCGGCGCAGAAGACCTACTACGCGCGCGTCACGTACTAGTTCGGTGGGACGCTGACGACCAAGCCCTTCGCCGGGCATCTGCGGTCGTCGGTGGTGGGTTGCGGGCCGGCGACGGCGCAAGCTCGGCCGTGCGGGGGAGGCTCCGACCTCCATGTCCCCCGCCGTCGGCCTGCGGCCGCCGGCTCCTCCTTGACTTGCGGTCGAAGCCTCCCCCGCACACCCGAGCCGGCACCACGGTGGCACGCGGATGGCGCATGCCGCCTGCCGCATGCCGCGGTGGTGGCAGGGCCGAGGGCGGCGGGTGCCCTGCCCCGCAAGTCAAGGAGGAGGCCCGGACGCCGTCCGGGCCGGGGGACATGGAGGGGCAGGGCACCCGCCGGCCTCGGCCTCCAGCGAGCGTTCGCAGGTACTGCGCAGCGGCAGCAGCGGTGGCGAGCGAAGGCTCAGACCCGCGAGTCCTGCCAGCCCGGCCCGCCCTGCTCGCCCAGCGCGATGTCGACCATCAGCGATCGCGCCAGCTCGCCCAGTTCGGCGCGCAGCGCGTCGGGGTCGAGCCGGGCCGGCACCAGCAGGTGTGCGGCCACCTTGAAGCGGGCCTTGGCCGCGCCCTCGGCACGCAGCGTCTCGGTGGCCAGGCGCTCGATGCTGATGCCGCGCTCGGCCAGCAGTCGCGTCAGGTCGGCCACGATGCCCACGCGGTCGTCGCCCACCAGCTCGAGGAAGAACGCGCGCCAGCCGGCCGGCGCCGAGGCCGCGCCCTCGCTGGTGGCCACGGCCACCTTCAGGCCGGTGGGTTCCAGGCCGCGCAGCGCGTCGGCCAGCGCCGCCGCGTTCTCGCGCGGCACTTCGAAGTGCACCATGCCGGCGAACTCGCCCGCGATGCGCGCCATCTGGCTCACGGTCCAGTTGGCGCCGTGGCGCTGCGCGCGGTCGGACAGCGAACGCACGATGCCCGGCCGGTCCGGGCCCATCACGGTGGCCACCAGCGACGCGGTGGTCGACGCCGCGTCCTCGGTCAGCACCACCGCCTTGCGCAGCATCGGCGCCTTGGTGGCGAAGCGCTGGTCCTGCATGCGCGCCGGCAGCGCGCCGTGCTCGGCGGCGTGACGCACCACCTGCGCCAGCAGACGCAGGCCCATCGGCGCCAGTTCGCGCTCCCACAGCGTGCGCGCGGTGTCGCCGCGCGCCACGAAGCACCAGTCCTGCGCTGCCACCGCGCCGGCGTCCCAGCCGTCGGCCAGGTGATAGACCGAGCCGCCGGCGATCGGGTCGCCTTCGAGGATGGTCCATTCCACCGCCGCGATGCCGCGGTGGCGCGGCAGCAGCGACGGGTGGTAGCCCACGCCGCCCAGGCGCGCGCGCGCCAGCGCCTCGTTGGTCACGCGGGCATGGGTGTGCGCGGCCACCACGAGGTCGATGCCCTCGGGCACGGCCTCTGCCGGCACGATCTTCGGATTGGCCAGCACGTGCAGCGGCACGCCCGCGGCGCGCGCGGCATTGGCCAGGCGGTCGTCCTCCTCGGGCGCGACCACGCCCGCGATCTGCACGCCCGGTTCCTTGCGCAGCGCTTCGAATACCGTCGCGCCGAAATAGCGCGACCCCACGATGGCCAGCTTCATGCGTTCCGCCTCCTCGGCGCACCCCGCGCCGGCGCGGCCATTGTCGGGCAAGCGAAGGCCGGCCCGGCCAGCCGGGATCAGCCGAGGTCGAAGCGGTGGCTGGCGAGGATGCGGCGGTGCCGCTCCACCCATTGCACCAGCGGCGCCGCATCGGCACGACCGAACTGCGCGTCCAGAAAGGCCAGCGTCAGCTCGCGCGTGGCCTGCTTGACGAGCGGATTCAGCTCCGCGCCGCCGGTGCCGGCGCGGTCGGTGAACATGCTGTGCGAGCCGCCCTCGAACACCGCCAGCGCCTTGCGGCGGCTGCCGACGGCCTCGTAGACCGCGATGCGGTCCTCGGCGCCGGACCAGTAGCCCGGAATGCGGATCACGTCGCCGGTGGCGGTGACGTGCAGCATGGGCAGGCGCACCGGCGACAGGATGCGCGCCGGGTCGGCCTCGCCGTAGAACGGCGGCGCCGACAGCACCACGGCGGCGGCGATGCGTTCGTCGTGCAGGTCCACCGTGCGGCCGTCGCGCTCGACCCGCGCGCCCGCGGCCAGCAGCGTGGTGTTGGCGCCATAGCTGTGGCCGGCCGCCGCGATGCGCTGGCGGTCGATGCGCTCGCCCAGCGGGCCGGCCAGCAGCGTGTCGAGCGCGAAGCGCAGGTCGCGCGGCCGCTCCACGGCCTCGCGCTCCTGCGCCGCGTCCTGCAGGCGGCCGACCAGGCCCAGCGGATTGCCCATCCACAGGGCGCGGTCGCTGCCCACGTGCTGCAGGTGCAGGCTGGCGATGCCATGCGACGACCAGTGCTGGCCGAGGTAGCTGTAGCCGCGCCGCGAACCGCCGATGCCGTGCGAGAACACCACCAGCGGCACCGGGCCGCCCGCGGCGGCGGCGCCGGGCCAGTACAGCCGCACCGGCACCGCGCGCTGGCGCTTCATGTCGACCCAGTCGAATTCCTGCACCTCGAACGGTGCGCCCTGCTGGGCGTAGGCGCGCCAGGAGGCGAGCGCGAGAGCGCCGCCGGCCAGCAGCGCGGAGGCAAAGGCGCGGCGCTTCATGCCCGGCCCTCCGTGCCTGCCTCGACCGCAGGCGCTGGCCGCGTGCCGCGCAGCGCATGCCAGCGCCGCACGAACCACTGCACCATGTCGTCGACGTAGGTGAACACCACCGGCACCACCAGCAGGCTGAGGAAGGTGGACGTGATCAGACCGCCGATCACGACGATGGCCATCGGCGCGCGGAAGCTCGGGTCGGTGCCCAGGCCGATGGCGATGGGCAGCATGCCCGCACCCATCGCGATGGTGGTCATGACGATCGGCCGTGCCCGCTTGTGGCAGGCGTCGAGCAGCGCGTCCCAGCGGCTCATGCCACGCTCGCGGCGCGCCATCACCGCGTACTCCACCAGCAGGATCGAGTTCTTGGTGGCGATGCCCATCAGCATGATCATGCCGATCATCGCCGGCATCGACAGGTCGGTGCGCGTGATGAACAGCGCCAGCATCGCGCCGGGGATCGACAGCACCAGCGCCGCCAGGATCGTCACCGGCTGGACCCAGGCGTGGAACAGCAGCACCAGCACGATGTAGATGCAGGCCACCCCGGTGAGCATGGCCAGCAGGAAGCTGGTGAACAGCTCGGCGAAGGCCTCGGCGTCGCCCACCACCGTCTGGCGCACGCCCGGCGGCAGGTTGGCCACCGACGGCAGCTTCTCGGCGGCGGCCTGCACCGCACCCAGCGCCTGGCCGTTGAGCTCGATCTCGAAGTTGACGTTGCGCGCGCGGTCGTAGCGGTCGATCTGCGCCGGCCCGCTCGCCAGCTCGATGCGCGCCACGTTGCCCAGCGGCACCGGCCCGTGCGCGCCGGGCACGCCCAGGCGCTCGATCAGGGCGAGGTCCTGCCGCGCGGCGTCGGCCAGCTTCACCACCACCGGCACCTGACGCTGCGACAGGTTGAGCTTGGACAGCGCCTGCTCGTAGTCGCCGGCCGTGGCGATGCGCAGCGTGTCGGCGATGGCGGCCGAGGTGACGCCCAGGTCGGCGGCGCGCGCGGCGTCGGGCCGCACCACCAGTTCCGGCCGCTGCAGGCTCGACGTGCTGGTCACCTGGCCGATGCCGGGGATGGTGCGCAGTTCCTGCTCGACGACGCGGGCATGGGCGTTGAGCACGTCGCCGTCGTCGCCGGCCAGCACCAGGATGAACTTCTCGGCCGAGCCGCCGAAGCCGACGTTGAAGCGCGCACCGGGCAGCGGCTCGAGCGCCTTGCGCAGGTCGGCCTCGATGGCCTGCTTGGTGATGCCGCGGCGCTCGCTGCGCGGCGTGAGGTTGATGGTCAGGGTGGCCTTGCGCGCCTCGGCGGCGCCGGCGGGCATGAAGGGGTCGCTGCCCGCCCGGCCGCCGCCCACCGCGGTGTAGACGAGCTTGACATGGGGATGCCGCGCCACCGCCTCGCGCGCGGCCTCGGCCACGGCCAGGGTCTGCGAGAACGTGCTGCCCGGCGGCAGCGAGATGTAGACCTGCGTCTGCGACAGGTCGTCTGGCGGGATGAAGGCACCCGCGATCTGGCCGGTGAAGACCGGCGTGCACGAGGCCACCGAGAACACGGTGGTGGCCAGCAGCGTCTTGACCCGGTGCTTCAGGCACCAGCTCACCAGCCGCATGTAGCCGGGCATCCACGACGGCTCCGGATGATCCTTGGCCGGCCGGCGCAGCAGGTAGGCCGCCATCATCGGCGTCAGCATGCGCGCCACCACGAGCGAGAAGAACACGGCGATCGCCGCCGTCCAGCCGAACTGGACGAAGAACTTGCCCGGCACGCCGCTCATGAACGCGGTGGGCAGGAACACCGCGATCAGCGTGAAGGTGGTCGCGATGACCGCCATGCCGATCTCGTCGGCGGCCTCCATCGCGGCGTCGAACGGCTTCTTGCCCTGCGCCAGGTGGCGCATGATGTTCTCGATCTCGACGATGGCGTCGTCCACCAGGATCCCCACCACCAGCGACAGCGACAGCAGGGTCACCACGTTGAGCGTGAAGCCCATCCAGTGCATGACCATGAAGGTGGGGATCGCCGACAGCGGCAGCGCCACCGCCGACACGAAGGTGGCGCGCCAGTCGCGCAGGAAGAACCACACCACGACGATGGCGAGGAAGGCGCCCTCGAGCAGCAGCGCCATCGAGCCGTCGAAGTTCTCGACCACCGGGTCGACGAAGTTGAACGCTTCGGTCACCTCCACGTCCGGGTGGGCCGCGCGCAGCTCGGCCAGGCCGACGCGCACGCCCTCGGCCACGTCGACCTCGCCGGCGCCGCGGGCGCGCGTGATCTCGAAGCCCACCACCGGCTTGCCGTTGAGCAGCGCGGTCGAGCGCTGCTCGGCCACGGTGTCGGTCACGCGGGCCACCTGGTCCAGGCGGATGCGGCGGCCGTCGGCCAGCGCGACTTCCATTGCGCCCAGCTCGGCGGCCGTCTGCACGGTGGCGATGGTGCGCACCGACTGCTCGACGCCGCCCAGGTCGGTGCGGCCGCCCGAGGCTTCCTGCTGCACGTCGCGCAGGCGGCGCGAGATCTCGGCGGCGGTGACGTTGAGCGCCATCAGGCGCGCCGGGTCGAGCTCGACATGCACCTCGCGCGTGACGCCGCCCACGCGGCTGACCGCGCCGACGCCGCGCACCGCGAGCATGCGCTTGGTGACCTCGTTGTCGACGAACCAGGACAGCGCCTCCGCGTCCATCCGCGTCGACGCCACGGTGTAGGTGAGGATCGGCGCGCCGGCCAGGTCCATCTTGGCGATGACCGGATCGCGCAGGTCGGCCGGCAGGTCGGAGCGCACGCGCGACACCGCGTCGCGCACGTCGTCCAGCGCCTCCTGCGTGGGCTTCTCAAGCCGGAACTCGGCGGTGACGGTGGCGGTGCCGTCCTGCACCTTGGTGTAGAGGTGCTTCAGACCCTGCACCGTGGCGATCGAGTTCTCGATCTTGCGCGCGACCTCGGTCTCCATCTGCGCCGGTGCGGTGCCCGGCAGCGACGCGGTGACGGTGATCGTGGGCAGGTCGATGTCCGGGAACTGCTGGATCTTCATCGCCCGGAAGCCGATCACGCCGGCCACCGTGAGCATGATGAACAGCAGGATCGACGGGACCGGGTTGCGGATCGACCAGGAAGAGACGTTCATGGTGCGTGCTCCCGGCTCAGGGCTTGGCCGGTGCGGCCTGGGCCGCGGGCGCCGCCTTGTCGACCACGCGCACGACGTCGCCGTCGGCGAGGAAGCCCGCGCCCTGCGCCACCACGCGCGCCGTGGCCGGCAGGCCGCCCGTGATCTCGATGCGCTCGCCGAAGCGGCTGCCGACGCTGACCTTGCGCTGCTGCACGCGGTTGCCGGCGCCCAGTTCGAACACCCAGTGGAAGCCGTCGCGCAGCACCACGGCGCTCTGCGGCAGGGTCAGACCCTCGCGCTCGCCGACGGCGAACTCGCCGCGCGCGAACATGCCCGCACGGGCACTGCCCGGGCGCGGCAGGTCCACATACACGAGGCCGTTGCGGGTGGCCGCGTCGACCAGCGGCGCGACCATGCGCACGGTGCCGGCGACTGCCGTGCCGCCGGCCGGCGTCACCTGCACCTTCTGCCCCGGCTGGATGCGGGCCAGCTCGGTGGCGGCCACCTCGGCACGCCACTCCAGGCGGTCCTTGCGGATCAGGCGGAACAGTTCCTGCCCCGGCTGCACCACCGCGCCGACGGTGGCGGCGCGGGCCGAGATCACGCCGTCGTCGGGCGCCACGATGCGGGTCTGGGACAGGCGCACCTCGTCGGCGGCCAGGCGGGCCTTCAGCGACGCGACACGGGCGCGCGCCGTGGCCTCGGCGGTGACGTACTGCTGGATCTGCTGCGCGCTGATGGCACCGCTGGCCTGCAGCTGGCGCGCGCGCTCGGCGTTGGCGGCGGCCTCGGCCTGCGTGGCCTCGGCCTCGGCCACGCCGGCGCGCGTGGCAGCCACGTCGGCGGCGAGGGTCTGCGCCGACAGCAGGGCCAGCACCTGGCCGCGCTTGACGCGGTCGCCGACCTGGGCCCGCACCTCGGTGATGCGCAGGCCCTGCGCCTCGGCGCCGACGCTGGCTTCCTGCCAGGCGGCCACGTTGCCGTTGGCGGCCACGGTGAGCGGCCAGCGGCCGGCGCTGGGCTGCACCGCCGTGACGGTGAGCGACGGCTTCGGCGCCGCGGCGGACGCGGCGGGTTCGCCGGCGGCGTGCACGGCGAAGGCCACGCCGAGCGCGGCGACGATGGCCGCCGAGGCGGCGATCAGGGACGGGGTCTTGGGAATGCGCATCAGGAACTCTTGGCGTTGTCCGCCGCGGCGGCGGCGGGTTTCACGGTGGTGTCGGGCGCGGGCTGCGTGGCGGACCAGCCGCCTCCGAGCGCGCGGTAAAGCGAGATCCAGGCCGCGACGCGCTCGCGCTGGGCATTGACGAGCGCATTGCTCGCGGCCAGTGCGGTGCGGCGCGCCTCCTCGCGGTCGATCAGGCTGCCGGCGCCGATGCGCCAGCGCTGCTCGGCGGCGGCGAAGTAGTCGCGAAAGCCCTGTGCCGCGCGCAACGCCTCGCCCTCGCGGCGCGTGGCGGCGTCCAGCCGCACCAGCGCCTCCTCCACGTCGGCCACGGCGCGGCGCACGCGCTCGTCCAGTGCGGCGCGGGCGGCGTCGTAGCGGGCACGGGCCGCGTCCTCGCGGCTGGCGCGGGCACCGGCGTCGAACAGCGGCAGCACGAGCGTGGGGCCGAAGCCCCAGGCGGTGCCGTCGAGCGTCGCGCCGCCCGAGCGCAGCGCCGCCGCGGCGAGGTTGCCGCTGAAGGTCAGGCGCGGATAGCGCGCCGCTTCGGCCACGCCGACGTCGGCCGCGGCGGCGACGAGCGCGCGCTCGGCCGCGGCCACGTCGGGCCGCTGCGCCAGCAACTGCGCCGGCAGCACGCCCACCGCGAAGGCCGCGGGCTGCGGCAGCGTGGCGGTGCGCGGCGCCAGTCGCGTGCGCAGGTCGGCCGCCGGCAGGCCGGTCAGCACCACCAGCCCCTGCAGCAGCACCTCGCAGTCGGCGCGCTGCGCGATGGCGCGGTTGGCGGCGTCGGCCGCGGCGCCGTCGGCCAGCGCGCCGTTGGCGGGCGCCTCGAAGCCCACGCGCACCTTCTCGCGCGTCAGTTCGGCGGTCTGGCGCTGCGATGCGGCGTCCTGCTCGGCCACCTGCCGCTGCGCCTCGCAGGCGCGCAGGCCCACGTAGGTGGCCGCCACGTCGGCCGCAAGGCTGACGCGGGCGTCATGCCAGCCGGCCGCGGCCTGCTCGCTGCGCGCCTGGGCCGCGGCCACCTGGGCCTGCGTGGCACCGAACAGGTCGATCTCCCAGGCGGCATCGAGGCCGGCACTGCCCTGGGTGGCGGGCGCGAAGGCGCTGCTGGTGCCGGCCCCGCGCGTGACCTGGGCGGCCGCATTGACCGTCGGCCGCCTGGCCGCGTCCGCGCTGCGCACGCCGGCGCGGGCTTCGGCCAGCCGTGCCAGGGCCTGTGCCAGGCCCGGGTTGCCGGCCTGGGCCGTGGCCACCAGTTCGCCCAGCAGCGGGTCGTCGAAGCGCTTCCACCAGTCGGCCAGGGCCTGCGCGTCGCCGCCATGCGGCAGCGTGGCCTGCCAGCGCGCCGGCGCGCTCTCGCGCGCGGCGGTCTCCAGCCGCGGCGTGGCGCAACCGGCCAGCAGCAGTGCCGACAGCACCAGCGCGGGCAGCCGCGCGCCAAACGCCATCGCGGGCAGCCGCGCGTCAACACCCAGCGCGGGCAGCCGCGTGTTCGCTGCCGGCGCGGGCCGGCGCGCGGGGGCTGCGGCCGTGTGGGGGGCTCGAATCGAAGGTCTCGTCATCGTCGTCATTCCTGGGCCGGCGTGGCCAGGCCGGTACGGCGTCGGCGCTCGTGCTCGACCAGGGCCACGCTCCACTGCACCAGCCGCGTGCGGGCGCGGTCCAGCGGGTCGGTGCCGGCGAACAAGCCCGGTGCCACCAGGCACATGAACTCGCGCGACATGCAGTAGTCGTTGGCCATGGCCATCAGGGCGAACGCCAGGCGGTGGATGTCCTCGTCGGGCTCGCGGTCCGGGCCCAGGCCGACGTGGCGGGCCAGCAGGCCGGAGATCGCCCGATGCACCGGGAGGATGTGCTGCGCCACGGCTGCGGCGAACATCGGCGTGGGCTCGATCATCTCGCGCAGGAACAGCCGCGCCCCTACGTCGTGGTCGGGGTGGCCGTCGCGACCGGAACCGACGAAGCCGCCGAGCAGGCGCTGCAGCGACTCTTCCAGCGTCAGGCCGGGCGCGTCGAAGCCCGCGACCTGCGAGGCCAGGGCCTCGATCGGCCCGACCAGGGCGGCCCGGTACAGCCCCTCCTTGCCACCGAAGTGATAGTGGATGGCGGCGACGTTCAGGCCGGCCGCCTGGCAGATCTCACGGGTCGAGGTGGTGGCGTAGCCCTTCTCGGCAAAGATGCGCGAGGCCTCGGCCAGCAGCCGAGTGCGCGCACGCTCACCTCGCTCGGTGACGGCTTCGGGGGGCTGCTCTCGGCGCTGGTCGGGCTGCATGGGACCCGGATCCTACGCCCCAATCAAGCGCTTGATTGAATTTCAGCCGAAAGCCCCTCGGCCTTGATGGGCCGTTGCCGACCGCGCCCGACGCGGGTTCTAGAACAGCTCGACGTCGCCCATCTGCTGGCCGTCGTCGAGTTGGCCGCCGTGCACCAGGGCTTCGTGACAGCGCACCTGGTTGCGGCCGTTGCCCTTGGCGAAGTACACCGCGCGGTCGGCGCGCTCGAAGGCGCCTGCCGGGGTGTCGTTGGCGCGGATGCGCGAGAAGCCGGCGCTGATCGTGATGTGGCCCACCTGCGGGAACGGGTACTGCTCGACGTTGGCGCGCAGGCGCTCGAAGGCAATGCCGGCGCTGTCCTCGTCGCGGCAGCGCAGCAACACGACGAACTCCTCGCCGCCGAAGCGGTAGAGCCGGTCGTGGTAGCGGAAGGTGGCGCGCATCAGGCGCGCCATCAGCAGCAGCACCTCGTCGCCGATCAGGTGGCCGTAGGTGTCGTTGACGCGCTTGAAGTGATCGATGTCGATCACGCCCATGAAGTGCAGCGAGCCGCCCGAGGCGCGGCGCTCCTCGGGCAGCGGCCCGGAGATCAGCGACGGCGCCAGGGCCAGCTTCAGGAACGCGGCGTCGAAGGTCTTGCGGTTGAGCAGGCCGGTGAGCGTGTCGCGCTCGGAATAGTCCAGCAACGACTCGAAGTTGCGGCAGATGCGCAGGATGCTGCCCACGGCGCGGCGCTCGCTGGGCAGCAGCGGGCGGTCGGTGCGCAGTTCCACCACGCCGATCGGGCCGGCGTCGGTGGCCAGCGGGAACAGCGTGGTGCACTGCAGGCCGCCGCCGTCGATCGCGATCACCTGCTGGCCCACGAGGCAGTTGCGCCACTCCGGCCGCGACTCCAGCGGCTGCAGATGCTCGATGTCGGCCAGGGTGTCGTCGGCCTGCGCGGCCACGTCGGCCTGTGCCATGCGGGCACGGGTCAGCCAGCGCTCGCCGCCGGTGTCGCCCACCGCCCGATGCACCGCCACCTGCTGCGGCAGCAGCATGTCGTGCAGCGCCGTCACCAGCGCCACGTCGAGCACGTCGCGGTCGCGGTGCGCCGTCAGCTCGGCCAGGCGGTCAACCAGCTCCGACACGTTGCCGCCCTTCCGCTGCCGTCAGGCGGCGCTCATCGACGCGGCCGACGCGGCATAGCGCGCGACCAGGCCGACGAGGTCGTCCTCGGAGTAGGGCTTGCCCAGGTAGTGGTCGACGCCGAGCTCGGCCGCGTGCTCGCGATGCTTCTGGGCAATGCGCGAGGTGATCATGATCACCGGCAGGTCGGCCAGGCGCGGGTCGGCGCGCAGGTTGCGGACCAGGTCGAAGCCGTCCATGCGGGGCATCTCGATGTCCGACAGCACCACCACGGGCAGCTCGTCGGCCAGCTTCTCGAGCGCGTCCAGGCCGTCCTTGGCCACCACCACGCGATAGCCCTCGCGCACCAGCAGGCGCTGCGTGACGCGGCGCACCGTGAGCGAGTCGTCCACCACCAGCACCAGCGGCGCCTTCTCCGCCTCGGTCACCACGGCCTGCGGCTGCTCGGGCTGCTGCTGCGTCAGGGCCTGGCGCATCGCGGCGCGGGCGCCGTCGCCGTACAGCGTGGCCAGCGCCACCGGGTTGTAGATCAGCGCCGGCGCGCCGGACGCCAGCAGCGTCACGCCGGCCAGGCCGGGCAGGCGCGCGAGCTGCGGACCCAGGTTCTTGACCACCACTTCCTGGTTGCCGACCACTTCGTCGACGTGCAGCGCCACCCGCTGGGCCGCGCTGCGCACGATGAGGATCGGCAGGTTCTTGCCCGGCGCCTCGGCGCTGCGGCCGCTGCCCTGCATCAGCGCGCCAAGCCAGAAGAACGCCACCGGGTGGCCGGCTTCCGCCTCGAACTGGCCGCTGGCATAGGCGCGCTCGACATCGGCAGCCGGCACGCGGCGCACGATCTCGATCAGCGTGGCCGGCACCGCCACCGTGACCGCTCCCGCGCGCACCATCACCACCTGCGTCACCGCGGTGGTCAGCGGCAGCACGAGCCGGAAGCTGGTGCCCTGCCCCGGCGCGCTGGCGGTCTCGATGCGGCCGCCCAGCGCGATGACCTCGCTGCGCACCACGTCCATGCCGATGCCGCGGCCGGCCAGCTCGGTCACCGTGGAGGCGGTGGAGAAGCCCGGCGTGAAGATCAGGTTGGCCAGCTCGCCGTCGCCCGGCCGGGCATCGGGCGCCAGCAGGCCCATGGCGACACCGCGTTCGCGGATGCGCGCGAAGTCCAGCCCGGCACCGTCGTCGCGGAATTCCACCGCCACTTCGTTGCCTTCCTGGCCGACGCTGACAGTGATCTGCCCCGTGGCGTCCTTGCCCTGCGACTCGCGCACCGCCGGCAGCTCGATGCCGTGCGCCACGCAGTTGCGCAGCAGGTGCTCGAAGGCGCCGGCCATGCGCTCGAGCACGCCGCGGTCGACTTCGATCGAGCCGCCGACGATGTCCAGGCGCACCTGCTTCTGCAGTTCCTTGGCGGCCTGCCGCGCAACCCGGTACAGGCGGTCGGACAGGCTCTCGAACTCCACCATGCGCGTGCGCAGCAGGTCGTCCTGCATGTCGCGCGTGAGCCGCGCCTGCGCGGCCAGGTCGTCTTCCGTGGCCTGCAGCGTGCGCTGCAGGCTGCGCTGCACGGTGGCCACGTCGTTGACCGACTCGGCCATCATGCGCGTGAGTTCCTGGAAGCGCGTGAAGCGGTCCATCTCCAGCGGATCGAAGCTCTCGCCCACGGCCTTGGCCGCTTCCATGCGCGAACTGATCTGCGACTCGGCCTGCAGCTCGATGTCGCGCAGCTGCGAGCGCAGACGCTCCAGGTTTTCCGTCAGGTCCGACAGCGAGCCCTTGAGCTGCACCACCTCGGACTCGATGCGCGAGCGTGCGATCGACACCTCGCCGGCATGGTTGACCAGGCGGTCGAGCAGCGGCGCGCGCACGCGCACCGAGCCGGCGCTCGCGGCCACGCGGTCCGGCACGGCGGCCGCGGCCTGGGCCGTGGCGGGCGCGAAGCGGCGCCAGTCGATCGAAGCCGCCTCGGCCGACCGGGACGGCGCCGGCGCCGCTGGCGGCTCGACAGGCCGCACGGCCGGCGCGCCGGCCGGCACCACCGGAGCCAGTTCGGCCAGCTCGGCAGGCACGGTCTCGGCCACGACTTCGGCGGCCGGCTCCTGTGGCGGGGCCACGGGTTCGGGCAGAGGCTCGGGCTCGACCGGGGCGGGCACCACAGGCGCAGCGGCTTGCATCACCACGGCCGGCTCGGCCGGTGCGGCCAGCGGCGCAGGCGCGGCACCGCCGCCCTGCGTGAGCGCCTCGAACGCGGCGCCGATGGCGTCGACGCGGCCGAACAGGGCCTCGACATCGGCCTCGGTGCGGTGTTCGTGCGCCGACAGGTGCTCGATCGCGGTTTCCAGGCGGTGCGCCAGTTCGCCCAGGCGCATCGCGCCGGCCAGGCGGGCACCGCCCTTGAGCGTGTGCAGCGTGCGCATGCACGCGGACGCGCCGGCCGGGTCGGACGGACGCGCGGCCCAGTCGCGCATGCGGCTGGCCAGCTGCGGCAGCAGCTCCTGCGCCTCTTCCTCGAAGATCGGGAACAGCTCGGCGTCGACGGCGTCGACGGCGTCGATGTCGTCGTCGTCCGTGGCGGCATCGGCCCGGGCCGTCACCGCGGCCAGCGGCGTCAGCGGCGCCAGCGCCGACAGCGCATGGAACTCGGCCTGGCCCAGCGGCAGCAGCAGGCTGGGCGCGGTGTCGGCGGCCTCGGCCGGCGGCGGCGCGACGTCGGGCACAGGCTCGGCCACGGGCTCGACCGGCAGCGCCGCCGCGATGGCGATCTCGGCCGGCGTCGTGACCTCGGGCTCGGGCACGGGCTCGGGCACGGGCTCCGGTTCGGGTTCGGACAGTCGCAGGGGCTCGACGACCGCAGGCTCGGCGGGTGCCGGCTCGTCCAGCCCCATCGAGGCGGTGTCGCCGGGCAGGTCGCCGCGCATCGACGCGGCGAGCAGGCGGTCGGCGGCCACGCGTTCGTGGTCGGCCAGGCGGGCCATCAGCTCCGGCGGGGCGGACTTCAGGAACCCGGCGGCGAACTGGTGCAGCAGGCGGCGGATCTCGTCGGCACTGTCGTTGAACAGCGCGGCCTCGGCCAGGTCGCCGGCACCGATGGCCTGCGAGCGCATCAGCGCATGCTCGAGCGCGCGCGCCAGGGCCGACAGGTCGGCGAAGCCGACCGTGGCCGAGTTGCCGGCCAGCGAGTGCGCCAGCGCGATGGCGGTGTCGCCCACCGGCTGCGTCACGTCGTGCGACCACTCGGCCAGCTCGGTGCCCAGGCGGCGCGACTGCTCGTCGGCCTCGTTGAGGTAGATATTGAACAGCGGGATCGGCACGCGCAGCGGGCCGATCTGGCGGAAGGCTTCGGGCTCGGGCTCGGGCACCGGCTCGGGTTGCGGCTGCGGCGCGCGTGTGGCCGCGGGCTCCGATTCGGCCGGGGCCTCGGCGAAGCTCATCGGGCCGCGCACCTGCGCCGGCTCGAGTGCCGGCGGGGCCTGCATCGATTCCTCGAACTCGAGCGACATCAGCCCCGAAGACAGGTCGGGCGCCGGCGCGTCGGCCTCGCGCTCAGGCAGGGCCAGCGCCTGCAGCGCGTCGCGGCCGCCGGTGGGCATGGCCGCGGCCTCGCCGAGGTCGAGCTCGAAGCTCATGCCCTCGTCGGCCGCCAGCATCTGCTCCAGCGGCAGCACGGCACCGGCCGGCGCGGCCGGCACAAGGTCGAGATCGGCCTCGCTGGGCAGGTCGGGCAGCGCATCGAGCGACATCGGGCGGCTGATCGACTCCAGCGCCGGCATCGCCGACGGGGCGCCGCGGCGTGCCGCGGGCGTGCTGCCGGGCAGCGGCAGGCCGTCATGGGCACCCTGCTGGCGGAACTGCTCGATCGCGCGCTGCACGTCGCGGTGCGTGTGGCCACCGTCGCGGCGCGCGCCGATGGCTTCCGTCCAGTCGGCCAGGTAGGTCAGGATGTCGCGGGTGAGCGCGATCAGGCCCGGATCAGCCGACTGCTGCTCGGCCAGGCGCGAGTTGTAGAGCTGCTCGCAAGCCCAGCCGGCCTCGCCGAAGTCGGTCAGGCCGACCATGCGGGAGCTGCCCTTGAGGGTGTGGAAGGCGCGCCGCACCGTGGTCATCTCGCCCAGGTCGTCGCTGGCACCGGCCAGCGAGGCCAGCGCCTGGTTGGCGTTGTCGATCACCTCGCGCGCTTCCTCGAGGAAGATCTCGCGCATCTCGGCGTCTTCCTCGAGACCGGTCTGGCCGGCCGGCGTGGGCGCGGCCGACAGCACCGGCATCGGGCGCGTGGCCGGGTACTCGTCGAGCGCGGCCGGCTCGGACGAGGTGTGGACGAAGTCGGCCATGGCCTGCGCCAACTCGTCGCGCACGGCCTTGCGCTCGTCGTCGTTGGAGGCGACGTCGAACGCGCTCTTGACCTGGTGCATGGTCTCGGCCAGCTCGGGCTGGTCCGCCACCATCGCCTCCTGCGACAGTCGCTCCAGTTCGTGGCGCACCTCCACCAGCGGCACCTCGGGGTGCGCGGCGGCCAGGGCCAGCGACTGGGCCTGCTCGATCAGACGCGGCTCCACCGGCGAGGCCTGCGCGTCGAGGTGGCCGAAGCCGGACGCGCGATGGCTGCCACCCGCCGCGACGGCGCGCAGCTGGCCGGTGCGCGCGTCGAAGGCGAACAGCGACTTGGCCATCGCCGGCTGCACGTTGAGCATGTCGATCAGGAAGCCCAGCGCGCCCAGGTTGCTGGCCAGGCGGTCCGTCGCCGCACCGTCCGGCGCGGGGCTGGTGGACGCGGCGAGCATGTCGACGTCGTCGCGCATGCGCACCACCGCATGCGAGGCCTGCTCGATGCCCAGCACCGAGAACACGCCGCGCATCGAATTGAGCTGGCCCGGCACCGGGTGCAGCAGCTCGCGACGCGACGGTTCGCGGAAGTACTGGTCGATCGCCTTCTCGACCTCGGCCAGCGAGCCCTTGAGCTCCTGCACCACGCTGCCCATCGTCTGGCGGTCGGACACGCGGCGGTACAGGTCCTCCATCCACGCGTCCAGCGGCTGCGGCTCGGCGCCGCCGCGCACGCGGTCGATGCGCTCGGCCAGGCGCTGCACGCGCTCGGCCTGGGTCGGATGGTCGAAGTCGGCGTCCTCGAGCGAGGCCTCCAGGTACAGCACGGCGGTGGCCACTTCCATGGCCAGGGCCGGCGCCGGCACGGCAGCGGCCTGCACCGTGTGCGCCGCCGTGGCCGACAGCGCGCTGGCCAGGCGTTCGCCCGACGGGTAGAGCTTCTTGATCGACTCGCCGACGAGATGGAACTGCTCGTTCAGCGTCGACAGGCGATGCATCTCGCCACCGGCCACCGCGGCCCAGCTCTCCTTGGCCGCATGGACACGCTTGCGGGCCTGCACGATCCACGCCGGATCGTGGCGGCCGAGCGAGGCGGACAGGTAGTCCACCGGCGCGCGGCGTGCCAGGTTCCAGGCCTGGCGCACGGCGGCCAGGCGCGGCGCCTTGCGGCCGTCGCCCGGCGACGCGGCCTGCGAGCAGAAGAACAGCAGGTCCTGCGCCAGGCGCTGCGACACCTCGTTGGCCGCGGCGGCCTCGGCGCCGGACTGTTCCGACATGCGCAGCTGCGCCAGCAGGCGCGACGCGACGCGCTTGCTGTAGACGTCCGGCTGCAGCAGCTTCTGGCCCTGCGCCTCGAAGAATGCCGCGGCGATCTGCCACAGCGTGGCCAGGTGGCGCTGCTTCGGCGGGCTGCCCGCCGCGAGCGACGCGAACAGGTCCGACAGCGCGCGCGCGGGCGCCCCGCCGCCCTGGCGCATCAGCGTCAGGGTCTGGGCTTCGACCTCGCCGCGCATCGCCGCGTCGGGCGCGCGCGGCGCGCTGCCGTCGCCCGGCACGTCGCGCCACTGCCAGTCGATCGGCCACAGGTCGGCCGGATGCACCCGGTCGGCGCCGGCCAGCTCCTGCACCGCGCGGTACTGCGGGAACAGCGCCAGCGGCGACACCGGCTTGCCCGCCAGCAGGCGGGCCAGGTAGTCGAGCAGCGCGAACGAGGCCTGCTCGATCGTGTCCACGGCGGCGGCGTCGAGCTTGACGGGCCGGCCGGTCAGCTTCTGCAGCGCGGCCTCGCTGGCGCGCAGCACCTGCGCCGCGGTGGGCAGGCCCACCAGTTCCAGTGCGCCCACGCCCTGGTGCAGTTGGGCGCGCGCGCCGCGCAGCACGCTCGGGTCGACCGCGTCGGTGTCCGAGTCGGCCACCGCCTCCGCTTCCTTGAGGTAGCGGCGCATCGCCTTGTGCGCTGCCTCGAGCGAACGGCGCAGCTCGTCATGGACCCAGGCCAGTGCCGACAGGTCTTCGATCGTCTCGGTGTCGTGCAGGAGGTCCATGGCGGGCCTTCGAAGGTGGGGCTAGCGCAGAACGCCGCCGCGCAAACAAGCAGGCGCCGCGGGTCCGGCTTCGCCGGCCCGCTGGCGACGCCCCCTTGAGGGGGAGCGGCCAAAGGCCGCAACGGGGGTGGTCGTGTTCACGAAATCTTGAACCGCGACACCGAGGCCTTCAGTTCCTCGGCGGTACGGGACAGCTCGCGCACCATCTGGGCGGTCGAGCGCGTGCCCTCGCCGGTCTGCTCGGTCACGGCGAAGATGTGCTGGATGTTGTTGGCCACCACGTTGGCCGACTGCGCTTCCTGCGACGCCTGCTGGGAGATGCGTTCGATCAGGTCGGCAAGCTGTCGCGTCACGCGATCGATGTCGCCCAGCGCGCTACCGGCGGCGTCGGACAGCCGCGTGCTCTCGACCACGCCCTGGGTGGAACGCTCCATGGCGGCCACCGCGTCCTGCGTGTCGGTCTGAATCGCCTTCACCAGCGCCGCGATCTGGCGCGTCGCGTCGGCGGAGCGTTCGGCCAGCCGCTGCACTTCCTCGGCCACCACCGAGAAGCCCCGGCCGGCTTCACCGGCCGACGCGGCCTGGATGGCGGCGTTCAGGGCCAGCACGTTCGTCTGCTCGGTAATGTCCGAGATCAGCTCCGTGATTTCGCCGATCTCCTGCGACGACTCGCCCAGGCGCTTGATGCGCTTGGCGGTGTCCTGGATCTGGTCGCGCATCGCGTTCATGCCGCCGATCGTGTTCTGCACCGCCTGGCGTCCGGACTCGGCCGCCGCCAGCGACTGGCGCGCCACCGAGGCCGTCTGCTGCGCCTGCGAGGACACCTGGTTGATTCGGCCGGCCATCTGCAGCACCGACTCGCCGGTCTCGCGGATCTCGCGCAGCTGCTCGGTGGACGCGGCCAGCAGCTCGGTCGATGTGGACTCCACCTGCTGCGTCGTGTCGGTCACCCGGCCCACCGCGCCCTGCACCTGTTCCACCAGCATGCGCAGCTCCTCCACCGTGTAGTTCACGGAGTCGGCAATGGCGCCGGTGATGTCCTCGGTCACGGTGGCGGTCTGCGTCAGGTCGCCTTCGGCCACCGTCTGCAGTTCGTTCATCAGCCGCAGAATGGCCGCCTGGTTGGCGTCGTTGACGCGCTTGGCCTCCTGCTCCTGCCGCTGGGCCTGAAGGCGCTGTGCCTCGGCGACCTGCATGCGCTGGTTCTGGTCGGCGCTGGACAGCCTCAGGAAGCCCAGACCGCCGACGCCCAGCGACGCGGCGCCCAGCAGCAGCAGGAACCAGCTGCCGCCGCCCAGGCCGGTGCCCGAGAGCTTGGCCTGCACGTCCTCGAGGCCCTGGCGCAGCGGCTCGGAATCGGCCACCACGGACGACTGCGCCTCCCGCGCGGCCACCAGGCCCTGCAGGTTGTTCAGGATCGCGCTCGCGTCGGTGCGGGTCTTCTCGTACTGCGTGATCAGCTGCTGCAGGCGCTCCTTGGTCTGCGCGTCGCGCGCGGGCGCCAGGCGCAGCTCGGCGCTGCCGCTGAGCAGGCCGTTGGCGATCTCGCGGAAGGAGTTCAGGTCCTTGCCGAGCAGGAACACGGCTTCGGGGCTCACGCCCTCGGTGGTCAGGAACTCGTTGGCGCTCTTGCCGATGCGCTGCGTCAGCATCACCAGCTGGCCCACCGCCGACAGCTCGGCCGGGCCGGCTTCCTGCTGCAGCTTCAGCGACGACACGGTCTCGGCGGTCTCCAGCAGTTCCGACGACTGGCGGTTGATGGCGCGCAGCGCCTGGCCCACCTGCGTCAGCGTCTTCTGCTGCGCCAGCACGATCGAGGCGTTCTTCTCGGCGCGGTCGATCAGCGGCATCAGCGGCTCGATCGCGCCCTGGGCCGCGAACGGCGCACGCGGGACGTCCTCACCGCCGTCCTTGAGGGCGCGCACGTTGCGCGCCAGCACCTCGGAACTCTCGCGCACCTCGCCGAAGGCGCTGGCGCTGCCCAGCAGGGCCTGCGACACCGACTTCGCCAGACGCTGCGACTGCATCAGCGCCTGACCGGTGGCACCCACCTGCGCCGCACCCCGGTTGGCACCGGTGAACGCGAACCAGGAGCCGGCCAGCAGGGCCACGACGCCCAGCGCAATGACGCCGAACAGCGTGCGTTGCTGCTGCGCCAGCGGCAGGTGGCCGATCAGCGGCAGGCCGCTGCCGCCGGGCACCTCGGCGTCGCCGGGCAGGCGCGTCTCTGTGTAGTCGCCGCCGGCCTCGGAGGGCATCACCTCGGACAGGATCGACGACTCGCCGGTCAGCGTGGTCGGCAGCGGCGAGCCGGGCGAGTTCATGTCGAGCGTGACGCCACCGTTGGCGCCGGCGCCGGCGACCACCAGGTCCTCGGGCTGCACCGGCACGACCTCGTCGAACATCGATCCGATGTCGTCGTCGTTGGCGCGCTTGCCGCCGTCACGGCCCTTGCTCTTGAACTTGTCGAGGAAACTCATGATGCCCCCTTGGAGGATCGGCGTAGGTGCTGTACTGGATGCGGCCGTGACACCAGGTCAGGCCACGATGGAGAGAAACTGCTCGTCGCGGGCCAGCGCGGCCAGGTCGAGCGACTGCCAGGTGCGGCCCGAGTCGTCGACCCAGCGCGTGGGCGCGAAGGCCGGGCGCCCGGCGTCGTCCCCGTCGCCGTCGGCGCGCAGGTTGTCGGCGCTGCGCAGGCCGGCCAGCCGGTCGACCAGCAGGGCGCAGTTCAGGCCCATGGTCTGCGAGAAGGCCACCAGGCGCGACTGCTCGCGCAGGGCTTCGTTGGCGGGCAGCTCGGGCAGGCCGAGGAAGCGCGCCAGGTCCACCACGCCGTGCAGGCCGCCGCGCAGGTTGGCCACGCCGACGAACCAGCCGCGCGTGTGCGGCACCGGGATCAGTGCAGCCGGCGGGAAGATCTCGCCCGCCTGCTCCAGCGGCAGCAGCAGGCCCTGCCCGCGGCATTCCACGGCCAGCCAGGACTGGCCGCGCTGCTCGCGGCGCGCCGCCTGCATGCGCTCGGCCAGCCGCTGCTGCAGCTCGCGAAGGGCCTCGCGGTTAGCCATAGCACAGCCCCCGCTCGCATACAGCGAGCCCAGCCAAGCAGGCGCCGCGGGACCGGCTCAGCCGGCCCGCCGGCGCCGCCCCCTCGAGGGGGAGCGGCGAAGCCGCAACGGGGGTGGTCATCACTAGTCGAAGTTCTTGATCTTGGTGATCAGCTCGTCGGTGTCGACCGGCTTGACCACATAGTCGCGCGCGCCCTGGCGCATGCCCCAGACCTTGTCGGTCTCCAGGCCCTTGCTGGTGCACATGATCACCGGCACGTCGGCGAAGCGCGGATCGCGCGTGATCGAGCGCGTGAGCTGGAAACCGTTCTGGCCCGGCATCACCACGTCCATCAGGATCAGGTCGGGCTTGTCCTCGGACAGGCGCCGCATCGCGTCCTCGCCGTTCTCGGCGGTGCGCACGGCATAGCCGCGCTTGGTCAGCACGTCGGTCAGGTGGTGCAGCTCGGTCTTCGAGTCGTCGACCAGGAGGATCTTCTGGATGGCCATCTTCGCCTCTCGCATTCAACAAATCAGGCAGACCGCATTCAACCGCGACTGAACTGCTGCACGGCCCTGAGCAGCTGTTCCTTGGTGAAGGGTTTCGTGAGGTAGTCCTCGGAGCCGACCATTCGGCCGCGTGCCTTGTCGAAAAGGCCGTCCTTGGACGACAGCATGATCACCGGCACATGCGCGAAGCGCGGGTTGCGCTTGATGATGGCGCAGGTCTGGTAGCCGTCCAGGCGCGGCATCAGGATGTCGCAGAAGATCAGCTCGGGCACGTGGTCGTTGACCTTGGCCAGCGCATCGAAGCCGTCCTCGGCCAGCACGACCTGGTGGCCGCCCTGGGCCAGGAAGATCTCGGCGCTGCGGCGGATGGTGTTGCTGTCGTCGATCACCAGCACCTTGACCCCGGTCTGGGTCGGGGCGGCCGCGGACGCTTCGGGACTTGCATTCACAAGGAGACTCCTCGGACGCTCGGGGCGCGTCGGCTGGCGGGCTCGGTCAAAGCTGGACCATCTCGAAGTCTTCCTTGCGCGCGCCGCACTCCGGACAGGTCCAGTTCATGGGCACGTCGGCCCAGGCCGTTCCGGGGGCCAGGCCATGGTCCGGATCGCCGGCGGCCTCGTCGTAGATCCAGCCGCAGATCAGGCACATCCAGGTACGCGAAGGTTCACTCACGAGCAGGTGTCGGTCACTACAATGGGAGGCGATTGTATTCATCGCTTTCGAGCGAAACTCAAGCGTTTGTAGGCCCTTACGCAACTTTCTTCACATTCCGCTGGAGGTCTCCGACGACCTGCCGCGGGGTGCTTTTCAGCCCCTTTCGCCGCGCCGGACGACGCCGCCATGACTTCCGATCCCACAGCGTCCGACCTCACCGAAGCCCCCGCCGAGGAGCCGCCCGCGCCCGCGTGCGTGATGACCTTCAATGCCAGCGACGCCTGCGGCGCCGGCGGCAGCGCCGGCGACGTGGCCACGATCGCGGCCATGGGCGCCCATGCCCTGCCGGTGATCACCAGCGTGGTGCTGCGCGACACCGCCGAGGTGTTCGACCAGCATCCGCTCGAGCCCGACGTGGTGGTCGAGCAGGCCCGCACGATCCTCGAGGACGTGACCCTGGCGGCGTGGAAGGTCGGCTTCCTGGGCAACGCCGACAACGTGGCGGCGGTGGCCGAGATCCTGTCCGACTACCCCGACGTGCCGCTGGTGGCCTACATGCCCAACCTCGGCTGGATCGACGAGGACGAGCTGCAGCCCTATCTGGAAGCCTGGCGCGAGCTGATCCTGCCCGCGGCCGAGGTGGTGGTGGGCAACCACAAGACCCTGACCGACGTGCTGCTGCCCGAGTGGGACAGCGAACGCTCGCCGTCGGCTCGCGAGCTGGCCGTGGCCGCGGGCGAGCGCGGCGCGCGCTTCGTGCTGGTCACCGGCGTGATGCTGCCGGCCAAGGGCAAGGACCAGTGGATCGACAACGTGCTGGCCTCGCCGCAGGGCGCCATCACCGGCGAGAAGTTCGAGCTGTTCGAGGCCGGCTTCGTCGGCGCGGGCGACACGCTGTCGGCCGCGCTGGCGGCCCTGCTGGCCTCCGGCGCCGAGCTGTCGGCGGCGGTCGGCGAGGCGCTGCAGTTCCTCGACCAGAGCCTGGACGCGGGCTTCCGCCCCGGCATGGGCAACGTGGTGCCCGACCGCTTCTTCTGGGCGCTGCCGCCCGCGGAGGACGGCGACGGCGCCCTGCCCGGCGAAGCCGGCCCCGACGCCGAGGGCGGCCCCGACGACAACCTTCCCCCTGGAGCCTCGCGCCGTGTCCACTGAGCCCAAGACCAACGCCGGCCTGTTCGAGCGCGCCCAGCGCGTGATCCCCGGCGGCGTCAATTCGCCGGTGCGTGCGTTCCGCGCCGTCGGCGGCACGCCGCGCTTCATCGCCCGCGCCCAGGGCCCGTACATGTGGGACGCCGAGGGCCGCCGCTACATCGACTACATCGGCTCCTGGGGCCCGATGATCCTCGGCCATGGGCACCCGGCGGTGCTCGACGCGGTGCAGCGCGCCGCCGTCGAGGGCCTGTCCTTCGGCGCGCCGACCGAGCGCGAGGTGGAACTGGCCGAGGCGATCCTGGCGCACGTGCCCAGCATGGAGCAGGTGCGGCTGGTGTCCAGCGGCACGGAGGCCGGGATGAGCGCGCTGCGCCTGGCGCGCGGCGCCACCGGCCGCGCGCGCATCGTCAAGTTCGAGGGCTGCTACCACGGCCATGCCGACGCGCTGCTGGTCAAGGCCGGCTCGGGACTGGCCACCTTCGGCCATCCCACGTCGGCCGGCGTGCCGCCGGAGGTGGTGCAGCACACCACGGTGCTGCCCTACAACGACGTGGCCGCGCTGGAGGCCGTGTTCGACGCGCACGGCGCCGAGCTGGCCTGCGTGATGATCGAGCCGATCGCCGGCAACATGAACTTCGTGCGCGCCAGCGTGCCCTTCATGACCCGTCTGCGCGAGCTGTGCACCAAGCACGGCGCGCTGCTGGTGTTCGACGAGGTGATGACGGGTTTCCGCGTCGGCCTGGGTAGCGCGCAGGCGCACTACGCCCGCCTGATCCCCGGCTTCAAGCCCGACCTCAGCGTGTTCGGCAAGGTCATCGGCGGCGGCATGCCGCTGGCGGCCTTCGGCGGCACGCGCGACGTGATGAGCCAGCTCGCCCCGCTCGGGCCGGTGTACCAGGCCGGCACGCTGTCGGGCAACCCGGTGGCCACTGCCTGCGGCCTGGCCACGCTGCGCGAGATCTCGCGCCCCGGCTTCTTCGAGGCGCTGGGCGCGCGCACGCGCTCGCTGGTCGACGGCCTGGAGCGCGAGGCGCGCGCGGCCGGCGTGCCGCTGGCGGGCGACTGCGAGGGCGGCATGTTCGGCTTCTTCTTCGCCGACACGCTGCCGCAGCACTACGCCGCCGTGATGGCCACCGACAAGGAGCGCTTCAACCGCTTCTTCCACGCCATGCTCGAGCGCGGCGTGTACCTGGCGCCGGCGCTGTACGAGGCCGGCTTCGTCAGCGCCGCGCACACCGCGGCCGACATCGACGCCACGCTGAGCGCGGCGCGCGAGGCCTTCGCCACGCTGCGCTGAGGCCCGCCGCGCCGCCGGTGGCGGCGCCGGGCCCGGCCGATGGGCCCGCTCAGGCGGGCGACGAGCGCAGGCCGGCCGTCAGGCCGCCGGCCCACAGGTACTCCACCCGCAGCAGGGCCTCGCCCTTCTCGCCGGTGAAGGTGAAGCCCAGCACCTGCACCGCGTCGCCGTTGCGGATCGGCACCACCTTCCAGGCTTCCATGCGCGACAGCGGCGCCAGCTCGATGTGCCAGCGGCGGTCCTTTCGCGTGGGCAGCTGGGCCGCCTTGAGCAGGCCGGGGCCGTCCACCGACGCCGACTGCGCCGGCAGCCTGCGCTGCGCCAGGTCGGCCGGCAGCTTCAGGTCGGCGTCCAGGTCGAGGTCCAGCTCGGCATGCGGATTGCGCCAGGCCACGTTGGCCGCCTTGCCGGACAGGAACAGCGGGCGCCCCTGGTCGAAGCTGCTCCAGCCGTGATGGGCGCGGGCGGCCAGCGGCAGCGAGGCGGCGGCCAGGACGATCAGACGACGTTGCATGGGAGGTGCTCCTACAGGTAGGCGATCCAGCGCCCGCAGATCATCGCCGCGAGCCAAAGCCCCAGCGACACGAGGGTCTGGGCCCGGGCCCAGGCGTCGAGCCGGCGCAGCCCGCCGCGCGCGTGGAACGCCGCCGCGTTGAGGCCGGCCAGCATCACGAGGCCGACCTTCAGCACGAAGGCGCGGTTGGCGATCAGGTCGGCGGGCTGGCTGGCGAACATCAGCAGGCCCGACAGCGCCACGACGCCGAAGCCCGCCAGTGCGAGGCCGAGCGACAGGCGTGCCAGCGCCTGCACGGGCAGCTCCGGCGCGGCACCCCAGACGCGCAGCTCGAACGCGACGAGGTTGCCCACCAGCAGCGCGATGCCGGCGATGTGCACGACTTCCAGCGCGGGATAGGCCCAGGCGTGTTCGGCCAGCCAGGCAAAGGGGTTGTAAGCAGGCGTGAAGCCCATGGGGGCGACGATAGCAGCGCCTTGCAGGGGGCCCCGGAAAGCGCGGCGCCGGCTCCTAGAATCGTTCGATGCACATCCATATCCTGGGCATCTGCGGCACCTTCATGGGCGGCCTCGCGGCGATCGCGCGCGAGGCCGGCCACCGGGTCACCGGCTGCGACGCCAACGTGTACCCGCCGATGAGCGACCAGCTGCGCGCGCTCGGCATCGAGCTGATCGAGGGCTACGGCGCCGACCAGATGAAGCTGGAGCCGGACATGTTCGTGATCGGCAACGTGGTCACGCGGGCCCGGGCCCAGGACTTCCCGCTGTTCGAGGCCCTGCTCGACGCCGGTGCCGACTACACCAGCGGCCCGCAGTGGCTGCACGACCACGTGCTGCGCGGGCGCCACGTGCTGGCGGTGGCGGGCACGCACGGCAAGACCACCACGTCGTCGATGCTGGCGTGGATCCTCGACTGCGCGGGCCTCGCGCCCGGCTTCCTGATCGGCGGCGTGCCATTGAACTTCGGCATCTCCGCGCGCCTGGGCAGCGGCCGCTGCTTCGTGATCGAGGCCGACGAGTACGACACGGCGCTGTTCGACAAGCGCAGCAAGTTCGTCCACTACCGGCCGCGCACCGCGGTGCTGAACAACCTGGAGATGGACCACGCCGACATCTTCCCGGACCTGGCGGCCATCGAGACCCAGTTCCATCACCTCGTGCGCACCGTGCCGGCCAGCGGCCGCCTGGTGGTGAACGCGCGCGACGAGGCGCTGCAGCGCGTGCTGGCGCGCGGCTGCTGGAGCGAGGTGCTGCGCTTCGGCACGCTGCGCGAGGAGCCCGGCGCACTGCGCGCGCGCGGCGAGCCGCAGGCCTTCGACGTGCTGCGCGGCAGCCTCAAGATCGGCCGGGTGGAATGGGCGCTGCAGGGCGAATACAACCAGCTCAATGCGCTGGCGGCCATCGGCGCGGCCGAGCATGTGGGCGTGGCGCCGCAGGCTGCGGCCGCGGCGCTGGGCCGCTTCGAGAACGCGCGCCGGCGCATGGAGCGCGTGGGCGAGGTCGGCGGCGTCACGGTGTACGACGACTTCGCGCACCACCCCACCGCGATCCGCGCCACCGTGGGCGGGCTGCGCCAGCGCGTGGGGCTGGCGCGGGTGCTCGCGGTGTTCGAGCCGCGCTCCAACACCATGAAGCTCGGCACCATGAAGGCCCAGCTGCCCTGGGCCCTGGAGGACGCGGACCTGTCGTTCTGCCTGCAGGGCAACTATGGCTGGGACGCGCGCGAGGCGCTGGCGCCGATGGGGCCGCAGGCGCTGGTGGCCGACAAGGTCGACGCGCTGGCCGCCGCGGTGGTCGACGCCGCGCGGCCGGGCGACCACGTGCTGTGCATGAGCAACGGCAGCTTCGGCGGCATCCACGGCCGCATCGTGGCCGGCCTGAAGGCGAAGTTCGGATGAGCACCGGCATCAGCCACCTGCTGTACCTGCACGGCTTCCGGTCGTCGCCGATGTCGTTCAAGGCGCGCTTCATGGCCGACTGGCTGGCGCGCAACCGGCCCGACGTGCATTGGTGGTGTCCGCAGCTGCCGCCGTCGCCGCGCGAGGCGATGGAACTCGTGTTCGCCGAGATCGGCCGCTGGCCCGCCGAGCGCATGGGCGTCATCGGCAGCTCGCTCGGCGGCTTCTACGCCACGGTGGTGGCCGAGCGCGTGGGCTGCCGCGCCGTGCTGCTCAACCCGGCCGTCAATCCGGCGCGCGACCTGGCCGGCTACATCGGCGACCTGACCTCCTTCCACGACCCGGACGACCACTTCTACTTCAAGCCCGAGTACGTGACCCAGCTGCGCGTTCTGACGCCGCGCGAAGTGACGCACCCGGAGCGCTACCTGCCGGTGATCGCCAAGGGCGACGAGGTGCTGGACTGGCGCGAGATGAGCGCCCGCTACGACAGCTCGCCGATGCGCCTGCTCGACGGCGGCGACCATGCCCTGACCCACTTCGATGACGAACTGCCGCACATCCTGAGCTTTCTCGGCCTGATCGGCCCGGGCGCGACGAGCCGCTGCACGACAATCGCGCCGTGATGTACGCCCTGTTCGACGACGCCGGCAAGTTCCACGCCGGCCGCGTGATGTCCGAGTCCGACGCCTCGATGCAGGTCGAGATGGAGTCGGGCAAGCGCGTCAAGGTGAAGGCCGCCAACGTGCTGCTCAAGTTCGACCAGCCGGCGCCGGCCGAGCTGATCAGCCGGGCGCAGGCGCTCGCCGCCGACATCGACCTGGACCTGGCCTGGACCTTCGCCCCCGACGCCGACTTCGGCTTCGCCGACCTGGCGCGCGACTACTTCGACGCCAAGGCCGGCGTCGAGAAGCAGGCCGCCGCGCTGTTCCGACTGTTCGAGGCGCCGCACTACTTCCGGCGCGTGGGCAAGGGGCAGTTCCGCAAGGCGCCCGAGGAGATCGTCAAGGCCGCGCTGCTGGCCATCGAGCGCAAGAAGCAGGTCGCCGCGCAGATCGAGGCCTGGGCGACGGAGCTGGCCGCCGGCCGTTGCCCGCCGCCGGTGCGCGAGCAGATCTACCGCATCCTGTTCAAGCCCGACAAGAACACGCCCGAGTACAAGGCCGTGGTCGAGGCGGCCAGGCGCGCCCAGCGCGCGCCGCTGGACCTGCTCAAGGCCGCCGGCGCGATCGACAGCGCCTACCAGTTCCACTGGCGCCGCTTCCTGTTCGAGCACTTCCCCAAGGGCACCGGCTTTCCCGCCGGGCTGGAGGCGCCGGCCGTGGCCGAGGCGCTGCCGCGCGCCGCGGTGCAGGCCTTCTCCATCGACGATTCCGCCACCACCGAGATCGACGACGCGCTGTCGGTGCAGGGGCTGGGCAGCGGCACCGTGGTGCTGGGCATCCACATCGCCGCGCCGGGGCTGGCGCTGGCGCCGGGCTCGCCGCTGGACGCGGTGGCCTCGCACCGCCTGTCCACCGTGTACATGCCGGGCTGGAAGCTCACCATGCTGCCGGACGCGGTGGTGCAGGCCTACACGCTGGTGGAAGGGCGCGACTGCCCGGCCGTGAGCCTGTACGTCACGCTCGACGAGGCCACGTTCGACGTGCGCGGCCACGAGACCCGGCTCGAACTCGTGCCGATCGCCGCCAACCTGCGCCACGACCGGCTCGACGCCGTGGTGACCGAGGCCTCGCTGGCCGGCGAGGCCGCGGCCGACTACCCCTTCGCCAGCGAGCTGGCCTTTCTGCACCGGCTGGCGCGCGCGCTCAAGGCGCGGCGCGAGGTGGCGCGCGGCAAGCCCGAGAACTTCAACCGGCCGGACTACAGCTTCCGCCTCGAGCGCGAGCCGGGCCACGACGGCGAGCCGCGCGGCGACGAACGCGTGACGATCAGCGAGCGCCGCCGCGGCGCGCCGCTGGACCTGATCGTGTCCGAGGCGATGATCCTGGCCAACAGCACCTGGGGCGGCTGGCTGGCCGAGCACGGCGTGCCGGCCATCTACCGCAGCCAGGCCGGCCTGGCGCCGGGCATCAAGGTGCGCATGGGCGTCAAGCCGCTGCCGCACGCCGGCATGGGCGTGCCGCAGTACGCCTGGTCCACGTCGCCGCTGCGGCGCTATGTGGACCTGGTCAACCAGTGGCAGATCATCGCGTGCGCCCGCCACGGCCGCACCGCCGCGCTGGCCGCGCCGTTCAAGCCCAAGGACGCGACGCTGTTCTCGATCATCTCGGGCTTCGACGCCGCCTATGCCGCCTATGCCGACTTCCAGCATGCGGTCGAGCGCTACTGGACCATCGTCCACCTCGGCCAGCAGGGCATCGGCGAGCTCGACGCCAGCGTCATGAAGGACGGCCTGGTGCGCGCCGAGACCCTGCCGCTGGTGCTGCGCGCGCTCGGCTGCGAGCCGCTGGCGCGCGGCTCGCGCGTGCGGGTGCGCATCACCGGCACCGACCCGCTGACGCTGGACGTGCATGCCACGCTGGTGGCGCGGCTTGACGCCGCGCCGGCCCAGCCTGCCGACGAGGCCGACGCCGAGGACGGCGCCGACGAACTGGCCGCGCCGCTGGCCCTGGCCATCGACATCGACGACGCGGCGGCCGAACCGGCGACGCCCGCGCCCGACCACGCCGCCTGAGCCCCATGCCGCGCCGCGACTACGTCAACACCAGCATCCTGACGCAGCGCGCGATCAAGCGCGCGCGCCAGCGCTGGCGCATGACGCCGCTGCACTGGGCCATCGGCGTGTCGATCGTGATCCATGCGTTCCTGCTGACGATCCGCTTCGTCGACCCCGAGCGCTTCAACCGCATCTTCCAGGACACGCCGCTGGAGGTGGTGCTGGTCAACGCGAAGTCGATGGAGCGGCCCGAGGTGGCGCAGGCCATCGCGCAGGCCAACCTCGCCGGCGGCGGCGAGGCCGCCACCGGCCGCGCGACGTCGCCGCTGCCGCCCGCACCCACGGTGGAGGTCGGCGACTCGCTGGAGGAAGCCCGGCGCCAGATCGAGAAGCTGCAGGAGGAGCAGCAGCAGCTGCTGGCCCAGATCCGGCGCGAGATCGCACTGCTGCCGCCGCCCGACCCGGCGCGCGACCCCAACGACCCCGAGGCGAAGCAGCGCGAGGACAAGCGGCGCCAGCTGCTGCGCTACCTCGCCGAGATCGAGAAGCGCGTCAACGAGGAGAACGCGCGCCCGAAGAAGCGCTACATCAGCCCGGCCACGCGCGAGGCCGACTACGCCATCTACTACGACGCGCTGCGCCGGCGCATCGAGGAGCGCGGCACGCGCGACTTCCCCGAGTTCCAGGGCCGCAAGCTCTACGGCGAGCTGACGATGAACATCACGGTGGACGCCGCCGGCCGCGTGATCGAGGCCGACATCGTGCGCACCTCCAATTCGCGCGTGCTGGACCGCCGCGCCGTGGCCATCGTGCGTGCCGCGGCCCCCTTCGGCAACTTCACCGCCGAGATGCGGCGCCAGACCGACCAGATCGTCGTCACCTCGCGCTTCCGCTTCACGCGCGACGAGGGCCTGGAGACGACGCAGCTCGGCCAGGGCACGCGATGAGCCGCATGGCCGGTGCCGCCGCGCATGTCGGCCGCCTGGCCGCGCTGGTGCTGCTGGCCGGCCTGGCGCTGCAGGTGTACTTCGTGGCGCGCATCGCGCTGATGGCCGTGGTGGACCCGCAGTCCACCACCTTCCAGCGCAGCGAGGCGTGGCGCCTGCTGGTGGAGACCGGCCGCATCCGCTGGGCCCAGCAGTGGGTGGACGACGACCGCATCTCGGCCCAGCTCAAGCGCGCGGTGATCGCGAGCGAAGACGCCACCTTCACCGACCATGCCGGCGTGGACTGGGACGCGATCGAGAAGGCCTGGGAGCGCAACCAGCGCGCCGAGGTCGCGGCCGAGCGGCGCAACGCGCAGATCGAGAAGCAGTCGGCCCGGCGCAGTGGCTCGGCCGCGGCACCGGCGCCGAACGCCGCACCGAAGGTGCAGCCCAAGGTGGTGGGCGGCTCCACCATCACGCAGCAGCTGGCCAAGAACCTGCTGCTGTCGGGCGAGCGCACGCTGCCGCGCAAGGCCCAGGAGTTCGTGCTGACGTTCGCCCTGGAGGCCTGCCTGTCCAAGCGGCGCATCCTGGAGATCTATCTCAACAACGTGGAGTGGGGCGAAGGCCTGTTCGGCGCGCAGGCCGCGGCGCGCCACTACTTCCGCGTCGACGCGGCCCAGCTCGGGCCCGGGCCGGCGGCGCGGCTGGCCGTGATGCTGCCGGCGCCCAAGCGGTTCGAGAAGCGCATGGGCTCCGGCTACCTGGCGTCGCGCGCGGGCACGGTGATGGCCCGCATGGGCGACGTGGAGCTGCCGTGAACGCCGCCACGGCGGAGATCGCCGCGATTGCCGCGCGGCTGGTGGTGGAAGAGGGCCTGGAATACGGCGAGGCCAAGCGCAAGGCCGCCCGGGCGCTGCCGCCGGCGCGCGGCGGCGCTCGGCCGGAGATGCCGAGCAATGAGGCGGTCGAGGACGAGGTGCGATCGCACCTGGCGCTGTTCCATGCCGACACCCAGCCCCAGGAGCTGGCCGCGCTGCGCCAGGTGGCGCTGCGCTGGATGGAGCGGCTGGCCGCGTTCCGCCCGCATGTCACCGGCGCCGTCTGGCGCGGCACCGCCACCCGGCTGTCGGCGGTGCACCTGGACCTGTTCGCCGACGACATCAAGTCGCCGGAGATCGCGCTGATCAACCTCGGCGTCGCCTACGACGCCAGCGACGACGGCCGTGCCGGCCGGCGTGGCGAACCCATGACCGTGCTGACGCTGGACGACCGGGCGCCCGAACTGGGCGGGCGGGTCACGATCCACCTGTCGGTGCGCGACCACGACGACCTGCGCGGCGCCCTCAAGCCGGACGCCGGCGGGCGCACCTGGCGCGGCGACCTGCGCGCCCTGCAGGACCGCCTGGCCGCCGCGGACGGTACCGAGGAGACCTCACGATGAATCGACGCACCTGGATTGCGGCCGCCGCGGGCGTGGGCGCCGCCGCGGCCGGACTCGGCACCTGGGCCTGGCGCTCGGGCCGGCTGGACCGCGGCCCGGACCTCTGGGGCCTGGAACTGGAGACCCCGGACGGTGGCCGCCTGGCCCTGGCCAGCCTGCGCGGCCAGCCGCTGGTGATCAACTTCTGGGCCACCTGGTGCCCGCCCTGCGTCCGTGAAATGCCGGCAATTGATCGCTTCTACCGCGATTTTCAGGGCCGCGGCTGGCAAGTGCTCGGAATCGCCGCCGACAACACCGCGGCGGTGCAGAAGTTCCTGGCCGCCACGCCGGTGGCCTTCAAGATCGCCGTGACGGGCTTTCCGGGGGTGGAACTGTCCCGGACCCTGGGCAACCTGAGCGGCGGACTGCCCTTCACGGTGGTGTTCAACCGTGCCGGTGCCGTGGTCCACCGCCACATGGGCGAGACCCAGTACGAGCAGCTCAGTGCCTGGGCCCAGGCTATTCAGTAGCCCAAAGTGCCTGAAATCGACGCGATCGTCCGCTAAATCGCTTAGAGTGCGGGCCTTCGCCGCCCGCTCCCGGGTGGTCCGCGGCCCCTGCGGGGGCCGTTCGTCCGATCCACGTTGGCCGCCGGAGGGCGGAATCGGGGCGTCAGACCCCACGGAGAACTATCGATGGACCTGCGAAAGCTCAAGACCCTGGTCGACCTCGTGTCGGAGTCCAACATTTCCGAACTGGAGATCACCGAAGCCGACGGCAAGGTGCGCATCGTCAAGGCGGTGCCTGGCGCCGCCGTGCCGATGGCCGCCCCGGTGGTGATGGCCGCCCCGGTGGCCGCGGCTCCGGCCGCCAGCCGGCCGGCCGACGCGGCCCCGGCGCCCGCCGGCGAGGCCCCTGCGGCGGCCGCCGACGACGGCCATGTCGTGAAGTCGCCGATGGTGGGCACCTTCTACCGCTCGGCCAGCCCGGGCGCCAAGCCGCTGGCCGAGGTGGGCCAGACGGTCAAGGCCGGCGAGGCGCTGTGCATCATCGAGGCCATGAAGATCATGAACGAGATCGAGGCCGACGAGAGCGGCACCATCACCAAGATCCTGGTCGAGAACGGCCAGGCGGTCGAGTTCGGCCAGCCCCTGTTCATGATCGACCGCCGCGGCTGACCCGGCGGCCCGACCCATGTTCAAGAAGATCCTTATCGCGAACCGCGGCGAGATCGCGCTGCGCATCCAGCGCGCCTGCCGCGAGATGGGCGTCAAGTCGGTGGTGGTCTATTCCGAGGCCGACCGCGACGCCAAGTACGTGAAGCTGGCCGACGAAGCGGTGTGCATCGGCCCGGCCCCGTCGGCGCAGAGCTACCTCAACATGCCGGCCATCATCTCCACCGCGGAGGTGACCGACGCCGAGGCCATCCATCCCGGCTACGGCTTCCTCAGCGAGAACGCCGACTTCGCCGAGCGCGTGGAGCGCAGCGGATTCGTCTTCATCGGCCCCACGCCCGAGTCGATCCGCATCATGGGCGACAAGGTCTCGGCCAAGCAGGCGATGATCAAGTCCGGCGTGCCCTGCGTGCCCGGCTCCGAGGGCGCCCTGCCCGAGGACCCGAAGGAGATCGTGCGCATCGCCCGCGGCATCGGCTACCCGGTGATCATCAAGGCGGCCGGCGGCGGCGGCGGGCGCGGCATGCGCGTGGTGCACACCGAGGCGGCGCTGCTGCACGCCGTGCAGACCACGCGATCCGAGGCCGGTGCGGCCTTCGGCAACGCGGCCGTCTACATGGAGAAGTTCCTGGAGAACCCGCGCCACGTGGAGATCCAGGTGCTGGCCGACGAGCACAAGAACGCGGTCTGGCTGGGCGAACGCGACTGCTCGATGCAGCGGCGGCACCAGAAGATCATCGAGGAGGCGCCGGCGCCGGGCATCCCGCGCCGCGTGATCGAGCGCGTGGGCGACCGCTGCGCCGCCGCCTGCAAGAAGATCGGCTACCGCGGTGCGGGCACCTTCGAGTTCCTGTACGAGAACGGCGAGTTCTACTTCATCGAGATGAACACGCGCGTGCAGGTGGAGCACCCGGTCACCGAGCTGGTGACGGGCATCGACATCGTGCAGTCGCAGATCCGCGTGGCCGCGGGCGAGAAGCTGCCCTTCACCCAGCGCCAGATCCAGATGCGCGGGCACGCGATCGAGTGCCGCATCAACGCCGAGGACCCGTACAAGTTCACCCCGTCGCCGGGCCGCATCACGATGTGGCACCCGCCGGGCGGCCCCGGCGTGCGCGTGGACTCGCACGCCTACACCAACTACTTCGTGCCGCCGAACTACGACTCGATGATCGGCAAGATCATCGTCCACGCCGACACCCGCGACCAGGCGCTGGCGCGCATGCGCACCGCGCTGTCGGAGACCGTGGTCGAGGGCATCCAGACCAACATCCCGCTGCACCGCGAGCTGATGGTGGACGCCAAGTTCGTCGAGGGCGGCACCAACATCCACTACCTCGAAGGGTGGATGGCGCAGCACAAGAGGTGATGCGGGGGCGCTGATGCACGAGCTCGTGTTGCGCGTGGGCGAGTCCCTGGTCGAGCCGGTCAGCGACGCGCTGGGCGACGAGCTGGGCGCCCTGTCGGTGTCGGTGGAAGACGCCGACGCCGACAGCGACGCCGAGCAGGCCCTCTTCGGCGAGCCGGGCCTGCCGGCGCCGCGCGGCGCGTGGCAGCGCTCCACCGTGCGCGCCCTCTTCGCCGACGAGGCCACCGCCACCGAGGCCGCAACGCTGCTGCTGGCCCAGGACTGGGCCGCCGGCGTGCAGGTGGGTGCGCTGCAGCCCGTGCCGGACGAGGACTGGGTGCGCGTGACGCAGGCCCAGTTCGCGCCGGTGCCGGTGACGCCCACGTTCTGGATCGTGCCGAGCTGGCACGAGGCGCCCGCGGCGGCCGAGCGCGTGATCCGCCTCGACCCGGGGCTGGCCTTCGGCACCGGCACGCACCCCACCACGCGCATGTGCCTGCGCTGGATCGCGGCCCACGCGGCCCCGTGGCCGCGCGTGCTCGACTACGGCTGCGGCTCGGGCATCCTGGCGATCGGTGCCGCGCTGCACGGGGCGCAGGCCATCGACGCGGTGGACATCGACACGGCCGCGGTGGAGGCGACGCGGGCCAATGCGCAGGCCAATGGCGTGACGCTGCAGGCCGGACTGCCCGACCGCGCCGCCGGCCGCTACGACCTGGTGCTGGCCAACATCCTGGCGCAGCCGCTCAAGCTGCTGGCCCCGCTGCTGGCCGGCCACCTCGCCGACGGCGCACCGCTGGTGCTGGCCGGCATCCTCGAGCGGCAGGCCGACGAGATCCGCGCCGCATACGAGCCCTGGTGCCGGCTCGACGTGTCGGACCGCGAGGACGGCTGGATCCTGATGACCGGCCGCGCCGGACGCCGCGCATGAGCCTGGCCACCCGCTGCAACGCCTGCGGAACCGTGTTCCGCGTGGTGCAGGACCAGCTCAAGGTGTCCGAGGGCTGGGTGCGCTGCGGCCGCTGCGGCGAGGTGTTCAACGCACTGGAAGGCCTGTTCGACCTCGAAGGCAGCTCGGGGCCGATGCCGCTGGGACGCGAGGCCGCGGCGCCGCTGCCATCGCCATCCGCTGCGCAGGCCTCGCCGGCCTCCCTGGCGCCGCCGGCTGCGGCCGCCGCCGCGGCGTTCGACCCGCGTCCGGCCGACCTGGCCGACCCGGAGCCGGAAGCGGTGACGCCAGGTTCCGCACCGATCGAGGTCGACTTCGACGTTGACGCCCCGGCCGCCGGCCCCGCGTCGCGCAACGAGGGCGAGCACGACTCCACCATCACCGCCATCGACACCCAGGCCGACTCGAGGGTGGAGTCCTCGTTCGCGAAGTCGTCCCCCGCCAGCGGCTACTCGCTCGACCTGGTCGACAGCCAGGTGCCCGACGAGGCGCTGGCGCTGACCGACGTGCCGGCCGAGCCGGCGCCGAGCTTCCTGCGCGAGGAGGCACGGGCGGCCCAGTGGCAGCGTCCGCGTGTGCGCCGCGCGCTGGCGGTGCTGGCCCTGCTGCTCGCGCTGATCCTGGGCACGCAGGTGGCCGTGCATCAGCGCGACGAACTGGCGGCGCGCTGGCCGGCCGCCGCGCCGCTGCTGCAGTCGGCCTGCGCCCTGCTCGGCTGCGAGATCGACGCGCCCCGGGTGCTGGAGGCGCTGGTCGTCGAAAGCAGCGGCCTGACCCGCGTCGAGGGCGCCCCGCTCTACCGTCTGCAGGTGGCCCTGCGCAATCGCGCCACCACCCCGGTGCTCACGCCGGCACTCGACCTGACCCTGACCGACCTGCGTGGCGACGTCGTGGCTCGGCGCGTGCTGCGGGTGTCCGACTTCGGCGGCCCGTCACCTCAACGCCTGGCCCCGGGCGAGGACTGGACGGCCCTGGCCGTGCTGGACCTCGGCGACACGCGCGTGGCCGGCTACACGGTCGAACTCTTCTACCCTTGAAAGCCCCTGCTCCATGCCTGCACTGATCTGCGGTTCTCTTGCCTTCGACACGATCACCAACTTCCCGGGGCGCTTCGCCCAGCAGATCCTGCCCGAGCAGGTGCACATCCTGAACGTGTCCTTCCTGGTGCCCACGCTGCGGCGCGAGTGGGGCGGCTGTGCGGGAAACATCGCCTACACCCTGAAGATGATGGGCGGCGAGCCCGTGATCCTGGCCGCGCTCGGCACCGACGGCGACGCCTACCTCGCGCGGCTGCACGCCCTGGGCATCGACACGTCGGTGGTGCTGCGCGAGCCGGACCACCACACCGCGCAGTGCATGATCATCACGGACCAGGACAACAACCAGATCACCGCCTTCCATCCGGGCGCGATGAGCCTGGCGCACAACGCCCGCGTGCCGTCGCGCGCGCAGCGGCCCGACCTGGCCATCGGCATCATCGCCCCCGACGGCCGCGACGCGATGGCGCAGCATGCGCGCCAGATGCATGCCGAGGGCATCCCCTTCATCTTCGACCCGGGCCAGCAGCTGCCGCAGTTCGACGGCGCGGAGCATCGCGAGATGCTCGGCCTGGCGCGATGGGTCGCCGTCAACGACTACGAGGCGCGCATGCTGTGCGAGCGCACCGGTGAGTCCCTGGCGCAGACCTCGATGCGGGACAACATCGAGGGCATCGTCGTGACCCTGGCCGACCAGGGCTGCGAACTCTGGCAGCGCGGCGAACGCACCCTGGTGCCGGGCGTCGCGGCGCGCGAGATCGTGGACCCGACAGGCTGCGGCGACGCGTTCCGTGCAGGACTTCTCTATGCGCTGGAGCGCGGCTGGCCGCTGGCCCGCGCGGCCGCGCTGGGCAACCGGCTGGGGGCGATCAAGATCGCCCATCGCGGTGGGCAAAATCACCGGATTGAGACTTCCGTGCTCGAGTCGTAGAGGAAGTCTCGCGCTGCGTCCGAAACACGCAGCTACATTGACGGAAACGACCTCGCATATCGACCCGTCATGGATTCGCTTCAATGGCTCTGGTTCTCCGGCGCGTCCATCGCGGGCGCCACAGCCGGCGCGGTGGCCTGCCACTGGCACATGAACCGGACCATCGACATGTTGCGTCAGCGCATCGAGCGCGCCGAGCAGGCACGCAACGGCGCCATCGAACGGTCCGCGCAGGCGCGCGAGCAGATCGCCCAGCTCAATCAGGCCATCGCGGCGATCCGTCGCACGCACAGCGTGCGCGGCAGCGCGGCCACGCCGGTGGCCGCCGCCTCGACGACAGCCGAAGAGCGACGCGAGCGCGCGGAGAAGGCCCTGGCCGACGCGCGCCCTGACGCCGCCACGCTGGTGCAGTCCGCACCCACGATGCCGATGGCGTTCCCCGACACCGAGGTGATGGCCGAGAAGTCCTGACGACCGCGGTCGTCACGGCAGCCTGCGCGTCACGGCGCGCCCCGCACAAAAAACAAACCCGGCCGAGGCCGGGTTTGTCGCTTGGCGATGAGCCGCGCCTTAGGGCTTGTTGCCCGTCGGGAACGGCCAGGCGGCCGCAGGGCTCAGGGTCGTCTTCGCCGCGGGTGCCGCAGGAGCGGCAGCCGCAGCGGCAGGCGCCGCAGGCTTCTTCGCAGCAGCAGCAGGCTTGGCCTTCTTGGCAGCCGGCTTCTTGGCAGCCTTCTTGGCAGCCGGCTTCTTCTTCGCAGCCGGCTTCTTGGCAGCCTTCTTGACGGCCTTCTTGGCAGCCTTCTTCGCCGCGGGCTTCTTCGCCGCGGGCTTCTTCGCGGCCGGCTTCTTCGCCGCCGGCTTCTTCGCGGCCTTCTTCGCCGCCGGCTTCTTCGCCGCCTTCTTGGCGGCCGGCTTCTTCGCCGCCGGCTTCTTCGCCGGGGCCTTCTTCGCCGCCGGCTTCTTGGCGGCCTTCTTCGCAGTTGCCATTTCGATCTCCTTGATCAAGTTGCAAAAACACCGCGACCGTCGAGCTCGACCTTGTCGCAGCGATTCACTGCCCTGGATTGGACGGCCTTGCGGCCGGTTTCCCGATGCAGTGAACGGGGGAGCAGTGATTGGCTTCGGCTTCTGTCGGCCTCGTGCCCCCCACTGCGGGTTCTTGATCTCTCACTTCGAGCGGAGGACTCTTCGGTCCCCGCACCCGATATTCAACAGACTCCAATCATTCCCACGAAAGCGCGCCACCCGACTGGTACTCGATCACGCGCGTCTCGAAAAAGTTGCGTTCCTTCTTCAGATCGATCATCTCGCTCATCCACGGGAACGGGTTCTCCTCGTTCGGGAAGAGCTCCTCGAGGCCGATCTGCGTGGCGCGGCGGTTCGCGATGTAACGCAGGTAGCCCTTGAACATTGAGGCGTTCAGACCGAGCACGCCGCGCGGCATGGTGTCCTCGGCGTAGCGGTACTCGAGCTCGACCGCCTTCAGGAACAGCGACTTGATCTCGGCCTTGAACGCCGCCGTCCACAGATGGGGGTTCTCGAGCTTGATCTGGTTGATCAGGTCGATGCCGAAGTTGCAGTGCATCGACTCGTCGCGCAGGATGTACTGGTACTGCTCGGCCGCGCCGGTCATCTTGTTCTGCCGGCCCAGCGACAGGATCTGCGTGAACCCGACGTAGAAGAACAGGCCTTCCATCAGGCACGCGAAGACGATCAGGCTCTTGAGCAGCGTTTGGTCGGCTTCCTGGGTGCCGGTGCGGAAGTTCGGGTCCATGATCGCGTCGATGAACGGGATCAGGAACTCGTCCTTGTCACGGATGGACGACACCTCGTGATAGGCGTTGAAGATCTCGCCCTCGTCCAGGCCCAGGCTCTCGACGATGTACTGGTAGGCGTGGGTGTGGATCGCCTCCTCGAACGCCTGGCGCAGCAGGAACTGCCGGCACTCGGGCGCCGTGATGTGGCGATAGGTGCCCAGGGTGATGTTGTTGGCCGCCAGCGAATCAGCAGTGACAAAGAAGCCGAGGTTGCGCTTGATGATGCGGCGCTCGTCCTCGGTCAGCCCGTTCGGATCCTTCCAGGTCGCGATGTCGCGCGACATGTTGATCTCCTGCGGCATCCAGTGGTTGGCGCAGGTGGCGAGGTACTTCTCCCAGGCCCACTTGTACTTGAACGGGACGAGCTGATTGACGTCCGTCTGGCCGTTGATGATGCGCTTGTCCGCGGCGTTGACGCGGCGGGAGGAGGCTGGCGCCGAAGGCTGCGCAGCGACCGATGTCGGGACGGATGAAGGTGCCACGGACCGCACGTCTGCGAGGGACGGCTCGGCGAGCCCGGAGCTCGCGGTGCGGATCGGTACGGGCGTCTTGCTGCTGACGTTGTCTTCCCAGACCAGCATGTGTTCAGGTGCTTTCTATGGTCGCGGATTATCGGAGTGTTGCGCGCGAACACCAAGCACTTCTTGACATTCGCGCGCCCACGTTGTTGCGCTCAAGCATCGTGCTCGAGCCGCGTCTTTCACTGACAGGCCTCGCAGGTCGGATCGTCGACGCCGCAGAACTTGATGTCGGTGGCCGCCGCTGCTTCGCCGACCTGCATGCGCGCCTGCGCCGCCACCGCGTCGAGCGCCGACAGGCCACCCGACGACGAGGACGACACGGCGTTGTGCGTGCTCTTGGTCACCGTGCTCATCTCGACGTGCGTGGCCGCCTTGGTGCGCAGGTAGTAGGTCGTCTTCAGGCCGCGCAGCCACGCCAGCTTGTAGGTGTCGTCGAGCTTCTTGCCCGACGCGCCAGCGATGTAGATGTTCAGCGACTGGGCCTGGTCGATCCACTTCTGGCGGCGCGACGCGGCCTCCACCAGCCACGTGGCGTCGATCTCGAAGGCGGTCGCATACAGGGCCTTGAGCGACTCCGGCACGCGGTCGATCGGCTGCAGCGAGCCCTGGTAGTGCTTCAGGTCCATGACCATCACGTCGTCCCACAGGCCCAGGGCCTTCAGGTCGCGCACCAGGTACTCGTTCACCACCGTGAACTCGCCCGACAGGTTCGACTTGACCGACAGGTTGCCGAACGACGGCTCGATCGACGCGTCGACGCCGATGATGTTGGAGATGGTCGCCGTGGGCGCGATGGCCACGCAATTGCTGTTGCGCATGCCGTGGGCGGCGATGCGCTGGCGCAGCGCGTTCCAGTCCATCGACTCGGACGAGTCCACCTCGACGTAGCCGCCGCGCTGTTCAGCCAGCAGCTTGAGCGAGTCCTGCGGCAGGATGCCACGGTCCCACAGGCTGCCGCGATAGCTGGAGTAGCGGCCGCGCTCGGCCGCCAGCTCGGTGGACGCCCAGTAGGCGTGGTAGCACACCGCCTCCATCGAGCGGTCGGCGAACTCCACCGCTTCGGCACTGGCGTAGGGCACCTTCAGCTGGTACAGGCAGTCCTGGAAGCCCATGATCCCCAGGCCCACCGGGCGGTGGCGCAGGTTGGAATCGCGCGCCTTCTTGACCGCGTAGTAGTTGATGTCGATCACGTTGTCGAGCATGCGCATCGCAGTCGACACGGTCTTCTTCAGCTTGACCTGGTCGATCTGGCCGTCCTTCAGGTGCTGGACCATGTTGACCGAGCCGAGGTTGCAGACCGCGATCTCGCTGTCATTGGTGTTGAGCGTGATCTCGGTGCACAGGTTCGACGAGTGCACTACGCCGACGTGCTGCTGCGGGCTGCGCACGTTGCAGGCGTCCTTGAACGTGATCCAAGGATGCCCGGTCTCGAACAGCATCGACAGCATCTTGCGCCACAGGTCCTTCGCGGCCATGCGCTTGAAGAGCTTGATCTCGCCGCGGTCGACCTTGGCCTCGTAGGCGGTGTAGGCGTCCTCGAAGTCCTTGCCGAACTTGTCGTGCAGGTCCGGGCAGGTGGACGGGGAGAACAGCGTCCACTGGCCGCCTTCCATCACGCGCCGCATGAACAGGTCCGGAATCCAGTTCGCGGTGTTCATGTCGTGCGTGCGCCGACGGTCGTCGCCGGTGTTCTTGCGCAGGTCGAGGAACTCCTCGATGTCCAGGTGCCAGCTCTCCAGGTAGGCGCAGACGGCCCCCTTGCGCTTGCCGCCCTGGTTGACGGCCACGGCCGTGTCGTTGACGACCTTCAGGAACGGCACCACGCCCTGGCTCTTGCCATTGGTGCCCTTGATGTACGAACCCAGGGCGCGCACGTTGGTCCAGTCGTTGCCCAGGCCGCCCGCGAACTTGGACAGCAGGGCGTTCTCCTTGAGCGCCTCGTAGATGCCGTCCAGGTCGTCCGCCACGGTCGTGAGGTAGCAGCTCGACAGCTGCGAGCGCTGCGTGCCGCTGTTGAACAGCGTGGGCGTGCTGGACATGAAGTCGAAGCTCGACAGCACCTCGTAGAACTCGATCGCCCGAGCCTCGCGGTCGATCTCGTTGAGGGCCAGGCCCATCGCCACGCGCATGAAGAACGCCTGCGGCATCTCGATGCGCACGTCGTCGATGTGCAGGAAGTAGCGGTCGTACAGCGTCTGCAGGCCGAGGTAGTCGAACTGCAGGTCGCGCTCGGCCTTGAGCGCCGCGCCCAGGCGCGCCAAGTCGTACTGGGCCAGCTTGTCGTCGAGCAGCTCGGCGGCGATGCCCTTCTTGATGAAGGTCGGGAAGTACTCGGCGTAGCGCTGGGCCATCTCGGTCTGCGTGACCTCGCCGCCGATGATCTCGCGCCGGATCGTGTGCATCAGCAGACGCGCCGTCGCCCGCGTGTAGGCGGGCTCCTTCTCGATCAGCGTGCGCGCCGCCAGGATCGACGCCTTGTAGACCTCGTCGATCGGCACGCCGTCGTAGAGGTTGCGCCGGGTCTCGGCCAGGATCGGCTCGGGCCGGACGTCGGCACCGAGGCCGGCGCAGGCCGACTCCACCAGCTCCTGCAGGCGCGCCTCGTCGAGCGGCACGCGCTGGCCGCCGTCGATCACGTGCAGCGCGGCAGCCGCCGGGCGGGCCTCGCGACCGTCCTTCTGCGCCTGCTTGGCGCGCTCCTGCGCACGACGCTCCCGGTACAGCACGTAGGCCCGCGCCACCTCGTGATGGCCGCCGCGCATCAGCCCGAGTTCGACGTGGTCCTGCACGTCCTCGATGTGGAAGGTGCCGCCACCCGGGCGCGACCGGAGCAGCGCGCGCACCACGGCTTCCGTCAGGCCCTCGACTGTCTCGCGCACGCTGGCCGACGCCGCACCCTGCGTGCCGTGTACCGCCAGGAAGGCCTTCATCAGGGCCACGGCGATCTTGTTCGGCTCGAACACGACGACCGCACCGTTGCGGCGGATGATCTGGTAGCCCTGATAGGCGCTGGTGGCGGGAGCGTCGCTGGCGGCGCCGAGGAACGGGCTTGCGAGCGTCGGGCTGGTGACGACAGTCTGCATGTGGGGGAGCTCCGGTGCGAAGAGGTGTCAGGCGCCGTTGGAGCCGGCGCAGGACGATTCAGGTCGGGAAAGGCATGCGACGCCCGAGCGGTCGACATGCGCTGACATGTGGAAAAGGTGTGGAGAGCCGGTGGAGTGCACGGGGATGACGGACACTAGATCTGGGGCCCGGCTCGTATTTAAACACTAGCGGTAGTGTAGACGCTACGGGCTTGTCCGGATGGTTCGGACAAGGGATTGAGCGTCAGCGATGGTTCGTGGCGACGCCGACCGACCAGCCTGTGCCGAGTTCGCGCGCGAGCCAGCGCCAGTCGAAGCGCTCGCCGGGGTCGCGCTTGCGTCCCGGCGCCACATGCTCGTGACCGACCGCCTCGCGCACGGGGTAGCGGGCCGCCACCGAGCGCAGCAGCCGGGCCAGCGACCGGTACTGCGCCGGCTCGAATGTCAGGCCCTCGAGACCCTCGAGTTCGATGCCGATCGACCAGTCGTTGCAGCCCTCTCGCCCCCTCCAGTGCGACGGCCCGGCATGCCAGGCCCGGTCGTCGCAGGACACGAACTGAAACACCTTGCCGCTGCGGCGCACGAAGAAGTGCGCCGACACCTTCAGGCCTTCGAGCTGCGCGTAGTAGGGATGGGCGTCGGTGTCGAGCCGGTTGGTGAACAGCTGCGCCACGGCGTCGCCGCCGTACTCGCCGGGCGGCAGGCTGATCGAGTGCACGATCGCCAGCGACACCGGCATGCCGGCCGGGCGTGGCCCGAAGTTGGGTGACGCGTGGCGGGCGGCATGTCGCCACCAGCCGCGCTGCCAGGTCGCGCGCTTCAAGGCCGGCTCAGTCGCCGTCGTTGCCGGCGACGACGACGCCGAGGCGGGCCATCCGGTAGCGCATCTGGCGCAGCGACAGGCCGAGGCTGGCGCCCGCGGCGGTGCGGTTGTTGCGGTGCCGCTCCAGCGCGCGCGACAGGATGTCGCGCTCGACCGCATCGAGGTAGGCCTCGAGGTTGTCGGGCAGCGCGCCTTCGACCGGCAGCGCCGGCGCCGAGCGCAGCGCCGCCAGGCGGGCGTCCACCTCGCCCGGGTCGGACTCGACCACCAGTTCGGTGGCCAGGCCGAGGTCGGCTCGCTCGATCACCTCGCCGGAGGACATCGCGACCGCGCGATGCAGCATGTTCTCGAGCTCGCGCACGTTGCCCGGGAAGGTGTGGTGGGTGAGATCGTCGAAGGCGTCGCGCGCCAGCACCGGCGGCGGCCACTGGCCGGCGTCGCGGGCGATGCGCTCGAGCACCGCGGCGCAGATGGGGCCGAGATCCTCGAGGCGTTCGCGCAGCGGGGGCACGCGGATCTGGATCACGTTGAGGCGGTAGTACAGATCCTGGCGGAAGCGCCCGGCGGCCACTTCCTCGGCCAGGTCCTTGTGCGTGGCGCTGACCACGCGCACGTTGATCGGCGCTTCCACCACCGCGCCCACGGGTCGGACGGACCGCTCCTGGATCACGCGCAGCAGCTTGCTCTGCATCGCCAGCGGCAGGTCTCCGATCTCGTCGAGGAACAGGGTGCCGCCGTGCGCCGCCTGGAAAAAGCCCTCGCGGTCCTCGTTGGCACCGGTGAAGGCGCCCTTGCGGTAGCCGAAGAACTCTGCCTCGAGCAGGTGCTCCGGGATCGCGCCGCAGTTCACCGCGATGAACGGGCCGGCCGCCCGCGCGCTCACGTCGTGGATGGCGCGCGCGACCAGCTCCTTGCCGGTGCCCGACTCCCCCTGCACCAGCGCGGGCGCCATGCTGCGAGCCACCTTTTCGATCAGCGTGCGCACCTGCTGCATGGCCACCGACTTGCCCGACAGGCGACGCAGGGCTGGCGGCACCGCGTCGGCGCGCGGCGCGTCGCCGCCGCGGCGCGCCGGCTCCTCGCGGACGACCCGCGCGGCCGCCGGCTGGGCGCTGGGCAGGCTGGACGGCACCACCGTCGGCGCGGACTGCGGCGCGCGCCCGAGCGCCGAGGCGACCACCGACCGGAACTGGCGCAGGTCGACCGGCTTGGTGAGGTAGTCGTAGGCCCCCGCCTTCAGCGCCTCGACGGCGTTCTCGGCCGAACCGTAGGCGGTGATGACGATGGCCTTCTCTCGCCGCGTGGCCTGCTGCTCGATCCAGGCCAGCACGTCCAGCCCGCTGCCGTCGGGCAGCCGCATGTCGGTGATCACCGCGCTGTACGTGCGGTCGCGCAGCTGCTGCAGCGCCTGCTCCACCGTGCCGGCGGTCTCGACCTCGTAGCCCTCGCGCAGCAGCGTCAGTTCGTAGAGGGTTCGCAGGTCCGGCTCGTCGTCGACGACGAGCAGGCTGTAGTGCGCGGAGGCGTTCTGGGTCACGGCAGCAGGCGGTCCTGTTTGGGAGGCAGCGCGGCACCCGACACGACGCGCATCACCACCACGAACTCGTTGCTGTGCGGGGCGCCGGCCGGGTGCTGCCAGTAGTCGATGCTGCCGCCGTAGCGTTCGCACAGCTCGCGGCAAATATACAGGCCGAGCCCGGTGCCCCGGCTGCGCGTCGAGAAGAACGGCTCGAACAGGAAGGGCTCGATGTCCGGCGGTATCGGATCGCCGTCACTGGCCACCGACAGGCGGGCCTGGCCGCCGCCGCGGTCCTCGGCCACGAGCGAGATCGCGCCCGGCCTGTCGCTGGCGTAGCGCCGCGCGTTGTCGAGCAGGTTCACGAGCACGCGGCGCAGGTGTTCGGCGTCGAACAGCACGGCCAGCGGGTCGTGCGGCAGCTGGACGCGCAGGCGGCTGCCGGTGCCCAGCGGCAGCTGGCTGGTGCGTGCCCAGTCGGACACGATGCGCCCCACTTCCGCGCCCAGGTCGATCGGCCGCGGGTTGGCACCGGGCCCGGGGGCCACCTCCATCACGTCGTCGACGATCCGCTTGAGCCGCTCGACGTTGTCGGCCACCATCGCGGTGAGCATGTCCTGCTCCGGGCTGGTGGTCTCCTCGCGCAGCAGTGCGTTGGCCTGGGCGATGGCAGCCAGCGGATTACGGATCTCGTGCGCGATGCCGGCGGACACGCGACCCATCGCGGCCAGCTTCTCCTGGCGGTTGCGCGCCTGCACGCTGCGCAGGTCCTCGAGGAACAGCACGCAGAACACTTCCTTGCCCGCGTCGCCACCGGAACGCGAGCGCGGCCGCGTGAAGCGCGCGCGCAGTCGCAGCGTGCGCACCTGACCGGCCTCGAACGGCAGCTGCACGTCGCGCGACGACTCGGGCCAGGTCAGGGACTCGAAGGCGTGGGCCACGCGCTCGGCCAGCTCCCGCCAGGCCGGCTCGTCCTGCAGCTGGAAGGGCGCCGGCTGGCCGATGCCCTGCGCCACCAGCAGGCGCCGGGCGGCGGGATTGGCGGCGCGCACGCGCGCCCGGCGGTCCACGACCATCACGCCGTCGGCCATCTCCTCGATCACCAGCCGGTTGAGCTGGGCCTGCTGGCGCGCCAGCTCGAGGCTGCCCCGCGCCGTCATCTCCTCGCGCGCCAGGCGCAGCGCGAGCTCGCCGGCCAGCAGCGTGATGACGAACAGCCCGATCCCGGTCAGCGCCGCGGGCGCCAGGGCGGTGGTCGCCTCGGAGATCGATCCGCTCCAGTACCAGGACGTGGACAGCAGCACCAGCGAGGCGGTCGCCGCCGCCGCCATGGCCGGCACGCGCGGCGTGAGCACGCCCGCCATCAGTGCGGGCAGCACGAGCAGCGGGGCGTAGTTGAAGCTGCCGGCCGCAGCCAGCCAGTGCAGCGAGGAGAACACCAGCAGGTCGAAGCCGATGGTGGCCACCCATTGCCGGCGCGACAGGCGCGTCGTCGACGCACTCGCCGGCGCGATGCGGCGAAAGCGCGGCAGCAGCCACAGCGTCAGGGCCTGTACGGCGTAGGCCAGGCTGATCACGCCGCCGGCCAGCGAGCGGGTGCCCAGCGCCAGGCCGACGATCTGGGCCCCGAGCAGAGCCAGTCCCAGGGCCGCCCGGGCGCCCAGGAAGATGGCATACAGCCGCTCGAAGCTCGAGTCCCCCGCGCCGACGATGCGCCGCGCCTGCCGAGCAAGGTAGGGGCTGTCGGCCGGCATGGAGCTGGCACCCCAGTCGGCCTCGCCCCGCGTGCCGCCGACGCTGTCGGCACCGTCCTGCGGCCGGGGAACGCCCTCGCCACCGGCACCCATGGCATCGAACAGCGACTCCTCGGTCAGGGTGGCCGAGAACTCGGGGGCGTCGCTGCGTCGGTCCGTACGGCGGCGTTCGACGCGACGCCGCTCGCGAGGCGGCGGGGACGATGTCATCGGTCGTCCGAGCGCGGCCCGGCGTCGCGATGTTCGGCGCAGCAGTACACCTGCCCGCCGGACAGCAGCGCCTCGCTGCGCGGCAGGTGCACGCCACAGCGGGCACAGCGCGTCATGGCCTCGGGCCCGGCCGCCGGACGCGACGGCTTGGCCTCGCCGCTGGAGCGCCGGGTCCGGCTGCGGCCGAACAGCATCCACAGCAGCAGCACGACCGCCAGCAGCACCAGCAAATACTTCATGCGACGGCCCCGCGCTGCAGCAGCACCTCGATCACGAAACGCGCCCCCACGTAGGCCAGCAGCAGCAGCAGGGCGCCCGCATAGACCCAGCGCGTGGCGTGCCGCCCGCGCCAGCCACGCAGGTGGCGTCCCAGGATCAGCACGGCGAAGGTGGCCCAGCCCAGCAGCGACAGCACCGTCTTGTGGTCCAGGCGCCATTGCGGCGTGAGCAGCGCACCCAGCAGCAACGCCACGCTCAGCACCGCGAAGCCCACCTCGACGAAGCGGAAGGTCAGGCGCTCGAGCTGGAGCAACGGGATCGAACCGCCGGGCGCGCGCGCGGGCATCGACCCCGCCGCGGTGCGCAGGCGCCGCTCGGCACCGTCGAGCAGCCATGCATGCAGCACGGCCACCGCGAACAGGCCGTAGGACACCACGCCGAGCAACCAGTGCAGCGGCAGCCAGGCCGCGCCCGACGACGCGTGCGGCCGGGCCTCGCCGGGATAGACCGCGGCCAGCAGCACCACCACGGCGGCCGAGGTCGCCAGCAGCAGGCGCACCGCGGGCACGGGCAGCAGGCGGCTTTCCACCGCATGCACCGCAATGACGATCCACACGGTGGCAGACAGGGCCGGGGCGAAGCCGAAGCGCGCGCCTGCGACGTCGCTGCCGAAGCCCGCCACGTCGAGCCACAGCGCGAGGCCGTGAGCGACCCAGCCGATGGCCAGCGCCGCGTCCGGCCAGCGCATCTTGACGCGCACCGGCCAGGCGGCCGCCGTGTAGGCCAGCATCGCGGCCAGACCCAGCATCCAGGGCAGGGTCAGGCCCATCGGGGTGCGGCCGGGGGGGTGGGCGTCGCTACACTCATGCGGTCAGTTTACTTTCGCCGACGTCCCGCCCGGGCACCGCGGCGAGCGATTGCATGGCCTCCGCCCTCACCGACCGCCTGTCGCGCCTCGTCAAGACGATGCGCGGCCAGGCCCGCATCACCGAATCGAACGTCGCCGACATGCTGCGCGAGGTTCGCATGGCGCTGCTCGAGGCCGACGTGGCGCTGCCGGTGGTGCGCGAGTTCGTGGCCCGGGTCAAGGACAAGGCGCTTGGCCAGGAAGTGGTCGGCTCGCTCAACCCGGGACAGGCCCTGGTGGGCATCGTCCACAAGGAGCTGGCGGCGACGATGGGCGACGGCGTCGCCGACATCGACCTGGCCACGCAGCCGCCGGCGGTGATCCTGATGGCAGGCCTGCAGGGCGCCGGCAAGACCACCACCACCGCCAAGCTGGCCCGGCACCTGATCGAGAAGCGCCGCAAGAAGGTGCTCACAGTGTCGGCCGACGTGTACCGGCCGGCGGCGATCGAGCAGCTCAAGACCGTGACGCGGCAGGCGGGCGCCGAGTGGTTCCCGTCCACGCCCGACCAGAAGCCGCGCGAGATCGCGCTGGCGGCGCTCGACCATGCACGGCGCCACTACTTCGACGTGCTGCTGGTGGACACCGCCGGCCGGCTGGCGATCGACGAAGCATTGATGGCCGAGATCCGCGAGCTTCACGCCGCGCTGAACCCGGTGGAGACGCTGTTCGTCGTCGACGCGATGCAGGGCCAGGACGCGGTGAACACGGCGCGGGCCTTCAAGGAAGCCCTGCCGCTGACCGGTGTGGTGCTGACCAAGCTCGACGGCGATTCCCGCGGCGGCGCGGCGCTGTCGGTGCGGCAGGTCACCGGCGCGCCGATCAAGTTCGCCGGCGTCTCCGAGAAGATCGACGGCCTCGAGGTCTTCGACGCCGAGCGTCACGCCGGCCGCGTGCTCGGCATGGGCGACATCGTCGCCCTGGTCGAGGAGGTGCAGAAGGGCGTCGACCTCGACGCCGCGAAGAAGGTCGCCGACAAGCTCAAGTCCGGCGACGGCTTCGACCTGAACGACTTCCTGGTTCAGATCTCGCAGATGAAGAAGATGGGCGGGCTGTCGTCGCTGATGGACAAGCTGCCGTCGCAGCTGACGGCCCGTGCCGGCCAGCTCGGTCAGGCGGACATGGACCGCGCCGAACGCGACGTGCGCCGCATGGAGGGCATCATCTGCTCGATGACGCCGCTGGAGCGGCGCAAGCCCGAGCTGATCAAGGCCGGCCGCAAGCGCCGCATCGCCGCCGGCGCCGGGGTGCAGGTGCAGGATGTGAACCGCCTGCTGAACCAGTTCGACCAGATGCGCGGCATGATGAAGAAGATGCAGGGCGGCGGGCTGGCCAAGATGATGCGGCGTTTCGGCGGCATGGGCGGCGCCGGCATGAAGGGTCTGCCGCGCTGACACCGCGCCGGAACGGGCCGGCGGCGCGTTCAAACCGTTACGTTATGGGGATGGCTGTCATCCTCGCGCCGCCGTATCGTGTAACAGTGGCGGACTGCGCCATTGCATCCTTCCGAACGGGACCATGTCACTCGATGTGTTGTTGATCGCCGGCGTCGCCGTGCTGGTGGCCCTCGTCGCCTACCTCGTGCTGCGCGGCCGGCACAAGAGTGCCGACGCGGAAGCCGGCGGCGCGCGGCGGGTCCGCGACGACGTCGACACCCTGGCCGCCTGGCCTCCCGAGGTGACGCGCCTGCTCACCAGCGGCGAACGGTCGGCGCACGACGTGCTGGCCAAGGCCCTGCCGGAGTGCATGATCTTTGCCCAGGTGCCGCTGGCGCGCTTCATCAAGGTGCCGCGGCGCCATTCGTATGCCGAGTGGCTGACCCGGGTCGGTCACCTGTGTGCCGACTTCGTCATCTGCGACCGGGCATCGCTGGTGATCGGCGCCGTCATGCTGCAGACCATCCGCGACAGCGAACGCTCGGACCGCCGGCGGGCGCGCATGACCCGTGTGCTGAAGGCCGCCGGTGTCAAGGTGTTCTCCTGGCGCGAGGAGGCCCTGCCGTCGCCCCAGGCCGCGCGAGACCAGATCCTGCAGCGCACCGGCGTGCCGACGGTAGAGGTAGCGGCCCCACCGGCGCCGGCCCGTCCGCAACGAACGGGCGCAGGACCCGTGGCGATCCCCCTGCCGGAGGTGGTGGCGATCGACGAGCACAGCCCGCGGCAGGAGCCCCCGCCCTCGACCTGGTTCGACGACCTCGACAGCGGGCGCATGCCGCTGGATCCCGCCAAGCGCCAGCAGGGCGCACGCTGAACGCGGCCGCCGATCAGGACAGCAGGGCCTGCGCGAACTCGCGCGCGGAGAAGGTCTCCAGGTCCTCGAGCTTCTCGCCCACGCCGATGTAGTACACCGGCACCGGCCCGCCCGCCCGCTCGCGGGCCCACAGCGCCACGGCGGCCAGCACGCCGCCCTTGGCGGTGCCGTCCAGCTTGGTGACGACCAGGCCCGTCAGGCCCAGCGCGTCGTCGAACGCCTTCACCTGGGCCAGGGCGTTCTGGCCGGTGTTGCCGTCCACCACCAGCAGCACCTCGTGCGGCGCGCCGTCCATGGCCTTGCCGATCGTGCGCTTGATCTTGCGAAGCTCTTCCATCAGGTGCAGCTGGGTCGGCAGGCGCCCCGCCGTGTCGGCGATGACGACATCGCAGCCGCGCGAGCGCCCGGCCACCACGGCGTCGAACACCACCGCCGCCGGGTCGCCGCCCTCCTGGCTGACGATCTGCACCTGGTTGCGGTCGGCCCAGACGGCCAGCTGCTCCCGAGCCGCGGCGCGGAACGTATCGGCCGCGGCCAGCAGCACTTTCTGCCCGCCCTCGGCCAGGTGTCGGGTCAGCTTGCCGATCGTGGTGGTCTTGCCGGCGCCGTTGACGCCGGTGACCATCATCACGGTCACTCCCTCCGGGCGCAGTTCCAGCGGGCGCTCCAGCGGCGCCAGCAGGTCGCCCAGCGCGTCGGCCAGCAGGCCCTTCACGGCGGCGGGGTCGGCGGTGCCGCTCTGGCGCACCCGCTTCTTCAGGTCGTCGAGCAGGAACTGGGTGGCGCGCACGCCGCTGTCGGCCATCAGCAGGGCCGACTCGAGATCCTCGTACAGCGCGTCGTCGATGCGCGCGCCGGTGAAGACCTGCGCGATGCTGCTGCCGGTACGGCGCAGCCCGGCCGACAGACGCGACATCCAGCCCCGGCGCTCGGGCGCCGAGGCGGGCTGTGCCGCGGCCGCCGGCGGCGCCGGTGGCGTCACGGCACCCGGCGGCGTCGGCACCGGCGGGGCGCCCTTCTTGCGGAAAAAGCTGAACATCCTGGACAGGTCCGGTCGGGCCGGCCTGCATGCGCCGGACAGCCAATTCGCCGCCGCTATAATTGCGGGCTCAGGCGCTTTAGCTCAGTCGGTTAGAGCGACGGAATCATAATCCGCAGGTCCGGGGTTCGAATCCCTGAAGCGCCACCAGACTCCCGGCCCGACGGCGCCCTGCGCCTTCGGGCCTCGCTTTTTCCACAGCCCCTGGATCCACACCATGATTCGCTGTGTCGCCGTTGCCGTGATTGCCCTGGCCGCCGCCCTGCCGGCCCAGGCCCAGCGCACCTTCGAGCGGACCGCCCTGCGCGGCGAGCTGGTCGTCGTCGCGCCGCCGGAGGCCCGCCTCAACGGCGCGCCGGTCCGGCTGGCCCCGGGAGCCCGGGTCCGCAGCGCGCAGAACATGCTGGTGCTGTCGGGCAGCCTGCTGGAGCAGAAGCTGCTGGTGCACTACACGCTCGACGGCATGGGCCAGGTCCAGGACGTCTGGATCCTGACGCCGGCCGAGGCCGCCAAGACCCCCTGGCCGCGCACGCCCGCGGAGGCCCAGGCGTGGATCTTCGATCCGACCCTGCAGCGCTGGAGCAAGCCGTGAGCGGCGGCCCGAAGAAGGTCTTCATCCGGACCTTCGGCTGCCAGATGAACGAGTACGACTCGGACAAGATGGCCGACGTGCTGCGCGAGGCCGCCGGCTACGAACCCACCACCGACGTCGAGCAGGCCGACCTGATCCTGTTCAACACCTGCTCGGTGCGCGAGAAGGCCCAGGAGAAGGTGTTCTCCGACCTCGGGCGCGTGAAGCACCTCAAGCAGCGTGGCGTACTCATCGGCGTGGGCGGCTGCGTGGCCAGCCAGGAAGGCGCGGCGATCGTCGAGCGCGCGCCCTACGTAGACCTGGTCTTCGGCCCGCAGACGCTGCACCGGCTGCCGCAGATGATCGACGCCCGCCGCGCCGCCGGGCGCGCGCAGGTCGACATCAGCTTCCCGGAGATCGAGAAGTTCGACCACCTGCCGCCGGCCCGCGTGGAAGGCGCCAGCGCCTTCGTCTCGATCATGGAAGGCTGCTCCAAGTACTGCTCCTACTGCGTGGTGCCCTACACGCGCGGCGAGGAGGTGAGCCGCCCCTTCGAGGACGTGCTCACCGAGGTGGCGGGCCTGGCCGACCAGGGCGTGCGCGAGGTCACGCTGCTGGGCCAGAACGTCAATGCCTACCGCGGGCGCATGGGCGAGGGCGCGGACATCGCCGACTTCGCGCTGCTGCTGGAGTACGTGCACGACATCCCGGGCGTCGAGCGCATCCGCTACACCACCAGCCATCCCAACGAGTTCACCCAGCGCCTGATCGACGCCTACGGCCGGCTTCCCAAGCTGGTGAGCCACCTGCACCTGCCGGTGCAGCACGGCAGCGACCGGATCCTGTCGGCGATGAAGCGCGGCTACACGGCGATGGAATACAAGAGCACGGTGCGCAAGCTGCGCGCCGTGCGCCCCGGCATCAGCCTGTCGTCGGACTTCATCGTCGGTTTCCCGGGCGAGACCGAGGACGACTTCGACCGCACGATGAAGCTGATCGAGGACGTCGGCTTCGACAGCTCGTTCTCGTTCGTCTTCTCGGCGCGCCCCGGCACGCCGGCCGCCGCCCTGCCCGACGACACGCCGCAGGCGACGAAGCTCGCGCGGCTGCAGGCGCTGCAGGCCCGAGTCGAGGAGCAGGCGCGCCGGATCTCCGCGTCGCGCGTGGGCACGGTCCAGCGCGTGCTGGTGGAAGGCCCGTCCCGCAAGGACCGCACCGAACTGATGGGACGCACCGAATGCAACCGGATCGTCAACTTCCGGGGCATGCCGCGGCTGGTCGGGCAGATGGTGGACCTGCGCATCACCGAGGCGCTGCCGCATTCGCTGCGCGGCGAGGTGGTGGCCGCGGAATCGGTGACCGCCTGAAGCGCGCGTCTCAGCGGCGCATGAAGCCGGCCCACCACAGCGCCACCGCCGTGGCCGCGACGAGCAGACCGTACGTGCCCATGCGCCCGTCTCGCCCGAAGGCCACCAGGCCCGCCACGAGGGCCGCTGCGCCCGCGCCGGACGACCAGGCGACCAGCCGCGCCACGCCCGCACCGGCCAGCTGGCGCCGCCACAGCAGCTTGGCCAGCAGGGTCGTGACTACCGCCACGCCCACGGCGGGCGCGAAGAAGTTCATCAGGTGCCAGATCGCGTCGAGCGGACCCATGGGGTGTGTCTTGATGACAGGGGCGGGCCGGATTCTAGAATCGACCCCATGGGCGTCCTGACCCTTGGCCTGAACCACACCACCGCACCGCTGGACGTGCGGGGCAAGTTCGCGTTCGAGCCACACCAGTTGCAGACGCCCCTGCGGGCCCTGACCGAACGCCTGGTGCGCGCCGGCCCGGAGGCCGCACTGCTGTCCACCTGCAACCGCACCGAGCTGTACCTGGCCGCGGACGCGCGCGAGCTCAACGAACTGGTGCAGCCGGCCACCGAGTGGCTGGCCGCCCAGGGCGGGGTGAGCCCGCAGCAGCTGGTGGCCTACACCTACACCGCCGAGAACCGGGCCGCGGCGCGCCATGCGTTCCGCGTCGCCGCCGGGCTCGACTCCATGGTGCTGGGCGAGCCGCAGATCCTGGGGCAGATGAAGCAGGCCGTGCGCGAGGCCGACGAGGCCGGCACGCTGGGCACGACGCTGCACCAGCTGTTCCAGCGCTCGTTCGCCGTGGCCAAGGAGGTGCGCACCAGCACCGAGATCGGCTCGCACTCGGTGAGCATGGCCGCGGCGGCGGTGCGTCTGGCGTCCCAGCTGTTCGAGGACCTGCGCGAGCAGCGGGTGCTGTTCGTGGGTGCGGGCGAGATGATCGAACTGGTGGCGACCCATTTCGCCGCCCGCGAGCCGAAGGCGATCGCGCTGGCCAACCGCACCCTCGAGCGCGGCGAGGCGCTGGCGGCACGCTTCGGCGCGCAGGCGATGCGCCTGGCCGAACTGCCCGACCGGCTGGCCGGCTTCGACATCGTGGTGTCGTGCACCGCCAGTTCGCTGCCGATCATCGGCCTGGGGGCCGTCGAGCGCGCGCTCAAGCAGCGCCGGCGCCGCCCGATGTTCATGGTCGACCTGGCCGTGCCGCGCGACATCGAGCCCGAGGTCGGCAAACTGGCCGACGTCTACCTGTACACGGTGGACGACCTGTCCACACTGGTCCAGACGGCCGGCGAGAAGCGCCAGGCCGCCGTGGAGCAGGCCGAGGCCATCATCGACGCGGGGGTGCAGAGCTTCGCCCACTGGCTGGACCAGCGTGCCAGCGTGCCGCTGATCCAGGCGCTGAACCGCCAGGCCGACGCCTGGCGCGAGGCGGAGCTGGCGCGGGCGCGCAAGCTGCTGGCGCGCGGCGACGACCCGCAGCAGGTGCTCGATGCGCTGGCGCGCGGCCTGACCCAGAAGATGCTGCACGGCGCGTTCGCCGAGCTGAACGCGGCCGACGCCGGCCAGCGCGAGCAGGTGGCCGACACCGTGTCGCGCCTGTTCCTGCGCCGCGCGCCCAAGGCCCCGGGCAACCCGCCCGACGCGGGCGACACCTCGCTCTAGCGACGCGCCGGCCTGCCGCGTACCGGCCTGCGCCGGCGCGGCCTGCCCCGCACGCCTGCCTCCCATGAAAGACTCCCTGCGACAACAACTCGAGCGCCTGTCGATGCGGCTGGCCGAGCTCGACGCCAGCCTGGCCGACCCGGCCACCAGCGCCGACATGAAGCGCTACCGCGCCATCGCCCGCGAACAGGCCGAAGCGTCGAACCTCGTGTCGCTGTACCGCCGGCTGGAGCAGCGCGAGCGCGACCTGGCCGACGCCCAGGCGATGCAGGACGACCCCGAGTTCGCCGAGATGGCGCGCGACGAGATCGAGCAGGCCCGCACCGAGATCGCCAGCCTGGAGGCGCAGCTGCAGACCGCCCTGCTGCCGCGCGACCCCGACGACGACCGCAATGCCTTCCTCGAGATCCGCGCCGGCACCGGCGGCGACGAGTCGGCGCTGTTCGCCGGCGACCTGGCGCGCATGTACCTGCGCTGGTGCGAGCGCAAGGGCTTCCGCACCGAGGTGTTGAGCGAGAGTGCCTCGGAACTCGGCGGCTACAAGGAGCTGGTGCTCCGGGTCGAGGGGGCCGGCGCCTATGGCCTGCTACGCTTCGAGTCGGGCGGGCACCGCGTGCAGCGCGTGCCGGCCACCGAGAGCCAGGGCCGCATCCACACCAGCGCCGCCACGGTGGCGGTGCTGCCCGAACCCGACGAGGCCGAGGAGGTGCAGATCAACCCGGCCGAGCTGCGCATCGACACCTTCCGCGCCAGCGGCGCGGGTGGCCAGCACGTCAACAAGACCGACAGCGCGATCCGGATCACCCACCTGCCCACCGGCCTGGTGGCGGAGTGCCAGGACGACCGCTCGCAGCACCGCAACAAGGCCAAGGCGATGGCGGTGCTGGTGGCGCGCCTGCGCGACCGGGACCGCAACGAGCGGGCCGCCAAGGAGGCCGCCGCGCGCAAGAGCCTCGTCGGCAGCGGCGACCGCAGCGACCGCATCCGCACCTACAACTTCCCGCAGGGCCGGCTCACCGACCACCGCATCAACCTCACCCTCTACAAGCTGCAGATGGTGATGGACGGCGATCTCGACGACGTGCTCGACGCGCTCAAGGCCGCGCGGGCCGCCGAGCAGCTGGCCGCCCTGGAGGCCGGCGAGGCCACGCGGTGACCGACGCGCCGCGCACGGTGCGCGACCTGCTGGCGCAGGCCCGGGCCCTGGGCGTGGACCGGTTGGACGCGCAGCTGCTGGCCTGCCACGGCCTCGGCTGCACGCGGGCCTGGCTGCTGGCGCACGACGACGAGGCGCTGCCGCGCGACACCGGGCGCGCGCTGCGCAGTCTTCTGGAGCGCCGGGCCTCGGGCGAGCCGCTGGCCTACCTCACCGGCGAACGCGAGTTCCACGGCCTGTCGCTGCAGGTCTCGCCCGCCGTGCTGGTGCCGCGGCCCGACACGGAAACGCTGGTGGACTGGGCGCTGGAGCTGGTGTCGGGTCGCCCGGACGCCCCTCCCGGCCCCCGTATGCTGGACCTGGGCACCGGCAGCGGCGCCATCGCGCTGGCGCTGCGCCGCGGCTGCCCGCAGGCCGAGGTCCATGCCAGCGACCGCAGTGCAGCGGCGCTGGAGACGGCGCGCCGCAACGGTCGGCGCCTGGGCCTGGACGTGACCTGGCACCCGGGCTCCTGGTGGGACGCGGTACCGGGCCGGACCTTCGACCTGGTGCTGTCCAACCCACCCTATGTCGCGCCGGGCGACCCCCATCTGCCGGCGTTGCGCCACGAACCCGTCGAGGCGCTGGTGCCGCACGACGATCCCGGCGACGGCCTGGCCGACATCCGCCGCATCGTCGGTGGCGCCCGGGCCCATCTGGTGCCCGGCGGCTGGCTGTTGCTGGAGCATGGCGCCGACCAGGCCGAAGGCGTCGCGAGCCTGCTGCGCGAGGCCGGCTTCGACCCGCCCGAGACCCGCCGGGACCTCTCCGGGCACGCTCGCGTGACGGGCGCCCGGCGTCCCGCCGACTGAGCGCAGCCGGCCGGTCACATCGCGTCACAGTGCATCCGGCGAAGACGGCAATCGTTGGCGTTCGGCATGCGCCAACGGGCGCCGCAGCGGCGTAGCATCGATTCCAGGGTGAGGCAGCGCGGTGCGATGTCGTACCGCTGCACCCGCAGGGAGACGGTCATGGGATCCACCGCCATCGAGTCCGGCCGCAGCCGGTTGTGCCGCCTCTGGACCGGGGCGCTGATCGCCGTGGTCGCCACCTCGGCGGCGGCTCAGGGCGGTCTCTCGATCGACGACCAGGCCGGCTTCGGGCCCCGACTTCAGGCCCGCGTGGGCCTCAATACCGGCCTGTCACTCGACGGCACCGGCACGTCCTGGCAGCAGCAGGCCGGCGTGGTGCTGGGCGACTACTATTTCAGCCGGGCGCGACTCGGCAGCAGCGATGTGAGCGGCGGCTTTCGCGCCACGAGCGGCCTGCTGCTGGGTCAGCGCTCCTTGGCAATGGGCACGCCAGCCCTGGCCACCGGCCAGGGCTTCACGCTGACGATGGTGCGGCAGCCGCGCTGGGCCTCGGCCGTGGGCGAATCGGTGTCGGAACACTGGAGCGCCGTGCCCTACCTCGGTGTGGGCTGGAGCGGCATGTCGGCGCGCGGCGGCTGGGGCCTGTCGGCCGACCTGGGCGTCGCCGCCCGGGCCACGACCGGCGGCCTGCGGGTGGGCAACACGATGGCGCTGGACGACCTGCTGCGCGAATGGCGCCTGACGCCGATGCTCCACGTGGGCGTGTCCTACGCCTTCTGAACGCCCTGCGGGCACGCCGCCCGGCGGAAAAGCCGTATAACCACGGCTTTCCCCGAAATCGGCCCCCCCCATGAGCGACGTTCAACAGCGCATTTCCGACCTCGTCCACCAGAACCGCGTGGTGCTCTTCATGAAGGGAACGGCCCAGTTCCCGATGTGCGGCTTCTCCGGCCGGGCGGTGCAGATCCTCAAGGCCTGCGGCGTCGACGACCTGAAGACGGTCAACGTCCTCGACGACGAGGAGATCCGCCAGGGCATCAAGACCTACGCCAACTGGCCGACGATCCCGCAGCTCTACGTCAACGGCGAGTTCGTCGGCGGCTCGGACATCATGATGGAGATGTACCAGGCCGGCGAACTGCAGCAGGCGCTGGCCAAGGCGGCCTGAGCCCGCGATGCGACGGCTGGTCGTCGGCATCACCGGGGCCAGCGGCGCCGTCTACGGCGTGAGGCTGCTGCAGCGCGCACGCGCGCTCGGCCTGGAGACCCACCTCGTGGCCACGCCGGCGGGCGTGCTCAACGTGCACCACGAACTGGGCCTGGACCGGTCGGCGCTCGAGGCGCTGGCCACCCGGGCCCATGCGCCGGGCGACGTCGGCGCCTGCATCGCCAGCGGCAGCTTCGACACGGCGGCGATGGTCGTGGCGCCCTGCTCGATGAAGACGCTGGCCGCCGTGGCGCATGGCTTCGGCGACAACCTGCTGACGCGGGCTGCCGATGTCACGCTGAAGGAACGCCGGCGACTGGTGCTGATGGTGCGCGAGACGCCGTTCAACCTGGCCCACCTGCGCAACATGGCCAGCGCCACCGAGATGGGCGCGATCGTCTTTCCGCCACTGCCCGCGTTCTATCACCGCCCAACGACGATCGACGAGCTGGTGGACGAGTCGGTGGAGCGGGTGCTGCAGCTGGCCGGCGCCGCCAGCGCCGCACCGCGGGCCTGGCAGGGCCTCTAGGGCCGCGGCCTCACGCCACGAGCCACCGGCGGCGCGCCGCGAAGACGGCGTTCGGGTACTCGGCCCGGCCGCGACTGCCGTTGTAGCGGCCGAGCGCCATGAACAGGTCGCCGCGCTCGCGGTCGAGGTAGTGGCGCAGGATCACGCAACCGAAGCGCAGGTTGGTCTGCATGTGGAAGAGGCGCGCCGGGTCGCCGTCGCCGATCAGGCGCGACCAGAACGGCATGATCTGCATGTAGCCGCGCGCACCCACCACGCTGATGGCGTACTTGCGGAAGGCGCTCTCGACCTGGATCAGGCCGAGCACCAGCGCCGGCTCCAGCCCGGCGCGCCGCGACTCGTACCAGAGCGTGTTGAGGAACTCCACGCGCGCATGGCCGTCGCTCTTGTAGCGCCGCAGCCGCTCGCTGGCGGCGCCCTGCCAGCGCAGGAACGCCAGCCGCTGCTCGATGTCGTCGAAGTGCGGTCGCGGCGGCGGCGCCGCGGAGATCGCCGCCGACAAGGCGGAGCGGACCGAATCGGCCAGCGGCTCCTCGAGCTGCGCGCCGGCCCGCGCACTGCAGGCCCAGACCGCCAGCGGCAAGCCCAGCAGCGCCCGGCGCGCGACGGTCATGCCGTGAGGCGCTCCCGGAGGAAGTCCGCCACGCTGTCCACCGGCACGGACTGCGCCGCGGCCTCGCGCCGGCCCTGCACCTCGGCCTGGCCCTCCTTCAGGCCGCGGTCGGACAGCACCACGCGCCAGGGCACGCCGATCAGTTCCCAGTCGGCGAACATCGCGCCCGGCCGCTCGCCGCGGTCGTCGAGGATCACGTCCACGCCCTGCGCCAGCAGCTGCGCATGCAGCGCGTCGGCGCGTGCCCGCACGGCGTCGCTGCGGTCGTAGCCGATCGGGCAGATGACGGCGGCGAACGGGGCCAGCGGCACCGGCCAGACGATGCCGCGTTCGTCGTGGTTCTGCTCGATGGCGGCGCCGAGGATGCGCGTCACGCCGATGCCGTAGCAGCCCATGATCATCGGCTGCGGCTTGCCCGACTCGTCGAGGTAGTTGGCGTTCATCGCGGCGCTGTAGCGCGTGCCGAGCAGGAACACGTGGCCGACCTCGATGCCGCGCTGGATCGCGAGCACGCCCTTGCCGTCGGGCGAGGGGTCGCCTTCGATCACGTTGCGGATGTCGGCCACGAGGTCGGGCTCGGGCAGGTCGCGGCCCCAGTTCACGCCGGTCAGGTGGAAGTCGGCCACGTTGGCGCCGCAGACGAAGTCGCTCATCGCGGCCACGGTGCGGTCCGCGATCACCTTCACCGGCCGGGCCGTGCCGATGGGGCCGAGGTAGCCCGGGGGCGTGCCGAAGTGCTCGACGATCTCGCCCTGCGTGGCGAAGCGCCAGCCCGCCTTGAGGCCCGGCAGCTTGCCCGCCTTGACCTCGTTGAGGCTGTGGTCGCCGCGCACCAGCAGCAGCCAGACCGTGGTGCCCACGATGTCGCCGGCCTCGTTGCGGTCGTCGGTGGCGAGCACCAGCGACTTCACGGTGCGCTGCAGCGTCAGGCCGAGCAGTGCCGCCACGTCCTCGCAGGTGCTCTTGCCGGGCGTGGGCACCTTGGCCAGGGGCTCGGCGGCGGCCGCGCGGCGGTCGATCAGCGGCAGCGCCTCGGCCAGCTCGATGTTGGCCGCGTAGTCGCTGGACGGGCAGTAGACGATGGCGTCCTCGCCGGTGTCGGCGATGACCTGGAATTCCTGCGAGACGTCGCCGCCGATGGCGCCGGTGTCGGCGGCCACCGCGCGGTAGGTCAGGCCCATGCGGTCGAAGATGGCGCAGTAGGCGTCGGACATCGCCTGGTAGCTGCGCCGGCCGGACTCCAGGTCGCGGTCGAAGGAGTAGGCGTCCTTCATCGTGAACTCGCGGCCGCGCATCACGCCGAAGCGCGGGCGGCGCTCGTCGCGGAACTTGGTCTGGATGTGATAGAAATTCTTCGGCAGTTGCTTGTAGCTGCGCAGCTCCTGCCGGGCGATGTCGGTGATGACCTCCTCGCTCGTGGGCTGGATGACGAAGTCGCGCTCGTGCCGGTCCTTCACGCGCATCAGCTCGGGGCCGTACTTCTGGAACCGGCCGCTTTCCTGCCACAGCTCGGCCGGCTGCACCACGGGCATCAGCAGCTCGATCGCGCCGGCGCGGTTCATCTCGTCGCGGATGATGGCCTCGACCTTGCGGATCACCCGCAGGCCCATCGGCATGTAGCTGTAGATGCCGGCGCCCAGGCGCTTGATCATGCCGGCCCGCAGCATCAGCCGGTGGCTGACGATCTCGGCGTCGGAGGGCGCTTCCTTGAGCGTGGCGATGAAGAACTGAGAGGCTTTCATGGGTGGCTGTGCGAGTCCCCATGCAGCGTTGCACCGACCGACCACGCTTCCGATGCGGGAAACCGAGTGATCGCGCGCCGCACCGGGCGGGTGCAAAATGAATCCAGTTCAGAAATTGGGGTCCGATTATGCTCGACCGTGACGGCTTCAGGCCGAACGTCGGCATCATCCTGCTCAACACTCGCAACCAGGTCTTCTGGGGCAAGCGGCTGCGCACGCACTCGTGGCAGTTCCCGCAGGGCGGCATCAAGCATGGCGAGTCGCCCGAGCAGGCGATGCTGCGCGAGCTGCACGAGGAAGTGGGCCTGCGACCCGAGCATGTCCACATCATCGCGCGCACCCGCGACTGGCTGCGCTACGAAGTGCCGGACCACTACATCCGGCGCGACGCCCGCGGCCACTACCGCGGGCAGAAGCAGATCTGGTTCCTGCTGCGGCTGATCGGCCGCGACAGCGACCTGAACCTGCGCGCCACCGACCATCCGGAGTTCGACGCCTGGCGCTGGAACGACTATTGGGTGCCGCTGGACGTGGTGATCGAGTTCAAGCGCGACGTCTACCAGATGGCGCTCACCGAGCTGTCGCGCTACCTGCCGCGCCCGGCGCACCAGAACCGCTACCTGCGGTCGGGTCTGCGCGGCGGCTGGCGCGACGAGGTGCCGCCCGATGGCGCCGCCGCGGCCGAGCCCGAGGCGCCCTAGCCGAGCACCAGGTTGTCGCGGTGGATCAGCTCGGGGCCGGCCGCGTAGCCGAGCGTGGCCTCGATCTGGGATGACGGCTTGCGGGCGATAAGCCGGGTCTCGGCCGCCGAGTAGTTCGCCAGGCCGCGCGCCAGCTCCACGCCGTCGGGGCCGCGCACCGCGATCACGTCGCCACGGGCGAACTCGCCTTCGACGCCGGTGACACCGATCGGCAGCAGGCTCTTGCCTTCGTCGCGCAGCTTGGCCACGGCACCGGTATCGACGCTGACGGCGCCGCGCAGCTGCAGGTGGTCGGCCATCCACTGCTTGCGTGCCGCCAGCTTCTGCGTCTGGGCCACCAGCGCCGTGCCGATCGACTCGCCCTGGGCCAGGCGCAGCAGCACGTCGGGCTCGCGGCCCCAGGCGATGATGGTGCTGGCGCCGCTGCTGGCCGCGCGCCGGGCCGCCAGCACCTTGGTCAGCATGCCGCCGCGGCCGATCGACGAACCGGCGCCGCCGGCCATGCGCTCGAGTGCCGGGTCGCCGGCCACGGCCACGTCGATGAAGCGGGCGTCGGGCACCCTGCGCGGGTCGGCCGAATAGAGGCCGCGCTGATCGGTCAGGATCACCAGCGCGTCGGCCTCCACCAGATTAGCCACCAGGGCGCCCAGCGTGTCGTTGTCGCCGAACTTGATCTCGTCGTTGACCACCGTGTCGTTCTCGTTGATGACGGGCACCACCTTCATCGACAGCAGGGTCATGAGCGTCGAGCGCGCATTGAGGTAGCGCTCGCGGTCGGCCAGGTCGGCATGGGTCAGCAGCACCTGCGCGCTGACGACGCCACGCCGGGCCAGCTGGGTTTCGTAGATCTGGGCCAGGCCCATCTGCCCGACGGCCGCCGCGGCCTGAAGCTGCGGCAGCTCGTGCGGACGCGCCGACCAGCCCAGGCGCTTCATGCCCTCGGCGATCGCGCCGCTGGACACCATGACGACCTCGCGCCCCTGCTCCGCCAGCGCCGCCAGCTGCCGGCACCACGCGCCGATGGCCTCGGCGTCGAGTCCGCGCCCTTCGTTCGTGACCAGGCTCGAGCCGACCTTGACGACGATGCGCCGGGCCTCGCGCAGCACGCGTCCGTCAGGCATCGCCCGTCTCGCCGTCGAAGCGCGCGTCGGGCACGTGCGGCACCGCCTGCCGGATCGAGGCGACATGCTCGTACACCGCCAGCGTCAGCCGGTCCAGGCCCTCGCGGGCCAGCGCGGAGATCTCGAACACCGGCCCCTTCCAGCGCAGCCGGCGCACGAAGTCCTTGACCCGTGCCGCCCGCTCGTCGGCCGGCACCATGTCCATCTTGTTGAGCACCAGCCAGCGTGGCTTGGCGGCCAGCGCCGGGTCGTACTTCTTCAGCTCCGCGACGATGGCGCGCGCCTGGGCCACCGGGTCGACGCTGTCGTCGAAGGGCGCCATGTCCACCACGTGCAGCAGCAGGTGGGTGCGCTGCAGGTGGCGCAGGAACTGATGCCCCAGGCCGGCCCCCTCGGCCGCGCCCTCGATCAGGCCGGGAATGTCGGCCACCACGAAGCTGCGCTCCGGGCCGACGCGCACGACGCCGAGATTCGGGTGCAGGGTGGTGAAGGGATAGTCGGCGATCTTCGGGCGGGCGTTGGAGATCGACGCGATCAGCGTGCTCTTGCCGGCATTGGGCATGCCCAGCAGGCCCACGTCGGCCAGGACGCGCAGCTCGAGCTTGAGCTTGCGGCTCTCGCCGGGCCAGCCCGGCGTCTTCTGCCGCGGCGACCGGTTCGTGCTGGTCTTGAAGTGGAGGTTGCCGAAGCCGCCGTCGCCGCCCTTGCAGATCAGCACCTTCTCGCCGGGATTGAGCAGCTCGGCGACCACCTCACCGGTCTCGGCGTCCTTGAGGATCGTGCCCACCGGCATGCGCAGCGTGATGTCGTCGGCAGCGGCGCCGAACTGGTCCGAGCCGCGGCCCGGCTCGCCGTTGCGGGCCTCGTGGCGGCGCGCATAGCGGTAGTCGATCAGGGTGTTGAGGTTCAGGTCGCCGACGGCGTAGATGCTGCCGCCGCGCCCGCCATTGCCGCCATTGGGGCCGCCGAACGGGATGAACTTCTCGCGCCGGAAGCTCACGCAGCCGGCGCCGCCGTGCCCAGCAGCGACGTCAATGGTGGCTTCGTCGACGAATTTCATGATGGGATGGTACGCAGCAGGGGCTCAGAAGCGAAAAAGCCCCGGGAGACCGGGGCTCGCGCGAGGATGCTGCGCTGGCGCTCAGGCCGGCAGCACGCTCACGGTCTGGTTGTTGCTGGCGCCCTTGACGTCGAACTTGACGTGGCCTTCGACCAGCGCGAACAGCGTGTGATCACGCCCCATGCCGACATTGGTGCCGGCGTGGAACTTGGTGCCGCGCTGACGAACGATGATCGAGCCCGCCGAAACGAGCTCGCCGCCGTAGGCCTTGACGCCCAGCATCTTGGGTTGGGAGTCGCGGCCGTTGCGAGTGGAACCGCCGCCCTTTTTCTGTGCCATGGTGAGTGACCTCTGCTAAGGATGGAACGGTGCCGCTCAGGCCGAGACCGAGTCGATCTGCAACTCGGTGAACGACTGACGGTGACCCTGCGACTTCTTGTAGTGCTTGCGACGGCGCATCTTGAAGATGCGCACCTTGTCATGCCGGCCTTGCGCCAGGACCGTGGCCTTGACGCTGGCGCCGGCGACCAGGGGGGTACCGACCTTGAGGTCCGCGCCGTTACCCACGGCGAGCACCTGCTCGATCACGACTTCCTGGCCAACGTCCGCAGCAATCTGTTCTACCTTGATCTTTTCGCCGGCTGCAACCTTGTATTGCTTGCCACCGGTTTTTATGACCGCGTACATATGTGCCCTTTCGAATCATGCCTCCGGCCAAGCCAGAAGGCCCTGCAGAGGAACCGCGGAGTCTAGCACAGGCCGCCCGGCTCCCCGTTGGTTCCTATAATCCACGCAACTCCTGCCATGCGCCGCCCGTGACCCCCGCTGTTGCCACCCCCCGGGCCGCGATTCCTCCGGCTGCCGATCCGATCGCCGCCCAGATGGCGCTCGTCGACGGCGTCATCGCCGAGCGACTGACCTCGGACGTGGCGCTGGTCAACCAGATCGGCCAGTACATCGTCAGCGCCGGCGGCAAGCGGATCCGGCCGCGGCTGGTGCTGCTGTTCGCCAACGCGCTCGGGCACACCGGGCCGGAACAGCTGACCCTGGCCGCCACGGTGGAGTTCATCCACACCGCCACCCTGCTGCACGACGACGTGGTCGACGAGTCGTCGCTACGGCGCGGCCGCCAGACCGCCAACGCGGCCTTCGGCAATGCCGCCAGCGTGCTGGTCGGCGACTTTCTCTACTCCCGCGCCTTCCAGATGATGGTGTCGGTGGGCGACATGCGGGTGCTACAGGTGCTTGCCGAGGCCACCAACGTGATCGCCGAGGGCGAGGTGCTCCAGCTGATGAACATGCACGACCCTGACCTGGCGGTCGAGGAGTACCTGCGCGTCATTCGGTCCAAGACGGCCAAGCTGTTCGAGGCCAGTGCCCGCCTGGGCGCCATCCTGGCGAAGGCCGACCCCGCGATCGAGGAAGCCTGCGCCGGCTATGGCCGGTCGCTGGGCACGGCCTTCCAGCTGGTGGACGACCTGCTCGACTACGACGGCGAGACCCATGAACTGGGCAAGAACGTCGGCGACGACCTGCGCGAAGGCAAGCCGACGCTGCCGCTGCTGGTGGCGATGGACCGCGGAAGCGACGAAGAGCGCGCGCTGATCCGGCATGCCATCGAGCATGGCGAGGTGACGCGCCTGCAGGATGTGGTCAAGGCGGTGCGACGCACCGGCGCCCTGGACGCCGCCCGCGAGGTGGCCCACGGCGAGGCGGACCAGTCCCGGCGCTGCCTCCAGTCTCTGCCCCCGTCGCCGTTCCGGGAGGCTCTGCTAGACTTATGCGTTCGGGCCGTGGAGCGCTCCTCGTGAGGCGCACTGCGGTACCCATCGGGGTGTAGCTTAGCCTGGTAGAGCGCTACGTTCGGGACGTAGAGGCCGGAGGTTCGAATCCTCTCACCCCGACCATTTGCCTGGATCGCGGCGCCATGCGCCGCGCCGGCCCGCCGACCTGCCGTGAAGAGTTGCCGACATGCGCAGGCGTGCAGATTTACAGTGCCCGGATGATCGGCGATGATCGTTCGGCATTTCGCACAGTGAACTGACCCGGTGGACACCCTCGCCGAAGCACCCCATTCCTCGCTGTCGGGCGTCGCCCGGGTGCTCGTGCACGCCGGCAAGCTCAATGGCAAGGCCGCCGAGGCGCTGGTCAAGCAGGCGGCCGAGCGCAAGATCAGCTTCGTCTCGGCGCTGATCGCGGCGGGCAGCGTCTCGGCCAGCGACCTGGCCCACACGCTGTCCGGGGCCCTGGCCCTGCCGGTGCTGGACCTGTCCAGCGTCGACGCAGAGCGCCTGCCGCGCAACGTCATCGACGCGAAGATGGTGAACCAGTACCAGGTGGTGGTGCTGGGCAAGCGCGGCAACCGCCTGTTCATCGGCGGGGCCGACCCGACCGACCAGGAAGCCGTCGAACGCATCAAGTTCGCCACCCAGCTGTCGCCCGAGTGGGTGATCGTCGAGTACGACAAGCTCGGCAAGCTGCTCACGGCCGCTGGCACCTCCGCCAGCGACGCGATCGAGTCGCTGGCGGACGGCGACTTCGACTTCGACGTCACCGAGGAGGCCACGGAACAGGAGAGCGCCGAGGCGACCACCGAGGTCGAGGACGCGCCGGTCGTCCGCTTCCTCCAGAAGATGCTGATCGACGCGATCAATGCCCGCGCGTCGGACCTGCACTTCGAGCCCTACGAATACAACTACCGCGTTCGCTTCCGCATCGACGGCGAGCTGCGCGAGATCACCCAGCCGCCGATCGCCATCAAAGACAAGCTCGCGTCGCGCATCAAGGTGATCAGCCGCCTGGACATCGCGGAGAAGCGGGTGCCCCAGGACGGCCGGATGAAGCTCAAGTTCGGCACGCGGGCGATCGACTTCCGCGTCTCGACGCTGCCGACCCTGTTCGGCGAGAAGATCGTCATCCGTATCCTGGACCCGTCGTCGGCCAAGCTCGGCATCGAGGCCCTGGGCTACGAGAAGGTCGAGAAGGACCGCCTGCTCAAGGCGATCGGCCGCCCCTACGGGATGATCCTGGTCACCGGCCCGACCGGCTCGGGCAAGACCGTCTCGCTGTACACCTGCCTGAACATCCTGAACCAGCCGGGCGTCAACATCTCGACGGTCGAGGACCCGGCGGAAATCAACCTCCCCGGCATCAACCAGGTCAACGTCAACGACAAGGCCGGGCTGAACTTCTCCACGGCGCTGAAGGCCTTCCTGCGCCAGGATCCGGACATCATCATGGTGGGCGAGATCCGCGACCTGGAGACGGCCGACATCGCCATCAAGGCGGCCCAGACGGGTCACCTGGTGATGAGCACGCTGCACACCAACGACGCGCCGACCACCCTGACCCGGCTGCTCAACATGGGCGTGATGCCGTTCAACATCGCGTCGAGCGTGCTGTTGATCACGGCGCAGCGCCTGGCAAGGCGGCTGTGCGAGGCCTGCAAGACCACAGTGGAGTACCCTCGCGACGCTCTCAAGCGTGCGGGCTACTCTGACGAGGACCTCGACGGCAGCTGGAAGCCCTACAAGGCGGTCGGCTGCTCGGCTTGCAACAACGGATACAAGGGCCGCGTGGGCATCTACCAGGTGATGCCGATCACCGAGGAGATCCAGCGCCTGATCTTGGGCAACGGCTCGGCGATCGACATCGCCCACCAGGCGGCCAAGGAAGGCGTGCGCGACCTGCGCCAGTCCGGCCTGGTCAAGGTGAGGGCGGGCGCGACGACCCTCGAGGAAGTCATCAGCGTGACCAACGAGTGATGGCGGCCTACAACCCGATTCGATTCACGGAATAGCCGGCCCCGGAGGCTACATGGCGACAGCAGCAGCCGTCAGAGACGTCAAGGACTTCATCTTCGAGTGGGAAGGCAAGGACAAGAACGGCAAGGTCGTTCGTGGCGAGATCCGCTCGGGTGGTGAAGCGCAGGTGAGCGCCCAGCTGCGCCGCCAGGGCGTGCTGGTCACCAAGGTCAAGAAGCGGCGCATGCGTGGCGGCAGCGCGATCAAGCAGAAAGACATCGCCGTCTTCACGCGGCAGCTGGCCACGATGATGAAGGCCGGTGTGCCACTGCTGCAGGCGTTCGACATCGTGGCCCGTGGGTCCACCAACGCCCGGCTGACCAAGCTGCTGACCGAGATCCGCACCGACGTCGAGACCGGCACCAGCCTGTCGGTGGCGTTCCGCAAGCATCCGATGCAGTTCAATGCCCTGTACTGCAACTTGGTCGAGGCCGGCGAGCAGGGCGGCATCCTGGAGCAGCTGCTGGAGCGCCTGGCGATCTACGAGGAGAAGACCCTCGCGCTGCGCAACAAGATCAAGTCGGCGCTGGTCTACCCGATCGCGGTGATGGTGGTGGCCTTCGTGGTGCTCACGATCATCATGCTGTTCGTGATCCCGGCCTTCAAGCAGGTGTTCAGCTCGTTCGGCGCCGACCTGCCGGCACCGACGCTGGCGGTGATGTGGCTGTCGGAGCAGTTCGTCGCCTACTGGTGGCTGATCTTCGGCGTGCTCGGCGGCGGCGGCTACTTCTTCATGCAGTCCTGGAAGCGCTCCGAGAAGATGCAGATCGCGCTGGACCGCCTATTCCTTCGCATCCCGGTGTTCGGCGAGCTGATCCGCAAGGCCGTGCTGGCGCGCTGGACGCGCACGCTTTCCACGATGTTCGGCGCCGGCGTGCCGCTGGTCGAGGCGCTCGACTCCGTCGGGGGCGCGGCCGGCAATGCCGTCTACGCCATCGCCACCGAGCAGATCCAGAAGGAAGTCTCCACCGGCACGGCGCTGACGATGGCGATGCAGAACACCGGCGTTTTCCCCACCATGGTCCTGCAGATGACCTCGATCGGCGAGGAGTCCGGCTCGCTCGACCACATGCTCGGCAAGGCGGCGGAGTTCTACGAGGACGAGGTCGACGAGATGGTCAAGGGTCTGTCGAGCCTGATGGAGCCCTTCATCATCGTCATCCTGGGCGTGCTGATCGGCGGCATCGTGATCTCCATGTACCTGCCGATCTTCAAGCTCGGCTCGGTCGTCTGATCCGGCGCCGATGGGCGCCGTCCCGGCCGAACTGCTGTCGCCGATCGCCCTGGGTCTGCTGGGCCTTTGCATCGGCAGCTTCCTCAACGTGGTGATCCACCGGCTGCCGCTCGTGCTCGAGCGGCAGTGGTGGGCCGAAGTGGCCCAGCACCTGGGTGACGCCGGCTCCTGGCGCCGCACGCTCGGCCTGCCCGCCGACGCCGAACTGCCCGCCGGCCGCCTCGAGCATGCCGCGGCGATCGAGCAGGCGGTCGACGGCCTGCCCCACCTGTCGGTGGTGCGCCCGCGCTCGCGCTGCCCCGCATGCGGCCACCAGATCACCTGGTACGAGAACCTGCCCCTCCTCGGATGGCTCCTGCTGCGGGGCCGATGCTCGGCCTGCGGCACTCCCATCGGCCTGCGCTATCCGCTGGTGGAAGTCGCCACCGCCGCGCTCTTCGCCGCCGTGGCGTGGCGCTTCGGGCCGACGCCCGTGGCCCTGGCGTGGTGCGCCTTCGGCGCCACGCTGCTGGCGCTGGCGATGATCGACTGGGACACCACCCTGCTGCCGGACTCGCTGACGCTGCCGCTGCTGTGGGGCGGGCTGGTCGCGGCGGCGCTCGGCTGGACGCTGCCTCTGTCCGCTTCGCTGTGGGGTGCCGTGGCCGGCTACCTTTCACTGTGGACCGTCTACCAGCTGTTCAAGCTGGCCACGGGCAAGGAAGGCATGGGCCACGGCGACTTCAAGCTGCTGGCGGCCCTCGGTGCGTGGCTCGGCTGGCCGATGCTGGTGCCGATCGTCCTGGCGGCGTCGGCACTCGGTGCGGTGGTGGGCATCGCGATGAAGCTGGGCGGCAGCCTTCGCGAGGGCCGCTACGTGCCTTTCGGACCGTTCCTGGCGGGCGCCGGCATCGTGGTCATGCTGGCCGGCGCCGAGCGGGTGCTGGGCTGGCTGGGCTGGGCTTGACGGCCCCATGCGCATCGGCCTGACCGGCGGCATCGGCAGCGGCAAGAGCACCGTGGCCGCGATGCTGGCGGCCCATGGCGCCTGCCTGGTCGACACGGATGCCATCGCCAGGGCACTCACCGGCCCGGACGGCGCCGCCATGCCGGCACTGCGGGCGGAGTTCGGTGCCGGCGTGGCCCGGGCCGACGGCGCCCTCGACCGCGACGCGATGCGGCAGCTGGCCTTCGCCGACGGCAGCGCCCGCAGGCGGCTCGAGGCCGTGTTGCACCCGATGATCGGCGAGCAGGCCCTGCGCGAGGCCGCCGCCGCCGGCGCTCGGACCGTGGTGTTCGACGTGCCCCTGATGACCGCCTCGAGCGTATGGCGCCAGCGCGCCGACCGCGTGCTCGTGATCGACTGCAGCGAGGCGACGCAGCTCGCGCGCGTGATGCAGCGCCCGGGCTGGACCGAGGACACCGCGCGCCAGGCCATGGCCGCGCAGGCATCGCGCCCGGCGCGGCGTGCGATCGCCGACGCGGTGATCGACAACGACCATGCCGATCTGGCCCGGCTGCAGCGGCAGGTCGATGCCCTTTGGAGCCTGTGGAACAATCAGCCCTGATTTCCCGACAGGCCCGGCCCGGGCGGTCGTACCGCAGCACTGCGTCTTGGTCCGCTACGAATACCCGCTCAACGAAGGCATCCGCACCATGCTGCGGCTCGAACACCTGTTCGACCGCCTGGGGCATCTGATCGCCCGCGACGCGGCGCTCGACCACCACTTCGCGCTGGCCACGCTGTTCGAGATCGTCGACGTCGCCTCGCGTGCCGACCTCAAGAGCGACCTGCTCAAGGACCTCGAGCGCCACAAGCTGGCGTACCAGGGCTTCCGGGGCAACCCCGGCGTTTCGGAGGACGCGCTGGACGCGGTGCTGGGCCGCATCGACCATGCCTTCGGCGCGCTCAACGCGCTGCCGGGCAAGGCCGGCCACACGCTGACCACCAACGAGTTCCTGATGTCGATCCGCAGCCGGATCAGCATCCCCGGCGGCACCTGCGAGTTCGACCTGCCGGCCTACTACGCCTGGCAGCAGCACGACGCCACGCGCCGCCGCGCCGACCTGATGCAGTGGATCGGCACCGTGATGCCGCTGGCCGAGGCGCTGCAGGTGCTGCTGGGCCTGCTGCGCGACTCGGGCGCGCCGCAACGCGTCGTGGCCAAGGGGGGCCAGTACCAGCAGAGCCTGCCCCAGGGGCGGACCTTCCATCTGCTGCGCCTGCGCCTCGACGACACCCAGGGCCTGGTGCCGGAGATCTCCGGCCACCGCCTGATCGTGTCGGTGCGCCTGATGCGCCCCGACGCCGACGGCCGCCTCAAGCCGGTCACCGACGACCAGCCGATCGAACTCGCCATCTGTTCATGAGCGGTCCGCCGGAGCGTCGCATCGCCTGCCCGCGCTGCGGCTCGGCGACCGTGTTCGGCCCGTCCAACCGCTGGCGCCCCTTCTGCAGCGAGCGCTGCTCGGGCATCGACCTCGGTGCCTGGGCCAGCGAGGCCTACCGGGTGCCGACCGACCCCTCCCCCGGCGACGCGGTCGACACGCCACCGGCCGATACCCCGCGTCACTGACGCGGGCCTTGAAACCGCTTCGGCGAACCCTATAATCGGTCTGCTAGCACTCGCCGCCGGTGAGTGCTAACGACGCGCCCAAGGCGCCGTCAACCCGATGTGAATGTGCGCACACTTTTGTGGCCGCATTCTGCGATTCACACCGAGACCATCCTGGAGACCTGAACATGAAACTCCGTCCGTTGCACGATCGCGTGATCGTCAAGCGCCTCGAGAACGAAACCAAGACCGCCTCGGGCATCGTGATCCCCGACAACGCCGCCGAGAAGCCCGACCAGGGCGAAGTGCTGGCCGTCGGCCCGGGCAAGCGCAACGACAAGGGCGACTTCGTCGCCCTGAACATCAAGGTGGGCGACCGCGTGCTGTTCGGCAAGTACAGCGGCCAGACCGTCAAGGTCGACGGCGACGAGCTGCTCGTGATGCGCGAGGAAGACCTCTTCGCCGTCATCGAGTCCAAGTAAGCCCCCCGCAGCAACCGAACCCTAGGAGAGAACACAAATGGCAGCAAAAGACGTTGTCTTCGGCGGCGACGCCCGCGCCCGCATGGTCGAAGGCGTGAACATCCTGGCCAACGCGGTCAAGGTGACCCTGGGCCCGAAGGGCCGCAACGTGGTGCTTGAGCGCAGCTTCGGCGCCCCCACCGTCACCAAGGACGGTGTCTCGGTCGCCAAGGAGATCGAGCTCAAGGACAAGCTCATGAACATGGGCGCGCAGATGGTCAAGGAAGTCGCTTCCAAGACCAGCGACAACGCCGGTGACGGCACCACCACCGCCACGGTGCTGGCCCAGTCGATCGTGCGCGAGGGCATGAAGTACGTGGCCGCGGGCATGAACCCGATGGACCTCAAGCGCGGCATTGACAAGGCGGTCACCGCCATGGTCGAGCAGCTCAAGAAGTCGAGCAAGGCCACCACCACGAGCAAGGAAATCGCCCAGGTCGGCGCGATCTCCGCCAACAGCGACGAGTCGATCGGCAAGATCATCGCCGACGCGATGGACAAGGTCGGCAAGGAAGGCGTGATCACGGTCGAGGACGGCAAGTCGCTCGACAACGAGCTGGACGTCGTCGAAGGCATGCAGTTCGACCGCGGCTACCTGTCGCCCTACTTCATCAACAACCCCGAGAAGCAGGCCGCGATCCTCGACAACCCGTACGTGCTGCTGCACGACAAGAAGGTCAGCAACATCCGCGACCTGCTGCCCACGCTGGAGCAGGTGGCCAAGGCCGGCCGTCCGCTGCTGATCATCGCCGAGGAAGTCGAAGGCGAGGCGCTGGCCACCCTGGTGGTCAACACCATCCGCGGCATCCTGAAGGTCGTGGCCGTCAAGGCGCCGGGCTTCGGTGACCGCCGCAAGGCCATGCTCGAGGACATCGCCATCCTGACCGGCGGCAAGGTCATCGCCGAGGAAGTCGGCCTGACGCTGGAGAAGGTGACGCTGGCCGACCTGGGCCAGGCCAAGCGCGTCGAGGTGGCCAAGGAGAACACCACCATCATCGACGGCAACGGCGCCGCGGCCGACATCGAGGCCCGCGTCAAGCAGATCCGCATCCAGATCGAGGAAGCCACCAGCGACTACGACCGCGAGAAGCTCCAGGAGCGCGTGGCCAAGCTGGCCGGCGGCGTGGCCGTCATCAAGGTCGGTGCTGCCACCGAGGTCGAGATGAAGGAGAAGAAGGCCCGCGTCGAGGACGCCCTGCACGCCACCCGTGCCGCGGTCGAGGAAGGCATCGTCGCCGGCGGCGGCGTGGCCCTGCTGCGCGCCCGCCAGGCGGCCGGCACCATCAAGGGTGACAACCCCGACCAGGAAGCCGGCATCAAGATCGTGCTGCGCGCGGTCGAGCAGCCGCTGCGCGAGATCGTCGCCAATGCCGGCGACGAGCCGAGCGTGGTGCTGGCCAAGGTGCTCGAAGGCAAGGGCAACTTTGGCTACAACGCCGCCAACGCCAGCTATGGCGACATGATCGACATGGGCATCCTGGACCCGACCAAGGTGACCCGCACGGCGCTGCAGAACGCCGCGTCGGTGGCCGGCCTGATGCTGACCACCGAGTGCATGGTCGCCGAGGCCCCGAAGGACGAGGCCCCGGCCCCGGCCGGCGGCGGCATGGGCGGCATGGGCGGCATGGGCATGGACATGTAAGTCCGCGTCCGCCGACGCCAGCGGCACTCGCCGCCAGCGTCGGCCACGGCACCCCCACAAGGCCGGCAGCGCAAGCTGCCGGCCTTTTCGTTTTGGCATCGACAATCGGCGCATGCGACGCCTGGCCACCCTGCTCGTCCTGCTGCTCGCCGCACTGCCGGTGCTGGCCCAGGACACGCGCCCGCGCGTCGGCCTGGTGCTGTCGGGCGGCGGCGCGCGCGGCCTGTCGCACGTGGGCGTGCTCAAGGTGCTGGAGGCCGAGCGCATCCCGGTGGACGCGATCGCCGGCACGTCAATGGGCGCCATCGTCGGCGGCCTGTATGCCACCGGCATGGGCGCGGCGGAGCTGGAAGCGGCCGTGCGCGCGATCGACTGGGACGGCATCTTCTCGCGCCGCGTCGACCGGCAGCAACTGTCGCAGCGGCGCAAGGAGGAGGACTTCGAGATCTCCCCGCTGATCGAGTTCGGCCTGCGCGACGGCGAGCTGCGCGCACCGGTCGGCGCAGCGTCCAGCCGGGGCCTGGAGACGCTGCTGCGGCGCTACACGCTGCCGGTGCGCCAGGTGGGCAACTTCGACAGCCTGCCGATCCCTTTCCGCGCGGTGGCGACCGACCTGGAAAGCGGCGCCGCCGTGGTGCTCGACCGTGGTGACCTCGCCCTGGCCCTGCGCTCGTCGATGAGCGTGCCCGGCGTCTTCTCTCCCACCGAGGTGGACGGACGCATCCTGGGCGACGGCGGCCTGGTCAACAACGTGCCCATCGACGTGGCGCGCGCGATGGGCGTGGACGTCGTCATCGTCGTCAACATCGGCACGCCGGTGGCCGGCCGCGAGACGCTCAACTCCGTGGTGGGCATCACCGCGCAGATGATCAACATCCTGACCGAGCAGAACGTGCAGCGCAGCCTGGCCACGTTGGGCCCGCGCGACGTGCTGGTGGCGCCGTCGCTCGGCACCCTTTCCTCGGCGGACTTCGCCAAGTCCGCCGAGGCCATCGCCGCCGGCGAGGCGGGCGCGCGCGCGGTGCTCGGCCGGCTGCAGGCGCTGTCGGTGTCGCCGCAGGCCTATGCCGAGTGGCGCGAGGCGCATCCGCGCCTGCGCCGGCCGCGCGCCCGCATCGACTTCGTCGAGTTCGACGGCACCACGCTGACCCACCCGGCGCGCTTCGCAGCCCAGCTCGAGACGCAGCCGGGCACCGACTTCGACGTCGGCCGCGCCGAACGCGACGCGCGCACGCTGGCCGCCAGCGGCGACTACCTGCGTGCCGACTACCGCCTCGTGCGTCGCGGCGACAGCGACGGCCTGGTGTTCGACCTCGAGGACAAGCCCTGGGGCCCGAACTACCTGCGCGTCGGGCTCGACCTGTCGACCGACTTCCAGGGCCGCGGCGCGTTCAACCTGAAGGTCAGCCACAACCGGCACTGGCTCACGCCCGCGGGCACCGAGTGGCGCAACCGGCTGCAGATCGGCGAAGTGCCAAGCGTCTTCACCGAGCTGTACCACCCGCTGCGCTGGACCATCGGCCTGACCAACGACTGGTTCGCGGCGGCATACGCCGGTGCCGAGCGCCAGAGCGGCACGCTCTACGACGCCGACGACGGCACCGAACTCGCGCGCTTCAAGCGCACCGCCGCCTTCGCCGGCGTGGACCTCGGCCAGACCTGGGGCCGCTTCGGCGAACTGCGCGTCGGCCTGGCCACACAGCGCCTGCGCGCCCGTCCCACGCTGGTGGCCGCGCCGCTGGCCAGCGTGGCCGGCGCCGTGGTGCAGCGCCAGACCGGCCTGCGGCTGGGCGTGGTGATCGACCAGCTCGACTACGCGAACTTCCCGACGCAGGGCTTCCGTACCGTGGCCGACCTGCGACTGGGCGACGGCAGCGACGAAGGCCGCTTCCGGGCGCTTGAAGCGGAGGCGCTCGGGGTCCGCACTGTGGGTGCCCATACGTTCAGCCTGTACGGCCTGGCCCGCGGGGCCAGCGCACAGCAGATCAACACCATCGGCCGCTACGAGCTCGGCGGCTTCCACCAGCTGTCGGGCTACCGCGACGGCCAGCTGCTGGGCAACTACGTGCTGCTGACGCGCCTGGGCTGGTACATGAAGCTGCCCTACCAGCCGGTGATCAGCCGCGCCTTCTTCGTCGGCGCCACGGCCGAGGTCGGCAATGCCTGGGCCTCGCGCCGCGAGCTGCGGCTCGGTGCCTTGCGCAGCGGCATGAGCGTGTACTTCGGCGCCGACACCGGCATCGGGCCGCTGTACCTGGCCCTCACGCACGCCCCCCGGGGCAGCTCGGGCGTGATGCTGTTCCTGGGGCGGCCCTAGGCGCTCATCCGCGCGAGGTCAGCTCGTCGATCGTGGCGGCCACCCGGGCCGGGTCCTCGTGCACCAGCCAGTGCGTCGCGTCCGGCAGGCGGCGCAGGTCGAGGTCCGGCACCCATCGCTGCAACCCGTCCAGCAGCGCTGTCGGCAGCGCGGTGTCGCCCTCGCCCCACAGCACGGTGGTGGGCACCCGCACGGTGACGGCCTCGTCGGCAAACTCCAGCGTGTGGATCGCGTCCTGCGGCCCGGTGGGCGGGCGCAGCGGCGAGGCGCGGTAGTAGTTCAGCGGGCCCTCCAGGCCCTGGCGCCAGATGTCGCGATAGCGTTCGCGCGTGGCGTCGTCGAGCCAGGCCTGGCCCCCCATGCCGGTGAAGAAGCGCCACAGCCGGGCATGGTCGTCGGCCGCCAGCAGCGCCGCCGCGTCGGGCCGGCACAGGAAGTTCATGTAGGCGCTGGCCGCCTGCTGCGCCGGGTTGTCGCGCAACTCGCGCAGGAAGGTGGCCGGGTGGGGCGAGTTCAGCATCAGCAGCCGCTGCAGCAGCGCGGGCTGCTGCGCGGCCAGGTTCCAGGCCACCGCGCCGCCCCAGTCGTGGGCCACCAGCAAGGCCACCGGCGCACCCAGGGCCTGGATCAGCGCGGCGATGTCGGCCACCAGATGCTTGGCGCGGTAGGCCTGCACCTCCGTCGGCGCGCTCGACCGCTCGTAGCCGCGCAGATTGGGCGCGACGCAGTGCAGGCGTGGCGCCAGGCGCTGCATCACGTCGTCCCAGACGAAGGCGCCTTCCGGGAACCCATGCAGCAGCACCACGCAGGGGGCGCCCTCGGGCCCGGCCTCGCGGCACGACAGCGTGATGCCGTGCGGCAGCGCCACGTCGCGCGTGCGGATCGGCTCCGTGGCAGCGGCGCTCATGGATGCGCCCAGGCGTAGAGCTGGCCCGTCACGTCCTCCACGCCGGTCTTCTTCAGCGCCGAGAACAGCACCACGCCGATGTCGGAGGACTCGCCGGCGTAGGCGCCCAGCGCCTCGGTGGTGGCGCGCAGCGAGGCGTCGGCCTCGCGCCGGGACAGCTTGTCGGCCTTGGTCAGCAGCACCAGAAGCTTGACCATGCCCGTGCCCACGCGCGGCGCGATCCACTGCAGCAGGCGATGGTCCAGCTCGGTCAGGCCCAGGCGCGAGTCGGCCAGAAGCACCACGCCGGTGAGGTCGCGCCGCTGCGCCAGGTAGTCGGCCATCACCTGCTGCCAGCGCACCTTGGCCTCGCGCTCGACCGCCGCGTAGCCGTAGCCCGGCAGGTCCGCGAAGAGCGCGTCCGGCGCCTCGGCCGGGCCGAGCTCGAACAGGTTGATGTGCTGCGTGCGGCCGGGCGTCTTGGACGCGAACGCCAGCCGCTTGTGCTGCGCCAGCGTGTTGATCGCGGTCGACTTGCCGGCGTTGCTGCGGCCGACGAAGGCGATCTCCGGCAGCTCCGGAAGCGGCATCTGGTCGAGCCGGCTGGCCGTGGTCAGGAAGCGGGCGCTGCGCGCCCAGGCCTGTGCCGTTTTCGCCGTGGAGGCGCTGTCCGAGGGGGGGTTCATGCGGCATTGTAAAATTCGCGGGTTTTTGCGCTCCGGCGTCCCTCAACCGCACAACCAAGCCAGCGACCCATGAAGGCTCGAACCCTGCTGATCGGCGCCCTGCCCCTCGTCTGCACGATGGCCATGGCCGCCACCCCGGCCCCGGCCGCGAAGCCCGACCTCGCCAAGGGACAGGCCCTCGCGACCCAGGTCTGCGCGGCCTGCCACACCGCCGACGGCTCCCGCGGCAGCCCCGCCAATCCCATCCTGGCCGGCCAGCACCCGGAGTACCTCGCCAAGCAGCTGCAGGAGTTCAAGTCCGGCAAGCGCGCCAACGCGATCATGAAGGGCTTCGCCTCCACGCTGTCGGACGACGACATGAAGAACGTCGCCGCGTTCTACGCCAGCAAGACGGCCAAGCCCGGCTTCTCGAAGGACAAGGACCTGGTCAAGCTGGGCGAGAAGATCTACCGCGGCGGCATCGCCGACAAGGCCGTGCCCGCCTGCGCCGGCTGCCACAGCCCGAACGGGGCCGGCATCCCCGCGCAGTACCCGCGCGTGGGCGGCCAGCACGCCGACTACACCGAGGCCCAACTTGTTGCGTTCCGTAGCGGTGCGCGCGGCAACAACGCGCAGATGGTCACGATTGCCGCCAAGATGAGCGACCGCGAGATCAAGGCCGTGTCCGATTACATCGCCGGACTGCGCTGATTCCCGCGCGCCCGGTGCGCGAACCCAGTACGAGAAGGCCGGTCTTTGACCGGCCTTCTGCCTTTGGGCGAGGCCCGGCCGGGATAATCCGCCGATGACCACCGACACCGCCGCATCCCCACGATCGCAGGCCGGGCGCGACGCGCTCGAGCTGCTGTCGTCGATGCGCTTCGCGATCTCGCTGCTCACGGTGATCTGCATCGCCTCGGTGATCGGCACCGTGGTCAAGCAGGGCGAGCCGGCCAACAACTACGTCAACCAGTTCGGGCCGTTCTGGGCCGAGGTGTTCGGCGCGGTGGGCCTGTACACCGTGTACAGCGCGCCGTGGTTCCTGCTGATCCTGGGCTTCCTGGTCGTCTCCACCAGCCTGTGCATCGTCCGCAACACGCCCAAGATCCTGACCGACCTGCGCGCGATGAAGGAGCAGGTGCGCGAGCAGGCACTGGCCGCCTTCCACCATCGCGCCAGCGGCGCGCGCCCGACCGAGCCGCCCGACGCGGCGCTGCAGCGCGTGTCGGCCTTGCTGCAGCGGGCCGGCTGGAAGGCCAAGGCCGAGGTGCGCCCGCACGGCACCATGGTGGCCGCGCGCAAGGGCGCGGCCAACAAGATCGGCTACCTCGCCGCGCATTCGGCCATCGTGCTGGTGTGCATCGGCGGCCTGCTCGACGGTGACCTGATCGTGCGCACGCAGATGGCCCTGCTGGGCAAGAGCGTGTATTCGGGCAGCGGCCTCGTCGGCGACGTCAAGCCCGAGCACCGGCTGTCGCCGGCCAACCCCACCTTCCGCGGCAACCTGATGGTGCCCGAAGGCCAGCGCGCCGGCACCGCCATCCTGTCGATGCCCAAGGGCGTGGTGCTGCAGGACCTGCCCTTCGACGTGGAGCTGAAGAAGTTCATCGTCGAGTACTACGCCACCGGCATGCCCAAGCTGTTCGCCAGCGAGATCGTGATCCACGATCACGAGACGAAGCAGGCGATCCCGGCCACGGTCAAGGTCAACGAGCCGGCCTTCCACCGCGGCGTGGCCATCTACCAGAGCAGCTTCGACGACGGCGGTTCGTCGCTGAAGCTGCGCGCGCTGCCGCTGGGCGCGCTCGGGCAGCCGTTCGACGTCGAGGGCGTGGTCGGCGGCAGCAGTGACCTCACCAGCGGCACCGACAAGCTCACGCTCGAATACACCGGTCTGCGCGTCATCAACGTCGAGAACCTGGGCGGCGAGACCGCGTCGTCCACCGACGTGCGCCGGGTCGACCTGGCCGCCACGCTGCAGGACCACCTCGGCTCGGGCGCCAAGTCGCGCACGAAGAAGGAACTGCGCAACGTCGGCCCGTCGGTCACCTACAAGCTGCGCGACTCGGCCGGCCAGGCGCGCGAGTTCCAGAACTACATGCTGCCGGTGGAACTCGACGGCCGGCGCGTGTTCCTGGCCGGCGTGCGCGACACGCCCAGCGAGCAGTTCCGCTACCTGCGCATCCCGGCCGACGACAAGGGCGAGCTGGACACCTGGGTCGGCCTGCGCCGCGCCCTCGACGATCCGCAGGCGCGCGCCGAGGCGGTGCGGCGCTACGTGGCGCAGGCCGCGCCGGCCGACCGCGCCGACATGGCCCAGCAGCTCGCCGCCACGGCCACGCGCGCGCTGGCGCTGTTCGCGGGCGCGGAGGCGCCGGCCAAGGACGCCGCCGCCGACGCCGCTCGCGGCGGCCTGCCCGCCCTGGGCCAGTTCATCGAGACCAGCGTGCCCGAAGCCGAGCGGGCCCGCATCTCCGACGTGCTGCTGCGCATCGTCAACGGCACGCTGTTCGAGCTGGCCAACCTCGCGCGCGAGAAGGCCGGTGCCGCCCCGATGGTGCCCGGAGACGCCGCCCAGGCCTTCATGACGCAAGCGGTGCTGGCGCTGTCGGACGCGCACTTCTACCCGGCGCCGCTGCTGTTCCAGCTGGCCGACTTCAAGCAGGTGCAGGCCAGCGTGTTCCAGGTGGCGCGCGCGCCGGGCAAGACCATCGTCTACCTCGGCTCGGTGCTGCTGATCGTCGGCATCTTCGCCATGCTCTACGTGCGGGAACGCCGCCTGTGGATCTGGATCGAAGCCGACGGCGCCGGCGGCAGCCGCCTGACCGCGGCCCTGTCGAGCAACCGCCGAACCCTCGACACCGACCTCGAGTTCGAACAGTTTCGACGGGCCCTGTGGCCCGAGGAGTCCACCGCATGAACACCACCACACTCACTCTCGGCGGCCCCGGCTACTGGGCACGCCGCACGGCCTGGGACTGGCTGTTCGCGCTGGCCGTGGTGGCGGGCGCGGGCTACGCCTTCTCCCGCTATTCCGGTTCGATGGACGGCTACGAGAAGGCCATCCTGCTGGGCGCCGTGCCCTCGGTGGTGGCACTGGGCTGGTTCTGGAGCGCGCTGCGCACGCTGTCGGTGGGCGTGGGCGCGGCAGCGCTGCTGGCCATCGCGCTGTACAGCCGCACCACCGACGGCTTCGGCGCCGACCTGGCGCAGGCCGACCACGTGTTCCTGCTCAAGTACTTCCTGTCGAGCCAGAGCGCGATCCTGTGGATGAGCGTGCTGTTCGTCATGAGCACGGTGTTCTACTGGATCGGCTTCTTCGCCAAGGCCGAGGACAACACCGCGCTGCGGCTGGGCAGCCATCTCGCCTGGGCCGCGGTGGCGATGGCGCTGGTGGGCACCCTGGTGCGCTGGTACGAAAGCCACCAGATCGCGCCGGACGTGGGCCACATCCCGGTGTCGAACCTGTACGAAGTGTTCGTCATGTTCTGCTGGATGACGGCCCTGTTCTACCTCTGGTTCGAGCAGCGCTACGCCACGCGCGCGCTGGGCGCGTTCGCGATGCTGATCGTCAGCGCCGCGGTCGGCTTCCTGGTCTGGTACACGGTGGCGCGCGAGGCGCACGAGATCCAGCCGCTGGTGCCGGCGCTGCAGAGCTGGTGGATGAAGCTGCACGTGCCCGCCAACTTCGTCGGCTACGGCACCTTCGCGATCGCCGCCATGGTGGCCTTCGCCTACCTGATCAAGCAGCAGGCCGACGAGACGCGCTGGTGGAAGCTGGCGCCGCTGTGGGCCCTGGGCGTGGTGCTGTGCTTCGAGCCCTTCGTGTTCCGCAAGGGGGGCGGCGGCATCGCCAACTACTGGGCGGTGTACTTCGGCGTGTCGGCGCTGATCGTCGGCGGCATCCTGGTCATGCGCAAGCGCATCGCGGCGCGCCTGCCGGCGTTCGACGTGCTCGACGACGTGATGTACAAGGCCATCGCGGTCGGCTTCGCGTTCTTCACCATCGCCACCATCCTGGGGGCGTTCTGGGCCGCCGAGGCCTGGGGCGGCTACTGGAGCTGGGACCCGAAGGAGACCTGGGCCCTGATCGTGTGGCTCAACTACGCCGCCTGGCTGCACATGCGCCTGATGAAGGGCCTGCGCGGCGCGGTGTCGGCGTGGTGGGCGCTGGTCGGCCTGGCCGTGACCACGTTCGCCTTCCTGGGCGTGAACATGTTCCTGTCCGGGCTGCATTCGTACGGCGAGCTCTGAAGTCCGGCCGCCGCCGGCCGACAATCCGACATGCCCTACGTGACCCGTGGCCCGGACGGCCGCATCGACGCCCTGCACCGCGACGCTCCCGGCCCCGGCGCCGAGCTGCTCGGCGCCGACCACCCGGAGGTGACGGCCTTCCTGGGCGGCGCCGACAGCGGCTTCGGCCGCCTCGACGCCGACTTCGTGCGCGTGCTCGAGGACGTGATCGACACGCTGATCGCGCGCAACGTCATCAACATCACCGACCTGCCCGATCAGGCCCAGGCCAAGCTGTTCGCCCGCAAGTCGTTCCGCGAGCGCGCGGTGCGCAACGCGCTGCGCCTGTTCGACGACGGCGGACCGGGCGACGTGATCAACGACACCCAGCTCGGCGGGCTGCGCTAGGCCGCTGCTGCTACCGCCGCCGCGACTAGGCGCGCGGCAGCACGATCATCGTCGAAGGGTCGAAGTCGACACCCACTTGCGCGCCGGCGTTCGGCGGCGCCGCGTCGTCCGGCACGAACAGCAGCAGCGTGCCCCAGGGCGTGTCGACCAGCACCTCGTGGTGGCTGCCGAGGTAGTCCACGCGATGGCAGGTGCCGTCCACGCGGCCGGCGCCGGCGGCGCACAGGCGCAGCCGGTGCGGTCGCAGCGCCAGCGTTGCCGGGCCCGTCGGCACCGGGTCGATCGCCAGGCGCACGCCGGCCGACACGAAGGTGCGGCCGCCGTCCACCACCTCGCCGTCCACGAGGTTGGCGTCGCCGATGAAGTCCGCCAGGAAGCGGCTGGCCGGGCGCTGGTACAGGTCCTGCGGCGTGCCCTGCTGCGCGATGCGGCCGGCCTCCATCACGATGATGCGGTCGGACACCGCGAGCGCCTCGGACTGGTCGTGCGTGACGTACACCACCGTGAGCTTGAGCGACTGCTGCAGCTCGCGGATCTCCTGGCGCACGCGCCGCCGAAGCTTGGCGTCCAGGTTGGACAGCGGTTCGTCGAACAGCAGCACCGCCGGCTCGAGCACCAGCGACCGTGCCACCGCCACGCGCTGCTGCTGGCCGCCCGACAGCTCGGAGGGCAGGCGCTTCTCCAGCCCGGCCAGGCCCAGCATCTGCAGCTTGGCATGCGCCAGCGCCTCGGCCTGCGCGCGCGACTTGCCCATCGACTGCGGGCCGTAGCAGGCGTTGTCCATCACCGTCATGTGCGGGAACAGCGCATAGGACTGGAACACCATGCTCACGTCGCGCTCGGCGGCCGACAGGCTGGTGACGTCCTTGCCGCCGATCAGGATGCGGCCGCCGCTGGCGGCTTCCAGGCCGGCCACCATGCGCAGCGTGGTGGTCTTGCCGCAGCCCGACGGGCCCAGCAGCGTGACCAGCGTGGCCGGCTCGATGGTGAAGGACACCGAGTCCACCGCGGTGACGCTGCCGTAGCGCTTGGTGACGTTGTCGAAGACGACGCCGCTCGGGTTCGCGTTCTTGTCGTTGCTCATGGCTCGTTTGCTTTCAGTGGCCCGTCACCAGCTCGGCCTGCGACCGGCGGCCGATTCGCACGCTGCCGGTCACCCGCTGCACCAGCAGCAGCACCAGCGACATGAAGACGATGAGCACCGTGGAATACGCGATCGCCAGCGGGTACTCGCCCGCCTCGACGCGGCCGATGATGTAGACAGTGGCCAGGTTGTACTTGGCCGTGGCCAGGAAGATCACCGCGCTGACGGCGGTCATCGCATGGGTGAAGGAGAAGATCAGCGTGGCCACGATCGCCGGCTTGAGCAGCGGCAGGATCACCTGGGTGAGCGTGCGCCAGGTCGACGCGCGCAGCGTGGCCGAGGCCTCGTCGAGCGACTTGTCGATCTGCGCCAGCGCCGCGATGCCGGTGCGCACGCCCACCGGCATGTTGCGGAACACGAAGCAGATGATCAGGATCGCGAGCCCGCCAGTCAGCTCCAGCGGCGCCACGTTGAACGCCACGATGTAGGCCACGCCGATCACCGTGCCCGGCACCGCGAAGCTCACCATCGTGAGGAACTCGAAGGCGCGCCGGCCGGCGAAGTTCTGGCGCGTGATCACGTAGGCCGACAGCAGGCCCACCACCGCCGTCAGCGGCGCGGCGATCGCCGCGACCTCCACCGTGGTGAAGAAGCTGTCCCAGGCCGAGCCCACCAGCACCGGCCAGCCGTTGCGGATCTCGATGCCGAAGCCGTCCTTGAAGTGCGCGATCACCGGGGTCATGTCGCCGCGGCCGATGTCCTTGACGAAGCCGCCCACCAGGATGACGGCGTAGCAGGCCAGCGTGAACACGATCCACGCCGTGCCGAAGGCCACGCAGCCGCGGCGCAGCCCGTCGGGCAGCGGCGCGGGCAGGCCCGAGTCGCCCTTGCCGCTGACCGTGACGTAGCTGGCCCGGCCCAGCCAGCGCTGCTGCAGCCAGAACGCCAGCAGCGTGAAGCCCAGCAGCACGGTGGCCAGCGCGGCGGCGCGACCGGGCTCGTGCTGGGCGCCGGCCACGGCGAAGAAGATCTTGGTCGACAGCACCTCGAAGTTGCCGGCCAGCACCACGGGGTTGCCGAAGTCGGCCAGGCTCTCGACGAAGCCGAGCAGGAAGCTGTTGGCCAGCGCCGGCCGCAGCAGCGGCCAGGTGACGGTGCGGAAGACTCGCGCGCGCGACGCGCGCAGGGTCTGCGCCGCCTCCTCCAGCGACGGGCTCACGGCGGCCAGCGCGCCGTGCAGGATCATGAAGGCGACCGGCGTGAAGGTGAGCAGCTGCGCGATCGTCACGCCGGTCAGGCCGTAGATCCAGCGCGAGCGCGGGATGTCGAAGGCCGCGTCGAGCCAGCCGGTGACCAGGCCGGTGCGGCCGAACAGCACCACCAGCGCCAGCGCGATGACGAAGGGCGGCGTGACGATGGGCAGCACCGCCATCACGCGGTACAGGCCCGAGAAGCGCTGCCCGCCGCGCTGCGCCGCCAGCGCCATCACCAGGCCGATGGCCGTGGTGCCGAAGCCGACGATGGTGGCCAGGATGACCGAGTTGATGGCCACGCCGCACTGCGTGCCGCCGCCCAGGCAGCCCAGGCCCCAGATGTCGGCCGCGAACAGCCGCTCCACCGCCACGCCGGGCGCGAAGCGGCCCTGCGCGTCGAGCACCGCAGCCAGCAGCGACTTGCCGACCGGGAAGAAGATGAACAGGCCGAGCATCGCCGCGATGGTCACGACGATGGTCGACACGGTCGGGTCGCTGACGAAGAAGCCGCAGCGCGCCAGGGCGCGCGCGAACATCACGGTCAGCACGAACAGCGCGGCATAGCGCACCACGCCGAAGGCTTCGCCACCGCCGACGAAGCCGTGCACCAGCAGCGCCACCGCGGCCGCGCCGGTGGCCGCGGCCACCAGGCGCCAGGGCATGGTGCCGCCGGGGACGAGTGCCGTCACTTGGGCAGCTTGCTGACCTCGTCGTCCCACTTCTTCAGCAGGCGCGTGCGCTCGGCCGACGAACCGTACTTGGCGAAGTCATAGTCGATGAGCTTGATCTGCGCCAGCTTGGGCGCCTGCTCGGGCACCGGCGCCTTCTTGTTGGACGGCACCTGGAAGCTGCGGACGCCACCACCGATGGCCTGCGCCTCGGGCGACAGCGCCCAGTCGTACCACTTGCGCGCGTTGGCCAGGTTCTTGGCGCCCTTGATGATGCTCATCGAGCCGATCTCGTAGCCCGTGCCTTCGCAGGGACTGACGATCTTGACCGGCGCGCCGCCCACGGCTTGCGTCACCGCGTCGTGCTGGAACGTGATGCCCACGAGGCTTTCGCCGGTGGCCGCCGCGCGGGCCGGCGCAGCGCCGCTCTTGGTGTACTGGTTGACGTTCCTGTGCAGCGCCTTGAGGTAGTCGAAGGCCTTCTGCTCGCCCATCAGCTGCACCAGGGTGGCCAGCATCGTGTACGACGTGCCCGACGAGTTCGGGTTGGCCACCTGCACCTCGTCCTTGAAGGCCGGTTTGGTCAGGTCGGCCCAGCACTTGGGCTCGGGGATCTTGCGCTTGGCCAGTTCCGGGGCGTTGTAGCTGTAGCCCAGCGCGCCGGCGTAAATGCCGACGGTGCGGAACTTCGACGCCTTGGCCTGGCGCACGGCCCAGTCCTGCAGTTCGTCCAGGCGCGGCGACACGTACGGGTCGGTCAGCGCCTCCTCGGCGGCCTGCAGGTGCGGGTCGCCCGTGCCGCCCCACCACACGTCGCCCTTGGGGTTGGCCGACTCAGCCTTGATCTGGGCATAGAACTCGCCCGAGCTCTTGCGCGTCATCAGCACCTTGATGCCGGTGGCCTTCTCGAAGGCGGCCACCATCGGGCGGCACCACTCTTCCTGCACGCTGCAGTACAGCACCAGCTCGCCCTGGGCCAGGGCGGGGGTGGCGGCAAACGGCGACACGGCGACAGCCGCAGCGGCCAGCCATTGACGGAACTTCATGGAGGTCTCCTGCAAGGAACTAGATCAGGGTGGCGACGCCGATGACCTGCGCCAGCGGCTGGGCCAGCGCGGCATTGGTGGCGACGAGCGGATTGCCCGAGTTCAAACCATCCCCGGCAAAGAAGTCATTGGTGAAACCCCCCGCTTCGCGCACCAGCAGCACGCCAGCCGCGCAGTCCCAGGAGTTGATGTGCAGTTCGCCATAGGCCTCGACGCGGCCGGCGGCCACGTCGGCCAGGCCCAGCGCGCCCGAGCCGGCGCGCCGCATGGCGCAGCCCGCGTCGAACACGCGGCGCACCAGGGCCAGGTAGTCGTCGGTGCTGCGGCGGGTGGACCAGCCGCACTCCACCGTGGCGGCGCGCAGATCGGCCACCGGGCTGACGCGGATGCGCTCGCCGTTCATCCAGGCGCCGGTGCCGAGACCGGCCCAGTACAGCCGGTCGTGCGACGGGTCGTGCAGTGCGCCCGCGGTGAGCACGCCGTGCGACATCAGGCCGATGGACACGCAGTAGTGGGCGATGCCACGCGCGTAGTTGGCCGTGCCGTCGATGGGGTCGACGATCCACAGGTGCTCGGCCTGCGCACCGCCGCTGGCGCCGTCCTCCTCGCCGAGCACGGCGTCGTCGGGGAAGCGTGCCGCGATGGCCTCGCGGATGAAGCGCTCGACCTTGGCGTCCATCTCGGTCACCTCGTCGTGGTGGCCTTTGTGGGACATGCCGGAGCGGCCGAAGCCGGTGTGCGCCAGCCGCCCGGCGTCGCGCGCCAGCTCGCAGCAGAATTCGAATCGGGTCATCGCCGGGCATCGTAGTGCAGGGCGCGGCCGCGGTCAGCGGGGCCAACCCGCAGCGCCGACCGCGCCGATACTCCACATCGCATGTTCGACATCCTGGCCGTCACCGGCCCGATCTTTCTGGCCATTGCCGCCGGCGCGGTCAGCACGCGCGCCGGCCTGTTCTCGCAGGACGACCTGCGCGTGATGGGCCGCTTCGTCATCAACCTGGCCCTGCCCTGCATGCTGTTCGACGCGGTGGCGCGCCAGCGCTTCGGCGACGTGCTCAACGGCAGCTACCTGCTGGCCTATGCGGCCGGCTCGCTCGCCGCGATGGCGCTGGGCTATGCGTGGGCGCGCCGCGTGGCGACGCAGGAGCCGGTCGCCGCCACCTACATGGCCATGGGCATGTGCTGTTCCAACAGCGGCTACGTCGGCTTCCCGATCCTGCTGCTGGCGCTGCCCGAAGTGGCCGGCGCGGCGCTGGCGCTGAACGTGGTGGTGGAGAACTTCCTCGTGCTGCCGATCCTGCTCGCCCTGGCCGAGCGCGGCCGGGGCCCGACCGGCCGCTGGCATCAGGCCGTGGGCCAGTCGCTGCGCCGGCTGGCGGTCAACCCGCTGGTGATCGGCCTGGGGCTGGGGCTGGTGTTCTCGCTGTTCGAGTGGCGCCTGCCCGCGCCGGCCGGGCGCACGGTCACGCTGTTCGGCCAGGCCAGCAGCGTGCTGTCGCTGTTCGTCATCGGCGGCACGCTGGCCGCGGCCCGCCTGCACGGCGTGGGGTCGATCGCCGCCACGGTGGTGGCCGGCAAGCTGCTGCTGCATCCGCTGCTGGTGACGGGCGCGCTGGCGCTGGTGGCCGCCGCCGGCATGACGCCGCTGCCGCGCGACCTGCACGCCGCGGCGATCCTGCTGGCCGGCATGCCGATGATGGGCATCTTCCCGCTGCTGGCCATGCGCCATGGCCACGAACGCATGGCCGCAGCGGCGCTGCTGGGTGCCACCGTGGCGTCGTTCTTCACGCTCAACGCCATGCTCTGGGCGCTCAGGCACGGCCTGGCTGGCTGAGCCGGCGCGCGCCGCGCCCGGTGCGCGTCAGAGCGTCACCCCGCGCCGCGCCGCCATCTCGCGTCCCATCGCAGCCTGCGCCGCGGCATCGAGCAACACTCGCGCGGGCGCGAACACCTGCGTGTCCTCGAACGCCGCATGCGCGCGATAGGCAGCGCAGAAGGCGGCCCAGCCGTCTCGTTGCGGATCAGGCACGGTGGTGCTGTCCGCCAGCGCCTGCAGCCCCGGACGCAGTGCGACCCAGGCCGCCACCAGGGCCGCGTGCTCGGCCACGACCCGATCGGCCAGCCCGCCCTGCCCCGCCGCGCGCAGCGCCGGCAGCACATGGCGCTCCTCGTCCTGGTGGTGATGCGGCGCCGCAAGGTCGAAGTAGCGCAGCACGTCGCGCGCCGCGTCGCGGGCCGCGGCGTCGGCGCCATGCGCCGGCAGGTGCGCCGCCAGGCGCTCCAGCAACGCGAGCGAGCGCTCCACGCGGTCGTGGCAGGCCGCCAGCATGTCGAACGGCGCATCGAAGCCGGCGGCGGGCGCGGCGTGGAGCATCGGCAGGGTCGGGGCCATCGCGCCACGATAGCGCGTCGGGACAGGCGCCTAGTCGCTGGTGATCTTGCGCTCGGCGATGATGCGCTTCCACTTGGCCAGGTCGTCGGCCACCATCTGCGTCATCTGCTGCGGCGTGCCGCCCACCGGCTCGATGCCGAAGGTGGACAGCCGGGCGCGCAGCTCGGGCTGCGCGATCACGCTGTTGACGGCGGCATTGATGCGCTGCACCTGGTCGGCCGGCAGGCCGCGCGGGCCGTACAGGCCGAACCAGGTGTTGGACTCGAAGCCCGGCAGCGTGTCGGCCACCGACGGCAGCTCGGGCGCCAGCGGGCTGCGCTTGAGCGAGGTGACCGCCAGCGCCCGCAGGCGCTTGTCGCGCACGTGCGCCAGCCCGGTGGGCAGCGAGTCGAACATCACGTCGAGGTTGCCGGTGACCAGGTCCGGGATCGCCAGCGCCGTGCCCTTGTAGGGGATGTGAGTGACGAAGATGCCGGCCTGGGCCTTGAACAGCTCCGCGGTCAGCTGGACGATGGTGCCGTTGCCGCTGGAGCCGTAGTTCATGCGGCCCGGCTGCCGGCGCGCCAGCTCGATCCACTCCTTGACGCTCTGCGCTGGCGAGCTGTTGGGCACCAGCATCAGGCTCGGCGCGTTGCCCACGTGCACGATGGGCGTGAAGTCGCGCACCGTGTCGTAGGGCAGGCGCACCGACAGCGCCGGGCCGATGGCATGCGTGCTCGACGTGGCCAGCAGCAGCGTCAGCCCGTCGGCCGGCGCCTTGGCCACGATGTCCGCACCCAGGCTGCCCCCGGCGCCGGGCTTGTTGTCGACCACCAGATTGGCGCCCAGCGCCTCGCCCAGCCGGGTCTGCAGCGCGCGCGCGAACAGGTCGGTCGCGCCGCCCGCCGGGAACGGCACGACCAGGCGCACGGTGCGGGGCGCCGACTGCGCCCGGGCGGGCGCGGACAAGGCGCCGGGGACGGCCGACGCGGCGAGGACTCGGAGAAACTGTTGGCGGTTCATGGCGCGAGGGCACCCGCATCGGTGCGCGGGCGGCAGGAAGCAGGGGTGCCCTGATTTGATCACGCGGTTCCACCCCCGGGATCCGCCGTCCGGCGCACGACCTGTCGATCGGTCGCATCGCGGTGCTGGCGCCGTGCGACGATGCGGCAGCATCGCGCCGCACCGGTTTCGAGCCGGCGCCACGCCCCCAAACACCCCAGGAGTGCCCTCCTTGCGACCCCATCGCCCTGCCCGACCCCTGCCCGCCCTCGCGATGCGCCCCCGCAGCCTGCCCTGGCTGCTGGCCGGCCTGCCCGTGTTGCTGGCCTGGCCCGTCCAGGCCCAGGACGTCGCCGGCCCCGGCGCCGGCGACACACCGTCGCCGCAGCCCGGCAGCGCGCAGCGCATCGAGATCAGCGGTCGGCTGAGCACCACCGAGCTGCGGCGCACCTCGCGCATCGCCAAACAGATCTACGGCCGCGAGGAGCTCGACCAGTTCGGCGATACCAATGCGCTGGACGTGATGCGGCGGCTGCCCGGCGTGAACGTCGGCGCGGGCGGCCCGCGCATGCGCGGGCTGGGTGCGGGCTACACGCAGATCCTGATCAACGGCGACCCGATGCCGCAGGGCTTCGCGCTCGACCAGCTCAGTCCGTCCCAGATCGAGCGCATCGAGGTGCTGCGCGCGCCCACGGCCGACCAGAGCGCTCAGGCCATCGCCGGCACGATCAACATCATCCTGAAGGAAGCGCCGCGGCGCTCGCAGCGCGACCTGCGCGTCGGCGTGTCCGACGGCACCGAGCGGCCGATGGGCAACGTGAACCTGACGCTGGGCGAGTCGCGCGGCGGGCTTTCCGGGTCGCTGCCGGTGTCGCTGTTCGAATGGCGGCGCGAGAACCGCAACACCATCGAGCGCCGCATGCCCGGCACCGACGGAGCCCCCGCGCAGGCCGAGCAGGAAGGCGACCAGCTCGTCTGGGGCTGGGGCTACAACCTCGCGCCGCGCCTGAACTGGAAGATCGACGACGCGCAGACGCTGTCGCTGTCGACCTTCTTCCAGAAGGGCTACTGGAACAACCGCACCGAGTACGACACGCGCGTGATCGCCGGCAACCCGGTGCTCGACGACGACCAGGCCCAGAACGGCACCTGGCAGAACCGCCGGGCCAACCTGAACTGGGTCAACCGCTTCCACCCGGACCAGAGCCTGGAGGTGCGCAGCGGCCTGTCGCAGTCGCGCTGGAACTTCGACTCGCGCAACCTGCGCCAGGGCGCGGTGTTCCAGCAGTCCGTCGGCGGCGGCGACGACGACGGCATCACGCTGAGCGGCAAGTACAGCCTGCTGCTGGGCGAGGCGCACGGCCTGACCGCCGGCTGGGACCTGGAGTCGCGCGACCGCACCGAGCGGCGCACCGTCACCGAGCAGGGGCAGCCCGTGCTGCCGTCGTTCGAAGGCCAGCCCTTCGACGCGCGCGTGCGGCGCCAGGCGTTCTTCGCGCAGGACGAGTGGGAGATCTCGCCGCAGTGGCAGGCCTACCTGGGCCTGCGCCACGAGCGCATCCGCACCGACAGCCGCGACAGCACCGCCACCGTGAGCAACACCAGCAGCGTGTTGTCGCCGCTGCTGCACCTGACCTACAAATTCGACGCCAAGGGACGCGACATGGTGCGGGCCAGCCTCACGCGCAGCTACCGGGCCCCGGGCATCGGCACCCTGCTGGCGCGGCCCTCGGTGTCGGGCCTGTACACCGACACCAACGCGCCCAACACCGAGCTGGCACCCGACCGCGTCGGCAATCCGGCACTGGCGCCCGAGCTGGCCACCGGGCTGGACATCGCCTTCGAGAAGTACCTGCCGGGTGGCGCGATGTGGAGCGTGGGCCTGTTCCATCGCCGCATCACCGACCTGATCCGCAACGTCACGACGCTGCAGACCGTGCCCTGGGCCACGGTGCCGCGCTGGGTGTCGCAGCCGCAGAACTTCTCGTCGGCCACCACCAGCGGCATCGAGCTCGAGGCCAAGGGCCGCGCCGCCGAGCTGCTGCCGGCGCTGGTGGACAAGGCCAGCCCGCTGAACCTGCGCGCGTCGCTGAACCTGTACCGGTCGAAGGTGGACGCGCTGCCCGGTCCCGACAACCGGCTCGACGGCCAGCAGCCGTGGAGCGCGACCTTCGGCTTCGACCGGCGCATCACGGGCCTGCCGCTCACCGTGGGCGGCAGCCTGAGCCTGAACCCGCCCTACGACACCCAGCTCACGCTCGACCAGACCTCGCGCCGCTCGCGCACGCACACGGTCGACCTGTACGGGCTGTGGGTGTTCCGGCCCGGCCTGTCGCTGCGCGTGGCGGTGGCCGAGGGGGCGCAGCCCTTCGGCCCGCCCAACGGCAGCACCACCACGCTGCTGACCAACGGCGACTTCTCGCGCGTCGAGCGCAAGACCGGGCCGCAGGTCAACCTGTCGATGGACATCCGGCTGTAGGCGCCGGGCGACGCCTCGGCGCGGCTCAGTCCACCTTGGCGCCCGAGGCCTTCACGACGCCGGCCCACTTGCGGGTCTCGGCGTCGATGTAGGCCGCGAACTCGGTGCTGCCGATGCCGCTCGGGATCGCGCCCTGCGACAGCAGCCGCTCCTTCAGCGCCGGCGACGACAGCGCCTTGGCGGTCTCCTGCTGCAGCCGGTCGACCACGTCCTTCGGCGTGCCCGCGGGCGCCAGCAGCCCGAACCACGACGTGGCCTCGTAGCCCTTGAGCGCGGCACCGCCGGCCTCGGCGATGGTCGGCAGCTCGGGCAGCGCGGCCGAGCGCTGCGCGCTGGTGACCGCCAGCGCCTTGAGCTTGCCCGAGCGGATGTGCGGCATCGCGCTGGGCAGGTTGTCGAACATCAGGTCCATGCTCCCGCCCATCAGGTCCAGCAGCGCCGGGCCCGAGCCGCGGTAGGGGAAGTGGACCATGAAGCTGCCGGTCAGGGTCTTGAACAGCTCGCCGGCGAGGTGGATCGACGTGCCGTTGCCCGAACTGGCCATGTTGAAGCGGCCCGGGTTGGCCCTGGCCGCGCGGGTGAAGTCGGCCACGGTCTGGATGCCGTGCTTCTGCGCGAAGGCGGGGTTGAGCACCAGCACGTTGGGCACGCCGGCCACCAGCACCACGGGCACGAAGTCCTTCACGTGGTCATAGGGCATCTTCGGGTACAGCGACGGGTTGATCGCATGCGTGCCCACCGTGCCCATCACCAGCGTGTAGCCGTCGGCCGGCGCCTTGGCCACCTCGGCGGCGCCGAGGTTGCCGCCCGCGCCGCCCCGGTTGTCGACGACGAAGGGCTGGCCGAACGCGCGCTGCAGCTCGGGCGCGAGCGCCCGCGCCAGGATGTCCGTGGTGCCGGCGGCGGCGAACGGCACGACGATGCGCACCGGCTTGTTCGGCCACGCGGCCTGGGCGGCGGCCAGGCCCGGCAGTGCGGCGGCGGCCAGGGCGAGCAGGAGGCGGCGTTGCAGGGTGGTCATCGTGGGCCTCGCGTCGATGGATGCCCCGAGTGTGCCGCCGCGGCCGCGCGGCCGCGTCAGCGCCGGTTCGGTCGTATTCACCATTGCACGATCCGCAGCGGGCCGCTAAAAGGTCGGTGCCCCTTCCAAGAAGTCACCAAGGAGACACGCCCGATGAATCGCAAGACCGACCGCCGTACCGTGCTCGGCGGCATCGCTGCCGCCGGCCTGACGTCCCTGCTGCCCGCGGCCGCGCGTGCCCAGGGCGCCTACCCGAACCGCCCCGTCACGGTGGTGTGCCCCTGGGGGGCGGGTGGCGGCACCGACGCCACCGCGCGCATCGTCGCGGCGATCCTCGAGAAGAACCTCGGCCAGCCGTTCAACGTGGTCAACCGCACCGGCGGCTCGGGCGTCGTCGGCCACTCCGCCATCGCCACCGCGCCACCCGACGGCTACACGCTGGGCATGGTCACGGTGGAAATCACCATGATGCATCACCAGGGCCTGACCGATCTCAAGCCCACCAGCTACACGCCGCTGGCCCTGATGAACGTCGACCCGCCCGGCGTGCAGGTCAACGCGGCCTCGCCGTACAAGAACGTCAAGGCGCTGGCCGACGCGATCAAGGCCGCGCCCGCCGGCAGGTTCAAGGCCTCCGGCACGGGCCAGGGCGGCATCTGGCACCTGGCGCTGATCGGCTGGCTGCAGGCGATGGGCCTGCCGGCCAACCACGTGGCCTGGGTGCCGTCCAACGGCGCCGCGCCGGCCATGCAGGACCTGGCCGCCGGCGGCATCGACATCGTCACCTGCTCGGTGCCCGAGGCCAAGGCGATGATCGACGCCGGCAAGGCCGTCAGCCTGGCGGTGATGGCACCGCAGCGCAACCCGGCCTTCAAGGACGTGCCCACGCTCAACGAGGCGCTGGGCATCAACTACTCGGTGGGCGCGTGGCGCGGCATCGCTGCGCCCAAGGGGCTGCCGGCGGACGTGGCCGCCAAGCTCACGGCCGAGCTGAAGAAGGCGTACGACTCGGCCGAGTTCCAGGACTTCATGCGCAACCGCGGCTTCGGCACCACCTGGGCCGACCCGGCGGGCTTCGCGAAGTTCATGGACGACGGCGACAAGGCCATGGGCACCGCCATGGCCGCGGCCGGCCTCAAGAAGACCTGAGCCGGCGCCGCCGATGCGCCTGCACCCCGCGTTGCTGGGGCTGTTGTTCATCGCCCTGGCAACGGCCCTGTTCGGCTACACGTACACCTTTCCCGCCTTTCCGGGGCAGAAGTACGGCCCGGAGCTGTTCCCCCGCGTGATCGCGGTGGGCATCGCCCTGTGCGGGCTGATGCTGGTGGTGCGCGGCTGGCGCGCCGGGGTGGCCTGGGTCACGCCGGACCCGGCCCTGCGCGAGCCGCGGCGCCTGGCCTCGTTCCTGGCCACGCTGAGCGCCATCGTGTTCTACCTGCTGGCCGCGCCGCGCCTGGGCTTCCTGCCGGTGGCGGCGCTGCTGGTGGGTGGGCTGGCGTGGTGGTTCGGCACGCGCGCGTGGGTGGCCGTGGTCGCCGGCGTCGTGGCGTCGCTCGTGGTGAACTGGTTCTTCGGGTCGGTGATGCGCGTGCCGCTGCCGCGCGGCCTGTTCATGCAAGTGCTGTTCGGCGGCTGACCCGATGGACGCACTCGGCACCGCCTTCGGCCTGGTCTTCGACCCTTTCGTGCTGATGGTCATCGGCCTGTCGGCCGTGTTCGGCATCTTCGTGGGCGCCATCCCGGGGCTGACCGCCACCATGGCCACCGCGCTGCTGGTGCCCATCACCTTCTTCATGCCGCCGGTGCCCGCGCTGGGCGCGATCGTCACCGCCACGGCGATGGCCATCTTCGCCGGCGACATCCCCGGGGCCATGCTGCGCATGCCGGGCACGCCCGCATCGGCGGCCTACGTGGACGAGAGCTACGCGATGGCGCGCAAGGGCCAGCTCGAGCTCAACCTCGGTGCCAACCTCGTGTTCTCGGTGGCCGGCGGCCTGGTGGGCGTGCTGTTCCTCGTCGTCGCGGCGCCGATGCTGGCCGAGGCGGCGATCAACTTCTCGTCGTTCGAGTACTTCTGGCTCGCCTGCCTGGGCCTGAGCTGCGCGACCATGATCTCCACCGGCCACCGCATGATGGCCCTGCTGTCGATGCTGATCGGCCTCGCCATCGGCTGCGTGGGCATCGACCCCGTGGCCGGCCATCCGCGCTACACCTTCGGCAGCGTGGACCTGATGGCCGGCGTGAGCTTCATCCCGACCATGATCGGCGCCTTCGCGATCAGCGAGCTGCTGCGCAATGCCACCGCCAACGACAGCGCCGGCGTCCTGGTGCAGGACAAGGTGGGGGCCCTGTTCCGCGGCATCGGCGGCGTGGCGCGCAAGTACTGGCGCAACTTCATTCGCGGCTCGGCGGTGGGCACCGCCATCGGCGCGCTGCCCGGCGCGGGCGCCGACATCGCGGCCTGGGTGTCGTATGCGATGGCCAAGCGCTTCTCCAAGGAGCCTGAGAAGTTCGGCACCGGCCACGTCGAAGGCGTGGTCGAGTCCACCTCGGCCAACAACTCCGCGCTGGCCGGCGCCTGGGTGCCGGCGCTGGTGTTCGGCATTCCCGGCGACAGCATCACCGCCATCGTCATCGGCGTGCTCTACATGAAGGGCATGAACCCCGGGCCCACGGTGTTCCTGCAGAACCCGCAGTTCATCTACGCGGTGTTCATCATCTTCGTGCTGGCCAACCTGCTGATGCTGCCGCTGGGCTGGGCCGCGATGAAGGCCGCGGGCAAGCTGCTGCGCGCGCCGCGCAAGCTGCTGCTGCCGGTGATCCTGCTGTTCTGCATCGTCGGCTCGTTCGCCATCACCAACAGCCCCTACGGCATCGTGCTGATGCTGATCTTCGGCGTGGTGGGCTGGCTGATGGAGGAAAACGGCATCCCGGTCGCGCCGCTGGTGCTGGGCCTGGTGCTGGGCGAGATGCTGGAGCAGAACTTCATGGCCTCGATGATCAAGGCCGACGGCGACTTCCTGGCCTTCTTCACGCGCCCGATCGCCGGCACGCTGGGGGCGCTGACGGTCCTGGTGTGGGGCTGGATGCTGCTGCGCGGCACGCGCGACGCGCTGGTGTCGCGGCCGGCGGCGCGCTGACGCCGCCGGCGGCCGGGGCGGTTTCCGGGACACCTCAGCGGCACGGGAGGGACGCACGGTGCTGACACAGGCGCAGAAGGACTTCTACGACACCCACGGCTACCTGCTGGTCGAGGACGCGGTGTCGCCCGGGCAGCTGGCGCGGCTGCTCGAGATCACCGACCGCCTGATCGACGCGTCGCGCGAGGTGACGGAAAGCGACGACGTCTACGACCTCGACACCGGCCACGGCCCGCAGGCACCGCGCCTGACGCGGATCAAGATCCCCCATCAGCGCGACCCCTATTTCTGGCACGTGCTGCGCCACTCGGCCATGACCGAGGTGCTGACCGACCTGCTCGGGCCCGACACCAACCTGCTGACGTCCAAGCTCAACACCAAGGCGCCGGGCGGCGGCCGCGCGGTGGAATGGCATCAGGACTGGGCCTTCTACCCGCACACCAACGACCATCTGCTGGCCTTCGGCCTGATGCTCGAGGACGTGACGCCGGACAGCGGCCCGCTGATGGTGATCCCGGGCTCGCACAAGGGGCCGGTGCTCAGCCACCACATGAACGGCGTGTTCGCCGGCGCGATCGACCCCGACGACCCGCTGTTCGACCTGAAGAAGGCCGTGACGCTGACCGGCCGTGCGGGCAGCATGACGGTGCACCATGTGCGCACGCTGCACGGGTCGGCCCCCAACCTGAGCGACCGGGCACGCAAGATCCTGTTCTACGAGATCGCCGCCGCCCACGCCTGGCCGCTGCTCGGCTCGGGCTCGTACTTCCACGCGCTCGGCCAGCGCCGGTTCTGGGACGACCTCAACGACCGCATGATCACCGGCCGGCCGTGCCTGCAGCCGCGCGTGGAGCCCGTGCCGGTGCGCATGCCGCTGCCGCCCGCGCCGGTGACCGGCAGCATCTTCAAGACGCAGGAAAGCGCCGGGGCGAAGAGCGCGTTCCGGATGTAGGCCGGGCGAGGCGCCCGGGAGCCCGGGCGCTTGCGTTCAGGCCTTCTCTCGCGTGAGGCGCTCCGCGAACGAGATGCCGATGGCCGACAGCACGAAGGTGAAGTGGATCACCGCCACCATCGTGACGATCTGGATGTTCTCGAGGCTGAGCTCGCCGCTGAGGTAGGTCTTCAGCGCGTGGACGCCCGAGATCGAGATGATCGCGAACGCCAGCTTGAGCTTGAGGTTGTAGGTGTTGACGTGGTCGAGCCAGTCGGGCTTCTTCATGTCCTTGCTGTCGAAGTGCCCGGTGGTCACGAACAGCGACACGCCCGCTAGCGCCACCACCCACACCAGCTGAGCCACCATCGTCATGTCCACCAGCTCGAGCACCTTGATGATGAGCTCGATCTTCTCGAGGTTGCCGAACATCAGCGTCTGCATCAGCTTCCAGGTCTCGAGCGCGAACTTTCCCAGGATGCCGATGATGATGGCCACCAGGCCGACGTAGAAGAACAGCATCGTGAAGCGCATGCCGTAGAGCAGCGAGCCGACGCTGGAGAGGATCTTTTCCATCAGGTTCCTTCGAAGGGTGTGGCGCAGCTCAGCCGCGCGGGCGGTCGTCGCCCAGGCGCCGGCGCAGCTCGCGCCGCCGACGTTCGCGCCGGACCAGCACGGCCCAGCCCCAGTAGACCACCGCGTAGGCGGTCACGCCCAGCACGAGGCCGGCCAGCGGGAAGCCCGCCAGCAAGGCCGGCCCCCACGAGGTGACCTGCTCCCACAGCGCGCCGGGCCATGACAGCGGATCGGTCCAGCTCCAGGCCACCGGCGCGGGGGACGCGATGCCCGGCGCGGCCCGGGGCACGACGAACGAGCCCAGCCACGCCGACAGCGCCCAGATCGGCGCCATCGTGAACGGGTTGGTCAGCCAGGTGGCCGCGGCGGCGGCGGCCACGTTGGCGCGCAGCGCCACGGCCGCCAGCATGGCCGCCGGCATCTGCAGCGGCACCGGAAACACGCCGATGCCGATGCCCAGCGCCACGCCCAGCGCCACGCCGCGGCGATGGAGCACCCACAGCCGCGGGTGCTCGCGCAGGTAGTGGCTCATCCACGCGAAGCCGCGGGTCCCTTCGAGCGTCTCGGCGGTCGGGAGCCTGCGGCGGAGGCGCTTCTTGAATTCGGGCATGAGTCCGGGCGGAGTAGCCCGGGATTCTCGGTGAATTCCCGATGGCCCCTGGAAACGCCGGGGCTGCACCCCGCGCAGACCGTTGCGTCGTCACCCGCAGCCGGTCACTCGCCCGACCGGAACGTGCGCGGGAACACCGTCGCCCGCTCGCGGTCGAGGATGCGGTAGCCCATCGCCGCGCGCCCCGAGTCGCCGCTGATCGGGCCGGCCTCGGCCAGGAATCCGGCGTCGAGCATGCGGCGGCGGAAGGCGCTCTTGTCCAGTTCGCGCCCGAGCACGATCTCGTACACCCGCTGCAGCTGCGGCAGCGTGAACGGCTCGTCGAGCAGGAAGGCCGGCAGCGAGGTGTACTCCACCTTGCCGCGCAGGCGCACCAACGCCGCGGCGAGGATGTCGGCATGGTCGAACGCGAGGCGCTTGCGCGCCGCCTCGTCGGCCTGCACCCACGACGAGTCCGCCGCGCCGCCGCCGGCCGCGGTGCCCGCCTCGCGCGGGCCGACCTTCACATCGCCCGTCACGTCGCCCGTCACGTCACCCACCAGGGCGATATAGGCGTGCGTGGCCGACCACCCGCGCGGGTCGCGGCCGGCGCTGCCCCAGCTGCCCAGCTGTTCGAGGTAGGGCGTGGCCACGCCGGTCTTGTCGGCCAGCTTGCGCGCCGCGCAGGCGTGCAGGTCGGCGTCGCGCGCGACGTCGACGAAGCCGCCGGGCAGCGCCATGCGCCCCGGGTACGGCTCTCCTTCGGCCGTGGGCCGGCGCACCAGAAGCACGCGCAGCTCTCCGTCCTGCACGGCGAAGGCCACCACGTCGACGCTGACCAGCGGGCGCTCGAACGCCAGTGCGTTGCGGGCTGCGGGGCGTTGCTTCATGGCACTGGACATGCGCTACTTGAGTTGCACTATACCACTCAGGTAAATTGAGCCATGCAAACTGCGAACGCGAGGGACGCCATGCCCGTTATCCGGTCCCGGTGGCGCATTCAGGCAGGCACGTCCTTTCCACGCAGCAGCACAAGCGCGACGAGCGCCAAGGCCCCCAGGACCGCCGAGCCGGCAAGGGCCCAATGCCCCCAGGCGTCCAGGGCCAGCCCGAAGACCCAGGGGGCGAGCGCCTGCGCGAAGCGGGCCGGCACCATCAGCAGGCCCTGCCGGTGGCCGAATCCTTGCGGGCCGAAGATCACGAGCGGCAACGTGCCTTTGGCGATGGTCAGGATGCCGTTGCCGGCGCCATGGAGCACGCCGAACAGCGGAGCCGCAACCGGCCCCAGGACGAGCAGCAGTACGGCACCGAGCGGATGCCCGACGGCCGCGAGGCGGGCCGAGAACAAGGGGTGAACCCGCTGCAGCAGACTGAACTCCAGCAAGCGTGCCGCCACCTGGGCGGGACCAATGAGGCTGCCCACGAGGATGGCCGTCGCCGCCGTGGCGCCGGCGGCCTGCATCAGGCGCGGCAGGTGCGCTGCCATGGCCGTCGCGACGAACCAGGTGGCCGCGAAGACGAACGACAGCACCAGGGTTGCAGCGAGCGACGAGGTCCCCGTCGCGTCCGGGGCCGCCGCAGGCGCCTGCGCCGGCGCATCGGCCCCCTCCGGGGTCGACGCCGCGGCCCGGGGCAGCAGCCCGTTGAGGGGCAGACCGAGCACGAGGTGCATCGCGGCCCACGCGAAGCAGGTGGCGCGCCAGCCGTAGTGGGCCTCCAGCAGCGCCGACAGCGGCCAGCCCACCGTGCTGGCGAAGCCTGCGATCAGGGTGATGCCGGTGATGCAAGCGCGCCCTTCCCGGCCATACAGGCGCACCACCGCGGCGAAGGCCGCCTCGTAGAGCCCGCTGCCCATCCCCAGGCCCAGGATGACCCAGGCCACGAAGAGACCCCGGGCGTCCTGGGCCAGGCCCAGGCTGGCGAGACCGAGCGCGAAGACGATGCTCGTCAGCATCAGCACGGGTCGCCCGCCCATGCGGTCGATCGCTGCGCCGGCACGGGGGCCCACGAAGGCCGACACGATCAAGGCCACGCTGAAGGCGGCGAAGACGGTCGGCACGTCCACTTCGAGGTCGCGCGCCATGGGCTCGGCCAGGATCGCCGGTAGGTAGTACGTGGACGCCCAGCCGAGTGTCTGTGCCGTGCCCAGTGCCACCACCAGGCCGCTGCGGCCGCCGGTCATGGGTGGCGGTCTGACGTGCGGGACCCCCGTCGCACCACGGTCATCGGCACCCGGGCCCGCCGGAGTGATTGATTCGCGATCCTTCGCATCCTGCCCGCGAACCCGTCAACGACCGACGGGTGTCGAGCCGGGCGCCGACTCACACACGCTCGGCATGAACCATGTGCCTGCGGATCAATGCGACGAGCGCCTCGCCTCCCCGCGCCAGGGGACCGTTGTTGTCGATGGTCTCGCACAGGCCATCGCTCGCTGGCGTCATGCGTGCCCGGTGCAGGCGCTTCGCGATGTCTGCGGCATCCTCGCGTCCCCGGGCCAGAAGACGCTCCTTCAATGTCCTGTCGTTCACCGAAACGGCCACGGGCAGCAACTCGGGGTAGCGCGCCCGCGCATGCACCAGGTACCCGCGCGAACCGTTCACGACCACGGTCGAGTCCTTGGCCAGCCACGCATTCAGCTCGATCCCGACGGCGTAGCACAGCCCGTGGCTTTCCCAGTCCAATGCGAAGAGCCTGGCCGCACGACGCGCGTCGAACTCCTCCCGTGTCAGCGCCACGTGGTTCTCGCCGCCGGCGCCGGCGGGCCGCGTGATGTACCGGTGGGCGAACACCACGCCGGGTTCGCCCGCCAGCTGCTGGCGCGCATAGGCGAGCAGGCTGTCCTTGCCGCTGCCGGACGGGCCGACCAGGTAGATCAGGCGGGCTTGCACGGGAATCGCCGCAGGCTCGGCTTCATGACACCCGCCGGCCCATCATCCAGGCCTCCATCACGCTGGCGTGCCCTCCGCGCCAGCGCACCCGCGCGAGGTCGGCACGCAGCCCGGGCGCGATCTCTCCGCGGTCCTCCAGCCCGATGGCGCGCGCCGGCGTGCGGCTGACCGTGGCGACGGCGCGCGGAAGCTCCCACCCCAGCTGGTTGTGCAGCGCGAACACCGACATCAACAGGCTCGCCGGCACATAGTCCGACGAGATGATGTCCAGCAGCCCCAGCTCGGCCAGGTCGGCCGCGGCGACGTTGCCGGAGTGCGAACCACCTCGCACCAGGTTCGGCCCGCCCATGATGATGGCCATGCCGGCCTCGCGCGCCGCGCGGGCGGCGTGCGTGGTGGTCGGGAACTCCGAGATGGTGATGCCTTCGCCGTGCGCCTCGACGACGTGCTCGATCTCCGTGTCGTCGTGGCTGGCCACCGGGATGCCGCGCTTGCGTGCGCCCGCGATCACCTCCTTGCGGTGTCCGGCGGCGTAGGCCAGGTGCTCGCGCTGCTGTTCCTCCAGCATCTGGCTGAACGACTCTTCGGTGTAGCGGCCGTTTCGCTCCATGTAGTGCCGGTACTTGGCCAGGTCGCGCCACTGGCGCTGGCCGGCGGTGTGGTCCATCACCGAGATCAGCCGCAGGTCCTGGCGATCGACGTGCTGGGCGAAGAGGTCGAGCACGTCGGCGGTCGCGACCTCGCAGCGCAGATGGAGCAGATGCTCGACCCGCAGCACGCCATCGTCGCGGCATCGATGCAGTGTCTCGATGGCGGTGTCCTGCATCCGGCGGCGCACGCCGCCCAGGTCGCGGCTGCCCACCATGACCGCATCCAGCACCGTGGTGATGCCGGCTGCGGCGCACTGGGCGTCGTGCACGACGGTCGCGGAGTACGGGTCCCAGAGCACGCCCGGCCGGGGAAGCATGTGCTTCTCCAGGTTGTCGGTGTGCAGTTCCACCAGGCCGGGAAGCAGGTAGTCGCCTTCGATGTCCAGCGCGCCCGTGAGCGCGGTGTCACCGCGGGCCACGTCGGCGATCACACCATCGCGCATCAGCACGTGGCCGAGGAAGCAGTCGTCGGAGGTGACGACCCGCGCGTTGCGCAGTACGGTCTCGTTCATGCGGCGTGGCTTTCGAGGGTGGGCACGGTGGCGAATGCGGTCATGTCGAAGGAGCGCGTGGCCACGGCTTCGCGCACTTCGGCGTCATGGAAGATGCCGACCATCGCCACGCCGCGCAGGCGGGCCTCCCGGATGAGCTCCATGACGACGCCGCGGTTCACGGGGTCCAGCGATGCGGTGGGCTCGTCCAGCAGCAGCAGACTGCGCGGCGCGATGAATCCGCGGGCCACGTTGACTCGCTGCTGCTCACCGCCCGAGAAGGTGGCGGGCGGCAGCGTCCACAGCCGCTCGGGCAGGTTCAGCCGGCTCAGCATCGACTGGGCGCGGTTGCGGGCCTCGCGGGCTTCCACGCCAAGTCGGCGCAGGGGTTCGGCCACGAGCTCGATCGCAGGCACGCGCGGGATCACGCGCAGGAACTGCGACACATGCCCCAGGCTGCGCCGCCGCAGCTCCGTCACTTCGCGCGACGCGGCCTCCTGCAGGCCCAGCCAGCCGTCTGCATGCCGTACCCGGATGCTGCCGGCGCTGGGGGCGTAGTTGCCGTAGAGGCAGCGCAACAGCGTGCTCTTGCCGCAGCCCGAGGGTCCTGCCAGCACCACGCACTCGCCTGCCGACACGTCGAGGTTCACCCCCGAGAACACCGGCAGGCGGGCGCCGCCCTGGTTGTGAAGGACGAAGGTCTTCGACAGGTCGCGCACCTGCAGACGCAGACCCTCGACAGCATGGGGGTGGGCAAAGCTCATGGCATCAGAACCGAGGAGACCAGCAGTTGCGTGTAGGGGTGCTGGGGATCGTCCAGCACGCGATCGGTCAGGCCCGCCTCGACCACCGCACCGTCCTTCATCACCATCATTCGGTGCGCCAGCAGCCTGGCCACGGCCAGGTCGTGTGTGACGACGATGCACGCCAGTCCCAGGTCGTCGACCAGAGACCGCAGCAGATCCAGCAGTCGCGCCTGCACGGAGACGTCGAGCCCCGAGGTCGGTTCGTCCATGAACACCAGCCGCGGCTGCGTGACCAGGTTGCGCGCGATCTGCAGCCGCTGCTGCATGCCGCCCGAGAACTGCGTGGGCCGGTCGTCCACGCGTCCTGCGTCGAGCTCCACCCGCATCATCCAGTCCAGCGCCTGGCCGCGGAGCCGGCCGTAGTGCTCCTGTCCCAGCACCATCAGACGCTCGGCCACGTTGGCTCCCGCGGACACCCCCATGCGAAGGCCGTCGCGCGGGTTCTGCTCCACGAAGCCCCAGTCGGTGCGCGCCAGCAGGCGCTGGCGGGCCTCGGACAGCACGGCGAGGTCCTGCAGGCCGCCGCGGTCGGTGCCGTCGGCGCGCAGGGCGTAGTGCACCTGCCCTTCGTCCAGCGGTGCGCGAAGCGACAGCAGGTTCAGCAGCGTGGTCTTGCCGGAACCCGACTCGCCCACGATGGCCAGCACCTCGCCGGGCCAGAGATCGAAGCTCACGTCGCGGCAGGCCCAGCGCGTGCCATAGCACTTGCCCACGCCCCGCACGCTGAGCAGGCGGCTGTCGCTCATGCCTGCGCTCCTGCGGAGCCGAATCCCTCACCGCGATGCCCCGCCGTCTGACGCTGGCCGCAATGGTCGCTGTCGGAGCAGACGAATCGACGGCGCCCCGCATCGTCGACGATGACCTCGTCCAGGAAGCTGTCGGTGGCCCCGCACAGCGCGCAGGCCTGTTCCCAGCGCTGCACCTCGAAGGGATGGTCCTCGAAGGCCAGACTCTCCACCGGGGTGTAGGGCGGGACGGCGTACAGCCGCTTCTCGCGCCCCGCCCCGAACAGCTGCAGCGCGGCGTTCATGTGCATCTTGGGGTTGTCGAACTTCGGGATGGGCGACGGCGACATCACGTAGCGACCGTTCACGCGGACCGGGTAGTCGTAGGTGCGGGCGATCGCGCCCAGATGGGCGATGTCCTCGTACAGCCGCACGCTCATGAGTCCGTACTCGGCCAACGCGTGCAGCTTCGCGGTCTGCGCCCGTCGCGGCTCCAGGCGGAACAGCGGCTCGGGCATGGGCACCTGGAAGACCAGGATCTGTCCCTCGCGCAGCGGCGTCTCGGGGATGCGATGGCGCGTCTGCACCAGGCTGGCCTCGACGGTGGCCGTGGTGGTCCGCACGCCGGTCATGCGTTCGAAGAAGCGGCGGATGTTGACGGCATTGACAGTACCGTCCGCCCCCTGGTCGATGACCTTGAGGACATCACCGCGGCCGATGACCGCTGCCGTCACCTGGATGCCGCCGGTGCCCCAGCCGTAGGGCAGGGGCATCTCGCGGCTGCCGAACGGCACCTGGAAGCCGGGCACGGCCACGGCCTTGAGCAGGGCCCGTCGGATGTGGCGTTTGGTCTGCTCGTCCAGGAACGCGAAGTTGTACTCGTCGTCGATCATGTCCGGGGCGTTCATGCGTGACCTTCCACGGCGCGGCGGGCCTGGCGCAGGCGCCGCACCAGTTCCAGCTCGGACTGGAAGTCCACGTAGTGCGGCAGCTTCAGGTGCTGCACGAAGCCCGACGACTCCAGGCTGTCGCCGTGCGACAGCACGAACTCCTCGTCCTGCGCCGGCGCCACGCGCGCTTCGCCCAGCTCGCCGGCCCTCAGCGCCCGATCCACCAGCGCCATGGACATGGCCTTGCGCTCGCACTCGCCGAAGGCCAGTCCGTAGCCCTGCGTGAACTGCGGCGGCGTCTCGCGACTGCCGCTGAACTGGTTGATCATCTGGCACTCCGTGACGCAGACGTCACCGATGTCGACGGCAAAGCCCAGTTCTTCGGGCACGATCTCCACCGCCACCTCACCCATGCGGATCTCGCCGGCAAACGGGTGGTTGTTGGCGTAGCCTCGCTGCGTCGAGTACCCCAGCGCCAGGAGCCAGCCTTCGTCGGCGCGCGCCAGCGACTGCAGCCGCGCGGCGCGCGGCGCCGGAAACGCCAGGGGCTCGCGGGTCAGGTCCATCGGCTCGATGCCGGGCTCCACTCCGGGGCCCGGGGGGCGCTCGGCCTCGATCAGGCCTTCCTGGTTCAACAGTTCCAGCACGCGCGGCATGTCGGCCGCCACCGGTTCGGCGGGGGTCGGTGCCGGGGGCGGTTCGCCGTCGGCGGCCAGCGAGAAGTCCAGCAGGCGTTGGGTGTAGTCAGGCGTGGGGCCCAGCACCTGGCCACCGGGCAGGTCCTTGAAGGCGGCCGAGATCCGGCGGCGGATGTGCATGGCAGCCGTGTCCAGCGGCAGCGCGTAGCCGAACCGCGGCAGCGTCGTGCGGTAGGCGCGCAGCAGGAACACCGCCTCGTAGACGTCGCCGCTGGCCTGCTTGAAGGCCAGGGCCGCGAGTTCGGCGTCGTAGAGCGAGCCCTCGGTCATCACGCGGTGCACCGCAAGGCGAAGTTGCTGCGCGATGGCGTCCGTGCCCAGTTCGTCCAGGGAAGGGTCGCCCCGCCGCGCCTGGGCCAGCAGCCGCCAGGAGTTCTCGATGGCGGCTTCGCCGCCCTTGACCGACACGTACATTCAGAGCACTCCCCGGGCCGCGTCGGCCACGGCCGTGGTGCGTGGCAGGCCCAGCAGCTGATCGCCACAGACGAAGATCACATCGACCCCGCTGGGGAAGCAGGCTTGGTTGTGCGCCCATTGCTTCCAGAAGTCGTCCGGCAGGCCGTCCAGGTGCAGGATGCGTGGCTCGCGCAGACCCGGTCCGAACCACTGCGAGGCCGGGCCGCCGTTCCACGACGCCAGTTCCACCAGGATCGTGGTCGATCGATCGGGCGACACATCGTTGCCCGGGTCGAACGCCACCAGCCCCGGCCATGCTTCGCCCCGGGGGCAGACGGCAAAGCTCGCGTGCGAGGGTTCCGCGGCCGTGGGTGCGCCGGTGTGGAACTGCAGCCACCGTGCCGGGCCGGGCGCGGCCCACCACACGGGTGTCTCGTGATCGGTCAGCGCCAGCAGCAGCGCCACCGTGGCCGGCATCAGACCGGGCACCTCCGGCGTCGACACGCCGCACGACACCGGCACGCCGGGCATCGACAGCGCCTGCAGCGCGGCGCGAAAGCTCATCTGCGCATCCGCGGCCGGATCGGCAAAGCCCAGGGGCAGCCGAAGCAGGTCCGCAGGGTTCAGGGCGGCAAGACTTGCGCTGCCCATCACTCGCCCCGCACCATCGTGAAGAACTCCACCTTGCTCGCGCCCGAGGCTGCGGCCTGCCCGGCCCGGACCGCCTGCTGTCGGCGGTGCAGCACCTTCACCACGCCCTCGTCCAGCGTGGCCCGGTAGGCGGGCTCCTGAAGCAGCGCGTCAAGCACGGCCACCAGTTCGGCCTTGCGCCGGTCACGGCCCAGCACATGGCCGCTGCCGACGCCCCCGTCGGCGGTGCGCACCGTGCAGCGGGTGACGGTCGCCTCGCCGAGGTTGAACACTTCCCCGGTGCCCCCCATGCGGCCGCGCAGCATCACCATGCCGCGCTCGGGCCGGCGCAGGAACTCGTAGCGCACACCGGGCGCATTCATGCTGAGCGCCGCTTCGAGTTCGTCGGTACCCGCACGCGCCAGCACCCCCAGCCACGCACGTCGCAGGTCACGCAGGTGCGCATCGGAAGGTCCGGGCGGCGGGGATTCAGCTTTTGCGACCATTGGATTGCCTGGAGGCGGGGATTGCAGGAAGGTTGGGCGTCCAACAAGTCGTTCGCATGACATGTCGAACGGGTCCGTGGGGCTGCCCGGGCCCGTGTGCCGGGAAGGCCGGGGCGAGGACGGTGTCTGTCATACGGATGTCTAGATGAGTCGCCACAGTTCGGGCACGACTCTCCGGGACCAACAAGTCGATCCGATGACAACCGAAGCCCCATCGCCCAGGACTGCACCGGGACGCCGCACCGGCGTGACGGTATGGAAGCAGATCGCCGACACGCTGGAACGCGAGATCCGCGAGCGCCGATACGTCAACACCGGCACACTGCCCAGCGAGATGGCGCTGGCCGAGCGGTTCAACGTCAATCGCCACACGCTTCGCCAGGCGCTGGCGACGCTGCAGAGCAGCGGCCTCGTGCGCATCGAGCAGGGTCGGGGTGCGTTCGTGCAGCACGACTGGCTCGACTACACCCTGGCGCGACGCACGCGCTACAGCGAGAACGTGCTGCGAAACCAGCTGCAGCCGGCGAGGCGGATGCTGGCGGGTCGCGAAGAGGCCGCCACGACCCCCGTGGCCAAGGCCCTGGGCCTGCGCAAGGGCACGCGGGTCCTCGTGGCCGAACTGCTGCAATTGGCCGGCGATCAGCCCGTCGGCACGGCAACGATGTACTTCCCCGCGCTTCGGTTCACCGGCCTGCTGGAGCATCTGGCTGCCGGCGAGACGGTCAGCAGCGCCATGCGGGCCTTTGGCGTCAACGACTACAGCCGCGTCAGCAGCCGCATCACCACCCAGCTGCCCGATGAAGCCACCGCTCGCACCTTGTGTCAGCCGATGCAGCGTCCCGTGCTGCTGGTGGAGTCGGTGGATGCCGATGCCCAGGGTACGCCGGTCAAGTACGGCCTGACCACCTTCACCGGCGACCGGGTGCAACTGGTCGTGAACACCGAGGATGTCCGTGGCTGAGACCTCGTCCCCGCGACACGCGGTGTACTTCATGCCCGCGCCCGGCTCGCCGTGGGCGGCGTTCGGCCAGCGGTGGCTGCAAGGGGCCTGGCGGCCGCCGGCACGGGACGCCGCCACCTGGCAGGGCCTGCTGCAGCAGCCGCGCCGCTACGGATTCCACGCCACCTTGAAGGCCCCTTTCCGCCTGGCACCGGGCCGCAGCCCGGACATCCTCGTGCAGCGGCTGCGGCATCTGGCCCGCGGTATCGGCAGCGTGCCCCTCGGGCCGATGGAGGCGCAATGGCTCCAGGGCTACGTGGCCCTCGTGCCCAAGGCGCCGCCGCCGGAATTGCAGGCGCTGGCCGAGCGCTGCGTGCTGGATCTGGACGACCTGCGCGCGCCGATGTCATCCGCCGAGTGGGAGCGCCGACGGCCCGAGCAACTCGACGAGCGCGGCAAGGAGCTGCTGCGAAGCCTGGGCTACCCCCACGTGCTGGAGCGGTTCCGCTTCCACATGACGCTGGCGATGGTGGCCACGGCGTCCGACGCCGAGGCCGTGCTGGATGTCGTGGCCGATCCCTTGGTGGCGGTCCAGCAACAGTCACCGCTGGTGCTGGATCGCCTGTGCCTGTGTGTGGAGCCTGCCGCGGGCGCGGACTTCCTGCGCGCGCAGGACTTCACCCTGCGCGTCTGAGCAGCGGCGGGCTCAGGCGAGCGCGCGCCGGGGCCTGGGAGGGCGGTTGATCGCGTTGGCTGGCGCCCGGCCCTGCAGCACGTCGATGATGCTGTCCGCGGCGCGCTGCTCTATGGCCAGCCGCGCACTGGCCACCGCCGAACCCAGGTGCGGGGTCAGCAGCGTGCGGGGGCTTCGGCGCAGGCGCTCGGGCACGCCGTCCGGGCGTTCGGGAAAGGCCCAGTCCTCGAACGCGAACACATCGGCGGCATAGCCGGCGATCCGACCCGACTCCAGTGCGTCGGCGATCGCTTCCTCGTCGACCACCCCGCCACGTCCGACATTGACGATGCACTGCCCGGGCTTGCTGTGCGAGAGCGCCCCGGCATCCAGCATGTGCAGGGACTCCGGCGTCAGCGGCGCAGACACAAAGACATGGTCGGCACGGGCCAGGGCGGCCTCCAGCGGCAGGCCCTGGAGGGCAGGAACACGGGGCTGCGGATCGATGCCATGGATTCGCGCGCAACCGAAGCCCGACAAGCGGGCGATGATGGCCTGGCCCACGGCGCCCAGGCCCAGCACCGCCACCTCGGCACCTGCAAGCCCACCGCCATAGAACTGTGCCCTCCAGCCCCGATGGCGACCGTCTCGGATCCATCGGTCGCCGGCGAGCACATGACGCGCCAGGCCGATGGACAGCCCGATGGCCAGCTCGGCCGTCGGCTCGGTCAGCAGGTCGGGCACGATCGAGACCCACACGCCGGCATCTGTGCACGCCGCCACGTCGTAGCTGTCGAAACCCTTCAGCGCGCAGGCCACGATGGCCAGCCGGGGTGCCGCGCGCAGCAGCTCGGCGTCGACATGGTCGGTCATGAAGCCCATCCAGGCATCCGCATCGACCAGATGGGCCAGCAAGTCGTCGCGGGGCCAGGGCTCGATGCCGGGATTCATCACCACCCGGCCCACCGTCTCGAGCCGGCGGCGCACGACGTCGTGCACCGGGTGCGTCAGTACGATCCTGGGTGACTCCGGCGTCACGCCCGCCTGCGGCGTGCTCACTTGAGCCTCCGTCTGAGCCGCGCGCCTATGCCGTCGACCACCACGACGCAGGCCAGGATGGTGAGCAGGATGGCGGCCACCTGGTCGTACTGGATCAGGCGCAATGCCGCCATCAGCTCGAAGCCGATTCCACCGGCGCCCACGATGCCCAGTACGGCCGAGGCCCGAAAGTGGTACTCCCATCGATAGATGGTGATGTCCGCCAGCTGCGGCAGCACCTGCGGCAGCACCGCATGGAAGATGACCTGCCCACGCGTGGCGCCCGCCGCGGTCGCAGCCTCCAGGGGCCGGGGGTCGACGTGCTCGATCGCCTCCGCATAGAACTTGGCCACCATGCCGACCGAGTGCAGGGCCAGCGCCAGCACGCCGGGCAACGCACCGAAGCCCACGGCAGCCACGAAGAGGATGCCCAGGATGATTTCTGGCACGGACCGCAAGGCCGCCAGCACCGTTCGCGCGACACGAAGCACCACGGCGTTGGGCGACGTGTTGGGGGCCGCAAGCAGCGACAGCGGCAACGACAGTGCCACGGCCAGCGCGGTGCCGGCGATGGACATCGCCAGCGTGTCCAGCAGCGGCCGCATCCAGCTGCGCCAGCGCGCGAAGTCGGGAGGGACCATCTCGGACATCAACTGGGCGATGGCCGGGCCACCCTCGATGAAGCGGGTGGCGTCGAAGAAACCGGTGATCGCCAGCGCCGCAGCGCAGACGCCGACCAGGACCGCCGCCAGCACGCCCATGCGCCGGCCGCGCGATCTTGCCTCGTTCAGTATCGGCGCGTAGCGCGCCGTGTGGGCACCTGCAGCGGTCGTCACTTGATCCTGGCCATGTCCAGCTTGAGTACCGCAGCGGTCTCGCGCAACACGTCGTAGGCCTTGTCGTCGGTGGCTGCAAAGCCTTCCACGCGGAAGGACTTCAGCACGTCCTTGTCCTTGGCGTTGAGGAAGGCGCTGCGGATGGCTTCCTTGAGGGCCGGTGCCAGGTTGCCCTGCATCGTGATCGGGTAGTTCGGGATGGCCGCCGACAGGTCGATCTGAACCACCTTGGCCGGGTCGATCACCTTGCGTTCGATCAGGCTGCGGTAGATCGCCTGCGACAGCGCGCCCGCAGGCACCTGGCCTGCCTGGACGGCACGCGCCACGGCGTCATGCGTTCCCAGGTGCACGACCTTGTAGTCCTTGTCGCCTTCAAGCCCCTTCTTCAGCAGGTGCGCACGCGGAGCCAGGTGGCTGGAGGTCGATGCCTGATCGCCGAAGGCGAAGGGTTTGCCCCGGATGTCGGCCACGCTCTTCACCGGGCCGTCGGCCGTGGCGATGAGGATGGAGTGGTACGTGGGAGAGCCCTTCTCGATGCCGACCGCGAAGGGCTCGATGTTCGGAGCCTTGCTCTTGGCCAGCACGTAGGAGAACGGCCCGAAATAGGCCACCTCGATGCGGCCGAACCGCATGGCCTCGATCATCGACGAGTAGTCCGTGGTGACGATGATCTCGATGTCCTTCTTCAGGGTCTCCTGGAGATACTGCTTCAGCGGCTGCGCGTTCTGGATCAGCGTGGTCGCGTTCTCGTCGGGCAGCAGTGCCACGCGCAGACGGGCCGGGTTGCGATCCTGTGCCAGCGCGAGCTGGCTCACGGACAGGCAACCGGCCAGCAACACCGGAAGGACAATCAGGGGACGGCGCTTCATGCAATGGCTCCTTGAAGTTCGAAGGCCCGTGCGGCGGGCTCGCCATCGGCCGGGCTGGTCTCGTGTGGTCCGTACAGGCGCGACACGGCGTCGCTGCCCAGCGTGGCAGGCGTACCGTCGAAGACCACGGCGCCCGCAGACAGTCCGACGATGCGATCTGCAAACTGGCGTGCGAACTCGATCTGATGGAGGCTCACGATGGCCGTCAGACCATCGGTCTTGCAGATCTCGCGCATCCGCGCGAGCAGGCGCTCGGCCGTGGTGGGGTCCAGGCTGGCCACTGGCTCATCGGCCAGCAACAGCTTCGGTGCCTGGACCAGGGCCCGCGCCATGCCCACGCGCTGCTGCTGTCCGCCGGAGAGCTGATCGGCCCGTCGCAGCGCATGCTCGATCAGCCCGACCCGGTCGATCGCCGCCAGGGCCTGCTCCTTCTCGGCCCTTGGCCAGGGCAGGCAGGTGGCCCAGGCACTGCTGTGACCCAGCCGCCCGAGGAGGACGTTGTCCAGCACCGTTCGCCGGCCGATGAGGTGGTGCTGCTGGAACACCATGCCGGTCCGGCGCCGGTGCGCGCGCAGCACGTGCCGATCGGCGATGTCGCCCAGCCCCTCCACCGTCACGCGGCCCCGGGTGGGACGAACGAGGCCGTTCAGGCATCGCAGCAGCGTGGACTTGCCTGCGCCGGACGAGCCAAGCAGCACCACGAAGTCGCCGGACGCAAAGCTGCAGCTGATGGGCTGGAGCGCGCGCGTGCCGTCGGCGTATGTGACGGCGAGCGACTCGGTGCGCAGCAAGGCAGGCGGGATCGTGAAGGTGTCGATGCCGGCGTCCATGTCAGATCCAGGGCAGACGGCGCGCCGTCATCAACGGGGCGCCACGACCGGCGGCCTCAGCGGCCCTGCCAGGCGTTCGACAAGGCCACGATAGGTCTCGAACCCGGGCACGACACGCGCCGGGTCCTTGGACAGGTCGTCCCAGCGCCGAAGCTGCACGGCCTCGGCGGCATGGGGCTGGCGAATGAAGACCTGCGCCTCATCGTCGGTGAAGGGGCCGCCTTGAAGGGCCAGGCTGCGCGTGGAGCCGGCAGACAGGGAGGACGCATAGGCAGGCTCTGTGCCGCACAGGTATCGCTTGGCGTCCACGTGCAGCTTGATCGGCTCAAGCACGGCGGGCGGCAGGTGCGGGCGCAGGAACGGCAGGGCCAGGTACTGATGCACGTCGTCGCGCTCGGCGTCGAGCTCGCCGTCCCGATCGCTGTGCAGCAGATGGCCGAGGTCGTGCAGCAGCGCAGCCGCGATCAGGGCGTCGGGAGCCTCGCACTCGACGGCCCATGCTGCGCACTGAAGCGCGTGCTGGAGCTGGGTCACGCCACCTGCGCGGCCATTGATCTCATAGCGCTGCGCGCCCCGCTCGGTGTAGAGGGTGTTCAAGTCGTCGAAGAAGCTCATGGTGCGGTCTCCCGGGTTGCGTCAGCGCACGCTCTGCAGGCCCTCGGCGGCCTTGCCGCTGATGAGCCTGGCGCGGATGGCCTTGGAAAGGCCGTCGATGAGGTAGACCGTCACCAGGATCATCAGGATGATGAAGGACGTCTCCTCCCAGTTCATGGTGCGGATGCGGTCGGACAGGAAGAAGCCGATGCCGCCGGCGCCGACGATGCCCAGGATGGTGGCCGAGCGCGTGTTGGACTCGAAGATGTAGAGGACGCTGGACATCATCAGCGGCAGCACCTGCGGCAGGATGCCGAACCGCAGCCCGAGCAGAGGCCCGCCTCCACAGGCGCGAACGCCGTCGACCGACTTGCGGTCGGTGTTCTCGACGGCCTCGGAGTACAGCTTGGCCAAAGTGCCGGTGTCGGAGACGATGATCGCCAGGATGCCGGCCAGCGGCCCCAGCCCGACAGCCCGCACGAAGATCAGCGCCCATATCAGCTGGTCCACGCCGCGCATGACGTCGCTGCTGCGCCGGAACAGGAAGCGCGCCAGCCAGTTGGGCAGGACGTTGCGCGCGCCCAGCATGCCCAGCGGCACGGCCAGGACGGCCGCCACCATGGTGCCGATGAAGGCCATGCCGACGGTCTGCGCCATCGCGGCCAGGAAGTCGCCGAGCATCTCGCCGGCGGTGGGCGGAAACATCTGCATCAGGATCGTGCCGAGCTGGCCCAGCCCGTTCCAGATCCGCAGCGGCGAGGCGTTGAACAGCCACAGGCAGTAGCCCGCCAGAACGGCCATGGCCAGGCTCACGACATGCACGCCCAGGTTGCGCCGCCACGGCGCCGTGAACACGTCGGGCGCAGCCCGACGGGCGCGCTCGATGACCTGGGCATCCACCGCGTTCAGGCGAAGCATCACGTCAGGTTCTCCTTGCCGATCATGCGGTGGCGAACCCGCTCGCAGACCATGTCGATCACGAACACCGTGCTCACCAGCAGGATCAGCATCGCGCTGATGTCCTCGTAGTAGAGCCGGCTGACCGCGGTGTAGAACTCCTGTCCGATGCCTCCGGCACCGACGAACCCGACCACCGAGGCAGCTCGCACATTGATCTCGAAGCGCCACAGCGTCACGCTGGTGAAGTTGGGCAGCACCTGCGGCAGCACCGCGAAGCGCACCGTCTGCAACCAGCTGGCTCCGGCGGCGCGCAGGCCGTCCACGGGTTTCATGTCGATGTTTTCCACCGCCTCGGCGAACAGCTTTCCGTTGCCGCCCATGCTGTGGATGGCGATGGCCAGCACGCCGGCCAGCGGGCCCAGGCCGAAGGCGAACACGAACACCAGCGCGAACACGAGTTCAGGCACGGTGCGGGACACCTCGAGCACACGGCGGCAGATCCAGTAGCTGACGCCATGGCGCTTGAGGTTGTCGGCCGCATCGAAGCACAGCGCCAGGGCACCCAGCGTGCCCAGCAGGGTGCCCAGGTAGGCGATCAGCACGGTCTCCCACAGCAGCTTCAACCACTTGGGCAGGCCCCAGAACCACTCGCCCAGGTCGTGCCACAGCGTGGCGAGGCCCAGGCTGGGCACGGTCTTCATCAGGTACTCGCCGACACGCGGCAGGCCTTCGACCACCTTGACGGGATTGAACTCACCCACCCAGGCCGACAGCAGCAGCGCCACCAGGAAGATGCCGCCATACATGAAGGTCGATCGCCGGCGCCGCGACTGCAACGCCCGGTACTGGCGCTCGAACGCGGACGAGGTATCCACCAGGCCGAGACTCGCACTCATCGCTCAGCCCGCCGTCTTGCGGTTTCGCCGCTGTTCCTGGATGACCTTGAGCAGCGGCTCGTACATCTCGTGCGTCACCGGCCGGTAGCCCAGGGTCTTGCCGCGAGCCAGCGTCTCGGCCATCTTGGGGTCGAAGCTGGCCAGATCCGTCCACAGGCGCGCGATGTCGCGCTTCATCTCGGCCGGCAGGTCCTTGCGAACCGTCAGCGGCGAGTTCGGAATCACCGGCGACTGCCAGACCACGCGGAACTGCCTGAGGTCGATCAGCTTGCGGTCCGTCATGGCGCGCAGGATGCCGCGTTGCGTGGGGTCCTTGGCCGTCCAGACGAAGGCGCAGTCGAAGGCACCCTTGTCGACGCCGATCACGCTCTGCTCATGCCCTCCGGAGAAGGCCGTGCGGCCGAAAAACTTCTCGGGCTCGACGCCTTCGGCGCGCAGCGACACCAGGGGAACCAGATAGCCGGATGCCGAGTTCGGATCAGCCCACGCAAGCGATCTCCCGCGCAGGTCATCGAGCTTGCGGTAAGGACTCTCGACCTTGACGATGAGGCTCGAGTGGTAGCCGATGTCGCCGTCGGCTTCCACGGCCGCGACCAGTGGCTCGACCTGGCCGTTGGAGTCGATCCAGGCCGTGGCATAGGCTGCCGGGCCCAGGCCGGCCAGCTGGATCTGGCCGCTGGTGAGCGCCTGGATGGTGCCGGCGTAGTCGGTGGCCGTGAAGATGCGCAGTTCGACGCCCAGCCTGTCCTTGAAGACCTTGGCGAAGTCCTTGAATCGGGCCTCGGTGGCGCCCTGGCTCTCGGAACTGACCGAGCTGAAGGCGACCACGGGAAAGCGGCTTCGCCAGTCGGCGCCCTGGGCGCGGACATGGATCGGCAGTCCCGCCAGGGCGCCCAGTGCAAGAAGCGACGTCGCAGTCGCGGCCCCACGTCGGTTCATGGCGGCGCTCAGTTCTGCTGCTTGCGCGTCTTGCGCACTTCGAGCGCCGCGTCCAGCACCGGCTTGTACATCTCGTGCGTGGCCGGCACGAAGCCGGCGGTCTTGCCGCGCGCGGCGGCTTCGGCCACCTTGAGGTCGACCTTGTGCAACTCGGTCCAGAAGGCGCGAAGCTCGCGCTTCATGTCCTCGGGCATGTCCTTGCGCACGACGACCAGGGGGTTGGGGATCAGCGGCGACTCCCAGACCACGCGGAACTGGTCCATCCTCAGCACGCCGCGGTCGACCATCGCGCGGATCTGGCCCGCGTTGTGGCCCTTGGACGACCAGGTGAACGCCGAGTCGAGCTGCCCGTTGATGACCCCCAGCACGCTCTGTTCGTGCCCGCCGGAGAACAGCGTGCGGCCGAAGTACTTCTCGGGCTCGATGCCTGCGCTGCGCAGCGACACCAGCGGGATCAGATAGCCCGACGTGGAGTTCGGGTCGGCCCAGGCCAGCGTTTTGCCCTTCAGGTCCTCGAGCTTCTGGTAGGGGCTGTCGCTCTTGACGATCAGGATCGAGTGGTAACCCAGCGCGCCGTCGAGCTCCCTGTTGGTGACCAGCGGCTCGACCGCGCCATTGGAGTCGATCCAGGCCGAGGCATAGCCGCTGGCTCCCATCTGGGCCATCTGGATCTGGCCCGATGTCAGCGCCTGCACCGTGCCGGCGTAGTCGGTCGCGGTGAAGATGCGCATCTCCACGCCCGTGCGCTCCTGGAACACGCGCGCGACGTCCTTGTAGCGGGCCTGCGTGGCAGCCTGGTTCTCGGCGCTCACCGACGAGAACGTGATGGTCTTGAACTTCTGCTTCCAGTCCTGCGCCTGCGCCGGGGCGGCCATCAGGACCATGAGGCTCAGGGCACTGGCCCAGCGGGCGATCGAGAATGACGATTGCATGGTGGTTTCCTTCAGATCGGGCTTGCGATTCGGCGGGCGATTCAGGCGGCCAGCGCGGCCGGCACGGGCTGCGGACCGGGGCGCAGGGAGGTCGACGTCGCCGACTCGCGGAAGTCGCTCGCGTCGCCGGCCACGCCATAGATCCGGCGCACCACGTCCTGGGTCAGCTCGGCGGGCGCGCCGTCGAACACCACCTCGCCCGCCGCGATGCCGACGATGCGGGTGCAGTACTCGCGCGCCGTGTCCAGCGTGTGCAGGTTGCACAGCACGGTGATGCCGTCTTCGCGATTGATGCGGCGCAGCGCATCCATCACCAGGGTGGCGGAGTGCGGGTCGAGCGAGGCGATGGGCTCGTCGGCCAGGAGGATGCCGGGTTCCTGCATGAGGGCCCGGGCGATGGCCACGCGCTGCTGCTGGCCGCCGGAGAGCGTCTCGGCGCGCTGGAACGCCAGCTGGGCACATTCCAGGCGCTCGAGGGCGAGCACGGCCATGGCGCGTTCCTGCTCCGTGAAGTGCTTCAGCAGCGCCGGCACCGCACCCTTGTACGCAATGCGACCCAGCAGCACGTTGGTCAGCACATCCATCCGCGGCACGAGATTGAACTGCTGGAACACCATCGCGCACCGCGCGCGCCAGCGGCGAAGCTCGATGCCCCGCAGCTGCGTCACGTCCCGACCATCGCACACGATGGCGCCCGATGTCGGCTCCGCAAGACGGTTGATCAGGCGCAGCAGCGTGCTCTTGCCGGCCCCGGAACGTCCGATGACGCCGACCATCTGGCCTGCCGATACCTGCAATGACACGCCCTTGAGCGCGGCGGTCGAGCCAAACGTCTTGGAGAGCGAACGGATGTCGAGCATGGCGTTGTCCTGTGCGGCGGGTTCCAGGGGGTGAGATCGACGCGCAGACCGGGTTGCGGCGTGAACTCAGGCCGGACTGTTGGTGGCCAACAAGTCAGGTTCGTGACGCGTTCCGGACCGATCGCGCGTGTTCGGCACGGGCCCGGTCTGCGGCAACGCCTGCGCCTCGACAGCAAGGTGGGCGCTGACTCGAGCGCCGAACCGGGTCGCCGTTGAGCCGGAGAGCGGCGAGCTCGGGGGCGTCTCGGGGGCCGGCGTCGAATCTCGGGTCTTAGGTAGTGGCCACGCGATGGCCGCGCCCTGATAGCGACTGCCTAACGCAGGAGTGGAGGCGGGTTGCGGGGCCTTGCCTCAAGGCACTTGACACCCGCCGCCTGAGTTGTACTATCCAACTCACGTAAGTTGTACTGTGCAACTTACGAACGAGAAGGGAAGACACCATGTTCGGCATCCGGTTCATCAAGACCCAGCCCACCACCCATCTGATGCAGTTCCGCCGCGGGCGCCTCGTGCGCGAAGGCGCGGGCCTGGCGATGTTCTATTACGGCCCCACCAGCACCCTGGTGGCCGTGCCGGTGGGCAGCCAGGACTGCGGCTTCATGCTCGAGCTGGTCACGGCCGACTTCCAGGCCGTCACGGTGCAGGGCCAGCTCACCTACCGCGTCAGCGCGCCGCAGCGCACCGCCGCGCTGATGGACTTCAGCCTCGCGGCCGACGGCCACACCTACCTGTCGGACGACCCGCAGCGCCTGCGCGAGCGCGTGGTGATGCAGGCCCAGGTGATCGTGCAGCAGGCGGTGCAGGCGCTGCCGCTGAAGGACGCGCTCAAGGCCAGCGCGACGATCGCGCGCGACGTGCAGCGCCAGCTCGCCGGCCAGGCCGAGATCGAGGCGCTGGGCCTGGAGATCCTGGGCGTGTCGGTGGGCGCGGTGCGGCCCACGCCCGACATCGCGCGCGCACTCGAGGCCGAGGCCCGCGAGGCCAACCTGAAGGCCGCCGACGAGGCGATCTACCAGCGCCGCATGTCGGCCGTGCAGAACGAGCGCTCGATCCGCCAGAACGAGCTCGACACCGAAGTGGCGGTGGAAGAGAAGAAGCGCGAGATCCAGGCGTCGCGCATGGAGGCCAAGGCCGCCCTGCTGCGACGCGAGAACGAGCTGCGCAACGAGCAGATGGGCGCCGACATCGAACTCGAGACCCAGCGCAAGAGCCTCGTTGCCGGCCAGGCCGACAACGCCCGCGCCCTGGCCGAGGCCGAGGCGCACCGCGTGCGCAGCGTGATGGCGGCCCTGCAGGCCACCGACCCGCGCATCGTCCAGGCGCTGGCCTCGTCGGGCATGCAGCCCGGGCAGCTGATCGCGCAGGCCTTCAGCGGCATCGCGGAGAAGGCCGAGCGCATCGGGCAGCTCAACGTGTCGCCGGACCTGCTGCAGACGCTGATGGACAGCACGGCACCGCGGAGCGCGCAGTGAGCACCACCGCCCGCGACCGGCGGGTGGTGCTGATCACCCGCCGCACCCGCCTGGAAGACCTGGTGGCGCGGCACAACACGCTGTCGCAGGCCCGCTTCTACGTGGAGCACCTGGGCGCGGACTTCGGCGACTACCTCGCCGAGAACGAGGCCTACGCGCGCAGCCTGCGCCAGACGGTGCAGGCGCTGGAGGCCTGGGGCCGCTACCAGATCGTCGACCGCTCGATGCTGCCCAACTTCGTGTTCGCGCCGGACGACCTCGTGGTGGCCCTGGGGCAGGACGGCCTGGTGGCCAACACGCTGAAGTACCTGGACGGTCAGCCCCTGGCCGGCGTCAACCCCGACCCGGCGCGCTGGGACGGCGTGCTGCTGCCCTTCGCGCCGACGGACCTGGCCCCGCTGCTGGCCGACGCGGCGGCGGACCGCCGCCCGTGCCGCAGCGTCACCATGGCCGAGGCCGTGCTCTCCGACGGCCAGCGCCTGCGCGCGGTGAACGACCTGTTCATCGGGCCGCGCAGTCACACCTCGGCCCTGTACGAGCTGAGCTACGCCGGCCGCAGCGAGTTCCAGTCGTCCTCGGGCCTGATCGTCAGCACGGGCCTGGGGTCCACCGCCTGGCTCAAGAGCGTGGTCACGGGGTCGGTGTCGGTGGCGGCCGCGGTGGGTGCGGTGCGCAAGGCGCCGGCCTACCAGCCGCTGGCCTGGGAGTCGCCGTCGCTGGTGTTCGCGGTGCGCGAGCCGTTTCCCAGCCGCGCCTCGCAGACCAGCCTCGTCTACGGCACGGTGGACGGGCAGCACGAGCTTCTGGTGCGATCGCGCATGCCCGAGAACGGCGTGATCTTCTCCGACGGCATCGAGGCCGACTTCCTGCGCTTCACCTCCGGCATGCAGGCGCGCATCGGCGTGGCGGCGGTGCAGGGGCGGCTGCTGCAGTAGCGCAGTCCCGCACCGCAGGGCGCAGCCCGGTCAGCCGCCGATCCGCACCAGGCCCAGCGCGCTGGCCTTGGCCACCGCCTCGGCGCGGTTGCTGGCGCCCAGGCGCACGTAGATGGCCGTCAGGTGGTCCTTCACGGTGCGCTCGCCGACGCCCAGCTCCAGGGCGATCGCCTTGCTCGGCTGGCCGGCACAGACCCGCTGCAGCACGTCGAGCTGACGTTCGGTGAAGCCCTGCACCGCCGCGCGAGGGCGATCCGGAAACCAGGTGCCGCCGGCCAGCACCCGCTCGATCGCCGCCACCATCTGCCCGGGTTCGAGCGACTTCGACAGATACCCCGCCAGCCCGGCCTGTCGCGCCTGCTGCGCCAGCCGCGCGTCGTCGGCACCCGACAGCAGCACGCCCGCGGTGCGCGGGTGCGCCACCGCCGCCTCGGACAGCAGCGTCAGGCCGTCGCCGTCGGGCAGCCGCTGGTCCGCCAGCACGAGGTCATAGCGCGTGGTGCCCGCCAGCGCACGCCGGGCGCGCGCGATGTCGGCCGCGCCGTCGCAGTGCAGACGCAGGCCGGCGCGCTCGAGCGTCGCGACGAGGCCGTCGCGGATCAGCGGGTGGTCGTCGACCACGAGTGCGTAGCGGAAGGCAGGCTGCATCGGCAGTCATGGTAGCGGCCGGGCCCGTCGGCGGCACCGCCCGAAAGGGAAGCTCGACCGCGCGCACGCCATCACGCCGATGCCTTCGCTGGTGTCGGCGACTTCCCTTTCGGGCGGTGCGCCGCGTCGCGCCGCTTCGCAGACTGGCCTGGCCTCGACAACCGAGAACCCCAAGGAGTCTGAACATGCCTCATGCATCGAACCTTCCCGCCCGCCGCCGCGCCCTGCTGGGCCTGGCCGGCGCCCTCGCGCTGGCTGCCTGCGGAGGCAGCGATCCCGACACGCCGCCGCCCCCGGCCGCAGCGGCACCGACCTTCAGCGCCCAGCCCGCGACGCTGACGGTGGGCGAAGGCGGCAGCGCCACCTTCACCGCGGGCGTCGACGGCCACCCCGCGCCCGCGCTGCAATGGCATCGCGACGGTGCCGGCGCGATCAGCGGCGCCACGAGCGCGAGCTACACGGTCGGCGCGGTCGGTCTGCTCCATGACGGTCAGCGCTTCGGCGTCACGGCCACCAACAGCGTGGGCAGCGCCAGCAGCGCCTGGGCCACGCTGAATGTCACCGAGCGCGCCTGGACCACCGCGGCACTGCCGCCCAGCGGCGTGGACGGCGACAACCCGGGCCGGTCCTTCGGCGCCACCGCGGTCGCGGTGGACAGCCGCGGCCACACCCACGCGGTGTTCAACCAGCAGGAAGCCAACGGCGGCTACAGCCTGTGGGCCGCGATGAAGCCGGCTGGTGCGAGCGACTTCTCAGGCTTCGTGCGCATCAGCGGGCCCGTCCCGGCCGAGCTGAACAACAACTTCGACCCCCGCATCGCGGTGGGCACGCAGGGCCATGTGGTCGTGGTCTGGCGACACATCGATGCGAACGACACGACGCAGGCCCGCATGGCGGCGTTCATGCCTTCCGGCGCGGCGGCCGGGGCCTGGACCGCGCCGCAGGCGGCCTGGGGCGGCGTCGTGGAGTCGCTCACCGTCGTTCCCGCGGGCGCGGACCGCTTCGAGATCGTGCTCGCCGGCGCGCCGCCGGACCAGTTCCGACGCGACGTGATCGCGGTGCGCGCGTCACTCGGCGGCGGCACGCTCGCCCTGGATGCTCCCGCGGTGCTCGACACCTCGCCCAACAACGTGGCCAACCCGCTGGCCGCCGGCCACACCGCCGGCAAGGTGGTCGTGGTCTGGAACGAGAGCGGCGAGTTCAGCCAGGCCCGCGGCGTCGTGCGCGACGGCGACGCGGCCTGGAGCGCGCCGGTGGACTTCGGCGGCCTGAGCACGACGCTGGTGCCTGCCAGCGTGGCCCTCGACGCCCAGGGGCGCGGCATGCTCGCGATGCAGTCGGACCAGACGCGCGTCTATGCGCGCGCGTTCACCGTGAGCGGCGGCGTGAGCTTCGCGGGTGACGCGGCCTATGTCAGCAACTTCACCCACTGGCATGTGCCGCCCGTCGTCGTGGCCGGCGTCGATGGACGGTTCGAGCTGCTGTCGGTGCACAACTTCGGCCTGCAGCTGTCTCGCACGGCCTACGACGGCAGTGGCTGGAGCGCCCTGCAGGAGGTGCGCCTGGTCCAGGGCGACTCCCTGGTGGACGTGTTGAGCAGGCCGCTGGCGGGGGTCGACGCGGCCGGCAACCTGATCGTGGCCTGGGCCGAGTACGACCTGCCCAGCACCTACCCCGTGTTGCGCGCGCGACGCTGGCACGCCGGCCTGAGCGAGTGGCGCTCGCAGAGCGACCTGTTCACCAACGAGCGGGTCCTGCAGCACAACGCACTCGCCGTGCAGCCCGACGGCAGCGCCCAGGCCCTGGTGGTCCAGGGCAACGGGACCGTCGCGCAAGCCGTTTTCCGCTGAACGCCGCTGGCCTACCATCGGCAGCGATGCTCGACGAACTCGACCGCGCGGCCTGGGCCCAGCAGTATCGCGACCCGTCGCTGGCCGCCGAGCGGGGTCGCGAGATGGCTGCGCACGACGACGCACGCATCGCCGCCCATGGGCACTTCCACGTGGCCTGGGCGGAGATGCGCTGGGGTTCGGCCGACGCGGCGCGGGCCGCCCATGCGAGGCTCGCCGCGCTGGCCGGCGACGACCCCGGCCTGCAGGCCCTGGAGCGCGACCTGCGGGCGGGCTGGCTGCGCCGCGAGCACCGCTTCGACGATGCACTGGCGCTGCTGCAGGTCAATCTGTTGCTCGACGAAGGTCTGCGCGCTCCGCAGGCGCACGCCTGCAGCGCCACCGGCGCCGGCATCGCGGCGTCGGCACTGCACCTGATGGACGATGCGCTGCGTGCCTTCCATCGCGCGCTGGCGATGGCCGAGGCCAGCGGCGACGCGGCGCTGATCGCCAACACCGTCGGCAACCTGGGCGCCACGCACTACGACGTCTGGAACCTCGAGGACGCCCTGCGCTTCTGCCGCGAAGCAAGGCGCATGGCCGACGCCTCGGACGCCCGCGGGGCATGGACGTCGACCACGATCAACCTCGTCCTCACGCTGGTGGGTCTGCAAAGGGCGGACGAGGCGCAGGCACTGGTGGACGAACTGCTCGCTGCGGCGCCCCGCATGCGCGACGACCGGCGCGGCAAGTACGCCACCGTGTTCGCCGAGGTGGCGCGCCAGCGCGGCGAGCTCGGCCGGGCGCAGGCGCTGCTGGACGAGGCCGTCGCGGCGCGACTGCCCGATGAAGCACCGACCCTCGAATGGACGGCAACGCAGGCCGCCGTGTTCGTGGCGGGCGGCAACGCGCAGGCCGCCCGCGCGCTGGCCGAGACGCGCCTCGAACGCCATGCGCCCCAGAACGAGAACGACCTGCCGCTGGCCGTGCTGGAGCTGCGCGAAGTGGCGGCCCGGGCCTGCGAGGCGCTCGGCGACCTGCGCGCCGCACTCGACCACCAGCGAGCGGCGACCACCTACCGGGAGCGCCTGCTCGGCCGCAGCGCGAGCGCGCGACGCATCGCGATGGAGGTCGAGCTTCAACTGGCCCTCGCCCGCCAGCAGCGCGACGCCGCCACCGCCGAGCGGGCGCGCCTGGCCCAGCTGAACGACGCGCTGCAGGCGGCCAACCGCGCCAAGAGCGACTTCCTCGCTGCTGCCAGCCACGACCTGCGCCAGCCGGTGCATGCGCTGGCCCTGCAGGTGGCGGCGCTGCACGGCGAGAGCGACGACAAGCGCCGCGCCGAGCGGCTCGCCCGGATCGACGGCTGCGTGAGTGCCCTGTCGGGGCTGTTCGACGCGCTGCTCGACCTGTCGCGCATCGATGCCGGCGTGGTGGCGCCGCAGTGGAGCGAGGTGGCCCTGGCGCCCCTGCTCGATGCCCTGGTGCACGAGCACCGCGCCGAGGCCGAACGCAAGGGGCTCTGGCTGGCGTTGCGGCTGGCCGCGCCGGCGCACCGCGCCACCGCGCGCAGCGACGCGCTGCTCCTGGAGCGCGTGCTGCGCAACCTGATCGTCAATGCCGTGCGCCATACCCTCAGCGGCGGCGTGCTGGTCACGCTGCGCCGAAGCGGCGACCGCTGGCGCATCGACGTGCGCGACAGCGGACCCGGCATCGACCCCGCGTTGCATGCACGGGTGTTCGACGAGTTCTTCCAGGTCGGCAACGGCGCGCGCGATCGGCGCGAAGGCCTGGGTCTGGGCCTGGCGATCGTGCAGCGTCTGTGCCGGCTGCTCGAGACGCCGCTGACGCTGCGCTCCGCCCCCGGGCGCGGAAGCTGCTTCGGCCTGAGCGTCGAAGCTGCGGCATCGGCGCCGCCACCGGGGCGGACGGCCGCACATGGCACGCCGGCCCTGCCGCCGCTGCGCGCCATCGTCATCGAAGACGACCCGCAGGTGCGCGAGGCCCTGTCCGACCTGCTCGGGCATTGGGGCTGCGAGGTGCAGGCGGCGCCGTCCAGCGCGGCCTTGCTGCCGGGCGCCGCGGCCTGGCAACCGGACCTGGCCCTGCTGGACCTGCGCCTGGCCGATGGCCGAGACGGCATCGCCGAAGCCGCCCGGCTGCGTGCGGCCTATGGCGCCGACCTGCCGTGCCTGCTGATCACCGGCGAGACGTCTCCCGACTGGCTGCACCGGCTCGACGCCAGCGGGCTGGCCTGGATGCACAAGCCAGTGACACCGGCGCGGCTGCGGCAGTGGCTGGCGGCCTGCCCGTCCCGCAGGGCGCGTTAACAGCCACGGAGGCGCCGATCAGCGCCCGCGCCACACCGGGCTGCGCTTCTGCGCGAACGCGGCCGGGCCCTCGCGGGCGTCGTCGCTCGCGAGCATCGCCTCCGCGCGGTCGTAGCGGGCGTGCATCGCGTCGGCCAGGTCGGGGTGGCGGGCGCTTTGCAGCATCACCTGCTTGGACGCCTGCAGCGCCAGCGGTGCGCAGCGCAGGATCATCGCGGCCACCTCGCGGGCCCGGGCCTGCAGGCGATCCTTCGGCACCACCTCGTTGACCAGGCGGATCCGCGCGGCGTCGGCGGCCGCGATCCGGTCGGCCGTGAGCACCAGCCACATCGCGTCCTTCATGGGCATCTGCCGCGGCAGCCGCTGCAGCACGCCGCCGCCCAGCGCGGCCAGGCCCACCAGCGGCTCGGGCAGGCCGAACTGCGCATCGTCCGACGCGATGGCGATGTCGCAGGCCGCCACGATCTCCACGCCGCCGCCGAGGCACAGGCCGTTCACCGCGGCGATCACCGGCTTGAACAGGTCGAACCGGTGCGTGAGGCCGGCGAAGCCGGTGTCGGGCTTGGTGTGGTCGCCCGTGGCGGCCAGCGCCTTCAGGTCGGTGCCGACGCAGAACGCGCGCTCGCCGGCCCCGGTCACTCCAGCGAGAGCTTGGCCTTCTGCGCCAGATCGCGCCAACGCTTCTGATCGCCCGCCACGAACTTCACCGTATCCAGAGGCGACGCCAGGAACGGCTCCACGCCCACGGCCAGGAAGCCCGCGACGATCTCTGGATCCTTCAGGGCTTGGTTGATCGCTGCGTTGAGCCTCTCGATCCGATCGGCGGGCACACCGGCCGCCGTCGCGACGACGAACCACTGGTTCGCATCGACGCCCGAAAGCCCACCCTCGTTCAAGGTGGGCACGTCGGGGAGTGCCGACGAGCGCGAGGACGTCGTCACGCCATACGCCTTCAGCTTGCCGGACTTGATATGCGGCAGCACGGGCGGAATCCCCAGTACGGCCAGCGGGAGCTGTCCGCCCAGCAGGTCGGCCACCGCCTGGCCACCACCCTTGTAGGGGACATGCGTCATCTTCGTGCCCGCCACCTGATTGATGAGTTCGCCGGCCAGGTGCTGACTGGTGCCGGTGCCGGACGATCCGAAGGAGTACTTCTCGGGGGTGGCCTTCGCTGCGGTCAGAAGGTCCTTCAGAGTCGGTGGCATGGCGGTAGCCGTCGTGCCGACGAGCACCATGGCCCCTGCGCCCAGGGCCGCGACGCCCGCCAGTTCCTTGCCCAGTTCCGGAACGGCCTTGGCCGGGACATCGGGCCCGGCGACGGTCACCAGCGTGTAGCCGTCCGGGGCGGCCCGGGCGACAGCCGCCATCGCGATCGCGCCGGACGCGCCGGGCCGGTTCTCGACGACGACGGCCTGTCCCAGCGAGGACTCGAGCTTCTTCGCGACCAACCTCGTCAGGCCATCTGTGCTGCCACCCGGCGCGAAGCCGACGACCCAGGTAATGGGCTTGTCCGGGTAGCGGCCCGCCTGGGCGAACGCCGCCGAGGTACCGATGCAGGCCAGGGACACCAGGACCGAGGCCGCGGTGCGCCCGAGAACTCGCCGGGCATTCATGTCGATCATGGAAGGGTCCTTTCGAGGTTGAGGTTCGTGATGCGGCCCCGGATCTGCGGGCGGGCTCATGGACTGCGGCGTCAGTCGGGTTCGCCGGGTGGCGTATTCGGGTACTTGATGCAGCTCGCCTTGAAGGCCTGCACCATGCGCTCCATCGGGCCTAGAACCCAGGTGTTGAAGACGAATACGTCGGTCTCTTCCTTCGGGTCGCGCGTCGTGTTGAAGAGATAGGGTGACTCGAGTTTTCCCTTGCCGTCGTTGACCTCCGGCTCCCAGTAGAAGTGCAGCTTCCAGTCGCGCCACTTCACCGCGCGCAGTTCGGACTTGATATGGAAGAGGAAGCCCTCGCGGGCCGAGCGCTCGGTCTGCCCGAGCAGGAAGGGCATCTGGTCGACCCCGTCGATCGGCCGGTCCGCGGGAACCGGGGCGTCCGCGGCCCGCGCCAGCGTGGTGAACAGGTCGGTCACGTGCACGATTTCGTTGCTGACACGGCCCGGCTGGATGCGTCCCGGCCAGCGAGCGATGAACGGCACGCGAAGGCTGCCTTCCATCGCCGTGTGGTAGGTGCCGCGCCAGGGGCCGGCCGTTCCCCGGTAGGGCACGCGGAACTCGGGACCGTTGTCGCTGCAGAAGATCAGCAGGGTGTCACCGGCCAGGTGCAGACGGTCGATCTGGTCGATCACCTGGCCGACCCGGTAGTCCATCTCCATCATCGAGTCGGCGAAGTCGCCATTGCCGGACCTGCCGGCGAAGTCACGATGGGGAAGCGTCGGGAAGTGCAGGTGCGTCAGCGGCAGGTAGAGGAAGAAAGGCCTGCCGGCCGCATGCTGGCGCTTGATGAAGTCCAGAGAGCGCATCACCAGCGCTTCGTCGATGCGCCGGCGCGAGTCCAGGTCGTAGACCTCGACGTTGTGCGACGGTTCGCCCGCGCGCCCCTGCATGATGTACGGCAGGTCGACCACCGACGGGTCGAAGCCGACGGTGGACGTGAACAGGCTTTCGTCGGTGGTGCGCGGGATCCCGTACCACTCGTCGAACCCCCGGTCGCTCGGAAAGCGCCCGGGGATGTCGCCCAGGTGCCACTTGCCGTAATGGGCGGTGGCATAGCCCCGACGGGACAGGACCTGGGCCAGCGTGACCTCGCTGCGCTTGAGCCCCTGCGGCATCCCCGGCGACACCGATTGCAGGGCCCCGGTGCGGATGGGGTGGCGGCCGGTCATCAAGGCCGACCGCGTGGGTACGCAGTCGCTCTCGACATTGAAGTTCTGCAGCCGCAGACCTTCGGCTGCCAGCCCATCGATGCGTGGCGTCGGTGCGCCGCGCAATGCACCGCCGCCGTAGCAGCCGAGTTCGCCCCAGCCGAGGTTGTCGGCCACGATCAGCACGATGTTGGGCAGGGCCATGGAACGACTCTAGGTACGCGACGCCGCCCGCGGTTTCCGGATGGTTGAGCTGTGTTAACTTTTGGTCATGAGCTTGTCGCTGCGGGATGTCGACTACTTTCTCGAGGTGGTCCGCCTCGGGCAGCTGACGGGCGCAGCGTCCAGCCTCGGCGTCACCCCGGCGGCGCTGTCCAAGGCGATCCGCCGGATCGAGGACGAACTCGGCCTGCAGCTCTTCGAGCGCTCCGGCAAGGGAATGCCGCTGACCCCGTTCGGCGAGTCCTTCGTGCGCCGTGCGCACCTGCTGCAGTCGGAGCACCACGACGCCCTGCGGTTCGCGGGCGAGGTGCGGGCCGGACGGGCGGGCCTGCTGCGCGTCGGCACGACGGTGGCGGTCTTCGACACCCTGCTCACCCGGATCCTGGCCGATCTGCAGCCGCGCCGACCGGGCATGCGTGTCTGGCTCAAGGTCGCCGGGTCGGACGAGGTGCTGGAGCTGACACGCCGCGGCAACGTCGATGTGTGCGTGATCCCGATCTACGAAGCGCTGCCGCACGGGCTGGCACACGTGGTGCTGGGCGCGGACGACCTGGTGGCGGTGGCGCGCGACGGACATGCCGTCCACCGACAACGCCGCTGCACGCTGGACAAGCTCGCAGCGCTGCCCTGGGTGGTGCCGGTGTCGCCCTCCGCGGCCCGCACCCGGCTGGAAGCCACCTTCACGAAGGCGGGCTCGAAGGCGCCCGAGGCCGCCATCGAGCTGGACTCGGGCCTGCCGTCGGCGCTGCCGATCGTGCGCACCACTGACCTGCTCGCCTTCGTACCGCAGTCGTCCCTGCGGACACCCGGCGCGAAAGGCGTGAAGAGAATCGAGATGGCCGAGCTTCGCGTGCCCCGGACCATCGCCCTCTTCCATCGCCAGGACGTCCATCGGTCGCCCCTGATGACCGAATTCATGCAGGTTCTCGTGGAAACTGGCAGCCAACTCGACAAGGCGGTGCGCTCGTCGCGAGAGAGCTGAGTCAGGCGTCGCAGCGGCGGCCCGCAGTCAGCGCCCGCGCCACACCGGGCTGCGCTTCTGCGCGAACGCGGCCGGGCCCTCGCGGGCGTCGTCGCTCGCGAGCATCGCCTCCGCGCGGTCGTAGCGGGCGTGCATCGCGTCGGCCAGGTCGGGGTGGCGGGCGCTTTGCAGCATCACCTGCTTGGACGCCTGCAGCGCCAGCGGTGCGCAGCGCAGGATCATCGCGGCCACCTCGCGGGCCCGGGCCTGCAGGCGATCCTTCGGCACCACCTCGTTGACCAGGCGGATCCGCGCGGCGTCGGCGGCCGCGATCCGGTCGGCCGTGAGCACCAGCCACATCGCGTCCTTCATGGGCATCTGCCGCGGCAGCCGCTGCAGCACGCCGCCGCCCAGCGCGGCCAGGCCCACCAGCGGCTCGGGCAGGCCGAACTGCGCATCGTCCGACGCGATGGCGATGTCGCAGGCCGCCACGATCTCCACGCCGCCGCCGAGGCACAGGCCGTTCACCGCGGCGATCACCGGCTTGAACAGGTCGAACCGGTGCGTGAGGCCGGCGAAGCCGGTGTCGGGCTTGGTGTGGTCGCCCGTGGCGGCCAGCGCCTTCAGGTCGGTGCCGACGCAGAACGCGCGCTCGCCGGCCCCGGTGACGATGCACACGCGAAGATCGGGGTCGTCGCGATAGCGGTCGAAGCAACCGGCGAGCTCGAAGTGCGCCTCGCGGTGCACGGCGTTGAGCACCTCGGGGCGGTCGAGCGTGATCGTCAGCAGCGGGCCGTCGACCTCGTAGCGGCAGTGGCGCAGTGGCGTGTCGCCCATGCGCGTCAGCCGGCGGCCCGGCCGCTGGAGGCGTCGGCGCGGGGCCGGCGCAACCGCGGCAGCGGCGGGGTCATGCGCTCACCACCGGGGCTTGAGCGTCTGCGTCACTTCCGGCTTGCCGTTGGTCACCCTGACGAAGAAGCTCTCGCGGTCGAGGTCGCCCTTGTCGTCGTAGCGCACGTCGAACAGCACGCCCGGATAGTCCTTGGCCAGGAATTGGGCCCCCTTCATCGCCGTGGCGAAGGCCTTGGGGTCGAGCTTGCCGACCTTGTCGTAGCCCGCCTTGGCCACGTGCATGCCGATGTAGCCCTTCATGGCGTTGTGGTCGGGCTTGATGCCGTACTCGGCCTGGTACTTCTGCGCAAAGGCCCGCACCGTCGGGTTGGGCGCGTCGGCGGTCAGGCCCACGTGCGCGATGATGCCGTTGGCCGAGTCGCCGGCCAGCTCGATCACCTTGTCGTTGGCCAGCGTGGTCTCGCCGACGACCGGCTTGTCGTAGCCCTGCTTGCGGATCTCCTTCAGCAGCCGCGCCGACTCCTCCTCGTTCAGGTAGACGAACAGCGCGTCGGCGTTGGCCTGCTTGGCCCTGAGCACCGTGGACGAGAAGTCCACCTGGCTCTGCTCGGTGGAGATGTCCACGGCCACCTTGACCCCGGCCGCCTCCATCGCCTTGGTGATGACGTCGCGGCCGCCCTTGCCGAAGTCGTTGTTGACGTAGACCACGGCGACGCTCCTGGCCTTCAGCGTCTCGGTGAAGTAGCGCACCACCTTCGGCATCGCCGCGGCCTGCGTGAACGAGCTGCGGAACACGTACGGGTTGCCCTGCTGCGTGATCGCCGCGGCCTCGCCGCCGATCACGTTGGGGATCTCCGCACGGCGCGTCTCGGCCATCGACACGAGGATCGAGCCGGAGAACACCGGCCCCACCACCAGCGGCACGCCCTGGTCCACCGCCTTGGCCGCCAGGGCCTTGGCCACGCCAGGCTGCGTCTGCGTGTCGGTGGCGGTGTAGGCGATCTGGCGCCCGAACAGGCCGCCGGCCGCGTTGATCTCCTTGACCGCCAGCCTCACGCCGTTGTTGAAGTTGGTGCCGGCGGTGGCGCCCGGACCGGACAGCTCCACGATGCCGGCCACGGGGATGGGTTGGGCCAGGGCGGTCAGTGCGCCGCCGGCCAGCAGCAGGGCCGCGGCGATGCGGCTCGGACGATTGAGCATGGGAGGTCTCCTCGGGATGGGGTCGCTTGACGCGGACCAATGTACGAACGCGCGTCGTTCGCTGTCCATCCGCGCAGGGCAATACGCGCCATTGCATTGCGCAATGACCTACGGGTCAACCCTTGCGATTCCGCGATGCAGGCGGCACGTTGCCGAGGAACAGGGTGGCGATCACGCCGCGCAGCCAGCGGTTGCCGGGCTCGTGGTGGTAGCGGGCATGCCAGTGCTGCTTGACGGTGAAGCCGGGCACGGTCACCGGGCACGGATGCAGCGTGACGCCGCTCGCCGAGGCCAGCGTCTGCCCGATGTGCTGCGGCAGCGTGGCGATCAGGTCGGTGGTCGACACGATGGCGGCCAGGCCCAGGAAGCCGGGCAGTTCCAGCACCACGCGGCGTTCGATCCGGTGCCGCTCCAGCGCCTCGGCCAGCAGCTGGGCCCCGGTGCCGCCGACGATGCCGATGTGCGCCTCGTCCTTGAACTGGCGCAGCGTCAGGTTGCGGCGGATGCGGGGGTGCTGCGCGTTGGCCAGGCACACCCAGCCCTGCGGGAACAGCGCCTGCTGATAGAAGCCGGACTCGAGCCAGGGCACGAAGCCCAGCGCCAGATCCGCGTCCCCGACCTGCAGCGCGTCGGCCGTGTCGGCGTCGATGCGCGCGGCCTCCAGGCTCACGCCCGGCGCCAGCGCACGCACATGGGCGAGCAGCTGCGGCAGCAGGGTCACGTGGCTGGCGTCCGTCATGCAGATGCGAAAGCGCCGCGTGGACGACCCCGGCTCGAAGGTCGAGCCGCGCGCCGTCAGGCTGCGCAGCGCGTCCAGGGCCTGCCGCGCCGGCTCGATCAGCTCGTCCGCGCGCGGCGTGGGCTGCATGCCGGTGGGGGTGCGCACGAACAGCGGGTCGTGCAGCTGCCGGCGCAGCTTGGACAGCCAGATGCTGACGGTGGGCTGCGACAGCCCGAGCTGTTCCGCGCTGCGCGTGACGCTGTGCGTGCTGTAGAGCAGGTCGAACAGCCGCAGCAGGTTCACGTCCGGCAGCGCACTGCCCGACGAAGGCTCGGCCGTCTTCCGCTTGTTCATTGTCAAATGCAATGTACGCCATTTCGCTCATTGCATCGACAAGCATGCGATCGCTGCCTAAGGTGCGTGCTCCTGAAGGAGGGGTGTCTTGAGAGTCTGCATCCTGGGCGCCGGGGCGCTCGGCTGTTCGATCGGCGCGGCACTGGCCGAGGGCGGGTCGGACGTGTGGCTGATCAACCGGTCCGCCGCCCATGTGGACGCCATCAATGCCCGGGGGCTCCGGGTGCGCGAGGGCGACCGGGAGCGCACCGTGCGCGTGCGTGCCGCCTGCGACACGCGGGGCCTCGAGGCCATGGACCTGGTCGTCGTCCTGGTCAAGTCGTACGACACGCGCGGCGCGATGGACGCCGCGACGGCGCTCGTGGGCGAGCGCACGGTCGTCATGTCGCTGCAGAACGGCCTGGGCCACGAGGACGAGCTGGCCGCGGCCGTGGGCCGCCCGCACGTGGTCGCCGGCAAGACCTACGTCGGCGGCGTCATGCTCGGCCCGGGCCACATCATCGGCGGCACGCGCGGCAAGAAGACCTTCGTCGGCGAACTCGACGGGACGCGCAGCCCGCGCATCGAGGCCATCGCCGCCGAGTTCAACCGGGCCGGGCTGGACACCGCCGTCACCGACAACATCGTCGGAACCATGTGGGACAAGCTGCTGGTCAACGTGGCCACCGGCGCGCTGGCCGGCATCACGCGGCTGACCTACGGCGCGCTGTACCAGGTGCCCGAGGTCGAGGCCACGGCGCTGGCGGCGGTGGCCGAGGCCATGGCCGTGGCGCGCGCCAAGGGCGTGCGGCTGTCGGTGGGCGAGCCGCGCGAGGCCTGGACCCTGGCCTCGGCCGGCCTGTCGGCCGACTTCAAGACCTCCATGCTGCAAAGCCTCGAGCAGGGCAAGCGCACGGAGGTGGACTTCATCAACGGGGCGGTCGTGCGCGAGGGCGAGCGGCTGGGCATCCCCACGCCGGTCAATCGCACGCTGGTCGCGTGCATCAAGGGCATCGAGAAGGGACTCCTGTCATGAGCACGCCCAAGGCGTACATCGAGCACGTGGCCGTGTGGGTGCGCGACATCCACTGGCACATCCGCTTCTTCCGCGAGGTGCTGGGCATGGAGATGCGCGAGCTGCAGGGCCCGCCGGACAACCCGGCGCAGTACTGGACGCTGGGCGGCATGCAGTTCATCGCGTCGCCCGACTTCGCCGGCTCGGAAGGCCGCCTGGGCCACCTGGGCGTGATGTGCGAGGACCAGGCCGCGGCGATCGCGCTCGCGCTCGATCGCGGCGCCACACCGATGCCGCAGGGCCCCAACTGGCTGCGCCTGCCCGACGGGCTGGTGCTGGAACTGATGCAGGCCAAGCCGGCCCGTGCGGTGGCGCAGGCCCTGGCCGTGAACGCGAGAGCCGAAGCATGAACGCGAAGACCGATCCGACCGACAAGTACTGGGACGACGCCGTGGTGGGCGAGGAATGCATCAGCCCCGCCTACGAGGTGACCGAGGCCCGCGTGATGGCCTACGCCGACCTGACCGGCGACCACACGCCGGTGCACACCGACGAGGCCTATGCGCGCACCACGCCGTTCGGCACGCGCGTCGCGCACGGGCTGTTCGGCCTGTCCATCGCGGACGGCCTGAAGACGAAGAGCGCGATGCGCTTCGTGCCCGGCATGTCGCTCGGCTGGGAATGGAGCTTCGTCGCGCCGATCAAGCTGGGCGACGTGGTGCGCGTGCGCTTTCGCGTCGCCAGCAAGCGCGAAAGCAACAGCAAGCCCGGCTGGGGCATCGTGATCCTGCCGTCGGAGCTGATCAACCAGCGCGACGAGGTGGTGCAGAAGGGCGAGCACCGGCTGATGATCCCGAAGCGAGGCCACTGATGCAGCAGCTTCCCCTGGCGGGCATCCGCGTCGTCGACTACTCGCACTTCCTGGCCGGCCCCTACGTCGGCCGCTGCCTGGCGGCCATGGGCGCGGACGTCATCAAGGTCGAGCGGCCGACCACGGGCGACGCGGGCCGGCAGAGCCCGTACCTGCTCCACGGCCACAGCGGCTACTTCATGCAGCAGAACATGGGCAAGCGGGGCCTGTGCCTGAACATGAAGGACCCGCGCGGCGCGGAACTGATGCGGCGCCTGACCGACGGTGCCGACGTCTTCGTCGAGAACTATCGCCCGGGCGCGCTGGCGAAGCTCGGCCTGGGCTACGAGACGCTGGCCTCGCGCAACCCCGGCCTGGTCTACGCCTCGATCTCGGCCTATGGCCACACCGGGCCGGACTCGCACCGCCCCGGGTTCGGCCTCATCGCCGAGGCCAAGAGCGGGATCATGCAGATGGTGGGCGAGCCGGGCCAGGCGCCGCCCCTGCTGCGCATCGCGCTGGGCGACATGTACACCGGCATCCACGCCGTGGCGTCGATCTGCGCGGCGCTGCTGGGGCGGGTGAAGAGCGGCAAGGGCCAGCACATCGACCTCGCGCTGTACGACTGCCTGATGTCGATGCACGAGTACGCGGTGCAGTGCTACACGCTGTCGGACGGCAAGGAAGTGCCGGTGCAGACCGGCCACGACCTGCCGACGTCGACGCTGTACGGCGTGTTCGAGGCGAAGGACGGCTGCGTGGTGATCGCCGCGCAGGTGGACGACGCGTGGAAGCGCTTCGCGCTGCTGGCCGGCGGGCCCGCCTTCGCGGGCGATACGCGCTTTCACAGCGCCCCGGGCCGCAACACGCACCGGCTGGAGATCCTGCCGGTGGCCAAGGCCTGGGTGGCGCAGCGCACGGTCGCCGAATGCCTGGCGGCGCTCGACGCCATCGACGTGCCCGCGGCCAAGGTGCAGCGGATCGACGAGGTGCTGGCCGACCCGCAGATCCTGGCGCGCGGCATGGTGATCGAGCAGACGCATCCGGTGGTCGGCAAGGTGAAGCTGCCCAACGTGCCCTTCCACTTCTCCGACTGCGACATCACCTGCACCGTGCCGGCGCCGCTGCTGGGCCAGCACAACCGCGAGATCGCCGCGGAGCTCGGGTTCGCGCCGGCCGAGATCGACGCCATGGTGGCCGACGGCGCCCTGTATGCGGAGGCCCTGCCGTGACGGACCCTGCCACGGACCGCTACGCGCTGTTCGGCAACCCGCTGGGGCACAGCAAGTCGCCGCTGATCCACAACGGGTTCGCCAAGGCCCTGGGCCACGACGTGCACTACAGCCTGATCGAGGCGCCGCCCGGCCAGTTCGCGGCCGCCGCAACCGCGTTCCGCGACGGCGGCGCCAAGGGGTGCAACATCACCGCGCCGTTCAAGCTCGACGCGTTCGCGCTGGCCACCCATCGCATGCCGCGCGCGGAACAGGCGGGCGCGGCGAACTGCCTGAAGTTCGAGCCCGACGGCCGCATCCTCGCCGAGATGTTCGACGGCGTGGGCCTGGCCCGGGACATCGAGCACAACCTCGGCGTGGCGATGAAGGGCCTGCGCGTGCTGGTGCTGGGCGCCGGCGGCGCCGTGCGCGGCGCGGTGGCGCCCTTCCTCGACGGCGGCCCGGCCCGGCTGGTCATCGCCAACCGCAGCGTCGACAAGGCGAAGGACCTCGCACGCCGCTTCGCCCGTGGCGCCACGGTGGAAGGCTGCGGCTATGCCGACCTGGCCGGCGAACGCTTCGACCTCGTCGTCAACGGCACCAGCGCGAGCCTGCGCGGCGAACTGCCCCCCGTGCCCGCCACGGTGTTCTCCGGCGCGAAGCTGGCCTACGAGCTGGCCTACGCCAAGGGGCTGACCCCTTTCCTGCGCCTGGCGCACAACGCCGGTGTCCCGCAGCTGGCCGACGGCGTGGGCATGCTGGTGGAGCAGGCGGCCGAGGCCTGGGTCTGGTGGCGCGGCGTGCGGCCGCCCACGCAGGACGTGATCCGCCAGCTGACGGTGCCCCTGCGCTGATCGCCGCCGCCGGACGGGGCTCGGGCCGACTTCGACCACCGTCACGCCCGAGGCAGCGACGTTCGTGCTGCCTCCCACGTTCGACAGAGGCGCCCCGCGATGCTTCGCGGGTAAAGTGCCTGCGGCACGGATCGATGCAGGGAGGAGCCTCATGACCATCGCCGAAGCCCCCGGGGGTCCCACGCCCTCGGAGTGGGACCGCTTGCGCACCATCGCGCCCGCACCGGCGCGCGCCGTCGAGCAGGTGTACGGGCTGGAATTCACCGGTTCGGGCAGCGAGTACTTCCGCATCTGGATCGTCAACCTGCTGCTCACGCTGGTGACCTTCGGCCTTTACTACCCCTGGGCCAAGGTGCGCAAGCTGCGCTACTTCTACGGCAACACGCGCCTGGCCAACCACGCGTTCGACTTCCACGGCGACCCCACGCGCATGCTGCGCGGCTACCTGCTGGTGGGCGCCCTGTTCGCCCTGTATGCGTTCGCGGGCCAGATCTCGGCGACCGCAGGACTGATCGCCCTGGTGATCGTTGCCGCGATCTGGCCAGCGCTGTTTCGCGCTTCGCAGCGGTTTCGCCTGGCGCAGACCAGCTGGCGCGGGCTGCGCTTTGCCTTCAGCGGCGACACGGCAGGTGCCTACAAGGCGCTGCTGCCGGGCTTCGTGGCGGCGATCGTCTTCGTCGGCTTCCTGGCCCTCGTGACGCCCGACGAGCAGGGGGCCGCACAGGGCACCGGGCAGGCCGCGAGCATGCCCGGATGGGTGATCCCTTCGATGGTGTTCGTCACCTTGCTGTTCTACGCCGCGCTGCCCTACACGATCTGGCTGCTCAAGCGCTACCAGCACGACCACTACCAGTACGCCAGCGTGCGCACACGCTTCACGGCCAGCCGAGGTTCGTTCTACCTGCTGGCGCTCAAGGCGGCGGGGTTGCTGGTCGGCGCCGTCGTGCTGGTGGGCGTGGCGTTCGGCTTCGCCTTTGCGGGCGGCCGGCCGGGCGCCGGGCGCATCGTGTTCGGCTTGCTGGTGGTGTTCGCGGTCTACGCGGCCCTGCTGCTGACGCTGCAGCCCTACATCGTCTCGCGGATGCAGAACCTGGTGTGGTCGCATACCGAAAGCCGCAGCCTCGGCTTCGCGAGCGACCTGCGCTTCCTGGCGCTGATGCGGCTGACCGCGGTCAACTGGTTCCTGATGCTGCTGACGCTCGGGCTGTACTGGCCCTTCGCCGCCGTGGCGACGGCACGCTTGCGCCTGGCGGCCGTCACGGTCACCGCTCGCACCGACCTCGACGCGCTGGTCTCGCGCGGCAACCGAACCATGGACGACGCCGCCGGCGACGCGGCGGCCGACCTGTTCGACATCGACATCGGCATGTGATCACGGTCGACTACTTCGACGGCGAGTCGGCGCGCGCGCATCCGGCGCGCCTGTCCTGGGCCGCCGACATGCTGGTCATCGCCTGGGACGGCGGCGAGCGCCAGGTGCACCCGCGCGACGTGCAATGGCCCGAGCGCCAGCGCCACGGCACGCGCATCGCCCACCTGCTGCCGCATGCGGGCGGCGGCAGCCTGCAGGGCCACGACAGCGCGGCCTGGGACGCGTTCGTACGCCAGCGCCCCGGCGCGTCGGGCGACAGCCTGGTGGTGCGTGCGCAGCAGAGCTGGCGAGGGGTGCTGGCCGCGGTGGTGCTGCTGATCGGTGTCGCGGTGTCGGCCTATGTGTGGGGCGTGCCGGCACTCGCGCGGGGCGTGGTCGCCGCGCTGCCGCCAAGCGCCGACAAGGCCGTGGGCGAGCTGGCGCTCGACAGCGTGAGAAGCTGGCTCAAGCCGACCGCGGTGGCGCCCGAGCGGCGTGCGCGCATCGAAGCCGGCTTCGCGCGCCTGGTCGAGGCGTCGTTCCCCGACCCCGCCACGCGACCGGCCTACACGCTGCGCTTCCACGCCAGCAGGATCGGCCCCAACGCCTTTGCGCTGCCCGGCGGCACCATCGTGATCACCGACGAACTCCTCGCGCTCATGCCCGACCGCGACGACGCGGTGCTCGGCGTGCTGGCCCACGAACTCGGCCATGTGCGGCTGCGCCACGGCATGCGCCTGCTGGTGCAGGTGTCGCTGCTCAGCGCGGCCACCAGCATCGCGTTCGGCGACTTCAGCAGCGTGCTCGCCGCGGCACCGGCGCTGGTGGGCCAGCTCGACTACTCGCGCGACGCCGAGCGCGAGGCCGACGCCGAGAGCGCGCGCCTGATGAAGGCCGCAGGCCTGCGGCCCGATGCGATGGTCGAATTCTTCGAGCGCGTGCAGCGCTGGAGAAACAGCGCGGAAGGCCGCAGGCTTGGCGCCGACGCCGACATGGGCATCGCCTTCTCGAGCCATCCTGCCGACGCCGAGCGCATCGCCTTCTTCCGCGCCGCCAGCCGGTGACCGGCGCGGGTGCCCAAGGGCGCCGCGCCGAAGTATGGCCTTCGACGGGTTTGCCCTAGCAGAAGCAGACCCCGGCCCCGACTTTCGTTGTGGGCCCGCGCGCCCGCCGCTGCCTAGAGTCGTCGCGTCGCACTCACGTCGAACGCATCATGACGACCGCTCCGGTGCTCCTCGAACGGGAGGGTGCCATCGCCACCCTCGTCTTCAACCGGCCCGAGCAGCTCAACGCGCTGGACCTGCCCTCGGCCCAGGCTTTCGCCGCGGCCTGCGCCGCGCTGGCCCAGGACGCCGGCGTGCGCGTGGTGGTGCTGCGCGGCGCGGGGCGCTGCTTCGGCGCGGGCGGCGACCTGCAGGGCTTTGCGGCCGGCGATCCGGCGGAACATGCCGGCCGCCTGATCGAGTCCATGCACGTCGGCCTGGCCCACCTGGCGGCGATGAACGCGCCGGTGATCGCCAGCCTGCACGGCAGCGTGGCCGGCGGCAGCATGAGCCTGGCCCTGGGGTGCGACCTGGCCATCGCGGCCGACAACGCGCGCTTCAACCTGGCCTATGCCAAGGTGGCCGCCAACTGCGACGTGGGCGGCTCCTGGTCGCTGCCGCGCCTGGTGGGCCTGCGGCGCGCGATGCAGATCGCCCTGCTGTCCGAGACCTTCGACGCCCAGGAGGCGCTGACCCTGGGCCTGGTCAACCGCGTGGTGCCGGCCGCCGAGCTGGACGCCGCCACGCGCGACTGGGCCGTGCGCCTGGCGCAGGGGCCGACGCTGGCCTATGGCCGCATGAAGCGGCTGCTGCGCAGCAGCTTCGACCATGACCTGGCCACGCAGCTGAAGCTGGAGCAGCAGGGCTTCCAGGCCAGCGCCGCCACCGACGACTTCGCCGAGGCCGTGGCGGCCTTCTTCGCCCGACGCCCCGCGCAGTTCAACGGGCGCTGACGCACCCCCCAACCGGACACCCCCGATGACCCGAGCCCTCCAGACCCGCGTCACCCAATTGCTGGGCGTGCGCTACCCGATCATCCAGGGCGGCATGCAGTGGGTGGGGCGCGCCGAGCTGGCCTCGGCCGTGTCCAACGCGGGCGGCCTGGGCATCCTGACCGCGCTGACCCAACCCTCGCCGGACGCGCTGGCCGCCGAGATCGAACGCTGCCGCGGCATGACCGACCAGCCCTTCGGCGTGAACCTCACCATCCTGCCCACGGCCAGCCCGCCGCCCTATGCCGACTACCTGGACGTGGTGATCAAGACCGGCGTCAAGGTGCTGGAAACGGCGGGGCAGAGCCCGAAGGAGTTCATCGCCCGGGCCAAGGCGGCCGGCGTCGTCATCGTCCACAAGTGCACCTCGGTGCGCCACGCCCTGTCGGCCGAGCGCAATGGCGTGGACGCCATCTCGATCGACGGCTTCGAGTGCGCCGGCCACCCCGGCGAAGACGACGTGGGCGGCCTGGTGCTGATTCCGGCGGCGGCGCGCCAGGTGCGGATTCCCCTCGTGGCCTCGGGCGGCATTGCCGACGGCCGCGGCATGGCGGCGGCCCTGGTGCTGGGCGCCGAAGGCGTGAACATGGGCACGCGCTTCTGCGCCACGCAGGAAGCGCCCATCCACGACCACATCAAGCAGGCGCTGGTGGGCGCGACCGAACGCCACACCCGGCTGATCTTCCGTACGCTGCACAACACCGGCCGCGTGCTCAAGAACGCGATCTCCGACGAGGTGGTGGCCACCGAGCAGCGCCCGGGCGGCTGCGAGTTCGGCGACGTCCGCCACCTGGTGGCCGGCGCGCGCGGGCGCGAGGCCCTGCGCACCGGCGAGGTGGACAGCGGCCTGGTGTGGGCGGGCCAGGTGGTGGGCCTGATCGACGACGTGCCCACCTGCGAGGCACTGATCCAGCGCATGGTGGCCGAGTGCCTGGAGCGCCTGGACGCCAGCCGCCGCTGCTACGCGTGACACGCGACGACCCGGGTTGAACCGATGCTCGACCTGCGCCCGCGACGCCCCTGGGAGGACGACGACGCCGCGCGGTTCCGCGCCGCGGTGCGCCGCTTCGTGGAGGCCGAGGCGGTGCCCCGCGACCCGGGCTGGCGGCAGCAGCGGTGCGTGGACCGCGAGTTCTGGCGCCAGGCGGGCGCGCTGGGGTTCCTGTGCCCGAGCCTGCCCGAGGCCTACGGCGGCAGCGGCACCAGCTTCGCCTTCGAGGCCATCGTCGACGAGGAGCTGGCCTACGCCGGCATCACGAGCTTCGCCCGCGCCGTGCACGGCACGATCGTGGCGCACTACATCCTGCGCTACGGCACCGAGGCGCAATGCCGCAAGTGGCTGCCCGGCATGGCCGACGGCACGCTGATCGGCGCCATCGCGATGACCGAGCCGGGCGGCGGCTCGGACCTGCAGGCCCTGCGCACCCGCGCGCGACGCGACGGCGACCACTTCGTCGTGGACGGCTCCAAGACCTTCATCACCAACGGCCAGAACGCCGACCTGGTGGTGCTGGCGGTGAAGACCGACCCGAGCCAGGGGGCCCGCGGCATCAGCCTGCTGGTGGTGGAGACGGCCGGCCTGGGCGGGTTCCGCCGCGGCCGCAACCTGCACAAGATCGGCATGCACGGCAGCGACACGGCCGAGCTGTTCTTCGACGAGGCGCGCGTGCCGGCAGCCCACCTGCTGGGCGCGCCGGGCCAGGGCTTCGTGCAGATGATGGAGTCCCTGCCGCAGGAGCGCGTCGCCATCGCCGTGGCCGCGCAGGCCGGGATGGAACGGGCCGTCGAAGTGACCGTGGCCTACGTGAACGAGCGCCGCGCGTTCGGCCAGGCGTTGATGGACTTCCAGAACACGCGCTTCCAGCTGGCCGACTGCCTGAGCACCGCCCGCGTGACACGCGCCTTCGTCGACCAGTGCGTGGCCCGGCACATGGCGGGCGAACTGAGCGCGGTGGACGCCTCCATGGCCAAGGCGTGGACGACCGACCGGCAGTGCGAGGTGCTCGACAAGTGCCTGCAGCTGCACGGCGGCTATGGCTTCATGGACGAATGCCTGATCGCCCGCCTGTATGCCGACGCCCGCGTGCAGCGCATCTACGGCGGCGCCAACGAGATCATGAAGGAGCTCATCGCACGCTCGCTGCGCTGAGCCGCAACCCACGGGAGCACGGACGATGGACTATTCGGGCAAGAACGCCTTCGTGGCGGGCGGGTCCAGCGGCATCAACCTCGCCATCGCCGACGCGCTGGCCGCCGCGGGCGCCCACGTGGCGGTGCTGAGCCGCCAGCAGGCCAAGGTGGACGCCGCGCTCGAGCAGCTGCGCCGCCACGGCCGGCGCGTGCTGGGCTTCGCCGCGGACGTGCGCGACGCGGCCGCGGTGCAGCAGGCCTTCGACGACACGGCGCAGGCCTTCGGCCCGATCGACGTGGTGGTCTCCGGCGCGGCCGGCAACTTCATCGCGGCGGCGCAGGCGCTGTCGCCCAACGGCTTCAAGTCGGTGATGGACATCGACCTGCTGGGCACCTTCCACGTGATGCGCGCCGCCTGGCCGCACCTGCGCAAGCCGGGGGCCGCCCTGCTCAACATCACCGCGGCCCAGAGCTGGATGCCCACGCCCGGGCAGATCCACGTGTGCGCGGCCAAGGCCGGCATCGACCAGATCACGCGCACCCTGGCCATGGAATGGGGCCCCAGCGGCGTGAGGGTGAACGCCATCGCGCCCGGGCCGGTGGAAGGCACCGAAGGCATGCAGCGCCTGGCGCCCACCCCCGAGGCCGTGCAGGCGTGGACCCAGGCCGTGCCGCTGCAACGCTTTGCCCGCAAGGACGACATCGCCCGCGCCGCCCTGTGGCTGTGCTCGGCCGAGGCGGCCTATGTCACCGGCGTGGTGCTGTCGGTGGATGGCGGGCTGGCACTGGGGGGGTCCAGTGCGGTGGTGCGGGCGATGTGGGGTTAGGGGGAGGGGTGGCTGACGAGGCGATGGGGGGTAGGCGGCTCGGAAGAGGGGCGGTGTCGGCTTGGGCTGGGCATGTGCTGTTGGGCTTGGGACGCCCTTGGAATGGCTGGTAATCGGCAGGTTCAGACTGGGTGCGGCCGCTCAGGCTCGGCAGTGGAACGGCTGCTTTGACTAGACAGGGTCACTCGCGCTCGCCGGCTGAACGGCCGGACCGGCACGAAATGGGATCGACTGCGCTCTCTGGGATCTGGAAGCCAAGCGCACGGGCATTGTCGTCTGCAACGCATCGGCCAGCCGCGACCCGGGCGCGTGCCCACCGCGATGACGATCGTGATGTCAAGCCCCGATCGCATGGCATGCGAGGCCTCGAAGCTGAGCGACTTTGCGATGGTCGAACAGCCACTGCCTGCAGGGCGTGATGCGGGCCTCGCCGGCTTGCCGGCAGCGACCGTTTTCTGCGCCGACGAGAGTTTCCACACGTCTGCAGACCTGCCGCAGGTCTCTGGCCGCTATGGCTGCATCAACATCAAGCTCGACAAGTGTGGCGGTCTCACCGAGGCCTTGCGGATCCTCGACCGCATCAGCGTTTGTTCACCCCGCCGGTCGGAGTGAACTGAGGTCCTCACGCAGGCGGTCGCTAAGCGGTTGCGGCATCTTGGACGGCCACGAGACGTATACGTGCGTCAAGCTGCCCGAGGCGAACGCGAGCCTCTCGTCGTCGCGGAACAAGCCCAACTCGTAACGCACACTCGACCGGCCGATGGCGCCAACGCGCACGCCGCAGGCCACCCGGTCCGGAAACGCTACCTCGGAGAAGTATTGGCAACTGTTGGCGACCACCAAGCCGACCACGTCGCTGCGCTGGACCGAGAGAAGACCACGCTCGATTAGCCAGCCGTTGACCGCGCTGTCGAACCACGTGTAGTGGACCGCGTTGTTGACGTGGCCGTAGATGTCGTTGTCCCGCCACTGGAGACTCACGTCTCGGAACCAGGCGTAAGCCCCGCGCGGCTCCGGCCGCGCTCGCTCGGGACTCGTCAATGCCATGCCGTCACGCCGCTGCGCCAGCGTAAGGCACCTCCTGCCGACCGTAGCGACGCACCCGCACGTTGGCCTGCTCTCCGTGAGCGATCATGCCTTCCATCGAACACAGGCGCGAGCAGTAACGGCCGATCAGCGCGCTTGCCTCGTCGGTCAGCACGCGCTGGTAGGTGCAGGTCTTGATGAACTTGCCGACCCACAGGCCGCCGGTGTAGCGCGCCGCCTTGCCGGTCGGCAGGGTGTGGTTGGTGCCGATCACCTTGTCGCCGTAGGCAACATTGGTTCGCGGGCCGAGGAAGAGGGCGCCGTAGTTCTTCATGTGGCGCAGGAAGTGATCCGGGTCGCGTGTCATCACCTGAACGTGTTCGCTCGCGATGCGGTCGCCCTCGCTCACCATCTCGGCCAGCGTGTCGCAGACGATCACCTCGCCGTAGTCGCGCCAGCTCACGCCGGCTGTGTTGGCCGTGGGGAGGATCTTCAGGATGCGTTCCACCTCGGCCATCGTCTCGTGAGCCAGCTTCTCGCTGTCTGTCAGCAGGATCGCCGGCGTGTTGTAGCCGTGTTCGGCCTGGCCGAGCAGGTCGGTGGCGCAGATCTCGGCGTCCACGGAGTCGTCCGCGATGATCAGCGTCTCGGAAGGCCCGGCGAGCAGATCGATGCCCACACGGCCGAAGAGCTGCCGCTTGGCTTCGGCGACGAACGCGTTGCCGGGGCCGACGATCACGGTCACCGGATCGATGCTTTGCGTGCCGAGCGCCATCGCGCCGATCGCCTGCACACCCCCAAGCGTATAGATCTCGTCGGCGCCGCCCAGCTTCATGGCGGCCACCACCGCGGGGACGGGCTGCCCGTTCACGGGTGGCGAACTCGCAACGATGCGCGGCACGCCGGCCACCTTGGCCGTCACTACTCCCATGTGCGCCGATGCGATGAGCGGAAACTTGCCGCCCGGGACATAGCAGGCGACGCTCTCGACCGGCATGTTCTTGTGGCCCAGCACCACCCCTGGCATCGTCTCCACTTCGACGTCCCGCAGTGCGTCCTTCTGCACCTGGGCGAAGTTGCGCACCTGCTTCTGGGCGAACCGGATGTCATCGAGTTGGCCGGCGCTCAGCGTGCGCACGCAGGCGTCGATCTCGGCCTCGCTGAGCCGAAAGCTCTCCGGCTCCCACTTGTCGAACTTGGCCGAGAGTTCGCGCACCGCGACGTCGCCGCGCGTGCCGATGTCGGCCAGGATGCCGCTGACGGTGTCGCGCACCTTCGCGGCGTCGTCGGCGGATTGGGAGGCCGTGCGGCCTGTCTTCAGGGTGCGGATCATTGAGTCAGACTCCTTGGGGACGGGGTTGATCGTTCAGTGGTGACCGGGTGCCACGCCGAGCCAGCGCTGCTGCGCGGCGCTGTCGGCCATCAGTTCGGAAGAGGCCAGCGTGGTGGCGATCCGGCCGTTGACCATCACCGCCACCGAGTCGCACACCGCGGTGGCCAGTGCGAGCTGTTGTTCGACGAGCAGGAGGGCCATGCCGTCGTCGGGCAGCTTGCGCAGCACCTGCACGAGGTGCTCGACGATGACGGGCGCCAGGCCTTCGCTCGGTTCGTCCATGATCACCAGCCTGGGGTTCATCAGCAGCGCGCGGGCGATCGCCAGCATCTGCTGTTCGCCGCCGGACAGCTGCGTGCCGCCATTGTTCTTCCGCTCGGCCAGGCGTGGGAACGTCGCGTAGACGCGGTCGATGTTCCACTTCGCTCTCGGGCCCTGAGAGACGAGCAGCAGGTGTTCGTGCACGGTCAGCGACGGGAAGCAGCGCCGGCCCTGCGGCACGATTGCGATGCCACGACGCGCGACCTGGTTCGACGGCCGGCCGGCGAGTTCCTCGCCGTCCAGCCTGACCGAGCCGCGGCTCGTCTTCACCAGACCCATCACGCTGCCGCACAGCGTGGTCTTGCCCATGCCGTTGCGGCCGACGATGGCCAGCGGTTTGATGCCGACGTCGAGCGACACGCCTTGCAGGATGTGCGCCTGGCCGTAGTGGACGTCGATGTCGCGGACTTCCAGCATGTCAGGCCGCTTTCTTGCCGAGGTAGATCTCGTGCACCCGTGGGTGATCGACGATGCGTTCCGGCGGCTCCTCGACCATCACCTCGCCGTCCTTCATCACGGTGACGATGTCGGCTATCGGCAGCGCAACGTCCATGTCGTGCTCGATCAGGATCAATGTCAGCGTTGCCGGCAGCGAGCGCAGCAGCGCACTCAATTCGGGCCGTTCGGCGGGCGACAGTCCCGCCGCAGGCTCGTCGAGCATCAGCAGGCGCGGGTTGCACGCGAGCGCCATGCCGACCTCCAACTGGCGCCGCTGTCCGTGACTGAGCGAGTCCACGGTGTGGTGGAGACGGTGCGACAGCCGAACGCGCTCGGCCAGCTCACTCACTTCTCGGGTCTGGTGATCGCTCGCGCGGGGCAACCGAAACGAAAAGCGCGCCGGCCGCGCGCCGCGAAACGCGACGAGCAGGTTGTCGGCCACGGTCAGCCCGTTGAACAGCAGCGACGTCTGGTAGGTGCGGCCGATGCCATGGCGCGCGCGCTGGTGCGCCGGCAGGTGCGTGATGTCCGCGCCGTGCAACCGGACCGTGCCCGATGTGGGCGGGAAGTCGCCGCAGATCAGGTTGAAGAGCGTCGTCTTGCCCGCGCCGTTGGGGCCAAGCACGGCGCGGCGCTCGCCCGCGGCCACCGTCATCGTCACCGACTTGACGGCCTGCAGCGAGCCGAAGCGCCGGCCGACGGCGTCCAGTTGCAGCGCGGGCATGGTCATGGCGTGCTCGGCGGTCGTGCTCAGTTCGCCGGCGGGCAGTTCGGGTTGTCGCGCGACGGCGAGCCGAGCGCGAGGAACTGGTCGCGCGGCATGCCCAGCGTCTGCGACACGGCCTCGAACTTCTGCACCTGGGTCGTGTAGAGCCTGCCGTCGCGCTCGACGATCCTGCGGATGAAGTTGTCGGCGATCGCCTGACGGTTCTCGTCGAGGCGCACCTTGCCGCCCATCGGGGTCGGCACCGTGAGCTTGGCGAGCGCGGCCTGGAAGGCCTTCTGGTCGCCCGACAGGTCGCCCTTGACCTGCTCGAGCGCCATCAGCGTCGCCTTGGCCGCGATGTAGTAGTGCACCGCATTGATCGATGGCGCCGCGAAGCCGTCGGGGAAGCGCTTCTTGTACTTGTCGACGAAGGCGGTCCACGTCGGGTCGTCGCTGTCGTCAACCAGCGGGCCGGCGGTGATGAGGCCGTTCATCAGACGGCGGTGTGGGCCGCGCGCGCTCATCACCACCTGGTCGGCCGCCACCGAACCGGCGATCAGCGGCTTGTTGGCGCCGGCTTGCGCGTACTGTGTCAGGAAGGCGAGCGCATCGGTGCCACCGTGGACCACGAGCACCGCATCCGCATTGGCGGGGATGCGCGCGATCGTGCTCGCAAAGTCGGTGGTGCCGAGCGGGCTCCACAGCTTGGTGACCTTGCCGCCGGCCTTGCAGTATTCCTGCATGAAGCCGAACACCTGCGCGTACGGGAAGGCATAGTCCCCCGCGACGATCGCCACGTGCTTGGCGTTGAGATTCTTGTACGCGTAGGTGCCCAAGCCTGCAATCCACTGCATGCCGTCGCCGTTGAAGCGGAAGAAGTTGGGGCTCGGGTCGCGCATCGTCGTGTCGGCCGCAGCCGACTGGCCGTTCACGATGGTCTTGCCCTTGAGCGTCTTCGAGTAGTCGCGCAGTGCGATGCCCTCAGCGCCGGACAGCGGGCCGATGATGATGTCGACGTTGTCCTGCTCGATCAGCTTGCGCGCGCGGGCGAGTGCCACGTCGGCCTGCGCGTTGGACGACTCCCTGATCCACTCGATCTTGCGACCGGCGACGGTGTAGTTGGCTTCCTCGAAGGCCATCGTCAGCGCACGCACGGCATCCTGGCCGCCGGTGGCGAAGGTGCCTTCGAGCGTCTTGATCGAGCCGATCTTGATCGGCGCGCCTTGTGCCATGGCTGAACTGGCGAGTGCCAGCAGTGCAGCGGCGGCCAGGGTGGCGACTTGGGTTTTGTGCATGGGTTTCATGGGCATCTGTCTCCGTGGTGGTGGATGAGGGACTTCAGGCGGCCGGTTCGGCGGCAGCCGGTTCGGGAGGCGATTCGGGCTTGCCGTGCAGGCGCTCGCGCAGGCGCTTGACGAGGCCGGTGAGCCCGTCGGGCGAGGCGAGGACGATGACCAGGAACACCAGTCCGATCAGCGTGTTGAAGCGATCGCGGTCGTAGAGACTCGCGGCGAAGGTGTCGAAGAAGACGAACACCAGCGCACCGATGAAGGCACCGAGCGGCGAAGCCAGCCCGCCGATCACGGCCATGATCAGCACGTTAATCGTCGCGCCGAGGCCGACGCTGCCCGGTGAGATGCCGATGTTGTAGATCGTCACCAGCACGCCACCGCAGCCGGCGATCAAGCCCGCAAGGCCGAAGGCGGCGATGCGGTGCAGCCCGACGTGGTAGCCGAGCGCGGCCACACGCCTCGGGTTATCGCGAATGCTCTGCAGCACCAGGCCGAAAGGCGTGCGCACGACGACGAGTACGCCGACGTAGAGCAGCAGCGCCGTGCCGAGCGCGACGTAAAAGAACAGGTAAGTGCTTCGGAACGGCAGCCCAAACAACTCGGGCCCTATCACGCCGCGGATGCCCTCGTAGCCGTTGAACCAAGCGATGTTGCTTTCGACGAAGCGGTAGAAGCCCATGCCGAGTGCGAGCGTGATCATCAGCATGTAGATCTCGCGCGTGCGAACCGCGATCGCCCCGACGAGCAGCCCGGCGAGCGTCGCTACCAGCAGCGCGAGTGGGATCGCCGCCGCGTACGGCAACCCGCCGACGATTGACGGTGTCGCGCCCTGGACGAAGACGGCGAGGACGTAGCCGGCAACGCCCGCCAACGCCATCTGAGCCAGCGAGACGAAGCCGCCGTAGGTGGCGAGGAAGGTGAGCGACAGTGCGATCACGCCGTAAACCAGCGAGCGCCCCAGGATGTTCGCGGTCCAGAAGGCGGCCTGGTTGGCCGGCAGCAGCACGGTCAACAGCACGGGCGCGAGCGCCATCAGCGCGGCGGCGATGAGGCCTGCGCGAAGCTGCGTCCGGGTTGCGTTCATGGCGCCGCCTTTCCGAGCAGCCCCTGCGGCCGCACCGCCAGCACCGCGGCCATGATCACGAAGGTGAGGATCACGGAGTAGGTCGGGAACAGCGCCTGGCCGACCTGCTCGGCCATGCCGACCAGGAGCGCGCCGACCGCCGTGCCTACGATCGAGCCCATGCCGCCGACGATCACCACCACCAGCGAGGTCAACAGGAAGCGGCCATCGACGCCCGGCGCGAGCGGCTGCGCGGTGGCCCCGATCACGCCGCCGAGGCCGGCTAGCGCCGCGCCGAGCGCGAACACCGTGATCGCGACCAGCGGCACATTGATGCCGCAGGCGGTTAGCATCGCGCGGTCGTCGACGCCGGCACGCACCATCAGGCCGAGCTTCGTGCGGTTGAGCAGCAGCCACAGGCCGATGCCGACCGCGAGCGCGAAGACGATCTGGAACAGGCGGAAGGTCGGGTAGCCGCCGACCAGCGGCAGCGTGGTCGAGCCGAACAGCGCCTCGGGCGCGAAGAACTGCCGCGGAGTGCCGCCGAACGCGGCCAGTAGCTGGTCGGCTGCGACAATCGAGATGCCGATCGTCACCAGCGCCTGGCGCAGCTCCTGGCCCTGCATCCAGCCGAGGAAGACCTTCTGCATCACGACGCCGGCCACTGCCGCTACCGCGGCCCCGACCACCATCGCCAGCGGCCACGCGTAGGCCGCGCCCTTGTCGTAGAGCGGCTCAAACACCGCGTAGGCGACGTAGGCCCCGAGCAGGAACAGCGAACCGTGCGCCATGTTCACCGTGCGCATCAGGCCGAAGATCAGCGAGAAGCCCGCGGCGACGATGAAGTACAGCGCCGCCAGCGTCAGGCCGTTGAGCAGCACGGTACCGATGACTTGAGCGGACATGGGGCTCCCGTTCCGGCCCGCGCAAGGGCGGCCGGTTGGCAGGTGGAGGGGCGGGCGGGTGGTCGGCGTCGGGCGTCAGCCGACGGCGCCTTCGGCCTTGACGATGCGCACGCGGGAGGTGTCGCGACCCTCGTGCTGCTCGGCGGCGAGACCGTTGACGTAGTCGTCGCGCACCCCCTGCGGCGCGGTCGGCACTGGCGGGAAGTCCCACCAGCCGACGACGTTGCTTGCAGCGATCGATACGTCGCGCGTGATCGGTACCTCGACCAGCGCGGGCGCGTTGGCGTCAAGCGCGCGCTTGATCGCCGGGCCGATATCTTCGACGCGCTGCACGCGCACGCCGATCTCAAGGCCGAAGCTCTTGGCCAGCGCCGGGAAGTCGGCGGAGTAGGGCTGGCCGGTGCGGCGGTCCTTGAACTCGCTGATGATGTTGCGGCCCATCAGCGCGTCCTGGCCGTCGCGGATGCTGATGTAGCCCGCGTTGTTGAGCACCAGGAAGACGACAGGGATCTGGTAGGCGACGCAGGTGGCGAGTTCTTGCACGCACATCATGAAGTCGCCGTCGCCGATTATGCAGACCACCGGCGCGTCCTTCTTCGCCAGCTTGGCGCCGATCGCTGCCGGTAGCGCGAAGCCCATCGGCGAGTAGCTGCCCGGGGTAATGTGGGTGCGCGGCTCGTAGATCGGGAAGTCCTGCTTCGTGCTCGACTGCGGATGGCCCGAGCCGACGGTGACGATGCCGTGGCGCGGCAGCACCTTGCGCAGCTCGCGCAGCGTGCGCAGCATCGTGGTGGGAATCTTGTCGTGGTTGCGGCGCGGGGCCTGGATCGCGTCCCACTCGGCCCAGCCGCGGCGCAGCTCGGCGTGGTAGGCCTCGCGCCGGCCGAGCGCGGCCTTTGCCTGGGCGTCGGAGATGCCGGCGTTCAGGTCCTCGAGCACCAGCCGCACGTCGCCGACGATGCCGACCTCGGCCGGGTAGTTCTTGCCGATCTCGCGCGCGTCGATGTCGACCTGGATCAGCTTGCTGTCGGGGATCGAGAAGCTGACGCCCTTGCGCCACGACGACGCCGACCAGTCGGTGAAGCGGCAGCCGAGCGTGAGGATCACGTCGGCCTTGGATGCGAAGCCGTTGCCGGTGAGCGAGCCGGGCCAGCCCACCGTGCCGGCGTTCATCGGGTGGTCCTCGGGCAGCGCACCCTTGCCGTTCCAGGTGAAGACGACGGGGATGCCGAGGCGCTCGACCAGCGTCTTCAGCGCCGCGCTGGCGTTGCTCGTGATCGCTCCGCCGCCGACTGCGATGCAGGGCCGCTCAGCCTTCAGCAGCAGCGCGATCGCCGCTTCAATCGCTTTCGCGTCCGCGCGCGGCTTGCCCACCGGCAGGCGCTTGTCGAGGTCGGCGACGTCGATGTCGGTGAAGGCGCTCTGCACATCCAGCGGCACTTCGACGTGCACGGGGCCTGGCCGGCCGGTGAGCATCGCGTTGAACGCGCGGTGCATCACGAAGGGTGTGTGATCGGGTCGGAAGAGGTCGAAGTTGCGCTTCGTGACCGATCGCGTGACCTGCAGGAAGTCGGGCACGTTCTCGCGGTCCATCTCCTGCATCACGCCGTGGCCGCGCATGTGGGTGCTGGCGCTGCCGGTCAACAGCAGCAGCGCGGTCGAGTCGCAGTAGGCGTTGGCCAGCCCCATCACCGTGTTTGCTGCGCCCGGGCCGATCGACGTGACCGCCGCGATCGGCTGGCCGGTGACACGGTAGTGCGCGTCGGCGATGTGCACCGCGGCCTGCTCGTGCATCACCTGCACCACCGGCACGTCGGAGCCCTTGTCGTTGAACGCGTCGAGTAGGTTCCAGTTGCCGTGGCCGGGCAGGCCGGTCACGTACGGTACGCCGTAGGCCTTGAGCGCCTTGCCGATCACGTGGCTGGTGGTGAGCTTCATCGGTGGAACCTCGGAGGGCTGGAGAGAGGGAAGTGGAGTGCGTGCAGTTTGCAACGCAAACGTATGCAATTGCAGTGCAAACATTAGGAGAAAACCCGAACGGATCGGGTGCCGCTATGGCTAATATGCGCCCTATGCCTAATGCAAAGAATGCAAAGAAGTCGAGCGGCTCGCCCGGCGGGACGCCGCGTCTGGAGGACATCGCGCATCAGCTGGGCATCTCCGTGTCGACGGTCTCACGTGCGCTGACCGGCCACAGCGCCATCAGCGCCGGCACGCGGGAGGCCGTACAGAAGGCGGCGTCCGCCGTCGGCTATCGCGTCCCGGCGCAGGGTCGGCGCTCGCGCAAGTCGGCCACGCGCATGGTCGGCGTTGTGGTCGGTGCCTTGCACAACCGATTCATGACCCTGCTGCTGGAGCATTTGCACGACGCCCTGCAGGAGGCCGGCTATCAGCTCACGCTATTCATCGACTCCATGCGCGACCCCGAGCAGCTGCTCGCCTTCCGGCCGCTGATCGACGGCTACCTCGACGGCATGATCTTCGCCACCGCCACGCTCGACTCGCCGGTAGTGGCCGAACTCAAGCGCCGCGGGATTCCTCTCGTGCTGGCCGTGCGATCGGTTGAAGACGTGGACGTGGACGTGGTTGAGGTGGATAACGTGCAGGCCGGCATCGAGGTGGCCCGACACTTCTGGGAGCTCGGCCATCGGCGCGTCGGACTCGTGATGGGCCCGCAGAACACGTCCACCAGCCGTGACCGCACACGCGGCTCGCTGCAGTTCCTCCAGGAGGCGGGAGTGCGAGTCGACGACGTGCCACTGCTGTGGGGCGACTACACGACCGAGAGCGGCTACTCCAACACCATGAGGTTGCTCGCGGCACATCCGCAGGTGACCGCGATTGCCGCCGGCAACGACACCATCGCTCTAGGTGTGCTCGAGGCAGCACGGCGGCGGGGCATCGACGTGCCGTCTCAGTTGTCGGTGATCGGGTTCGACGACATCCCGCTCGCCGGCTCACCGCTGGTGAACCTCACGACGGTGCGCCAGCCGGTGGAGGCGATGGCGCGCACGGCAGCCGCGCGGCTGCTGGAGCGGATGCGACCGGGCCACGTCGGCCAGGCGCCCGTCCGCGAAACGCTCCCGATTCAGCTCGTTCGGCGCGATACCACCGGCCCAGCCCCCCGCAAGCGATGACCTACTGCGCACGTCGATGACTGCGCTGGCATGGCGCACGAGGCCGAAAGACGGCTCTTTGATGCTTAGGGTTCGTTCGCAGCCCGATGGTCATAGGCAGCTACCGCTGCATTTCAGTCCCCCTGCAAATCACGCTCCCTTCCGCGTCGAGTCCTGCTGCGCACGGTCGCCGAAAGTCTTGACGCCTTCCGCGTCGGAGTCTGCCCGTACGGTCGCTGTCAGCGCCTACCCACCCCGCGCTCGTTCCAGCAGCCAAACTCGCACCGCTATCATGAACTCGCAGTGCCACCAGCCAAGGAGAGCCGCTTGCCAATCCTGTTCCAGCGGTGGGCCGCTCTCGTTGTGGCGCTGTGCGGCGTTACCGCGCACGCGGCTGCGCCGCTGGGCGACTACGTCGGTGTCTATGCCGACGCACGGGGCGCACAGCTGGAGCTGGTGGATGGCAAGACGCTCTTCGCCGTCATCGACGAGGCCAAGTACCCGCTGCGGCGGGTGGGCGGCGACACCTTCCTGACGCGCTCGGGCGACGAGGTGGTCTTCACCCGCAATGCGGCGGGCGACGTGGACGGCTTCGTCACGCGGGGGCAGACGCAGCGGCGCGTCTCCCGGCAGGTCAGCCCGGCCGCGGCCGACCTCGCCTGGCCCTGGCCGCATGCGCGGGGCCCGGCGCCGCGCTATCGCTATGCCGCCCCGCGCGACCTGGGCGACGGCATCGCGGCCGGTGGCGTGGCCGACGGCGAAACCACGCTGCATCGCGGCGTTCTCGAGCGCGTCGTGCAGGGGGTGCTCGACGGGGAGTGGGAGGACGTCCACGGCGTGCTCATCCATCACCGTGGGCGCCTGGTGCTGGAGGAATACTTCTACGGCTATGGCGTGCAACGGCCGCACCAGATGCGCTCCGCCACCAAGTCGGTCGTGGGCACGCTGGCGGGCATCGCCCAGGCCCGCACCGGAAAGCCGGCGCTGGACGCCCCGGTGCTGCCCCAGCTGCCCTATGCGGACTACGCCAACCCGGACGCTCGCAAGCGAGCGATCACGCTGCGCCACCTGCTCACCATGCAGCCGGGGCTGGCCTGCAACGACTGGGACGCCCAGTCGCCCGGCAACGAGTCGCTGCTGTACGAGACCGCCGACTGGGTGAAGGCCACGCTCGACCTGCCGATGGAAACCGAGCCCGGCACCCTGGGGCGCTATTGCTCCGGCGGCGTGGCGGTGGTGGGGCGCCTTACCGAGCTCGCCACGGGCCGCGCGTTGCCGGACTTCGCCCAGGAGGCGCTGTTCGGCCCGCTGGGCATTCGGCGCGACGACTGGCGCTGGAACTACGAACTCACCCAGCGCAACCGCGAGTTCTCGCAGATCCATCTGCGGCCGCGCGACCTGCTCAAGCTGGGGCTGCTCTACGCCCAGCAGGGCCGATGGCAGGGGCGGCAGGTGGTGCCGGCCGCGTGGGTGCAGGCGTCGCTGGCGCCGGCGTCGCGGCTGGGCGGCAACGGCTATGGCTTCTTCTGGTGGCAGCGCGAGCTGGACGCGGACACGCCCGGGGGCCGGCAGCGTGTGCTGTTCAGTGCGGCGCAAGGCAATGGCGGCCAGCGCATCATCCTGATGCCCGAGCACGACCTGGTGATCGTCTTCACGGGCGGCGACTACAACTCGGGCAGCGCACCGCCCAACCGCATCCTGCGCAGCGTCATCCTGCCCGCGCTGCTGGCCGCGCCGCAGCCGCCATCGCCTCGGCCACATCCTGCGCCAGCAAGGCCGTAGCGTTCCAGTCGGCCACCTGCTTCAGGCCGTCGGCCACGCGCGTGTCGCGGGCGTAGAGCAGCGCCCGCTTGGTGCCGTTCAGGGCCAGCGGCGGCTTGGCGGCCAGGTTCTCGGCGATGGCCTGCACGCCGCGGCGCAGTTCGTCCACGGTCTCGAAGACGCCGCTCACCAGCCCCATGTGCTCGGCCTCGTCGCCGCTGAACTCGCGCGCGCTGAAGGCCAGCTCGCGCGCGCGCCCGTCGCCCACCAGCCGCGGCAGGCGCTGCAGCACGCCCAGGTCGGCGGTCACGGCCATGTCCACCTCCTTCACGCACAGGCGGGCGTCGCGCGTGGCGTAGCGCAGGTCGCAGGCGCAGGCGATGTCCACGCCGCCGCCGTAGCACACGCCGTGCAGCGCCGCGATCACCGGCACCTGGCACTGCTCGATGGCGTTCACGCACCCCTGCAGCTCCACGATCCAGCGCCACAGGCGCTCGCGGTTGCGGCTGTCGGAGCCGGTGGTCGCGCGGCTGTGCGCGCGCAGGTCGGCCAGCACCGCCAGGTCGATGCCGGCACAGAAGTGTGCGCCCTCCCCCGCCAGCAGGGCCACGCGCACGTCGTCGCGCGCGTCCAGCGCACGGAAGGCGTCGCGCAGCGCAAGCCATCCGGCCACGTCCAGCGCGTTGGCCTTGGCCGGGCGGTCCAGGGTGACATGCGCCACGTGGTCGCGCACCTCGGTGCGCACGGCGGGTTGGGTGGTGCTCATGGGATGTGGTCTCCTTGGGCCAGCGCGCGCCCGATCACCATGCGCTGGATGTCGCTGGCGCCTTCGTAGATCTGGCACACGCGCACGTCGCGGTAGATGCGTTCCACCGGAAAGTCGTTCACGTAGCCGCAGCCGCCGTGGACCTGGATCGCGTCGCTGGCGACGCGCTCGGCCACTTCGCTGGCAAACAGCTTGGCCATCGACGCCTCGGTCAGGCAGGGCAGGCCGGCGTCCTTCAGCTGCGCGGCGTGCCACACCATCAGGCGCGCGGCGGCCAGCTGCGTGGCCATGTCGGCCAGGCGGAAGTTCACCGCCTGGTGCTCCACGATCGGCTTGCCGAAGGTCTCGCGCTGGCGCGCATAGTCCAGCGCGGCCGCCAGCGCGGCGCGGGCCATGCCCACGCACTGCGCCGCAATGCCGATGCGGCCGGCTTCCAGGTTGGACAGCGCGATGCGGTAGCCCTCGCCCGGCGCACCCATCAGCGCGTCGGCCGGCACGCGGCACTGGTCGAACACGATCTGCGCCGTGTCGCTGGCGTGCTGGCCCATCTTGTGCTCCACATGCGCCACCCGGTAGCCCGGCGTGTCGGTGGGCACCAGGAAGCAGGAGATGCCCTTCTTGCCCGCGCCCGGGTCGGTCACCGCCAGCACGATGGCCACGTGCGCGCGGCTGCCGGTGGTGATGAACTGCTTCACGCCGTGGATCACCCAGTGGTCGCCGTCGCGCCGCGCCGTGGTGCGCAGGGCGGCCGCGTCCGACCCCGCGTGCGGCTCGGTCAGGCAGAAGCAGCCCAGCGCCTCGCCGCGCGCCAGGGGCACCAGCCAGCGCTGCTTCTGCGCCTCGCTGCCGAACCGCAGGGTAATGCCGCAGGCCAGCGAGTTCTGCACGCTGACGATGGTGGAGGTGGCGCCGTCGGCGGCGGCCAGCTCCTCCAGCGTGAGCACCAAGCTCATCGTGTCGAGCCCGGCGCCGCCGTAGCTTTCCGGCACCGTCATGCCCAGGGCGCCCAGCGTGCCCAGCTCCTTCAGGGCGTCGGCCGGGAACGACTTCTCGCGGTCCCACTGCGCCGCAAAGGGGGCCAGCCGTTCCTGCGCAAAGGTGCGCATCGCGTCGCGAACCATCGTCTGCTCGGGCGTCAGGATCATCGGGGTGGTGGGCGGGGTGGTCGACCCCGGATGCTGCCCATGGCCGTGGCCGCGGGCCCCCGACGGAAGTCGGGTCCGCCCGCGTGTTGTCACCGCCGTGGCCCGCCCCTCCCCGCTTCGGGAGGGGACCGTCGCGGCCCCTGAGGCTATGTTTCACGGCGCTCGATCCGCAGCTGCACGCACTCCACCAAGGCCACCGCCATGACTCAACGCCCTCGCGCAGGTTCACCGCCATCGACTCGCGACCGCACGGCGCGGCCCGCCGGCGCCGGCAAGATCGTCGAGGCCGCCCAGCAGGTGCGGTCCTGGGCCGAGGCGGCGCTCAGCGTGGCGGGCAACGTGGCCGACATGTCGTTGACGATGGCCAAGGTCAAGGCCACCGACCCGCGCCACAAGGCCGCCATTGCGAAGGCGGGCCGCGCGCTGCGCCAGACGCGTGAAGCGGCCGGCCTGACCACGGCCGAGCTCGAGCAGGTGATCGGCCTGGGCGACGCGGGCCTGCTGGAAAGCGCCGAAAGCGGCAAGGCGGCGCTGCCCTTCGAGGTGATCCTGCGCCTGGCCAGCGTGCTCGGGCGGCACGACCCGATCTCTTTCGCGATGCGGCTCACGCGCTCCTACAACCCGGAGCTGTGGGGCACGCTGGACAGCCTGGGGGTGGGCCGCCTGGCCGTGCAGGCCGGGCGCGAGCGCGAGCTGGCCAACATCTATCGCGCCAACGACGCGGCGCGCGGCCTGAGCGACGAGCAGTTCGCCACGCTGCTCACCTTCATGAAGGCCAGCTTCGAGATGGCGGTCGCTTTCGCCACCGCCCAGGCCACCGCCACCGCGGGCAAGGCCCCGGGCGCCGCCAGGGGGTGAGGGGGCCGCGCAGCGTCAGGTGGCGCTGATCCCGAGCTTGCGGATGAGCTGGTTGATGACCACGTGCTCCCGGGCCAGGTTCTGCGCAAACTGCTGCGGCGTGCTCATGAAGGGCACGAAGCCGATGCCGGCGAGGAACTTCTCGAACTCCGGCGTGCGCACCGTGGCGCCGATGGCGTCGTACCAGCGCGCAACCTCGTGCGCCGGCAGGCCCTTCGGGCCGACCAGGGCGAACCAGATGCGCGACTCCTCCACCGGCCCCTTGAAGCCCTGCTCGGCCAGCGTCGGCACGTCGGGCAGCAGCGCGCTGCGCTGGCCCGTCACGGCGATCGGCGTGGCCAGGCCCTTCTGCTGGTACTGCAGCGCCACGTGGGCCGGGCCGAAGCCGAGCTGCACCTGCCCGCCCGCCAGGTCCTGCAGGGCCGGCGCCGCGCCGCGGTAGGGCACGTGGGTGAAGGTCGCGGTGCTCTGGGCTTCGATGGCACTCATCACCAGGTGCGGCAGCGTGCCCGGCCCCCAGGAGCCGTAGCCGATCGGCGGCTTGGCCTGGCGCGCCTTGCCCATCAGCTCGGCCATCGACGACGCGCCCAGCTTCGAGTGCGCCATCAGCACCACGGACGAGGCCACCATCTGCGTGATCAGGGTGAGGTCGCGGCGCGCGTCGTACGGCGGGGCCTTCACCAGCGAGGCCACGCTGATCAGCGAGTCGGGGATCGCCAGCGCGAAGGTGCGGCCGTCCGGCGCGGCGCGGGCCACCTCGGCGGTGCCGATCGAGCCGTTGGCACCGGCCTTGTTCTCGATCACGATGGTGTGCTTCACGCGCGGGCCGACCCCTTCGGCCAGCCGGCGCGCCACGGCGTCGAGCGGCCCGCCGGCGGGAAACGGCACCACCCACCGCACCACGGCATCGTTGGCAAGGGTCGGGCTCGTCCAGGCCGGCAGCGCAGCGGCAGCCAGCAGACGCGAAGTGCAGGCGCGGCGATTGATCATCTCGGTCTCCGTGTCGGGTGATGGGGCGGGTGGGACACCCGGAGCGCGAGCCTAGGCAGCGGCCTGCCGCCGGAGCCACGCCCAAAGTCGGGACGCCGATCAGGGCGAACCCGGTCCCGGGGGGCCGATTCGGACATTCCAGCCCACCGCTCCATACTTAAGTCTGGCGTGGCGGCTGGGGCCTGCGCCGACCCTCCATCAGGTATGACTGCGACTGCCGTTCCAAGAGGCAAGCTGGCGCCGCCGGAAACGGCCTTCGAGCCGCTGCTGCCGCATGCCCTGCAGGTGCTGCTGCGCAGTGCGGTGCTGGCCAAGCTGGTCGTCGTGTGCGCGCCGCCGGGCTACGGCAAGACCACGCTGCTGGCCCAGCTGCACCGCACCCTGCAGCAGCGCGAGGTGCGCTGCGCCTGGCTCACGCTGGACGACCGCGACACCAGCGTCGCGTCGCTGCTGAACTGGATGTCGGCGGCGCTGCAGGAGCGCATCGCCGACGCGGAGGGTGCCGTCCCCTCCGACGAGCGGGACACCGCCGCCGCGCCCACCATGCCGGACGACCCGCGCGAGCGCGCCGAGCGCCTGCTGACCCACATCGCCACGCTGGACAGCGCCACCGTCCTGTTCATCGACAACCTGCAGATGTGCACCGACCCGCAACTGGCGCCGATGCTGGAGCGGCTGGTGTTCGGCAGCGGGCGGATGCTGCGCCTGGTGCTGTCCAGCACCGAGGACCTGCCGCTGGACACGACACGGGCGAAGCTCGAACTGTCCACGGTGGAGGTGCGCGCGCCGCATCTGGCGCTCGACATCGAGTGCCTGCGGGGCCTGCTGCAGCAGGCCGGCCTGGCCGACCCGCCGCGGCCGATGCTGCAGCGCATGCTCGAGCAGACCGAGGGCTGGCCCGCGGCGGCGCGCCTGCTGCAGGTGCTGATGTCCCAGGACGTGGCCCCCGACGACGTCGCGCTTCGGTTCAGCGGCACCGACCACGACATCGCCCAGGTGCTGACGCGGCGCGTGCTGGCCGGCTTCGCGCCGCGGCGGGTGGCGTTCCTGATGGAGCTGGCGCTGGTGCGCGAGTTCAGCGCCGACTTCGCGGCCCACGTCACGGGTTGCGACGAGGCCGGCGAGTGGCTCGACGATCTGCTTCGCCGCAACATCCTGATCTTTCCGCTCGACCGCAGCCACCGCTGGCTGCGCATGCACACCCTGCTGCGGCAGTACCTGCTGGCCGAGGGCGCGCGGCGGCTGCCGCGTGGGCGCCGGCAGGAGGTGCTGGAACGCGCCGCGCGGTGGCATGCCGATCGCGGCGACGACGTGGCCGCGCTGGAGGCCGCGCTGGACGCGCCGGCGCCCACGCTGGCCGGCCAGCTGATCGACCGCGTCGCCAAGTCCGTGGCGGCCAACCAGGGCCAGCTGGCGCATTACGCCGGCTGGGTGGAGCAGCTGCTGTCCACCGGCGTGACGCTCTCGCCCGAGGCGCACGCGTGGTACGTGTGGTCGCTGTGCTTCTCGCTGCAGTACGAGCGCGCCTACAGCGCCCTGGAATCGCTCGACCACCGCCTGGCCGAGATCGACCCGAGCGGCGAGCGCGCGGCGTCGCTGCGCGCGCGGGTGAGCCTGCTGCACGTGGTCATCGGCGTGCATCTGGACATGATCGACCGCGCGCGCGACGAAGCGCAGCGGTGGTTGACCCATGCCAGCGACCGCGATGCGCTCGGCGTGGCCACCGTCTCCACCGCGGCCGCGGTTGCGGAGCTGACTCACGGCCGCCTCGGAGCGGCGCGGCAGTTCATGCAGGCCGCCAGCAGCGCGGTCGCCCGCAGCGACAGCGCCTACGGCCGGGGATGGGTCGCGTCGATGCAAGCCTGCGTCGACCTGGCCGACGCCGACCCCAGCGCCGCCGACAGCGTCCTGTCGCGAGAGCGACCGCATGTCATTCGCGCCGTGGGCGAGCGTGCGGCCGTCGTCTCGACCATGGACTTCGTCCATGCCCGCGCCTTGCTCGATCTCGGGCGCGAAGCCGCGGCACGCGAGATGGCCTTGCGCGGCCTGGCGCAAGCCAATGTGCACGGCGTCAACGAGACCGCGCACCACGGCCTCACGGCCTGCGTCGGCCTGTGGGACGGGCTGGCGGACAGCGCCTTCGCGCCCCAGGCCCTGGACCCCGTCGTGCGCTGCTATGCGCCGCGCACGCAGCGGGCGGTGGCGGTGCAGCAGGTGCGCCGGCTGCTGTTCCTGGGCGCGGTCGACGAGGCGCGCGACTTCGCGCACCGGCAGGCGCTGGACACGCCGCTGCTCGAAGGCGCCGAGGACCAGAACGATCCCGAGCGGGTGCTGCTCGACCTGGAGATGGCGCTGGCCGCGGGTCACGGGCGCGACGCCCTGCAGCGCATCGAGCGGCACCAGAAGGCCGCGCAGGCGGCGCAGCGCTGGCGCGACCTGCTGCATCTGCACCTGCTGGCCACCGAGGCCTGGCTGCGCTGCGGCGACGCGCAGCATGCCCAGCGCACATTGGCGCTGGCGGTGTTCGTGGCCGCGCGCCGGCGCCTGGTGCAGCCCTTGCTCGAGCGGGCGCCGCGCCTGCGTCCGATCCTGTCGCAGGCCTCCACCAAGGACTTCGGCATGGTGCGGCCGGAGGAGCTGGAACTGCTGGAGCGCCTGCGCGAGGCCAGCGGCGCGGCCGTGCCCGCGGCCGTGCAGGCCGCCGCGTCGGCCGCGGTGCCGGAGGCGGGCGCCGCCGCCGTGGACCCCCTGACGCGGCGCGAACTCGAACTGCTGGAGCTGCTGAGCCAGGGCCTGAGCAACCAGCAGATCGCCGACCGGGTGAGCCTGTCCGTGCCCACCATCAAGTGGCACTTCTACAACCTGTACGCCAAGCTGCAGGTGAAGAGCCGCGCCGCTGCGCTGGCCAAGGCGCGCTCGCTGCTGCTGCTGTCGCGCTGAGAGCCTGATACGACCGCGGGTTCGATCAAACAGAAACCACAGTCTGCTTGCTGCGGGCCCGGAGGCGACGTCCAGATCAGACAGGGGTGTCGGTGAACGTCCGGTCGTACCGCATTGCGGTCGTCGCGCGCTCCACGCGCAGAGTCATCAACCGGCCAGAAGTGGACATACAAAGGCTCGCCCACGGCAGTCGATGTGGTGGAACCCCGGTCCTCGCGGGTGCGCGCCATCGCGCAGAATCGATGCACTGCTGGGAGGTTCATTGCATGCATTGCGCACCCGCCGCAGGCGACCGGCGCTCCGTCGCGTCCGTCACTACTGCTCTCGTGATAGCGGCCGGGGCCGGCGCCTGCGCGACCGGTCCGGTGCAAGACAAGCTGGCTTTCCAGGGCACGGTCGTCGACCAGTTCGAGCACGCCAACGGCGGCCAGCGCATGACGCCCGTGCCCATGCCCGGCGGCGGCTCGATCCTGGTGCCGGTGGGCGCACCCCGCAGCTATCGGCTAACGGTGCGCGGCGACGACGGTCGCATGCGCGACGTCCTCACGTTTCGCAAGACCGACAACGGCAGCTGCATCGCGGTATTCGTGTCCGCGGTCATGCCGATCACGTTATCTCGGTACGACCTGCATGAGGCGACGGTGAAGCCAAGCTCCGGCTGCGCCACACCAGGTTGATGGGTACGCGTCAGTGGTTGTCGTGCGCCTCTGAGGCGCCGCAAGCCGCGCCAACGCTCACTTCAGCTCCGTTATCGGTGGTTCGCGCGGTGGGTCGGAGGGACGGCTAAGGGTCGTTCTGAGACGCTCGACGAATCGAGCTCTACGTCGCATTGGTAGCCAGAGCTGACGTCCGGCCCGCGCCGATCGGTGCGACAGCTTTGGGCTGCAGTCACATTGCGGTTGCTGTTCGACTGAACGCCCAGTCGCATCGGTAGTCGGGGTTGGGCCGCCCCAAGGCCCTGGGTCAACCCTGATTCGAACCCGACCGAAGTCGGGCGTGACCCCGACTTCGGCGCGCGAATCTCCAAGCTGCCCACTCGCATCGGGTGGTCGCGGTCTGGAGATCAACCATGTTCGACTACTTCAAGTACCTGCTGTCGCCGGTCATCCTGGCGATCAACGCCTATGGCCTGTGGCGCGGCGGCGACTACACGTGGCTGGGGGTCGCCACACTGGTGGCGGTGCTGCTGTTCGACGCGCTGCTGAAGAACGACTTCACGATGCGCGACCAGCGCCAGGTCTGGATCTACGACGTCATCGTCACGATGACGGTCTTCGCGGCCTTTGCCAACCTGCTGTTCTACGTCTGGCTCGTGGGGCAGGACCACTTCGCGACGACGGCGTCCGCCGCAGGGGCCTTCGTGAGCATGATCTTCCTGGGCTTCGTGGTGGGGGCGCCGCCGGTGCACGAGCTGTTCCACCGCGAGAACGCCTTCCTGCGCTGGCTGGGCCGCATGGGCCAGTGCATGATCTTCGACCCGTGGCGCGAGATCACGCACGTGATCACGCATCACATGCGCACCGCCACGCCGGACGACCCCGACTACGCGCGGCGCGGCGACACGGTCTACGGCCACTTCCTGCGCACCTTCCCGGGCCAGTTCAAGGAGGCGTACCACCTCGAGAAGATGATGTGGACCAAGCGCGGTCGCGCCTGGTGGGACGTGCGCAACCCGTGGGTCTACCGCATGGCGCAGCTGGCGGTCTTCACCGGCATCCTGGTGGCCGTCGGCGGCTGGAAGGGCGCGGCGCTCGGCATCGCCTCGTGCCTGCTCGGGCCGCGCCTGCTGCTGGAGGTCTTCAACTACGTCAACCACTACGGCCTGGTGTCGGCCACGCCGGGGCGCTTCATGAAGCGTCACACCTGGAACCACCTGACGCCGCTGGTGCGCATCCTGGCGCTCGAGATCACCAACCACGCCGGTCATCACGACGACAGCTACAAGCCCTTCTACCAGCTGGAGCCCGACCGCAACGGCCCGCTGCAGCCGCACTTCTTCCTCTGCGTGCTGGCCGCCTTCGTGCCGCCGATCTGGTTTGCCGTGATCAAGCCGCGCCTGCGCGACTGGGACGAGCGCTTCGCCTCGCCGCAGGAGCGCGAGATCGCCTGGCGCGAGAACGCGCGGGCCGGCTGGCATGACCTCAACCCTCCGGGCGCGCGCCTGCACGGCGGCTCCGCGATGGCCTGACACATCCACAGGAGACAGCGGCGTGATCACCGATTCCATCGCACCCAAGACCGACGCCATCCCGCGCGCCAGGGCCTGCCGCGTCACCGTGGCCGGCGGCGAGGCGTTCGACATCAACAAGGACGACCTGCTGCTCAAGGCCGCCATCGAGCAGGGCATCGAGTACCCGCACAACTGCCGCGTCGGCGTGTGCGGCGCCTGCAAGACGCGGCTGGTGCGCGGCAAGGTGAGCCCGATGGTCGACCTGGCGCTGTCGCCGCTGACCAACGAGCAGCTCAACGAGGGCTACTTCCTGGCCTGCCAGGCCAAGGTCCGGACCGACATCGAGATCGAGGTCAGGATGGGCCATCACCAGCAGCTGCCGGTCGAGACCGTGCCGTCGAGGGTGAGCCTGTGGCGGCGCCGGCCCGGCGATGTCGTCGAGCTGCGCCTGAAGCTCGACGCGCCGCTGCGCTTCCACGCGGGGCAGTACGCGACGATCGCCGAGTCCGGCTCGTTCATGCGCCGGCACTACTCGATCTACGACGCGCCGCCGGCCGACGGCAGCGCGGCCACGGAGATCGGGTTCCTGATCAAGCGCCTGCCGGGCGGCCGGTTCTCGGAGTGGCTGTTCGAGTCGGACCGCACGGGCACCAAGTTCTGGGTCGAGGGCCCCTTCGGCGTGATGGAGGTGGACGACCCGGACCGCGACGGCCTGTGCGTCGCCGGCGGCACCGGCCTGGCGCCGATCCTGTCCATCGTCGGCGACCGCCTGCGCAGGTCCTCGACCGCGCGCTTCACGATCGTCTTCGGCGTGCGCGGCAGTGGCGACCGCTTCGCCGAGGACCACCTGCAGCGGCTCATGGCGATGGCGCCGGGCCGCGTGCGCGTGCTCACGGTGCTGTCGCACGAGCCCGAGGGCTCGCCGTGGAACGGCCCGCGCGGGCTGGTCACGGACGTGCTGACGCCCGAGCTCGGCATCGACTTCCGCAACGTGGCGAGCTTCACCTGCGGCAACCTGGCGATGGTCGACGCGGTCGAGAGCCGCCTCGCGTCGCTCGGCGTGTCGCCGGACCGCATGCATGCCGACCGCTTCGTGCCTTCGGGCACCCAGGGCTGAGCCGCCTCACCCCACCACACCACCAGGAGACTCACGATGAATGCATTCGCTCGCCCCGCCCGCCAGGCGCTGTGCGCCCTCGGCCTCGTCGCCATCGCGGCGCCTGCCGCCCATGCAGGCGACTCGCCCTGGTCACTGCGCGTCGGCCCGGCCCAGGTCGGATGGGACGCCAGTTCCACCGTCGAGGTGGCCGGCGGGCCCGTGCCCGGCGGCTTCATCAAGGTCAAGGACAACACGGCCCTGGCGTTCGAGGTCGGCTACCGCGCCACGGACCGGTGGACCCTGCGGATGGCCTTCGGCGTGCCGCCGACCACCACCCTGTCCACCGGCGGAACGCTCAACACCCTGGTGCCGCCGCTGACCGGCACGCTCGGCAAGATCAAGTACGGCCCGGCCGTCGCGTCGGCCACGTGGAGCCTGGGCGAGTTCGGCGTCTTCCGGCCCTATGTCGGCGCCGGCGTCAACTACACGCATGTCTTCGAGACCAACGATGGCGACATTGGCGGCCTTCGCGTCAAGAGCGCCTGGGGCTCGGCGCTGCAGGCGGGCTTCGACGTGGCGATCGATCGCGACTGGTCGGTGTTCGTCGATGCCCGCAAGATCTTCATCAAGACCACGGCGACCGGGACCGTGCCCGCCCTCGGCGGCCCGCCCGCCAAGGCCAATGTGAAGCTCGATCCGCTGATCGTGCACATCGGCGCCGGCTACCGCTTCTGACCCCGCCTCGAAGGAGCCGCGACATGAGTGAAGCCACGCAAGGCCGACCGCTTCAGCAGACCTTCAAGCGACCCGTGCGCGCCGCCGTCGTGCGGCAGGTCGGCGCGCCGTTTGCGCTCGAGGATCTGCAGATCGCCGAACCGCAGCCCGGGGAGGTGCTGGTGCGCCTGGCCGGCACCGGCATCTGCCACACCGACCTCGTGGTGCGCGACGGCTTCCCGGCACCGCTGCCGATCGTGCTGGGGCACGAAGGCGCCGGCCGCATCGAGGCGGTGGGCGCCGGCGTCACGCACCTGAAGGTGGGCGACGCCGTCGTGATGTCCTTCGCGCACTGCGGCGGCTGCCCCAACTGCGCGCGTGACGAGCCCGCCTACTGCTATCAGTTCTTCCCGCTCAACTTCGCCGGCCAGCGGCTGGAGGACGGCAGCACGCCGCTGCGCAAGGGCGACGAGAAGATCCACGGCCACTTCTTCGACCAGTCCTCCTTCGCGTCGATGGCCATCGCCCGGGCCGCGAGCGTGGTCAAGATCGACGCCACCGGCCTGCCTCTGGAACTGATGGGGCCGCTGGGCTGCGGCGTGCAGACCGGTGCGGGCGCCGTCTTCAACTCGCTGAAGATGGAGAAAGGCCAGAGCCTGGTCGTCTTCGGCGGCGGCGCCGTGGGCCTGAGCGCGGTGATGGCGGCGCGCTGCATCGGCGCCGCGCCGATCGTCGTCGTCGAGCCGCAGGCCGGGCGGCGTGCGCTGGCCATCGAGCTGGGCGCCACGCATTGCATCGATCCGCGCGCGACCGACAAGGTGATCGACGCCGTCAAGGCCGCCTGCGGTGGCGGCGCCATGCGCGCGCTCGACACCACCGGCATTCCGACGGTGATCGGCCAGGCCGCGGAGACGCTGCTGCCCAACGGCCTGCTCGGCCTGCTCGGCGCGTCGCCGATGGACGCCAACCTGCCTGTGAACATCATGAGCATGATCATCCGCGGCGTCGGCATCAAGGCCATCCTCGAAGGCGACAGCAACCCGCAGGAGCTGATCCCGCGGCTGGTCGGCCTGTATCGCGAGGGGCGCTTCCCCTTCGACAAGCTGATCCGCACCTTCCCGTTCGACCAGATCAACGAGGCCACCAAGGCCTCCGAGGACGGCTCCGTCGTCAAACCCGTGGTCACCTTCTGACTTTTCCGCACGCCCCACCATGACCACCCTTGCTTCTGCCGTCACGCTGCCGCCTGCCAGGAACCACATCGGCGGCCAATGGCTCGACGACGCCGCCGCGCCGCGCCGCGCGGTGCACGACCCCGCCACCGAAGCCGTGATCGGCCACATTCCCTGCAGCACCGCGGCCACGGTCGACGCCGCCGTCACCGCCGCGCAGCAGGCCCTGAACCACCCCGCCTGGCGCGACCTGCCGCCGATCGGCCGCGAGCGGCTGCTGCACCGGCTGGCGGATCTGATCGATGCCCATGCCGGCGAACTGGCCGCGATCGAGTCGCTCGACAACGGCAAGCCCATCGCTTTCTCGAGCACGGTCGACCTGCCGCTGGGCGCGAACTGGGTGCGCTACATGGCGGGCTGGCCGACCAAGCTGAGCGGGCGCTGCATCGCACCGGCGCTGCAGCCCAACGGCAGCCACCACGCCTACACGCTGCGCGAGCCGGTGGGCGTGGTCGCCGCGATCGTGCCGTGGAACTATCCGCTCGTGCTGGCCCTGTGGAAGATCGCGCCGGCCCTGGCCGCCGGCTGCACCGTCATCCTGAAGCCGGCCGAGGACACGCCGTACTCGTCGATCCGCCTGGCCCAGCTGATCGAGCAGGCGGGCTTCCCGCCCGGGGTGTTCAACCTCGTGCTCGGTGACGGCAGCACCGGCGCCGCGCTCGTGCGCCACCCGGGCGTGGCCAAGATCAGCTTCACGGGCTCGACCGCCACGGGCAAGCGCCTGGTGGCCGAGGCGGCGCACAACATGAAGCGGCTGACGCTGGAACTCGGCGGCAAGTCGCCGTCGATCATCCTGCCCGATGCCGACCTGGCCAGCGCGATCCCGGGCGCCGCGCAGGCGGTGTTCTTCAACTCGGGGCAGGTCTGCTTTGCCGGCACGCGGCTGTTCGCGCCGCGCAGGATGATCGACCAGGTGCTCGAAGGCGTGGCCCAGGTGGCACGCGCCTTCACCATCGGGCCGGGCAGCGACCCCACCAGCCTGCTGGGCCCGGTGGTCAGCGCGCGCCAGCTCGACAGCGTGCTGTCGAAGATCTCGGCCGGCGTGTCGGCCGGCGCGCAGGTCGTGATCGGCGGAGGCCGGGTCGACCGGCCGGGCTACTTCGTCGAGCCGACGATCCTGCTCACCAGCGACCGCCAGAACCCGGCCTACCGCGAGGAGGTCTTCGGCCCGGTGCTCACCGCCACCCCGTACGACGACGTCGAGGAACTGGCCGCCTTCGCCAACGACAGCGACTACGGTCTCGCGGCGCACGTGTACACGCGCGACCTCGGCGCCGCCCATCGGCTGGCCCGCAGCATCCAGGCCGGCACCGTGTTCGTCAACACGCAGCTGTCGCCCGACCCGGCGCTGCCCTTCGGCGGCTACAAGCAGTCGGGCTGGGGCCGCGAGAACGGCGAGGACGTGTTCGCGCACTACACCGAGACCAAGTCGGTGATCGTGAAGGTGCAGTGATGTGACCGCGCGCAGCCCTGCGCCGCTGGCTTCGCTGACCAGCGACGCCGCGTTCACGCCGATCATCCGCAGCAGGCTGGCACCGCCGCGCATCAGCGGCGCCGTGGTCATGCGCGAAGGCATCATGCCCGCGCTGGCGCGCACGGCGCCGCTGACGCTGATCGTCGGTCCGGCCGGTTCCGGCAAGACCGTGCTCTGCGCGGCCTGGCGCAAGCAGCTGGCCGCCGCGGGGCATCCGGTGGCCTGGTTCAACCTCGGGCCCGAGGACGACGAGTCGCAGTTCGTCGCCTACCTGTCGGCGGCGTTCGAGACGGTCGGGCTGGCGCTGCCCGCCCGTCCTGGGGACCTGGGCTCGCACGCCGGCGCGCCGTCGTCGCTGCGCCTGTTCCTGGCCGAACTGGTCAACGGCCTGCACCGCGACGAGCGCCCGATCGTCCTCGTGCTCGAGGACTTCCACTTCGTGCGCCGCAGTGCCATCGTCGAGTTCATCGACCGCCTGCTGGAACTGGCCCCGCCGCACTTCCAGCTGGCGATCAGCTCGCGCACGCGGCCGGCGCTGAACCTGCTGCCTCTGCGCGTGCGCGACCAGCTCACCGAGATCGGCTTCGCCGAGCTGCGCTTCACGCTCGACGAGACCACGCAGTTCCTGCGCAACCAGCGCGTCGACGGCCTGAGCGCCACCCAGCTCCACACGCTGCACCAGCTCACCGACGGCTGGGCTGCCGGGCTGCAGCTGGCGGCCGTGTCGCTGCGCAAGGCGCCCGACGCCCAGGCCTACCTGCAGCGGTTCGCCCACACGCTCACCCCGAGCCGCGAGCACAGCCTGCGCGACTACCTGCAGGAGTGCGTGGCCGAGCACTTCGACGACGCGGAGCTCGACTTCCTGGTGCGGACCTCCGTCTGCCGCCGGTTCAACCGCGAACTCTGCGCGCAGTTGACGGGCCATCCGCAGGCGGCGCAGGTCCTGGCGCGGTTCGAGGCCGACAACCTGTTCGTGATCCCGATCGAGTTCGACGACACGCTGCCCTGGTACCGCTTCCACCGCCTGCTGGCCGCCTACCTGAACGAGCGGCTGGCGGCGCTGCCCCAGGCCGAGGTGGCGGCGCTGCACGACAGCGCCAGTCGCTGGTTCGCGCAGCGCGACCTGTACGCCGAGGCGATCCACCATGCGCGCGCCGCCGGCAACGAGGACCTGCACATCGAGCTGGTGGAGCGTGCGGCCCGCCCCACGCTCAACAGCGCCGGCCTGGTGCAGCTGCTCCAGTGGTTCGAGCAGGTGCCGCGCGACCGCGCCCGCCATTGCGGGGAACTGCTGCGCTGCGTCGGCTGGGCCCAGGTGATGGCCGGCGCCCTGGCCGACTTCGAGTGGTCCATCGCCGCGCTCGAAGCGCACCCGAGTGCGCGGCAGACCGACGTCGCGCTGGAGATCAAGTTGCTCAAGGCCTTCCGGCACCTGCGCCTGGACGACACGGCCGCGGCGCTGGCGCTGCTGGCGCCGTACCTGGGCCAGCCGCTGCAGGCGCGGCCGTTCGACCAGATGCTGCTGTGCAACCTGCTGGCCCACGCGCTGATCGGCGACGACCGTTTCGAGCAGGCCCGGGATCTGGTGCGCGACCGCCCGCACCGGGCCTGCGTCCAGCCCGAGCAACGGCCGACACCCTTCGTCGACGCCGTCGTCGGCATCAGCTTCCTGGCCCAGGGCGACATGCAGCAGGCACGTCTGGCCCTGGGTCGGACCCTGAACGAGGCCCGCCGCCTCGGCGTCGACCCGTCGGCCTATGTCGCGTGCTACCTCGCCGAGGCGCACTACCAGGCCGACGAACTGCCGCAGGCCGAGGCCCTGCTGGACGAGTTCGACGGCGTCGTGGACATGGTCGGCATGGCCGACAGCCTGCTGCACGCCTGGCGGGTTCGCGCTCTCCTGTGTGCTGCGCGCGGCGACCTGGACGCGGCCCTCGTGGTGCTGGACCGCATGGACGCCCTGGCGCGCGCCCACGGCGCGGACCGGCTGGCTGCGCAGAGCCTGGCGATGCGCGTGCGGTTCGAGGCGGCGCGTGGCCAGTGGCCGGCCGCCCGGGAGGCGCTGCGTCGCCTGGAAGCGCTGGCCCGGCCGTACGGCGCCGACAGCCGCGGAGCGCTTGCCGACATCGGCCGGCTGCTGGAGCTGGCACGCGCCGAGCTGGCGGCGGCGACCGACCAGCCGGAACAGGCCTGGCTCCTGCTCGAGCCGCTGATCGCCGACAGCGACCGCCGCGGCCGGCTGGCGCAGGCCACGATGCTGCGGCTGCGCGCGGCCGCGGTCCACGAGCAGCAAGGCCGTCGCGCCCAGGCGCTGGACCTGACGCGCCAGGCCCTGGCGCAGGCCCACGAGCGCCGGATGCTGCGCCTGTTCATCGATGCCGGCGCCACCGCGGCGACGCTGCTGCGCGAGCTGGTGCAGGGTGCCGGCCTGTCGGCGGCCGAGTCGGCGTTCGCGCGCGACGTGCTGCGCCGGCTGGTGACACCGGCCGACGGCGTGGCCTTCGCCGCGGCCACCGACCCGGCCGACACCGCCGCTCCCTTGGCGCCGACGCCGCAGCGTCCGGCGGAGGCGCTGTCGCTGCGCGAGACGGAGATCCTGGGGCTGCTGGCCCAGGCCCTGTCGACGAAGAGCATCGCCCGCGTGCTCGACGTGTCCGCCGGCACGGTGAAGTGGCACCTGAAGAACGTCTACGCCAAGCTCGGCGTGATGTCCCGCGAGCAGGCCGTGCTCAAGGCGCGCGGCCTGCGCCTGATCCCCTGACCCGTCGTCCTCACTTCGGCGCCATGCGGATCGCGCCGTCGAGGCGGATCGTCTCGCCGTTGAGCATGGGGTTGCGCACGATGGACTCGACCAGCTGGGCGTACTCGGCCGGCCGGCCCAGCCTGGAGGGGAACGGCACCTGCAGGCCCAGCGAGTCCTGCGCCGCCTGCGGCAGGCCCTTGAGCATCGGCGTCTCGAAGATGCCGGGCGCGATGGTCATCACGCGGATGCCGTGGCGCGCCAGTTCCCGCGCCACCGGCAGCGTCATGCCCACCACGCCCGCCTTGGTGGCCGCGTAGGCCGCCTGGCCGATCTGGCCGTCGTAGGCGGCCACCGACGCCGTGCACACCACCACCCCGCGCTCGCCCTCCTCGTTCGGCGGCATCCGACTCATCGCGTCGGCCGCCAGGCGGATCATGTTGAAGGTGCCGACGAGGTTGATCGACACCGTGCGCGCGAACAGGTCGAGCCGGTGCGGGCCGTCGCGGCCCAGCACCTTCTCGGCCGGCGCCACGCCGGCACAGCAGACCAGCCCGTGCAGCGCGCCGAAGCGCTGCAGCGCTGCGTCGACCACCGCCCTGGCGTCGTCCTCCGACGTCACGTCGGCCCGCACGAAGCACGCCGCGTCGCCCAGCTCGGTGGCCAGTGTGTCGCCGGCCGCGACGTTCAGGTCGGCCAGCACGACGCGTGCGCCGCCGGCGACCAGTCGGCGCGCCGTGGCTTCACCCAGGCCGCTGGCGCCGCCGGTGACGATGAAGGTGTGGTTCTGCAGGTCCATGGGGTGTACGGGCAGTGCGGTGCAGCGGCGCTCAGGCGCCGAAGGCGGCCGGATACAGCAGCGCGAGCCCGATCGCGGCCAGGCCGCCGTGCGCCAGGGCCAGCGGCAGGGGGCGACGATCGCGGTGGATCAGGCGGAAGAAGGTGGCGCCCCCGAGCAAGGCCGCGGTGACCACCGCGAAGCCCCAGGTCGCGCGGGCCGGGTACCCGGCCCCCTGCCCGAACAGGGCCAGGCCCATCAGCGCCAGCCCCAGCAGACCGAGCGCCCCGTGACCGGCGCCGAACCAGCGCGGGTAGCGCGTGCCCGTGATCAGCAGCAGGACGAAGAGCACTCCGCCGCTGGCGGCGGCCGCCAGTGCCACGTAGGCCGATTGGATGAGGGTCATGAAGGTTCTCCAGGGTGTCGGTATCGATCAGGCCGCGGCGAGGCCGAGGAAGTCGCCCACCAGGGTGGCGCTCTGCGCGCTCTGGGACAGCACGAAGATGTGGCCGTCGTTCATCACCTGCAGGCGTGCGTTGGGGATCAGCTGTGCCATCAGCCGGGCATTGACCAGCGGAATCACGGGGTCGTCGTCGCCCGCCATCACGAGCGTGGGCTGCTGGATCAGCGGCAGCCACGGCAGGCTGGTCCAGCCCATGATCGCCAGCTGCTGCAGCAGGTAGCCCCGGCGGCTGGTCGGCCGCATGAAGCGGCTGAACCGGGTGATCAGGCTGGGGTCCCTGGCGGCCTCGCCGCCGTAGATCAGGCCGAAGACCTTGTGCCGGTACTCGCGGTCGTTGTAGCGGCGCGGGCTCATCAGCGAACCCAGCACCGACAGCCGCCCGGGCACCATCAGCATGCCCTGGGACGTGGCCGCCAGGACGAGCCGCCGGCAGCGCCACGGGTTCTGCAGCGCGAACTGCTGGGCCAGGGCGCCGCCCCAGGACACCCCCATCGCGTCCACGCGGTCATGGCCCAGCGTGCGCACCAGCCGTGACGCCAGCGCCGACAGCATCCACATCCGGTAGGGCAGGCGCGGCGGAGGAGACTCGCCCGTGCCGGGCACGTCGAAGGCGATGACCTCGATCGCCGGGTCGAGCTCGTCGACGAAGGGCGTCACCAGCTCGAGGCTGGCGCCGATGCCGTTGAACAGCAGCAGCGGCACCTTGCTCCCGTCGCCCGGCCAGATGGCCACGCGCATCCGATGGCCCAGCACGGTGTGGTGTTCGATCCTGAACGCGCGCGGTGCCGCGGTGCTGCCTCGTGCCGCGGGACTCGGTCGCCGCGGCTTCATTGCGCACGCTCCAGGATGTAGGCGCCCGGCGCCTTGGCCAGCGGGCGATGCCGGGCATTGCCCGGCGCCTTGGGCGCGGCCACCTTCGGGCCCGAACGCTCGCCCCACCAGCCGATGACATGGTCCCACCAGGTGCCGGCGTTCTTGGTGGCCGCCGAGAGCCACTCGTCGGGCGTGTCGGGCTTGGCCGTGTTCACGTAGTACACCGACTTGGGGTTGCCCGGTGGGCAGACCAGGGTCTGCACGTGGCCGCTGTTGGCCAGCACGAACTGCGAGCGCTTGCCCAGCACCTGGGCCGAGCGGTACACCGCCCGCCAGGTGACGATGTGGTCGGTCTGGGCGCCGATGACATAGGAGTCGAAGTCCAGCTTGGACAGGTCGGCGATGGGCGTGTCGCGCAGCGTCATCGCGCCGGGCGTGGCCAGCTTGTTGCCCTCCACCAGCGCGCTGAAGTCGCGGTTGAATGCGGCGGTCATGCCGGTGCCGTCGGCGTTCCAGTACAGGATGTCGAAGGCCGGCGGGTCGTTGCCCATCAGGTAGTTGTTGACCCAGTAGTTCCAGATCAGCTCGTTGGGCCGCAGCAGCGCGAACAGCAGGGTGAACTCGTTGGCGCTGATCCGCCCCTTCTTGCCCTTGCCCGGCAGGCGCTTCATCTGCTGCTTGAGCTTCGGGTCCATGAAGGCGCCGATGCCCTGCGCCTGCGACATGGTCTGGGTGTCCAGGATCGATATCGACAGCATCACGCTGTTGATCTTGCGCTGCTTGCGCGCAGCGTAGTAGCCGGCCAGCGAGTACACCACCGGCCCGGCGCCGCAGATGGTGAAGAGGTTGGGGTCGGGCACGCCGGTGATGTCGGCCACGGCGTCGATGGCGGCGTCGATCGAGAAGCAGTAGTCCTCCATGCCCCAGTGGTCGTGCTCCTGGCCCGGGTTCTTCCACACCATCACGAACAGCGTGAAGCCGTGGCGCACGATGTGCTCGAAGAAGCTGCGGCCCGGCGCGATGTCCACCGCGTAGTACTTGTTGACGATGGAGGGCACCACCAGCAGCGGCCGCTGATGCACCTGCTCGGTCTGCGGCGCGTACTGCACCAGCTCGAACATCTCGGTGCGCAGCACCACGGAGCCGGGGGTCACGGCCAGGTTCTCGCCGACCTTGAAGGCGCGGTCGTCCACCTGCGACGGCACGGGGCGACCCTTGCGGATGTCCGACAGCAGGTTCTGCGCGCCCTTGAGCAGGCTGCGGCCGCCGGTGTCGATCGCGCGCTTCATCGCGGTCGGATTGCTGAGCAGGAAGTTGGTCGGCGCGATGGCGTCGCTGATCTGGGACATCAGGAAGCCCGCGCGCTCGGCCTCCTTGTCGGCGAGTCCGGCGCTGGCGGCGTAGCCCTTCATCGCCTCGGACAGCGCCAGGTAGGACTGCAGCAACGCGCTGTGCACGCGGCTGTCCTTCCAGGCCGGGTCCGAGAAGCGCCGGTCGGCCGGATCGGGTGCGAGCGTCGATGCACCGGTGAGCACCTGGCTCAGCTCGCGCGTCAGCCCGGCGCCCGCGCGCAGCAGGGCCAGCGGGTGCCGGGCCGCCTGCCGGCCGATCGTGCCGGCACTGTCCAGCAGGTCGCGCGGACGGAAGTCGTTCAGCACGTTCTGGCCGAACGCGTTCTCGGCGGCTGCACGGGCCAGATCGCTGCCGGCCGGTGCGGGTGCGGGCGATGGCTTGCGCGGGGACGCCTTCTCGACGACAGCCGCGTCGTGCGCGGGCCTCGGTCGGCGCGGCGCCGGGCGCTGCGGCCGCTTCTTGGCGGCGGCCGGGGTGCCCGCCCGGGTGCCCGCCTTGGTGCCCGACTTGGTGCCCGCGCGGGCGCCGGTGTCGCGTGCACGCGATGCACTTGTCTTGCCTGTGGTGGCCATGCTTGTCCGGGAGGCGCCGCGTGCGGCGCGTCGTCCCGCTCCTTGTGGTGGTTGACTTGGAAAATCCGGGAGCCGGTGGCGGCGTGCGGCGCTACATGCGGAAGCCACCACCGCAGACGACGGTCTCGCCGCTGATGTAGTTGGACTCCGGGTAGCAGAACAGCGCCACCGCGCCGGCCGCTTCGGCAGGCGTGCCGGCGCGTCCCAGCGGGATGGAACGTTCCATCGCGCTCAGCAGGTCGGGGTTGACGCCCACCTTGATGCGCTTGCCGTCGATGTCGACGCTGGCGTCCGCATTGGCCGCGGCATCGGTCAGCCGCGTCCTGATCAGCCCGAACGCCACCGCGTTGACGTTGACGCGGTAGCGCCCCCACTCTTTGGCGAGGCTCTTGGTCATGCCCACGATGCCGGCCTTGCCGGCGGCATAGTTGAGCTGCCCCGCGTTGCCGTCGAGGCCCGCGATGGACGAGATGTTGACCACCTTGCGGAAGTTCTCGACGCCGGTCTCGGCCTCGCGCTTGGCCGCTTCGCGGATGAAGCCGGCCGCCGCGCGGAAGATGCGCATCGGCGCCGTCAGGTGCACGTCGAGCATCGCGTACCACTGCTCGTCGCTCATGCGGTGGACGACGCTGTCCCAGGTGTAGCCGGCGTTGTTGACGATGATGTCGATGCCGCCGAAGGCATCGAGCGCGGTCTTGACCAGGCGCTCGGCGAAGTCGGTGGCCGTGACGCTGCCCAGGCAGGTCACCGCCTGGCCCCCGAGGGCGCGGATGTCGGCCACGGTCTGCTCGGCGGGTGCGGCGTCGAGGTCGTTGACGACGAGGGCGGCGCCTTCCAGGGCCAGCTTGAGCGCGACCTCGCGCCCGATGCCGCGCCCCGAGCCCGTGACCAGGGCCACCTTGCCGACCAGCTTGCCGGTGCCCGGCTCCTTCTCGCGGGCGGCCGTCATGGCAGTGCCACCACGGCCGAGCCGAGGATCTTCACGTCGCCGTACTGGTTGGCCATCTGCACCTCCAGGCGAACCCGCTTCTCGCCGGCTTCCTGCAGCTTCTCGACGACCCTGCCGCTGAGCACCGGCTGGTTGCCCAGGTGCGTGATGGCCATGAAGCGCACGCCGAAGCTGCGCAGCGCATCCTGCGGCACCCACTGCGTCAGCAGGCGGGCCAGATAGGCCATGCCCAGCATGCCGTGGGCGAAGACATCGGGCATGCCCGCGCGGCGGGCGAAGTCGACGTCGATGTGGATCGGGTTGTCGTCGCCGGACGCGCCGGCGAAGTAGGCCAGCGTCGTGCGGTTGATCGGGGGCAGGCGCATCTCCGGCAGCGCCTGGCCGACCGCGACGTTGTCGTAGGTCAGTGTGGTCATGTTCCCTCGGGTTGCTTGGTTCACTTCGAGTTGCGGACGACGATGACCGAGCGCATTTCCAGCACGCGCTGGTCGCGCTGGTTGGTCACGGTCGTCACCTTGGTGATGAACTCCATCGCGCCGCCCTTCTTGGCCACGATGTCGGTGACGCGCGACTCCAGCCGCAGCAGGTCGCCGGCGTGGATCGGGCCCAGGTAGGTGAACGACTGCTCGCCATGCAGGACGTTGGCGATGTCCACGCCGAGCGTCGCGAGCAGCGCCTGCGTGCTGCCCGAGTCCAGGTCGGCGCCGAAGACGATGGTCGGCGGCGCCGGCAACGATGCATGGCCGGCGTCGCGCGCCGCCGCAGCGTCGATGTACTCCGGGCGAGTCTCCCCGGTGGCCCTGGCGAAGGCGCGCAGGCGCCCCTTCTCCACCTCCCAGAGGGTGGCGGGCTGCGTATAGCCGATGAAGCGACTGTCGATCATGATGTGTCCTCGCGGCGCGGTGGCGTCGTGGCGCGTGAGGCTCACGCCGCCTTGCGGTAGAGCGTCACGACGCAGGCGCCGCCGAGCCCCAGGTTGTGCTGCAGGGCGAAGCGCGCGCCGTCCACCTGGCGCGGGCCAGCCTGGCCGCGCAGCTGGGTCACCAGCTCGGTGCACTGCGCCAGCCCGGTGGCACCCAACGGGTGGCCCTTGGACAGCAGCCCGCCGGACGGGTTGACGACGACGCGGCCGCCATAGGTGTTGTCGCCATCGGCGACGAACTTCGCGGCCTGACCCGGCGCGCACAGACCCAGCGCTTCGTAGCTGAGCACCTCGTTCTGCGCGAAGCAGTCGTGCAGCTCGACGACCCCGATCTCCGACGGGGCGACGCCGGCGCGCTCGTAGACCTGCGTGGCGGCCTCGCGCGTCATGTCCGAGCCCACGAGCTTCATCATGCTGCGCGCGCTGAAGGTGTCCGGGCGGTCGGTGGTCATCGCCTGCGCGGCGATCTCGACGCGGCGGTCGACGCCACGGCGGCGGGCGAACGACTCCGACACCAGCACGGCGGCGGCCGCGCCGCAGGTGGGCGGGCAGGCCATCAGGCGCGTCAGGCCCGCCTGCGGGAACAGCATCGGCGCGGCCAGCACCTCCTCGGCGCTGACGACCTTGCGCAGCAGCGCGAACGGGTTCTTCTCGGCATGGCGGCTCGCCTTGGCACGCACCTGGGCGAACAGCTCCGGGCCGGCGCCATAGCGGTCCATGTACTCCTTGCCGGCGCCGCCGAAGTAGCGCAGCGCCAGCGGCACCTCGGGGTACGGATTGATCTCGTCGCAAAGCTCGTCGAAGCGGTCGAACGGCGAGGGCCGGTCGGTCCAGTGCGAGCGCAGGGCGCCCGGCTGCATCTGCTCGAAGCCCAGCGCGAGCACGCAGTCCGCGGCGCCCGACTCCACGAGCTGGCGCGCCAGGAACAGCGCCGTCGATCCGGTGGAGCAGTTGTTGTTGACGTTGACGATCGGGATGCCGCTCATGCCCACCCCGTACAGCGCGCGCTGGCCGCAGGTGGAGTCGCCGTATACGTAGCCGACGAACGCCTGCTGCAGGTCGGCGAACGCGAGCCCGGCATCGGCCAGCGCGGTGCGCGCGGCCTCGGCTCCCATCGCGTCGTAGGCGTCGCTGGCGCCGGGCTTGCCGAAGGGCACCATGCCGACACCGGCGACGATCACTTGTTGACTCAAGACTGGCCTCTCAACGGTTGCACCGGGTACCCCGGCGTTTGCGCCACTGTGGCGGGGTCGGCGCGGGCCTGCCCCTCCCTTTTTGGGGAGGGGTGGCCCAGGCGGGGGGGCAGGCGGCGGCCGCGGGAGGGGTGGTGCCCTCCCGCCGCGGGAGGGGCGCGCGCGGCGGGTGCGTCCTAACGTGAGCGCCACGGGGCCTGCGCTGCACCGTTGCCGACCGCGCCCCGGCGCGAAACGAACACCTTAGGAGACCGCCATGTCGCTCTACTTGACCCAGGGACTGCACCGCGCCATCCAGCGCACGCCGAACAAGGCAGCCACGATCTGCGGCGCGCGCCGCCGGACCTATGCCGAACTCGGGGATCGTGTCGCCCGCCTCGCGGGCGCCCTGCAGATGCTGGGGATGAAGGCGGAAGACCGCATCGGCATGCTCGCGATGAACTCCGACCGCTACCTCGAGTACTTCCTGGGCGTGTGGTGGGGCGGCGGCGCGGTCAATGCCGCCAACACGCGCTGGAGCGCCGCGGAGATCGCCTACTCGCTGGACGACTCCGACACGCGCGTGCTGATCCTGGACGACACCTTCGTGCCGATGGCCGACGAGCTGCGCAGGCAGTCCAAGTCGCTGAAGACGCTGATCTATGCCGGTGACAAGGAGACGCCCGAGGGGATGCTGTCGTTCGATGGCCTCGTGGCCGAAGCGAGCCCGGTGCCTGACGCGCACCGCAGCGGCGACGACCTCGCCGGCGTCTACTACACCGGCGGCACCACGGGCTTCCCCAAGGGCGTGATGCTGACCCACACCAATCTCGCCACCACCGGCATGTCGCTGCTGGCCCACGGCCTGGCGCCCGACGACATGGTCGGCCTGCACGCCGCGCCGATGTTCCACCTGGCCGACGGCGCGATGACCCTGATGATCACCCTGCGCGGCGGCACCCATGTCTTCGTGCCGTCCTTCGCCCCCGAACCGGTGCTGCGCACCCTGAAGGACGAGGGCGTGACCACCGCGCTGCTGGTGCCGGTGATGATCCAGATGATGGTCGACCACCCTGCGGCGGCCCACTTCAAGCTGGACAAGCTGCAGCGCGTGCTCTACGGCGCGTCGCCCATCAGCGAGGCGGTGCTCGAGCGTGCGATGGCGCGCCTGGAAGGCGTGCGCTTCACCCAGTGCTACGGCATGACGGAACTGGCGGCCCTGGGCACGGTGCTTACCGACGAGTACCACACGCCGGAAGGCCGCAAGCTCGGCAAGCTCCGGTCAGCCGGCCGCGCGACCTTCCACACCGAGATCCGCATCGTCGACGCCCAGGGCGCCGAGGTGCCGCGCGGCACCGTGGGCGAGATCGCCATCCGCGGGCCGGGCGTGATGAAGGGCTACTGGGGCAAGCCCGAGCAGACCGCGGCGGCGATCAAGGGCGGCTGGATGCACAGCGGCGACGGCGGCTACATGGACGAGGACGGCTTCGTCTTCATCGTCGACCGGCTCAAGGACATGATCGTCACCGGCGGCGAGAACGTGTACTCGGCCGAAGTCGAGAACGCCATCGCCCAGCATCCGGCGGTGGCGCAGTGCGCCGTGATCGGCATCCCGAGCGACCAGTGGGGCGAGGCGGTGCATGCCGTGATCGTCCTCAAGCCGGGCGCGCAGGCCACCGCCGACGACATCAAGGAACACTGCAAGCAGCGCATCGCCAACTACAAGTGCCCGCGCAGCGCCGAGTTCCGCGACGCCCTGCCGGTGTCCGGCGCGGGCAAGATCCTGAAGAACAAGCTGCGCGAGCCCTTCTGGTCGGGGCGGGACCGGCAGGTGGCGTGAGGCGGCCGTCAACCCCCGGGGCTCGACGCGGAAGCTGCAGGCATCCAACCCGTCTCAGCCAGCCATCGCAGCGATCGTCGATGAAGTCGATGACGAAGACGCGCGCCGCCTGGCCTCGGGCGTCCGCTAGCCCGCGATCAGTCGATAGCCGACACCGGTCTCGTTGATCAGGTACGCCGGTCTTGCCGGGTCGCGTTCGAGCATCTGTATGCTCAGGACGTGTCCACGGCGCCCGCACACGCTCCACCGCTGGCTCGGGCCCTGGCCGCGCGCGGCATCCACTACGGCTGGGCGATGGCCGCCCTGACCTTCGTCTACGCCGTGTTCTCGTCGTCCGCGCTCGGGGTGCCGAGCGTGCTGATCGTGCCGATGGCCAAGGACCTCGGCTGGTCGATCGGCGAGCTGTCGGCGCCGCAGGGTCTTCGGCTGGCGCTGTTCGGGCTGGCAGCGCCGCTGGCGGGCGGGTTGATGCTGCGCTACGGACCGCGGCGGATGGTGGCGATCTCGGGCACGCTGCTGCTGATCGGCCTGGCGATCTCCGTCGCGACCACGCAGAAGTGGCAGCTCTGGCTCGGCATGGGCTTCCTGCTCGGTCTGGCGCCCGGGCTCACGGCCATGCAGCTCAACGCGGTGGTCGGCGCACGCTGGTTCGTCGCCCACCGGGGCCTCGTGCTCGGCTTGCTGGGCGGCGCCGTGGCCACGGGCACCCTGGTGTTCATGCCGCTCGCTGCCTGGGTGGCCGAACGATGGGGCTGGCGTGTCGCGATGCTGATCCCGAGCGTCGGCACCGCGGTGAGCTGGCTCCTGTTGCTGTGGCTCGCGCGCGACCGCCCGCAGGACCTGGACCTGCCCGCCGTGGGCGAGACGACCGTCGCGCCCGTCCCGCCCACACCGACCGCCAACTTCGTGGCGCTCAGTGCGCAGGCCCTCGCGCTCGGATCGAAGCGGCCCGTGTTCTGGATCCTGGCCGCGACGTTCGCGATCTGCGGCGTCTCGAGCTTCGGCATCACGCAGGCCCACCTCGTGCCCTTCTGCGGCGACCTGGGCGTGCCGCTGGGCACCGCGGCCTGGCTGATGGCCGTGATCGGCATCTGCGACCTGATCGGCACGATCGGCTCGGGCTGGCTGTCCGACCGCTACGACAACCGCTGGCTGCTGGCGTGGTACTACGCGCTGCGCGGCGTGGCGCTGCTGTGGCTGGTGAGCGTTCAGCCGACGATGGTGGGCCTGACGATCTTCGCGGTCATCTACGGCCTGGACTTCATCGCGACGGTGCCGCCGTCGGTGCGGCTGACCGTCGTGAACTTCGGCCGCGAGATGGGGCCGGCGGTCTTTGCTTGGATCTTCGCGGCGCACCATGTCGCGGCCGGCGTGATGGCCTTCGGAACCGGCGTCAGCCGGGACATGCTCGGCACCTACGAGCCCGCCTTCCTGCTCGCCGGTGTGCTGTGCTTCGTCGCCGCGTCGTGCTTCTTCGCGGTGCGGCGCCCTGCGCCCGTGGCGGCATGACCCAGGGCACCCCGGCGCAACTTCACCTCGCACGGGGCCATGCCCGCTCAGGCGTCCGCGCTTCGGCGGGCCTGCGCATCCCCTGTTCATGCAGCTGATCCCGAACGCCTGCCGTTTCGTCGCATGCCACGGGTCGCCGCTGCGTCTGCACGGGAAACTGCGCGCTTTGCTGTCCGAGTACACCCATGAACGCTCCGACCCCCTGGCCCGCGCTGACGCGCCGAATCGGCCTGTTGCTGCTGCTGTGCTGCCTGCAGCTTGGCGCGCCCGTGCGCGCGGCGGGGCTTGCTCAGCCGCACACGCACGCCGGCGACGACGGCGTGCGCGCGCCACTGCACATCGCTCCGGTCGACGATGCCTGGCGGGCGGCGCTGCCGCGCGATGCCAAGCTGGCCACGCAGGCCTATCTCGACCGCCTGCCCAGGGAAGCGGTGATGCGATCCAACGACTACGACGAGGGTGGCTACTGGCTGCAGCTTTGGGAGTTCCTGCTCGGTCTGGCCATCGCCGCACTGATGCTGCACGGTGGCCGTTCGGCCCGCGTGCGCGATTGGGCGCAGCGCGTCGGTCGCCGTGCCCTGTTGCGCGACGGGCTGTACGGGGCCGTCTACGGGCTGGCAAGCGGACTGCTGCTGCTGCCGCTGAACTTCTACCGGCAGTACTGGCGTGAACACGGCTATGGCATGTCCACGCAGACCGCCGTCGACTGGTGGGGCGAGTGGGTCCTGACCCTGGGCGTCGAGGTTGTCGGCACGGCAGTGGCAGTAGCGCTGCTGTATGCCGTGTTCCGCCGAGCCGGCGAGCGCTGGTGGCTCTGGGGAGCAGCGGCCTGCTCCGCCCTGCTGGCGTTGATGCTGCTCGTCAGCCCCGTCCTGATCGATCCGCTGTTCAACACCTACAAGCCGTTGGAGCACGGTCCGGTGCGCGACGCCGTGCTGGCCATGGCGCACTCCAATGGCGTGCCGGCTGACGATGTCTACGTCTTCGACGCCTCGCGCCAGACCCAGCGCATCAGCGCGAACGTGAGCGGTCTGGGCGGCACGGCGGCGGTGCGGCTCAACGACAACCTGCTCAACCGCACGTCCCTGCCCGAGATCCGTGCCGTGATGGCCCATGAGCTGGGCCACTACGTGCTCAACCACGCGCCGAAGATGCTGATGCAGTTCGGGCTGCTGATCCTGTTCGGACTGCTGTTCTGCCAATGGGCGATGCGCCGGCTGTTCGCGCGCCATGGGCACCGCTGGGGCACGAAGGCCGTGGCCGATGTGGCCAGCCTGCCACTGCTGGCCGCCGTGTTCTCGGTCTTCATGCTGGCGGCCACGCCGGTGTTTCACAGCATCATCCGCATCCAGGAGATCGAGGCCGACCGCTTCGGCCTGAATCTGGCCCGCGATCCGCATGGCTTTGCCGAGGTGATGCTGAAGCTGTCGGACTACCGCAAACCGGACCCGGGGCGCCTGGAGGAGGTGGTCTTCTTCCATCATCCGAGCGCCCGGCATCGGATTCACGATGCGATGCGCTGGAGGGAGGCGATGGGGACACCCTAACGCGATGGAGAGTGGCGCCGGGTCGATTCGGCGCTCGGTGTGGGGACGCATAAGCTCCAAGCGCAACGCCAGCCAAATCAATGACTTAGAGCGTCGCCGGACAGCACAAGCGGCAGGCGTCAAAAGCGCGCCAGCTGGCACTCACGGAGATCGTCGGTGCAGCCGACAGGGTCGGCGTTCACCACGATGACAGCCATGGTGGGCTGGGTTGCCGGCGGTCAGCTCCGAGGCGGGCCGCTCATGTTACGCGAGGAGGCGCCACGCACCCAGCGGGTGGCGCGACAGCGCGATGGTCAGCATGGTGGCGTACACCGCCAGCGCGGCCAGCAGGCAGCCCGCCCGCGCCGCCTGGGTGCGGGCCCGCTGGAGGGCCAGGCTGCCGAGCATGATGTAGACGACGAGCAGCGCGAGCTTGGCACCCAGCCAGGCGTCGCGCAACGGGTGGAGCTGAAGCAGTGTCCACAGGGTGGCGCCCGCCACCAGCAGTGCCGTGTCGATCACCATGCTGCCGACGCGGGCCGCGCGGCGCATCGGCCAGGCCGCGCCGGCCAGCACCGCCACGCCGCGCGCGGCGAACAGCGCGCCGCTGGCCAGCACCAGGGCCACGTGCAGATGCCTCAGCGGCACGACCCACGCCAATGGTTCCAAGGGCTCGATGGCGGCGATGGGCGGGTGTCAGGCCACGCCGGGCGTGAGCAGGCGCTCGATCAACGCGCGCACCGCGGCGATCTCGCGCTGCAGCGCCTCGCGGTTGGCCTCGTTGATCGCCTCCCTGGCGCCGGGGCCGGTGCCGTGCTCGCCGCTGCGCGCCATCAGGTCCGGGTGGTGCCGGCGCAGGTCGATCGCGGACAGCGTGCCCACCGCGCCCTGCGCGGCCACGCTGCCGGCCAGGCGGTGCGCCGACACGCCCATGCCGCCCTGCACCACCGGCAGCAGCGCGCGCCCGCGGATGACGAGCGGCGCCAGGCCGCTGCGCTGCCACAGGGGCTGCAGCGCGGGGTCGAGTTGGTCGAGCATCGGAGGGGCCGCCAGGGGTTGTCGGGGGACCCGGCAAGGTAGCCAGCCCCCTTCGCCCCGACCTTGACCCGCATCAAGCCACATGGCATCCGTCGCGCTGCGCCCTCACCACTGCCCGCGCAGGCTCATCCGCCAGGTACGCGGCGACTCGGTCCAGGTGTAGAGCGGCGACTTGTCAGCCAGGTCCAGGTTGCGCAGGTTGGTCACACCCAGTGCGAGCACGAGCCCCGGCTCCAGCGTCACCGCCATCTGCGCGCTGGTGGTGGTGGTGTCGGGCACCGGGCGCGGCGCCTGCCCGGCCACGCCGGTGGGCAGCAGCATGCCCGCGCTCGACTCCACGCGCACGCCCGCGCTCCAGGGGCCGCGCACCCAGTCGAGCGCCACGCTGCCGGCGTGGCGTGGCCGTCGTTCGATGCGTGCGTCGTGCCCGTCCACGGCGTCCAGGTACTGGTATCCGATGGACACGGTGACCCCCTGCGGCAGACGCGCACGCGCCGCCAGCTCCAGGCCGCGCAGCCGCGCACGATCAAGGTTGGCGAACACGTAGGAGCCACGGCCCGCCGTCACCGACAGCAATCGCGGCACGATCAGGTGGTCCACCCGGTTGTGGAACAGCACGGCTTGCACGCCCGCGGCAGCGGTGTCCCAGGCCAGGCCCAGTTCCCAGGCGCGGTTGGTCTCGGGTCGCAGGTCAGGGTCGGACAGGTAGGTGTTCGGGCCCTCGTCCTCCTGGTAGCCCGGCGTGATCTGCTTGAGCGTGGGCGGCTTGAAGCCGCGGCTCGCGCCGCCCTTGATCACCCACTGCGGCGCCACCCGCCACACGGCATAAAGGCGCGGGCTCCACTGCCCGCCGAAGCGCTGGTGCTCGTCGCGGCGCAGGCCGGCGGTAAGTGCGAGCGTCGGGCTCAGCTCGACTTCGTCCTGCACGAACGCAGCGCGGTGATCGGCGCTGGCGCGGCCGCCGGGCAGGCCCAGGTTGCGCAACTGCTCGTCGCGCACCTCGATGCCGGCGGTCACGAGCTGTGTCGCAGCGGCTCGTGCCGACACCACGCCGTCCAGGACGCGGTCGTCGAGCCGGTTCGGGCGCAACGCGGCCACGCCGTTGCTGCGCTCGTTGTCCATCTCGATGCGGCTGGCATAGGCGCGCACCGTGCTGCGCCATTCGGCGCCGCCGCCCCAGTCGGCGCTCCAGCCGGCGCCGAGGTGGTGCCGGTCGATGTCGGTGGCGGACGTGTAGACGCGACGCCGGCCTCCACGCTCCACCGACACCGCTTCACGCGCTTCCAGGCCGCCGCGCGCGTCGATCATCAGCTCGTGCCCCGCTGCCGGTTCGGCGGCCAGACGCAGCGCGACCTGGCGGCGGTCGCGCGACTCGAGCGCGCTCAGGCGGGGGTCTGCGGTCGATGTCACCGCGTCGCGCTGCGAATGCGCCACCGACAGCGCAGCCCTCACACCGCCCACAAGCGGGCCCGACAACCGGGCCGCCAGGCGCGCGCCGTCGCCGCCGCGGCCACCGTCGGCCGACGAGCCCTCCACCAGCGCGCTGCCTTCCAGGCGCGCCGCCGGTCGGCGCGTCACGATGTGCAGCACACCACCTAGCGCCTCGGCGCCGTACAGCGCCGACAGCGGGCCGCGCACGATCTCGATGCGCTCGATCTCCTCCACGGGCACCCAGTCGAGCTGGAAGTCGGTGTGGCCGATGACGCCGTCGCTGGCGCCGATGCGCATGCCGTCGACCAGGAACAGCGTGTGGCGCGAGTCCATGCCTCGCAGACTCACACCCTTGCGGCCGCCGATGGTGCGACCAAACACGGCCACGCCGGACTCGCCGCGGATGGCTTCGAGCACGTTGTCGGCGCCGCGCTCGGCGATCTGCGCGCGCGTGATCACGCTCATCGCCGCCGGCGCGTCGACCATCGCGAGGGCGTGGCGGGTGGCGGTCACCACGATCACCTGGCTGGCATCGTCGGGCTGCGCCTCCCGAGCCTGGGCGAAGGGCCACGCCAGTGCGAGGGCCAGGGCCAGAGCCGAAGGAGTCGTCAGGGCAGCAGGGAGGTGGCGTGAGATGCGGGGAGTTCGGGTGTCCATGCACACAGATTCGCGCCTGCGCCGCGCGGCAGCCTTGAACCAGTTCGTTTTTGCGACACCCACTGCCCGGCGTACGCATGCGCCCTTGAATCAGTTCAAGGACGCGGCGACACGACCGCGCAACGATGCCCCCGCACCAACGAAGGAGAAACTCCATGAGAACCCTGCGCGTCGTATCCGCATCCCTGGCCGCGTTGCTGGCCGCCGCTCCGGCGCTGGCACAGGACAAGAAGACTGTGACGCCGGCTGAGATGAACTACCAGGCCGGCGCGTCGCCGCTGGCCGGCGAGGCCATGTACCAGAGCACCAACCCGAAGGCGCCGCCCATGACGCAGGCGGAGTTCGAGCGTGCGCGGCAGGTGTACTTCGAGCGCTGCGCCGGCTGCCACGGCGTGCTGCGCAAGGGAGCCACCGGCAAGGCGCTCACGCCCGACATCACCCAGGGCAAGGGCACCGACTACCTGAAGGTGTTCATCGCGTACGGCTCGCCCGCGGGCATGCCCAACTGGCTTACGTCCGGCGAAATGGACGAGAAGACGGTGGACCTGATGGCGCGCTACATCCAGCACGACGCGCCGACGCCGCCGGAGTTCGGCATGGAGCAGATGAAGGCCACCTGGAAGGTGATCGTGCCGCCGGCGCAACGGCCGAAGAAGAAGATGAACGCCTACAACATCGCGAACATCTTCTCCACCACGCTGCGCGACACCGGCGAGGTGGCGCTGATTGACGGCGACACCAAGCAGATCATCAACATCGTCAAGACCGGCTACGCGGTGCACATCTCGCGACTGTCGGCGTCAGGGCGCTACCTGTTCGTGATCGGGCGCGACGCCAAGATCAACATGATCGACCTGTGGATGGAAAAGCCCGACAACGTGGCCGAGATCCGCGTCGGCCTGGAAGCGCGCTCGGTCGAGACGAGCAAGTACAAGGGCTTCGAGGACAAGTACGCCATCGCCGGAAGCTATTGGCCCCCGCAGTACGTGATCATGAACGGCGACACGCTCGAGCCGCTCAAGGTGGTGGGCACCCGCGGCATGACCGTGGACAAGCAGGAGTACCACCCCGAGCCCCGTGTGGCCAGCATCGTGGGCAGCCACTTCAAGCCCGAGTTCGTCGTCAACGTGAAGGAGACCGGGCAGACCCTGCTGGTGGACTACAGCAACATCGACGCGCTGAAGGTGACCACCATCGGCACGGCCCGCTTCCTGCACGACGGTGGCCTCGACAGCACCAAGCGCTACTTCATGGTGGCGGCTAACCAGAGCAACAAGATCGCGGCGGTCGACCTGAAGGAAGGCAAGCTCGCGGCGCTGGTCGACGTTGGCAAGATTCCGCACCCTGGGCGCGGCGCCAACCTCGTGCACCCGAAGTTCGGCCCGGTGTGGGCCACGGGGCACCTGGGCGACGAGACGATCTCGCTGATCGGCACCGACCCGGCCCGGCACAAGCAGTACGCCTTCAAGGAGGTGGCCAAGCTCAAAGGCCCCGGCGGTGGCGCGCTGTTCATCAAGAGCCATCCGAAGAGCAGCCACCTGTACTCGGACGCGCCGCTGAACCCCGACCCCAAGATCTCGCAGTCGGTGGTGGTGTACGACATACGCAATCTCGACAAGGGCTACACCGTGCTGCCCATCGCCGAGTGGGCCGACATCAAGGACGACGGTGCCAAGCGCGTGGTGCAGCCCGAGTTCAACCGCGCCGGCGACGAGGTCTGGTTCGCGGTCTGGTCGGCCAAGAACAAGCAAAGCGCGCTGGTGATCGTGGACGACAAGACCCTCAAGCTCAAGGCTGTGATCAAGGACCCGCGCCTGGTCACGCCGACCGGCCACTTCAATGTCTACAACACCCAGAAGGACGTGTACTGAGCCTCCCCGCAGGGGGCCAGTCGCAGGAGGACAAAGATGAGACACAGGATCCTTTCCACGCTCGGCCTCGCCGCAGCCGGCGCGTTGCTGGTCACCGCGGCGCACACTGCGTCGGCCCAGACCCAGGCCGCGATGGACAAGGCCGGCTGCATGGCCTGCCATGCCAAGGACCGGAAGTTGTTGGGGCCGTCGTTCAAGGACATCGCGGTCCGCTACAGGGGTCAGGCCGCCGCGCCGGCGCAGCTGTTCGACAAGGTGCGCAAGGGCGGCAGCGGCGTCTACGGGCCGGTGCCGATGTCGCCCAACGGCGCAGACAAGATCGGCGACAAGGACCTTCGCGAGGCCATCGAGCTGATCCTCGCATCATGACCCTCGTCCACGCCATCGTCGCCGCTGGGCTGGTGGCGTGCGCATGGGGGCCGGTTGCCGCCGCGCCGCAAGCCGCGTCGACCGACGGTCGCTGGCGTGTCGAGGGCGACGGCGCGGCGGTGGTCGTGCGGGACGCCGGCCGCGTGGCCCGCACGCTGCCGGCGGCCGACCTGGGCGGGCACGAAGCGGGCCGCGTGGCCGACGTGCACTACCTGCCGCGGCGGCGCAGCTTCGTCATCGTGTTCGCCGGCCTGCCCGAACTGTGGGAGCTGTCGGTCGATGCCGACGCGCCGCCGGTGTACGACGGGCTGGTGCACGACTGGCGCCTGGGTGAGGCGGTGCCCGCGCCAGGCTTCCTCGGCGTGCGTCGCACGCGGCTGCCCGCGCCGGCGGCGGCCCTGCGGCCCGAAGACGGGCAGACGCCGTCGCAGCCGCACGTGCTGGTGTCCGTGCCCGGCGCCGAGTTGCTGGTGCACCTGGAAGTGCGGCGGGTGATCGCGCGCTTTGCGCGCTCGCCCTGAACCGGCCGTCTCAGGGCGATCGGTAGGTGGCCAGCGCCTGTGCGTCCAGGATGTGGATGTCGCGCTTGTCGATCCGCACCAGGCCGACCGCCTCCAGCTCGTGCAACACGCGCGAGAAGTACTCCGGCGTGAGCGACAGCCGCGACGCGATCGTCGCCTTGCTCACAGGCAGCGACACCGTCACCGGCTCGGCGCCTGCCGCGGCATCGGCCTCTACGTCGCGCAGCAGGTATCCGATCACGCGCTGCAGGCCGCTGTGCAGCGCGTACACCTCCACGTCGTGAACCAGGCCGTGGAGCCGGCGCGAGATGCCCGCCAGCATGCGCAGCGCAAAACGCGGGTCGCGCGCGATCTCGCCTTCCACCGCGGCCTTGGCCACCGACAGCAGCAGCGCGTCGGTGAGCGCCTGCGCGTTGATGATGTACGGGCGGCCGGTGAACATCAGCGCCTCGGCGAAGCTGTGGCCCGGGGCCACGATCTCGATCACCTTCTCCGCACCGGCGGGCGACACCGCGTACAGCTTCACCTGCCCGGTGACGCAGACGTGGAACTCCTCGCACGGCTCGCCCACCAGGAACACGGTCTCGCCGCGCGAGAAGCGCCGCAGTGAGCAGCCCTGCGCCAGCCGGTCGAGCTCGGCCGGACTCAGGTCGCTGAACAGCGCCTGCATCGACAGGTAGCGGGGAATGTTGAAGACGCGCAGGTCCATGGCCAGGCCCTCCGTAGGCGCGCCGATTTTGGAAGCGCCAGCCCGCGCCGGATTGACGCGGCGCAAGCGCGGCCGCGCCGTCGGGCCTTCTTGAACCGCTTCAAGGACGCCACCAGCCCCGCTGCCTAACCTGCAAGCCACATCGAAACCAACCCACGGAGGCTCCATGAGCCAGGGCTTCACCAGCGCCGCAGCGCGCAACATCTTCTACGTCGGCACGGCCTTCTTCGTGCTGCTGTTCGCGGGGCTGATCCTGCACACCGAGCAGCGCATCCCGCAACGCTCCAACGCGGCCGAGGTCACGCCGGCGGTGGCGCGCGGCAAGCACGTCTGGGAGACGCGCAACTGCATCGGCTGCCACACGCTGCTGGGCGAAGGCGCGTACTTCGCGCCCGAACTGGGCAACGTCTACGTGCGCCGGGGCGGCAAGGACGGCGGCGCCGAGTTCATCAAGGCCTGGATGAAGGCACAGCCGACGCAGGCCCCGGGGCGGCGCCAGATGCCGCAGTTCCACCTCAGCGAGCAGCAGCTGGACGACCTGGTGGAGTTTCTCAAGTGGACCAGCCGCGTGGACACCGCGAAGTGGCCGCCCAACATCGAAGGCTGAGGAGCACAGACATGACCAACCCCCATCTCAAGTTCCAGTCGCAGTCGGTGGCCCGCCTGTACTTCGTCGGCGCGCTGGCGCTGTTCGTCGGGCAGATCGTCTTCGGCGTCGCACTCGGCCTGCAGTACCTCGTGGGCGACCTGCTGTTCCCCGCAATCCCGTTCAACATCGCACGCATGGTGCACACCAACCTGCTCATCGTGTGGCTGCTGATGGGCTTCATGGGCAGCGCCTATTACCTGGTGCCCGAGGAGGCGCAGACTGAGCTGCACAGCCCGGCGCTGGCCCGGGCGCTCTTCTGGGTCTTCCTGGCTGCCGGCGCGCTCACCATCCTGGGCTATCTGCTGGTGCCCTACGCCACGCTGGCCGCGGCCACCGGCAACGACTGGCTGGCCACGATGGGGCGCGAGTTCCTGGAGCAGCCGCTGCCCACCAAGGTGGGCATCGTGGTGGTGGCCCTGGGCTTTCTGTACAACATCAGCCTGACCGTGCTGAAGGGCCGCAAGACCGCGATCAGCCTGGTGCTGCTGACGGGCCTGTGGGGCCTGGCGTTGCTGTTCCTGTTCAGCTTCGTCAACCCGAGCAACCTGGTGCGCGACAAGATGTACTGGTGGTTCGTGGTCCACCTGTGGGTCGAAGGCGTGTGGGAGCTGATCCTCGGCGCGCTGCTCGCCTTCCTGCTGGTCAAGACCACCGGCGTGGACCGGGAGGTGATCGACAAATGGCTCTACCTCATCATCACCTTCGCGCTGGTTACCGGCATCCTCGGCACCGGCCACCACTTCTACTTCATCGGCCTGCCTGAGTACTGGCAGTGGGTGGGCAGCGTCTTCAGCGCGCTCGAGCCGATCCCGTTCTTCATGATGACGTTGTTTGCCTTCAACATGGTGCAGCGGCGCAAGCGCGAGCATCCTAACCAGGCCGCCGTGCTGTGGACCGTGGGCTGCGCGGTGATGGGTTTCCTGGGCGCCGGCCTGTGGGGCTTCATCCATACCCTGAGCCCCGTCAACTACTACACCCACGGCACGCAGGTCACGGCCGCGCACGGCCACCTGGCCTTCTACGGCGCCTACGTGCTGGTGGTCGTCGCGATGATCAGCTACGCCATGCCGATGCTGCGCGGCCAGGGCGAGGCCGCCCACCCGCGCGCGCAGGCGATGGAGATGTGGAGCTTCTGGATCATGACCATCGGCATGGGCGTGATGGTGCTGGCACTCACCGGCGCGGGCATCCTGCAGGTGTGGCTGCAGCGCATCCCGGCGGAGGGCGCCATGGGCTTCATGGTCACGCAGGACCAGCTGCGCTTCTTCTACTGGGTGCGTGTCGGTGGTGGCCTGGGCTTCCTGGTCGGACTGGCCACTTTCCTGGCCAGCTTCTTCGTCGCGCCGTCGAAGCAGGCGGCCGGCCCCTCTGCCCTGCAGGCCGCCTGAGGCTCGGCATGGAAGCCGCCGCCAGCGCCCGCCGCCTGCGCGGGCTGCCCTACTACGCTGCTCAGGGCGACGAGTGCGCCCTGTTCGAGCAGGCCTTCGAGGCCCGCCTGCCCCTGCTGCTCAAGGGCCCCACAGGCTGCGGCAAGACGCGCCTGGTGGAACACATGGCGGTGCGGCTGCAGCGGCCGCTGGTCACCGTCAGCGGGCACGACGACCTGGGTGCTGTCGACCTCACCGGGCGCCACCTGATCACCGGCGGCAGCACGCGCTGGTGCGACGGGCCGCTGACGCGCGCCGTGCGCGAAGGCGCCATCTTCTACCTCGACGAGGTGGTCGAGGCGCGCAAGGACATCACCGTGGTGCTGCACCCGCTGGCGGACGACCGGCGCATGCTGCCGCTGGACCGCACCGGCGAACTGCTGGCTGCGGCGCCCGGCTTCATGCTCGTGGTCAGCTACAACCCGGGCTACCAGAACGTGCTCAAGGGCCTGAAGCCCAGCACGCGACAGCGCTTCGTGGCGGTGAGCCTGGGCTACCCCGAGCCGGCGCTCGAGGCGCGCATCGTCGCCGCCGAAGGCGGCTGCGACGCCGCCGTGGCCACGAGACTGGTGCAGCTCGGCGGCGCCTTGCGCCGACTGACCGAGCACGATCTCGAGGAGACCGCCAGCACGCGGCTGCTGGTGATGGCGGCCCGCCTGCACGCACGCGGCCTGGGCCTGGGCGCCGCCTGCCATGCGGCAGTGCTGGAGTCGCTCACCGACGATGCGGCCACCCTGCAGGCGCTGCAGGAGGTGCAGCGTGCCGTGCTCGGCGCCTGAGGCCCGGTACGCCCGCCTGCAGCGCGCCCGCCGCGCGACGCAGGTGGGGTTCTTCGTGCTGTTCCTCGTCGCACCTGCACTCGACCTGCTTCGCTTCGACCTGCACCAGGCCCAGCTGTGGGTGCTGGGCCGGCCCTGGTCGCTGGGCATCGACGCCTTCCTGCAGGGCCGGGCCTCGGCCACCGACGCGGCGCTGGGCATCCTGCTGCGCGGCATCGTGCCGCTGCTGGCGCTGGCTGCAGGCCTGATGTTCGTGGCCTGGCGCTGGGGCCGCCTGTACTGCGGCTGGCTGTGCCCGCACTTCTCGCTCGTCGAGCTGCTCAACGATCTGCTGCACCGCGCCTGTGGTCGCCTGAGCCTGTGGGACAGTGCTCCCACAGCCCTCGGCGCGCGCCAGCCGCGGCGGCGCTGGTGGCTGGTGTGGGCGCCGGCCTGCGTGGTCTTCGGCCTGCTCTGGAGCGTAACGCTGCTGACCTACCTTCTGCCGCCGGGCGAGGTCTGGCACGGCCTGCTGCACACGAGCCTCACGCCCAACCAGGCCCGCTTCGTCGCCATCGCCGCCGCACTGTTCAGCGCCGAGTTGATGTTTGCGCGCCATCTGTTCTGCCGCTTCGGCTGTGCCGTCGGGTTCTTCCAGAGCCTGGCCTGGATGGCCAATCCGAAGGCGCTGGTGATGACCTTCGACCGCGCCCGCGCCGCCGACTGCCGCGACTGCCGCACCGAGCGCGCGCCGGAAGGCAGCGCCTGCGACAGCGCCTGCCCGATGCGGCTTCAGCCGCGCCGCATCAAGCGGCTGATGTTCGCCTGCGTCCAGTGCGGCCGCTGCGCCAACCAGTGTGCGCAGTCGCACGCGCGCGACGCCAGCGCGCCCAATCTGGCCTGGCGCGTGGGCGCTGACGCACTGCGCGAGACGCTGCGCGCGCGGCCCGACGGCGCAGCGCGGACGGCAGTCCTGGCGCGGCCGCAGGCTGCAACGTCGTCCCCCTCGACCCTGAGCGCGGCGCGCTGACGTCATGGAAGAGTGGGTCGGCCTCCAGTGGCATCGTTTCGCGACGCGACGGGCGGCCGGTGCGCATTCCGCGCACGAAGTTCGGCTGGCCGACTGCCTGCCAGCCCTGACGTTGCTGATGCATGCCGGCGGCGCCCAGCAGCGCATCGCCGTGGCCGCGCCGGTGCGCGTCGGCGGGCCGCGCGGGTTCTGGCAGCGCGTGGCCGGGGCCGGCGGCCGCGTGGCGTTGCCCCAGATCGACGCGGACGTGCTGGCATTGCCGCAACAGGTGGCCGTGTTCGACGACGCGTCGCTCAATCGAGACCTCTACCTCTGGTGGGCGGCGCTGGCCGGGTCGATCGACGCGTCGGCGCCCTGGGTCCCGGCCAACCTGGCGGGGGCAGACGCCGCACTGCAGCGCTTTCCCGGCCTGCGGGCGCGCTGGCAGGCGCTGCGTCGCGCCGAGCTGGCGGCTCGCCCACGCGCCCCGGCACCCGACAGCGCCGAGCTGCGGGTGAGCCGGGCGATGACCTGCCTCGACGACGGCGGCCCCGATGCGCGCGTCGGCTCGACAGCCGCTGGCGAAGTCACTGCCGACCTGCAGCCCGCCGACGTGGCGCCGGTGTGGAGCTGGCTGCTGCCCTGCGGTGCCGGACATGCGGCGCTCGATCCGGCCGCAGCGGCGGCCGAGGCAGGCTGCGCTGGTGGCCAGGCCGCGGCGGCGCAGGGTCGTCGCCGGGCCCGAGCGGCAAGCCGCGACGCGGCGCGCGCACCCCTGCTGCTCGCCGCCAAGGCGGAATCGCTCAAGACCTTTGCCGACCCGATGTCGATCGACCGCGCTGACGACGACAGCGACGACGGCAGCGCCACGGTGGCCGCCGAGGAACTGGAAGTCCTGGCGCTGCAACGGGGCGACCGGGCGAGCCTCGCATCGCGCGTGCGCTTCGACCTCGACCTGCCCAGCGCCGCCGCCGACGACCTGCCCGCCGGGCCCGGCGAGCGGCTACCCGAGTGGAGCCCGAATTCGCGTCGGCTCGAGCCCGGCCGCGTGCAGGTGCAGCCGCTAGTGGCCCGCGACGCGCCGCCGTGGGTGGCACCGCCCGCGCTTCGGGCGCATGCGGCGTGCGTGCGGCAGCGCCTGCAGATGCAGCGCTCCGTGCCGCGCTGGCAGCGCGGCCGACCGGACGGCGAGTCGATCGACATCGACGCCTGGGTGCGGGCGCAGGGCGATGCGAGCGGCGCGCCCGACGATCGGCTGTACCTGCGCCGCACGCGCGAGCAGCGCGAGCTGGCCACGCTGCTGCTGGCGGACCTGTCGCTGTCCACTGACGCGCATGTGAACGACACCCAGCGCGTGGTGGACGTGGTGCGCGAGTCGCTGTTCGTGTTCGGCGAAGCGCTGGCCGGCAGCGGCGACGCGTTCGCGATGCTGGGCTTCAGCTCGGTGCGGCGCACGCTGCGGCTGCACGAGATCAAGGCCTTCGACGAGCGCTGGGCCGCGCCGACGCTGGCGCGCGTAGGGGCCGTGTCGCCGGGCTACTACACCCGCATGGGCGCGGCGCTGCGCGCCGGCACGCGGCGCTTGTCGCAGCGGCCGGAGCGCCAGCGCCTGCTGCTGCTGCTGACCGACGGCAAGCCGCATGACCTGGACGGCTACGAGGGGCGATGGGGTGTAGAGGACACACGACAGGCCGTGATCGAGGCGCGTCGCGCCGGCTTGCTGCCCTTTGCGCTGTCGATCGACGCCGACGCCGGCGACGTGATGCCCCGGCTGTTCGGGCCCGGCGGCTGGGCCTGGGTGCGGCGCCCGGCCGAGCTGCCGATGCGCCTGGCCTCGCTGTATGCCCGCCTGACGCGCTGAGGCGGTCGGTCCGGTGCCTGTGGGCGGTCGGTTTGAGGCCCTGGGGCGGCGTGACGTCCAGGCGCTATCCGGGCCGACCGTCGGCCCGGGGTCGGCCCAGCCAGCCGCCATAGCGCCAGGCCCAACCAGCACCGGCCACCGCCCACAGCCCAGCCGCCAGCAACAGCACCGCAGTGGGCAGCCCGACCCACACCGCGGCGGCCGCGCGCAGCAGCGCCGCCGCCTGCAGCGCGAAGTACAGGCGCCACGCGATGGCGTCGGCGGCCACGGGCCGGCCGCTGTGCCCAGCCGACACGCGTGTGATCATCGCCACCAGCGTAGCGCCCAGATAGCCCAGGGTCAGTGCGTGCAGCGGCGCCAGGCCCAGCGGCGGGAAGCCGCCGCGCCAGGCCGCCAGGCCGTGCGACGCGGCCAGCAGCGTCAGTGCCACGCCGAGCCAGGCAAAGCCCCAGTGCAGCATCGCCAGCAGTCCCTGGCGCCGCGCCGGCCACAGGCCCCAGCGCAGGGCAAGCCACAGCGCAAGCGCGGCGCCCGGCGCGGTCAGCGCGGCCACCGCGCCGTGCAGCATCCGAGGCTCAGCCCAGGACACCAGCGACGCCAGATCGCCCGCGCCGGCGGCCACCAACGTGGCCAGCAGGGCATGCAGCTCCCAGTCCGGCCGCCACGGGGGCCGCTCGGGCAGCACGCCGGCAGTGAAGAACGGCAGCATGCGGTGGGCCACCACGGTGAAGGTCGGCGCCAGGAACCACCAGATCGCGGCCAGGGCCGCCACACGCGCAAGGTCGACCTGCGCGAACACCACGGCCACAGCACCCAGCAGCATGGCCACCGCGCCGACGATGCCGGCCACCAGCACGCCGCGCGCATGCATCCGGTCGGGTGCGCCGCTTGCCGCCACCATGCGCGCGAAGCGCCCCATCACGGCCAGCCAGCCCAGCGCTGCGCACAGCACCCCCGCTCCGGCCAGCGCGGCCGACGCGTGAAATCCGACCAGGGCCACCGCCCACCCCGCCACCATCGCAAGCACGGGTCGCAGCAATGCGCCGGCGGCCACCGCCGGCAGGCCGAGCCAGCGCGGCCCGGCAGTGAACGCGAAGCCGACGATGAACAGTGGCATGAAGCCCATCGACAGGGCCAGCGCATGGGCGGCACCGGGCGGCACCGCCCAGGGCACGGGCCACCCTGCGTAGCGCGCCACCAGGGCCAGCAGCCACCACACGGCCAGCGCGGTCATGTTCACTGCGGCGGCGAAGAACGCCAGCCGATGCGGCGCGTCGAGAAGACGCGCGGCGCGCCATGGCGCCGTCTGCTGCGGCGCCACGGCGTCCGGCGTGGACGCGGGTGCGATCGAGATGACGCGGGCGCTGCGACGCATCATGCAGCCTCGGAGCCCGTGCGATACAACCTGACGCGCCAGGTGTCCGGGCCGCCTTCGAGCACTTCCCAGGCGAAGGCCGGCTGGCGAGTGGCGTCGAGATAGCTGTGCAGGGGCGATGGGTCGATGTCCACGAGCAGTTCCAGCGCTTCCCCGGCCTCGAGCCGGTCGCAGGCTGCCAGCACCGCGTCCAGGCGCCGCCAGAACGGAACCTGCCTGACGTCAAGCTGCTGCAGGGAGGCGTTCACGAGGACTGGCGGGCCGTGCGCTGGGTTTCATGCGTGACCACTGTGCGGCGCGGCGCGCCGCGCCGCCTTGACCCGGTGCAAGGATTTCCGCGCAAGTCCGCGTCGATGCTCGCCAGCCCGGTGGCCACGCGACCCTGCCGGTGCGAGGCTCGACAAATCGCCGCTCTGCATTGGGCACGCTCGTGCGCCACACAGGGCGCATCAACGCACCGCCGCCAACCTCACCCGCACTGCCCCACATACCCGCACGCGGTGCAGAAGTCGCAGCCGTCCTTGTGGATCAGCGTCGCGTTGCCGCACTCGGGGCAGGGCCGGCCGGCCTGCGGGCGCGGCGTGTCGCGGCCCTTGTCGGGCACGGCCAGCACGCCCATCTCGCGCAGCGGGAAGCCGTCCTCGTCCAGCACGCCGAGCATGGCGTAGCGGTGGATCACCAGCCGCGCCAGGTAGGCCACGGTGGAGGGCCAGGTCTGCTGGCGACGCTGGCCCGGCACGAAAGCCATGAAGTGGCCCAGCGGCTCGGCATAGTTGAGCAGCTTGCGCAGCTTCATGCCGATCCACGCCGGGTCGATCACGCGCATGTCCAGCGACAGCAGGCGCGCCAGGCCGTCGAGCGCGCGCGGGTAGTTGCCCGACAGCGACAGTGCGCAGGGCCGCGTGATGGGCACGCCGTCGGGGCCGGGCAGCGTCACCTCCTTCAGCAGCACGGTGAAGTGCTCTCCGCTGGCGGGGTTGTCCACGTCCACCGCCCAGGCCAGGGTGCCCGAGGTGTCGGTGTGCGGCTCGTCGCGCGCGAACAGCGCGTCCATCACCGGCGTGGCGGCGCCTGACGGCGGCGGCAGCGCGCCGAGCTGCTCGCAGCGCCAGCGCACCACGGCCGCGGTGGCGGCCACCACGCCGGGGAACAGGCGCCGCTCGCCGTGCGGCGGGAACGGCATGTCGAACGGCCGCTCCTCGGCCACGGTGGCCAGCGCGTCGAGCTTGAGCTCCAGCCACGCCGGATCGGCGGCGCGCAGGTCCATCGACAGCGTCTTGGCCAGCGCGCCCAGGCCGCGCGGCTGCTCGGCGCCGTTGACCCACACCTCGAAGGGCTGCGGCCTCGCGCCCGCCTCCGCGCCCTCGCCCACGCCGGCCACCTCGCCCACGAAGAGCGCGAACTCGCCGTGCGGATGGCGGATCATGAAGCTCCACGCCGCGTTGCCGGCGGGCAGGTCGGGCCGGCCCGGCCAGCGCAGCGACGCCAGCACCGGCGTGCGCGGCGCCTCGATGGCCAGGCGCCGGTTGGCGTCGCCCGCGGCCACCTGCAGCGGCGCCGGCTGGGTGGACAGCACGCTGCCGATCACCGCGTTGGGCCGGTAGGTGGCCAGGCCCTTGAGGCCCAGCGACCAGGCCTGCTGGTAGAGCTGCTCGAAGTCGGCATAGGGGTAGTCGGCCGGCACGTTCACCGTCTTGCTGATCGACGTGTCGATGCACGGCGCCACCGCGGCCACCATCTGCGCATGTGCCTGCGCGCTCATCTCCAGCGCGGTGACGAAGGCGTCGGTCAGCGGCGCGTCCGCGCCCTTGAGATGGCGGTACAGACGCCAGGCGTGGTCCTCCACCGCGTGCTCCACGAGGCGGCCGTCCGGGTCGCGCTTCTTGCGGGTGTAGGTCCAGCTGAACGCGGGCTCGATGCCGTTGCTGGCGTTGTCGGCGAAGGCCAGGCTGATGGTGCCGGTGGGCGCGATCGACAGCAGGTGCGAGTTGCGGATGCCGTGCGTGCGGATGCGCTCCTTCAGCGCCGCGGGCAGGCGCGACGCGAAGCGGCCGCCGGCCAGGTACAGGTCGGCGTTGAACAGCGGGAACGCGCCGCGCTCGGCGGCCAGGTCCACCGACGCGTCGTAGGCGGCGTCGCGCATCGCCGCGGCGATGCGGGCGGCCATCGCGCGCGCCGGCTCGGTGTCGTAGCGCAGGCCCAGCATCACCAGCGCGTCGCCCAGGCCGGTGAAGCCCAGGCCCACACGGCGCTTGGACATGGCCTCGTCGCGCTGCGCCGGCAGCGGCCACAGCGACACGTCGAGCACGTTGTCCAGCATGCGCACGGCCACCCGCACCAGCGCGGCAAAGCCCGCCTCGTCGAACGCGGCGTCGGCCTCGAACGGCCGCTGCACGAAGCGGGTGAGGTCGATCGAGCCGAGGCAGCAGCAGCCGTAGGCCGGCAGCGGCTGCTCGGCGCAGGGGTTGGTGGCGGTGATGGTCTCGCAGTAGGCGAGGTTGTTGTCGCGGTTGATCGCGTCGAGGAACAGCACGCCGGGCTCGGCGTGGTCGTAGGTGGACCGCATGACCTGGTCCCACAGCGCGCGCGCCGGCAGCTTGCGGTAGACCCACAGCCCGTCGTCGCGCTGCCAGGCGCCGGCCGCCTTGACCGCCGGGCCGGGCTCGGCGCGGTGCACCAGTTCCACGTCGGTGCCATCGCGCACCGCCTGCATGAACGCGTCGGTCACGCCCACCGAGATGTTGAAGTTGGCCAGGTCGCCCTGGTCCTTGGCGTGGATGAAGGCCTCGATGTCCGGGTGGTCGCAGCGCAGCACGCCCATCTGCGCGCCGCGCCGCGAGCCGGCGGATTCCACCGTCTCGCAGGAGCGGTCGAACACGCGCATGTAGCTCACCGGGCCGGACGCGTTGCTGCGCGTGGCCGCCACCCACGCGCCGGCGGGCCGGATGCGCGAGAAGTCGTAGCCCACGCCGCCGCCGCGGCGCATGGTCTCGGCGGCCTCGGCCAGCGCGGTGTAAATGCCAGGGTGGCCGTCCTCGTCGTGGCGGATGGAATCGCCCACCGGCTGCACGAAGCAATTGATCAGCGTGGCGGCCAGCTCGGTGCCGGCCGCCGACTGGATGCGCCCGGCCGGGATGAAGCCGCCCTGCAGCGCCTGCAGGAAGCGCTCCTGCCAGTGGGTGCGCAGCGCCTCGGGCTCGGCCTGCGCCAGCGCGCGCGCCACGCGGCGCAGCACGTCGTCGATGGTGGTTTCGCTGTCCTTGGCGTACTTGTCGCGCAGTACCTCGGCACTGATGGGTTGCGCCGGCAGCGCCGCAACGCGCGGCGCGGAGGTCTTCGTCTTCATGGCGATGTCTTTCGAGGAGGGCGGGCGCGGCACGGCCGCGCCCGCGGGGTCAGATTTCCGGCCGGCGCCACAACCACAGCGCCACGGCCAGCAGGAACAGCGGCACCAGCCACTTCACGGGCTGGGGCGCGGACGACACGGCGATCAGGCCGACGCTGGCCGCCATGGTGAAGCTCGCCGCCCACTTGGCGCGCCGCGGCACCGCGCGGTGGTCGCGCCAGCGCCGGATCGGCGGACCCAGGTGCGGATGCACCAGCAGCCAGGCCTCGAACTGCGGCCAGCCGCGGCCCGCGGCCCAGGCCGCCACCAGCAAGAACGGCGTGGTCGGCAGCACGGGCAGGAACAGCCCCACCACGCCGAGCGCCACGCACACCAGCGCCAGCGTGCGCCACAGCACCAGGGCCGCCAGGCGCGTCAGCACAGGCGCTCCGGTCCATGGCGCCGCCCCATGTCAGGCACCGCGCCGCCGGGCGGGCGCGGTGGGGCAGGAGCGTGGGGCGAAGGAAGGGCGGTGCATGGCGTCGGGGCGTGGCCGCGCGGGCCCGGGCAGGCCGCCGGCCGCGTGCCGCGGTGGACACTTCAGCATAGATCACGGCGACGCGCCAGCGCTCGGCCAAGGACTCGACGGCAGCAGGGTCTGCCAGCGGCTTTAGGCCGCGCCGAGGGCCATGCCGGGAGTGAGCAGGCGCTCGATCAGCGCGCGCACCGTGGCGATGCGCTCGCCGAAGGGCAGCGCGCCGGCGCCGCGGAAGAACAGGCCCTTGTCCGTTTCGCCGCGCAGCGCGGAAGCCAGGCGCTGGTCGATGCAGAACTGGCCCCAGCCCGGCAGGCCGTCGCGCAGGCCGCACTGCGCCAGGCAGTCGAAGGCCAGCGTGCAGCGCGCCTTCTTGTGCACCGCGGCCTGCAGGCGTGGCAGCGCGTCGAGGTAGTTGGTCAGCCAGCGTGTCTTCACCGCGCGCGCCGGCAGGCCGGCCACGCTGGTGAACTCCACCACGTCCTCGTCGCGCGCGCCGGCCAGCACGCGCTTGAAGTTGTCGTGCGCGTCGCATTCCTCGGTGGCCACGAAGGGCGTGCCCAGCTGCACCGCGGCCGCGCCCTGCGACTGCACGCGGGCGATGTCCTCGAAGGTGCGGATGCCGCCGGCCACGATCAGCGGCACGTCGCGCTCGATGCCGGCGCCGCGCAGGAAGGCGATCGCCTCGGGCAGCACGCGCTCGAAGTCGAAGCGGGTGTCGGAAAGGTCCTCGATCTTGGCGGCGCCGAGGTGCCCACCGGCCCAGCGCGGATGCTCGATCACGATGGCGTCGGGCACGCGCTGCTTGCGCTCCCACTTCTTCACCACCAGCGCGATGCCGCGCGCGTCGGACAGGATCGGCACCAGGGCCACCTGCGGATGCTCGCGCGCCAGGTCGGGCAGGTCCAGCGGCAGGCCGGCACCCACCACCACGGCGTCGATGCCGGCCTCGAGCGACGTGCGCACCAGCGCGGTGTAGTCGTCCACCGCTCGCATCACGTTCACGGCCAGCAGGCCGCGCCCCGCCGCCAGCGTGCGCGCCGCGGCGATCTCGCGCTGCAGCGCCTCGCGGTTGGCCTCGTTGATCGCCTCCTTGGCGCCGGGGCCGGTGCCGTGCTCGGCGCTGCGCGCCATCAGGTCCGGGTGGTGGCGGCGCAGGTCGATCGCCGACAAGGTGCCCACCGCGCCCTGCGCGGCCACGCTGCCCGCCAGCCGGTGCGCCGACACGCCCACGCCCATGCCGCCCTGCACCACCGGCAGCAGCGCGCGCCCGCGGATGACGAGCGGCGCCAGGCCGCTGCGCTGCCACAGGGGCTGCAGCGCGGGATCGAGGTGGTCGAGCATCGGAAGGGCCGCCAAGGGTTGTCGGGGGACCCGGCAAGGTAGCCAGCGCCCCCCTGCCGGGCCTTGACCTGCATCAAGCAGCCACGGTGTACCCTGTGCGCACCGCAAGGCCGACCCGGGATCGCCCCCGAAACCCCATGTCACGAGACAACGCCTTCGCCGACGCCGCACGGGCCCTGGGCTGCAGCTTCGACGGCGAGATCCGTCTCGGCGGCAACTACATCGGCGTCGCGCGCGACGGCCATCTGCTGCACGTCAGCGGGCAGGTGCCCCGGGTGGGCACGCAGGTGGTGGTGACCGGCCGCGCCGGGGCCGACGTCACGCTGGAGCAGGCACGCCATGCCGCCCGCATCTGCGCCCTGCGTGCGCTGGCGCTGCTGCAGCGCGAGCTGGGCAGCCTGGAAGCGGTCCGCTCGGTGATCAAGGTCAACGTGTACACGCAGTGCACCGAGACCTTCACGCAGCAGAGCGAGGTGGCCGACGCCGCGTCGGACCTGCTGGTGCAGGTGCTGGGGCCCGCGGGCGCGCATGCCCGCACGTCGATCGGCGTGTACCAACTACCGAAGAACGCCACCGTCGAACTCGACCTGGTCGCCGCCAGCGGCTGACGCATGCGCCACAAGATCATCACCGCCGACGAGGCCGCCGCCCTGGTGCAGCCGGGCGACACGCTGGCCACGTCGGGCTTCGTCGGCATCGGCACGCCCGACGAGCTGCTGGCAGCGCTGGCGCGGCGCTTCGCGGCGTCGGGCGAGCCGCGCGGGCTGTCGCTGGTGTTCGCCGCCGGCCAGGGCGACGGCGGCGACCGCGGCCTGAACCGGCTCGGCCAGGACGGGCTGCTGCGCCGCGTGGTCGGCGGGCACTGGGGACTGATCCCGAAGGTGGGTGCGCTGGCGGTGGCCAACCGGATCGAGGCCTACAACCTGCCGCAGGGCGTGATCTCGCACCTGTACCGCGACATCGCCGCCGGCAAGCCGGGGCACCTGTCGCGCGTGGGCCTGGGCACCTTCGTCGACCCGCGGTTGCAGGGTGGCAAGCTCAACGCCGCCACCACCGAGGACCTCGTGCGCGTGATGGAACTCGACGGCCAGGAATGGCTGTTCTACAAGGCGTTCCCGATCGACGTGGCCTTCATCCGCGGCACCACCGCCGACACGCACGGCAACATCACGATGGAGCGCGAGGCGCTGACGCTGGACAACCTGGCGATGGCGATGGCCGCGCACAACTCCGGCGGCGTGGTGATCGCGCAGGTGGAGCGCATCGCGCGCGCCGGCTCGCTGCATCCGCGCCAGGTGCGCGTGCCCGGCACGCTGGTGGACGCGGTGGTGGTGGCCGACGCGGAGCATCACCGCCAGACCTATGCCACCGCCTACTCGCCCGCGTTCGCGGCCGAGATCCAGGTGCCGCTCGATTCGCTGCCTGCGCTGGCGCTGGACGAGCGCAAGGTGATCGCGCGCCGCTGCGCGCTCGAGCTGCCGGTGGACGGCGTGGTCAACCTGGGCATCGGCATGCCCGAGGGCGTGGCGGCGGTGGCCAACGAGGAGCGCGTCACCGACCTGATCACGCTCACCGCCGAGCCGGGCATCGTCGGCGGCGTGCCCGCCGGCGGGCTGGACTTCGGGGCCGGCGTCAACGTCGAGGCGGTGATCGACCAGAACCAGCAGTTCGACTTCTACGACGGCGGCGGCCTGGACCTCGCGGTGCTGGGCATGGCCGAGTGCGACGCGCACGGCAACGTGAACGTGAGCCGCTTCGGCACGCGGCTGGCCGGCGCGGGCGGCTTCATCAACATCTCGCAGAACGCGCGCACGGTGGTGTTCGCCGGCACCTTCAGCGCCGGCGGGCTGGAGGTGAAGGCCGCCGACGGGCGACTGTCCATCGTGCGCGAGGGCCGTTCCTTCAAGTTCGGCGCGCAGGTGCAGCAGGTGACGTTCGCCGGACGCCAGGCCGCCGCGCGCGGCCAGCGCGTGCTCTACGTCACCGAGCGCTGCGTGTTCGAGCTCGGCGCCGGGGGCCTGACGCTGGCCGAGGTGGCACCGGGCATCGACGTGCGGCGCGACGTGCTCGACCGCATGGGCTTCGCGCCGCGCGTGGACGGCACGCCGCGGCCGATGGACGACGCGCTGTTCCGCGACGCGCCGATGGGCCTGCGGCACCGCCTGCTCGACCCCGACCTGCCGCGCCGCCTGCACTACGACGCGCAGCGCGACACGCTGTTCCTGAACTTCCGCCACCTGCAGGTGCGGCAGGCGGCCGACATCGACGCCATCCGCGCCGCGGTGGACGCGCTGTGCCGCGGCATCGGGCACCGGGTGGACGTCGTCGTCAACTACGACGGCTTCCAGGTCGCGCCGGGGCTGGAGGACGCCTATGCCGCGATGGCGCACGATCTGAAGCAGCGCCACTACGCCCATGTGACGCGCTATGCGTCGGGAGCGTTCAAGCGCATGAAGGTGGCCCGCGCGCTCGACGCGGACGACGGCGCCTAGCCGGCACGCCGACACCGCCCCCACGATCGTGGGGCCGGCGCCACGCGGCGCGTGACGCTCGCGTGACGCCCTGATTCCTACAACGGGCGCACCCTCTCAACGGAGACGCCCATGCGCCGCTTCCCTGCCCTTGCACGACTTGCCTCGCCCATCACCCTGGCCGCACTGACCGCCCTGGCGGCCTGCGGCGGCGACGCGGACGACCCGGTCCCGCCCGCGCCGGCCACCGTGGCGCCGGCGATCACGCAGCAGCCCGCCAATCAGGACTTCGCGTCCGGTTCCATCGTGTTCACCGCCGCCGCCAGCGGCACGCCGGCCCCCACCATCAGCTGGACCGTCGACGCCACGGCCCTGCCGGCCAGCGGCACGCACACGCAGGGCCTGTGCCGCTTCGACCATGTCACCGGTGCCGGCACGCTGACGCTGAGCAACGTGACGGCCGACTGCGTCGGCGTCGCCTTCGCCGCGGTCGCCACCAACACCGCCGGCAGCGCCACCAGCGGCGCGGCGCAGCTGCGGGTGGTGCAGACGCGCGCGGACCTGATGGCCGGAAGCGCCGGCACCATCGGCAACGTCGACGGCCCTGGCGCCGCGGCCCGGTTCAACACCCCCAACTACCTGACCCGCGCCAGCGACGGCCGCATCGCCGTCGGCGACTTCGGCAACAGTGCGGTGCGCCTGGTGTCCACCGCCGGCGTGGTGTCCACGCTGGCCGGTTCCGGCAGCTTCGGCTACGCCGACGGCGTGGGCACCGCAGCGTCGTTCAACGGCAACGGCGGCCTGGCCTTCGACAGCGCCGGCAACGTGTTCGTGTCGGACTGGGACAACCATGTCGTGCGCCGCATCGCACCCAACGGCACGGTGACCACCTTCGCCGGCAGCCCCGGCACGCCGGGCAGCGCCAACGGCACCGGGGCGGCCGCCCGCTTCTCGAACCCGAACGGCCTGGCGATCGACGCCTCGGACAACGTGTACGTGTCCGACTGGGGCAACCACGTCATCCGGCGCATCACGCCGGCGGGCGTGGTGACCACGGTGGCCGGCTTGCCGGGCGTCCAGGGCAGCGTCGACGGCAACGGCACCGCAGCACGCCTGTCCGGGCCGTCCGGACTGGCGTTCGACGGCGCCGGCAACCTGTACGTGGCCGACCAGTTCAACCACCTGATCCGCCGCCTGTCGCCGGCGGGCGACCTCGTCACGCTGGCCGGCAGTGCCGGCGTGGCGGGCCATGTCGATGCCACCGGCGCCGCGGCCCGGCTGTCCAGCCCGGCGTGGTTGACGGTCACGGCCGCCGGCACGGTGTTCGTGGTCAGCGCCGCGGGCGACACGGTGCGCCGTGTCTCCGCGTCGGGCGAGGTCACCACGGTGGCGGGCACCAGCGGCAGCGCCGGCGCGCTGCAGCTCGGCGCCAACCCGGTGCTGCGCAACGCGCGCGGCGTGTGGGCCATCGGCGAGCGCGACCTGCTGCTCACCGCCGACCAGACGCTGGTGCGCGTCCGCCTGCCCTGAGGAGGATGCGAACATCGGCCCGATGGCCCCGCTGACGCTGCACCTGCACGGCACCGCGCGTGTCGTGACCGCCGACGGACGCGAGGTTGTGCTCGAGCGCCGTGCCGCTGCGCTGTGCGCGCTCGCGGCCCTGGCGCCGGGCATCGCCCGCGAGCGCGTGGCGGTCTGGCTGTGGCCGGACTCGGGCGACCCGCGGCGCAACCTGCGCCAGCAGCTGGTGCGGTTCCGGCAGCAGTTCGACCAGCCGCTGGTGGCCGGCCAGGAGCGCCTCGCACTGGCGCCCGGTGTCACGCTGGCGCCCGCCGAGGGCGAACTGCTCACCGGCCACGCAGCGGGCGACGACGAGTTCGGTGCCTGGCTGGCGGCGCAGCGCGAGGCCCTGGCCGGCGCGCAGCGCGCCCGCTGGCAGCAGGCCCTCGGCGCGGCCGAGGCCGGCGGCGACCTCGACACCGCGCTGACGGTGGCCGAGGACGCGACACGGCAGCCCGGCGCCGGCGAGGACGCCTGGCAGGCCCTGATGCGGGTGCACTACCTGCGCGGGGACGCGGCGGCCGGCCTGGCGGCCCATGACCGTCTGACGCGGTACCTGCAAGCCGAGCACGGTCGCGCGCCGTCGGCGGCCACGGCCGCGCTGGCCGACGCGCTGCAGCAGCAACGCGTGGCCCCCGGACGCACGGCGCCCTCGGCCCTGCCCGCTGTCCTCAAGCGGCCTCCGGTGCTGGCGGGCCGCGACGTCGAACTGGGCGCCGTGCGCGCGGCGCTGGCGCAGGGCCGCGCCGTGCTGCTCGAAGGCGAGGCCGGCCTCGGCAAGAGCCGTCTGCTGGCCGAACTCGCGCCGGCCGGGGCCCTGTACGGCGCAGGGCGCCCAGGCGACGCAGGCGCACCGTATGCCACGCTCGCGCGCTGGCTGGCGCCCTTGCTCGGCGCGGCGGACCACGATGCGCACGACGAGTCGGAGCGCCACGCACTGGCCCTGCTGCGGCCCGGCGTGCCGGCCGGCGCGGCCCTGCTGCGCGGCAGTCTCGACCAGGCGGTGTCGGCGCTGCTGGGCCGCTGCGGCGTGTCCTGCGCGGTGCTCGACGACCTGCACTTCGCCGATGCGGCCACGCTCGATCTCGTGGCCGCGCTGGCCGCGCGAGCCCAGCCACCGCTGCGCTGGCTGTTCGCGACGCGGCCCACCGAGTCCCCGCCCGCAGCGCTGGCCCTGCGCGACGGCCTCGTCGAGTTGCACCGGCTGGACGTGGTGTCCCTGTCGCCGATGGACGAGGCGGCCACCGCGACGCTGGTCGACGCCCTCGCGCTGCCCGGCATGCAAGGCGCCGCGCTGGCCCCGGCGCTGGTGCGCCACACCGGCGGCAACCCGCTGTACCTGCTCGAGACGCTGGCGCAGGGCCTGCAGGACGGCAGCTTCGCGCGCGGCGAGCTGCCGCGCCCGGCCCACGTGGACGCGCTGATCGAGCGGCGGCTGCAACGGCTGTCGGAGCCCGCGCTGACGCTGGCGCGCGTGGCGGCCATCGCCGGCGTGGACTTCTCGATCGAGCTGGCCGAGGCGGCCACCGGCCAGCGCGCGGTGCAACTGGCCAGCGCCTGGCAGGAACTGCAGGACGCGCAGGTGCTGCGCGACGAGGCGTTCGCGCACGACCTCGTGGCCGACGCCGCGCTGCGCAGCGTGCCGCCGGTGGTGGCGCGTCGGGTGCATGTGCAGTGCGCGCAATGGCTGGCGGCTCAGGGTGTCGAGCCGGCGCGCCTGGGCTGGCACTGGCGCCACGGCGGCATGCCGGCCGAGGCGGGCCGGCTGTTCGTGGCCGCGGCCAGGCGCGCCGAGCAGGCCGCCCGCGTGGCGGAGGAGGCCGAGCTGTACCGCCACGCCGCCGACGCGTTCGCCGACGCCGGCCTCGACGACGCCCGCTTCGATGCGCTGTGCGACCGCGTGCGCGCCCTGCGCGGCGCCGATCTGGGCGAACTGGCGATGCAGGAGACGCACGCGCTCGAGGCCGCGGCACGCACCGACCTGCAGCGCCTGCGCGCACGCACCGAGCTGTGCGGCATGCACACCGAGCGCGGCGAGCTCGACGAGGCGGTCGCCGTGGGGCAGGAAGCGATGTCGCTGGCGCGCCGGCTCGACGCCCGGGCCTCGATGGTGCGTGTGGCCTGCCACCTGGCCACCGCGCTGGCGCGCCTGGGGCGGGCGGCCGAGGCCGTGGCGCTGTTGGCGCCGCTGCGCAGCTGGGTCGACGCCCAGCCCGACGACGACCTGCGCATGCTGTGGCACGGCGACTGGGGCAGCGTGCTCGGCCACGTCGGGCGGCTCGGCGAGGCGGTGGCGGCGTATGACACCGCACTGGCCGCGTCGCGCCGCGCCGGCCTGCGCTGGGCCGAGGGCCAGCTGCTGAAGAATTGCGCGGTCACGCTGCGCCAGGCCGGGCAGTTCGACCGCGCGCTGGCGATGTCGCGCGAAGGTCAGGCGCTGGCCGTGGCGTCCGGCGAGGACGCGGACTCGGCACCGATCGGCCGCCTGGTGGTGGCCCGCGACGAGGCCGAGTCGGGGCTGTTCGCGTCCGCACTGCCCGAGCTGGAAGCCCTGGTGCACGACTTCGAGCGCACCGGCGCCGTGTTCTGGGCCCAGGCCGCACGCATGGTGCTGGCGCGCCTGTGGCTCGACCTGGGCCAGCACGCGCGCGCCGTGCCGCTGCTGCGCGACGAGCCCGACGGCTTGCCGGCGTGGCTTCAGGCCGACCGGCGTCTGCTGAAGCTGGACCTCAGCCGTGCGCTCGACGAGCCGGCACCGCCCGGCCTGCTGACCGACGCCCTGGAGCGTGCCGCGGCGGACCCCCAGCGCGGCCCGATGCTGCGCGTGCGGGCCCTGCGCCACCAGGCCCCCGCGCAGGTGCTGGGCGAGGCGCCCGCGCTGGCCGACGCGCTGCGCACCACCGAAAGACTGGGTGCGCTGATGGGGCTGCAGGTGCACGTGGCCCGCGCGGCACTGGCCCTCGGACGCACCGACGACGCCTGCGCCGCAGCGCGCCGCGTGCTCGACCTGTTCGACCAGGGCTGCGCGCCGGACTCGATGTACCGGGCCGAGGCCTGGTGGGTGGCCGCCAGTGCGCTGCTGGCAGGCGGGCTCGCCGAGGACGCCGATGGCGCTCGACGCTGCGCCGAGCAGTGGCTGCGCTCGGTGGCGCTGCCCCAGGTGCCGGCGGCGTTCCTGGACAGCTTCCTGCACCGCAACGCCGTCAATCGCGACCTGCTCTCCGCGGCCCGCTCGCGCCAGCACTGAAGCCGGCGTGCCCGGCCCTCAGCGCGCCCGCGTCGCGCCGGCGCGAGTGGAGGGCTTGGCGGCGCTCTTCGCGACGCCCTTCGCGACGCCCTTCGCCGAGCCGGTCGCGGAGCGCTTGGCCGCGCCGGCCGTCGCCCGCGCCGGCACGAACGCCTCGCGCTGCGCCGCGGTGCGCTCGAAGCGCCGTGCCAGGTTGTCGCAGACCAGGTTGCACAGCTCGTAGATCGCCGGGTCGGCGATGGTGTAGTACACGCTCGTGCCCTGGGTCTCGCGCGCCAGCACGCCGTGCTGCGCCAGCAGCGCCAGGTGGCGCGACACGTTGGCCGGGCTGTAGCCGGTGGCGTCGGCCAGCTCGCCGACGCTGTGGCGCTGCGTGCGCAGCAGGTTCAGCAGGCGCAGGCGCGCCGGCTCCGACAGGGCCTGGAAGTAGGCCGCGACCTGGGTCAGGGCTTCCGGGGTGAGGTTCTCCATGCGCGGGCAGTGGGGCGTGGCGGGCGTGGGCGGCGCCGCCATCATGCCCGACGCCGAAGCAGCCTGCGCAGTGCCGAGGTCCTTCATACTTGCATTTTTGCGTGATTGCGCAAATAATAGCGTCAAGACGGGCGCCTGTCCAGCCACTGGCGGCCCCACCAGAACCACGAGGAACCCGCATGACCGCCCCGCTCGCCCCCACCGCCCCCAGCGCCCGGCACCGCGCCGCTCTCGGTGCCCTGCTGTGCGCGCTGGCGCTGCCCGCCGCCGCCGCGCCCGCCCCGGCGGCGACGGCGCCGCTGGCCACCGTGCCCGCCCGTGCCTCGGCCGGCACCGGCACGCTGCCCTTCGACGGCGTGGTCGAGGCGCTGCGCCAGACCGCCATCGCCGCGCAGGTCAGCGGCGCGGTGGTGCAGCTGGACGTGAAGGCCGGCGACCGCGTGCGCGCCGGTCAGCTGCTGCTGCGCATCGACGCCCGCGCGGCCGACCAGGCCAGCCTGGCCAGCGACGCGCAGGTGCGCGCGGCCCAGGCCGCGCAGGAGGTGGCCACCAAGGAGTACGAGCGCCAGCAGCAGCTGCACGCGCAGCGCTTCATCAGCGCCGCGGCACTGGACCGCGCGCGCGCCGAGTACCAGGCCGCGCTGGCTCAGGCCCAGGCCCAGGCGGCGCAGGCCGGTGCGGCGCGCACGATGAGCGGGCTGCACGTCGTTCGCGCGCCCTATGCCGGCGTGGTGTCCGAGGTGTCGGTCACGCTGGGCGACATGGCGCTGCCGGGCCGCCCGCTGCTGACGCTGTACGACCCGCAGGCCCTGCGCGTGGCGGCCGCGGTGCCGCAGACGGCGCTGGCGCAGTTGCCGGCATCACCCGGCGCGGGGGCCCCGCAGGCCAAGGCATCGGCCGCGCCGCCCGCGGCGTCGCCGGTGCGCGTGGAGCTGCCGGCGCTGCCCGCGGCCGAGCGCCTGCTCACGCCGCGCGCGGTGCAGGTGCTGCCCGCCGCCGACGCCGCCACCCACACGGTGACGGTGCGCGCCGAGCTCGCGCCGGGGCTGGCCGGCGTGGTGCCGGGGCAGTTCGCGCGCCTGTGGCTGCCGGGCGACGGCACGGCACGCGGCAGCGCGGTCTGGGTGCCCGCCAGTGCCGTGGTGCGCCGCGCCGAGATGGCCGGCGTCTACGTGCCGGACGCCGAAGGCCGGCCCCTGCTGCGCCAGGTGCGGCTGGGCCGCACGCAGGGCGGCGAGGTGGAAGTGCTGAGCGGCGTCGCCGCGGGCGAGCGGGTGGCCGTCGACGCGCAGGCCGCGGCCGCGCGCTCGCGCTGAGGAGCACGCGGTGAGCGCCCCCGTGCCGACCCCTGCCTCCACACCGGCTGCGCCGATGGGCGTGTCGGGCCGCATCGCGGCGTACTTCCAGCACGCCCGCATCACGCCGCTGCTGGCGCTGGTGGGCCTGCTGCTGGGCGTGTTCGCGGCGATGGTCACGCCGCGCGAGGAGGAACCGCAGATCAACGTGACGATGGCCAACGTGATGATCCCGTTCCCCGGGGCCAGCGCGAAGGACGTCGAGCAGATGGTCGCCGGCCCCGCCGAGCAGGTGCTGGCGCAGATGGCCGGCGTCGAGCACGTGATGTCGGTGTCGCGCCCCGGCGTGGCGATCGTCACCGTGCAGTTCAAGGTGGGCGTGCCGCGCACCGAGGCGCTGGTGCGTCTGCACGACACGGTGCAGTCCAACGCCGACTGGCTGCCGGCCGGCCTGGGCGTGGGCGCGCCGATCGTCAAGCCCAAGGGCATCGACGACGTGCCCATCGTTGCGCTCACGCTGCACGGCACGCGCGACGACACCGGCGCGTTCGACCTGGAGCGCGTGGCGCACAGCCTGGAAGCCGAGCTCAAGCGCGTGCCGGGCACGCGCGAGGTGCGCACGATCGGCGGCCCCGGCCGCGGCGTGCGGGTGGAGATCGACCCGGCCCGCATGGCCGGCGCCGGCATCACCGTGGCCGACCTGCGCCAGGCGCTGCAGTCGGCCAACCAGGGCTTGCCGGTGGGCGAACTGCTCGGCGGCGACCGTGCCGTGGCGGTGGAGGCCGGCCCGTTCCTGCGCGACGCGCGCGAGGTGGCCGAGCTGGTGGTGGGCGTGCAGGGCGGCAAGCCGGTGTTCCTGGGCGACGTGGCGCAGGTGGTGGACGGGCCCCTGGTGGCGGGCCGCTACGTGTGGCATGCGCAACAGGGGCGCGAGTTCCCCGCCGTGACGATCGCCATCACCAAGAAGCCGGGCGAGAACGCGATCCGCGTCGCCGACGCGCTGCTGGCGCGCATGGACACGCTGCACAACACCGTGGTGCCGGCCGACGTCAAGGTGGTGGTCACGCGCAACTACGGCGCCACCGCCGACGACAAGGCCACCAAGCTGATCCAGAAGCTGATGTTCGCCACCGCGTCGGTGGTGGTGCTGGTGTTCTTCGCGCTCGGCCGGCGCGAGGCCGCCATCGTCGGCAGCGCGGTCGTGCTCACGCTCACCGTCACGCTGTTCGCGTCCTGGGCCTGGGGCTTCACGCTCAACCGCGTGTCGCTGTTCGCGCTGATCTTCTCGATCGGCATCCTGGTCGACGACGCGATCGTCGTGGTGGAGAACATCCACCGCCACATGGCGCTGGAACCCGGCGTGCCGCTGGCACGGCTGATTCCGCGCGCGGTGGACGAGGTGGGCGGGCCCACCATCCTGGCCACGCTGACCGTGATCGCAGCGCTGCTGCCGATGGCCTTCGTCAGCGGGCTGATGGGGCCGTACATGGCGCCGATCCCGATCAACGCGTCGATGGGCATGCTGCTGTCGCTGGCGATCGCCTTCGTGGTGACGCCGTGGCTGGCGCGGTTGTGGATGAAGGCGCTGCCCGAAGGCACCGCGCCCGACGCCGCGCCGCACGGCCTGGCCGCGCGCCTGGCGCCCTGGTTCGAGCGCGCCTTCGCGCCGCTGCTCGACGCGCGCACGGGCGCGCGCCACCGGCGCTGGCTCGGCGTGGCGGTGGGGGGGGCGATCGCACTGTCGGTGGCGCTGCCGGCCGTGGGCCTGGTGCTGCTGAAGATGCTGCCCTTCGACAACAAGTCGGAGTTCCAGGTGGTGGTGGACATGCCCGCCGGCACGCCGGTGGAGCGCACGGCCGCGGTGCTGCACGAGCTGGGCGCGCACCTGAGCGCGCTGCCCGAGGTGACCCATGTGCAGGCCTATGCCGGCACGGCCGCGCCGATCAACTTCAACGGCCTGGTGCGCCAGTACGACCTGCGCAGCGGCGGCGAGGTGGGCGACCTGCAGGTCAACCTGGTGGACAAGGCGCACCGCAAGGAACAGAGCCACGCCATCGCCACCCGCGTGCGCCCGGCGCTGCACGCCATCGGTCGGCGCCACGGCGCCAACGTCAAGGTGGTGGAGGTGCCGCCCGGCCCGCCGGTGCTCGCGCCGATCGTGGCCGAGGTCTACGGCCCCGACGCCGAGGGCCGCACGCAGGTGGCGCGCGCGGTGCGCACGGTGTTCGAGCGCACCGAGGGCGTGGTCGACGCCGACGACTCGACGATCGCCGCCGCGCCGAAGCTGCTGCTGGTGGTGGAGCGGCGCAAGGCCGCACTGCTGGGCGTGCCGCAGCAGGCCGTCGTGTCCACGCTGCGCGCCGGTCTGGCGGGCGAGGCCGCCACCTGGCTGCACGACCAGAGCAAGTACCCGGCACCCACGGTGATCCAGCTGCCGGCCGAGCGCCACGGCGATCTCGACGCCCTGCTCGCGCTGACGGTGCGCACGGCGGCCGGCAAGCTGGTGCCGCTGCGCGAGCTGGTGCGCGTGACCGACACCGTGCGCGAGCAGCCGATCCACCACAAGGACCTGCTGCCCGTGGTGTACGTGGTGGGCGACGCCGCCGGCAAGGTCGACAGCCCGCTGTACGCGATGTTCGGCATGCGCGGCGAGATCGCGAAGATCGCCACGCCCGGCGGCGGCACGCTCGGCGAGCGCTTCATCGAGCAGCCCGAAGACACGCTGCGCGGCTACGCGGTCAAGTGGGACGGCGAGTGGCAGATCACCTACGAGACCTTCCGCGACATGGGCGCGGCCTATGCGGTGGGTCTGGTGCTGATCTACCTGCTGGTGGTGGCGCAGTTCGGCTCGTACCTGACGCCGCTGGTGATCATGGCGCCGATCCCGCTCACCGTGATCGGCGTCATGCCGGGCCACGCGCTGCTGGGCGCGCCGTTCACCGCCACCAGCATGATCGGAATGATCGCGCTGGCCGGCATCATCGTGCGCAACTCGATCCTGCTGGTGGACACCATCAACCTGCAGCTGCGCGAGGGCGCGACCTTCGAGCGCGCGGTGGTGCACGCCGCCGTGACGCGCGCGCAGCCGATCCTGCTCACCGCCCTGGCCGCGATGCTCGGCGCGTTCTTCATCCTCGACGACCCCATCTTCAACGGGCTGGCGATCTCGCTGGTGTTCGGCATCCTCGTCTCGACGCTGCTGACGCTGGTGGTGATCCCGATCCTGTACTACGTGGCCTACCGGCACCGCTTGCAGGCGCTGCTGGCGCCCTCACCTGAGTCCTGAAACCCCGCAAGGAGAAGCTCCATGACCACCTGGCAGATCGTGCGCGTCGTCGCCGGCACCTTCATCCTCGTCTCGCTCGCCCTCGGCGTGCCCGGCAGCCCGGTCTACGTCAGCACCTGGTGGCTGGCGTTCACCGCCTTCGTCGGCGCCAACCTGCTGCAGAGCGGCCTGACGCGCTGGTGCCTGATGGAGTCGATCCTGCGCCGGCTGGGCATCCAGCCCGGCCACTGAGGGGCGCGCCATGCACCTGGTGTGCCCCAAGTGCGCCAGCGTCAACCGCGTGCCCGAGGAGCGCCTGGGCCATCACCCGGTGTGCGGCCGCTGCAGCACCGAGCTGATGGACCCGCATCCCGTGGCGCTCGACGACGCGGTGCTGCCCACCTTCGTGGGCCGCAGCGAGCTGCCGGTGCTGGTGGACTTCTGGGCGGCCTGGTGCGGACCCTGCCGCACGATGGCGCCGCACTTCGAGGCCGCTGCCCAGCGGCTGCCGCAGGTGCGCTTTGCCAAGCTGGACACCGACGCCAGCCCGCAGGCCAGCCGCGCCCACAGCATCCGCAGCATCCCGACGCTGGTGCTGTTCCAGGGTGGCCGCGAAGTGGCCCGGCGCAGCGGCGCCGTGTCCGCCGGCGACCTGGTGCGGTGGGTGCAGGCCAGCCTGGCCGGGCCGGATGCAGGCCGCCGCGCGCCCTGACGCACAGCGAACCATCGACCACTGTCACTTTCCGAGGACTCCGCCATGAACACCACGCTGCCCGTTGCCCCCGTCACCCCACTGGCCGACGACGCTGACCGTCGCCGCTGGCTGGCCGCCACCGGCGCGGCCGGCGGCGCCGCGGTGCTGGCCACGTCGGTGCCCTTCGTGTCGAGCCTGGCGCCCAGCGAACGCGCCCGCGCGGCCGGTGGCCCGGTGGAGGTGGACATCGCCGACCTGGCGCCCGGCGAGATGCGCACCGTGGAGTGGCGCGGCAAACCGGTGTGGATCGTCCGGCGCACGGCGCAGATGCTGGCCGCGCTGCAGGGCCACGATGCGGGGCTGGTGGACCCGACGTCGAAGGCGCCGCAACAGCCCGCCTATGCCGCCAACGCCGCGCGCGCGATCCGGCCCGACGTGTTCGTCGCGATCGGCATCTGCACGCACCTGGGCTGCTCGCCCACAGCCGTGCCCGAAGGCAGCGCCAATCCGAGCCTGCCGCAGGACTGGCCGGGTGGATTCTTCTGCCCCTGCCACGGCTCCACCTTCGACGGCGCAGGCCGGGTCTACCGCAACGTGCCGGCGCCGACCAACCTCGAAGTGCCGCCGCACCGCTACGCCAGCGCCACGCGGATCGTGATCGGCGAGGACGCCGCCTAGAAGCCGACGTATCGCCCGGGCCGGTGGTTCAGCGCGAGCACCAGGTTCATCGCCACCGCGCCGGCGGCCGACGCCCACAGCGCCTGCGGCCCGACGACGAACCAGGACGACCCGAGGATGGCGAGGTCCATCGCCATCTGCACCCGGCCGGCGTTGAGGCCCCAGCGCTCCTGCGCATGCAGCGCCAGGATGTTGAGCCCGCCGAGGCTGGCGCGGTGGCGCAGCAGCATCAGCATGCCCGCGCCCATGACCAGGCCGCCCATCACCGCCGCGTACAGCGGATGCACGTCGCGCAGGTGCAGCAGCGCCGGATGCAGCGCCGACAGGGCCGACACCAGCACGATGGCGACCAGCGTCTTGAGCGCGAACTCGGGCCCCATGCGGCGCGCGGCGAACGCGAAGAAGGGCAGGTTCAGCACCAGGAACCACAGGCCGAACGGCCCGCCGCCGGCATAGTGCGCCAGGAAGGCGAGCCCGGCGGTGCCACCGGTCAGCAGCCCGGCCTCGCGGTACAGCACGACGCCGAAGGACACGAACAGCGCGCCGGTCACCAGCGCCAGTACGTCCTCCAGCGGGCTGTGCCCGACGCCGATGCCGCCCGGCGGTGGCGCGGCCAGGCTCATGGCCGCCGCTCCGCGACGCGCACACCGTCGGCCACCGCGGCCGGCGGGTAGACGATCACGCGCGCACCCGCCGCCAGGCCCTCGGTGACCCAGGCGCTGGCGCCGTTGCGGCCGCCGAGCTTGACGGGCGTCTGGTGCGCACGCCCGCCGTCCACCGTGAACACCGCCATCGCGCGCCCGTCGCCCCCGGGCACCGGGAACACCGCGCTGGCCGGCACCATCAGCGCGTCGTCGCGCGCGGTGACGATCAGCCGCACGCCGACGCGAAAGCCGTCGCCCAGCGCGCGCCACTGCTCGCGCGGGCTGGTCAGGTCGATCAGCACGTTGACGCGCTGCTCCTCCACGCCCAGCGCCGACACCTTGGTGAAGGCCGCCGGCTCGACGCGGCGCACGCGGCCGTCGAGCGTGCCGCTGCCGCCCCAGCGCTCGATGCGCACCGGCGTGCCGGCCGGCGTGCGCAGCGCGTCCGTGGTGAGCAGCTGCGCCAGGACCTCCAGCCGCGACAGGTCGCCCACTTCCACCAGCGGCGTGCCCTGCGCCACCACCGCCTCGCTGGTCTGCAGCACGCGCAGCACCTGGCCGGCCACCGGCGAACGCACCGCGAAGCCGCGCCCGCCCGGCGCCGTGCCGCCCTGGCGCACCACACCGAGCGCGGCACGCGCCTGCTCCAGGTCGTGCTGCGCCACGTGCCGCTCCTGCTCGGCGGCGTCGCTTTCCTTCTGTGCGGCCTGCAGCGACAGGCGGTCGCTGTCGAGCTTGGTCGGCGCGATGAAGCCGTCGCGCGCGAGCTGCTCGCTGCGGCGCAGCTCGATGCGCGCCTGCTCCACCGCCACGCGGGCGCGGTCGATGCGCGCGCCAGCGCGCGCCACCTGGGCCTGTGCGCCCTCGACACGGGCCTGCGCCTCGCGTGTGCTGCGCTCGTCCAGCAGCGGCGACAGCACCGGCGTCAGTTCGGCGACCACGGCGCCCGCGGCCACGGCGTCGCCTTCGCGCAGCACGGCGCGCGCCAGGCGGCCCGACAGCGGGGCCGACACCACGTAGCGGTCGGCCAGGCGCGTGCGGGCGTCCTCGTCCACGGTGGCCTCGAAGCGGCCGGTGGTGGCGGTGGCCAGTTCCACCGGCACCGGCCGCGGTGCGAAGGCCCAGCCCAGCACGGCCACGGTGGCCACGACGAAGCCGGCGGCGAGCCAGCGGTTGCGGGGGGTCATGTCGTCACTCCCTGGTCTTGAGGACCGCCACGAGGTCGAGGCGGTCGACGCGGCGGCGCACGACGAGCGCGCTGGCCACCCCGGCCAGCAGCACCGCCAGCGCCGCGCCGGCAAAGGTGCGTGCGCGAAGCACCACCGGAAAGTAGAACTGGTCCGACGCGATCAGGCCCGTGACCAGGTGGGTCAGGCCCCAGCCCAGCGCCATGCCCAGCGGCAGCGCCACCGCGATCACCAGCGCCAGCTCGCCCAGCAGCAGTGCCGACACCTCGGCCCGGTTGAAGCCCAGCACGCGCAGGCTGGCCAGTTCCCAGCCGCGCTCGGCCAGCGCGATGCGCGCGTTGTTGTAGACCACGCCCACCGCGATGACCACCGCGAACGCGGTGAGGATGGTGCTCATGATGCGCACGTTGCGCGCGCTGATGGCTTCCATGTTGCGCAGCATCGTGGCCTTGCTGAAGGCGCCGGCCACGCGCGGCAGGCGCCGCGTGGCGTCCAGCAGCGCCGCCTCGCGGCCGCGCTCCAGCGCGACGACGAAACCGCTGGCGAGGTCGCCGTCGCCGAGCGCGCGGTTCAGCGCGTCGCGCTCCATGTAGGCGTTCAGGCCCATCATCTCGCGCACGGTGGCGCCCAGCACCAGGGGCACGGTGCGGGCGCGGCCCTCCATCACCTCCACCTGCACCGTGTCGCCCACGCGCAGCCCGAGCTTGGCGGCCAGCCGGTCGGTCATCACCAGGCCGCGGCCGTCGAGCACGGTGGGATGCAGGTCGGCGTCCACCACGCGGTAGAGCGCGCCGCGCGCCGGATAGCCGCGGATCAGGCTGCGCTCGCGGCGGTGGCCGTGGACGAAGGTCACCGGCACGAAGCGCGTGGACTCGACCTCGATCACGCCGGGCAGCCGGGCCACGTCCAGCCGCATCCGGTCGTCCTGCGGCTCGGCCAGCCACAGCGCCACGTCGCTGCGCATCGCGACGTTGAACTGCGCGTCGACCACCACCTCGATCGCGTCGCGGAAGAAGTTGCCCAGCACGACGATGGCCACCGCCGCCGCGACGCCGCCCACCGACAGCGCGGTGCGCAGGCGGCGCCGCTGGATGCCGCGCAGCAGCATGCGCAGCGCCGGCGGCAGGCCCTGCGGGCCCAGGCGTTCGATCCAGGTGCGGCGGTAGCGGCCCGGCGCCGGCGGGCGCATGGCCTCGGCCGGCGCCAGCCGTACCGTGGCCACGATCGCCGACAGGGTGCCCAGCACCGCGGTGACCAGCGTGATCGCCACGCCGGTGACCAGCAGCGGCGGATCGATGCGGTGGTCGAAGCGCGGGAAGTGGAAGAACTCGGCGTACAGCCCGGTCAGCAGCGTGCCCAGCCGGTCGCCCACCGCCACCCCGAGCACCAGGCCCACCGCGACGATCAGCAGCACCAGCTCCAGGTAGTGCGCCGCGATGCGCGCGTTGGGATAGCCCAGCGCCTTCAGCGCCGCGATCTGCTCTCGCTGCGTGGCCACCAGCCGCGACACGACCACGTTGAGCAGGAAGGCCGCCACGCCGAGGAAGATCACCGGCAGCACGGTGCCGAGCACGCGCTGCTCCTGGATCTCGTTGTCGAGCATCGCGTGCGAGACCTGGTCGGCGCGGCCGATCACGTCGCGGCTGCCGTGGCGCGCGAGGCGCTGCTCCAGGGCGGCGATCACGTCGCGCTCGGACGCGCCGGGCGCCAGCCGCACCGCCACGCGGTTGAACGCGCCACGCATGTCGTAGGCCGCGGCCAGCGAGTCGCGGTCGAGCCAGAAGATGCCGAAGCCGCGCTGGTCGGGCATGCCCCACAGCCCGGCGAAGATGAACTCCGGCGACAGCGCGGTGCCCACGATGCGCAGCGTGCGCTCGCGGCCGTTGACCAGCGCGCGCAGCTCCGCGCCGGGGCCCAGGCCGCGCGCCTGGGCGAAGCCTTCGGACACCAGCGCTTCCAGCGCGCCGTCGCCGCGCCCGGCCTCGGGCGTGCGGCCGCGGCTGACGGTGACGCGGTTCAGCGACGCGGGCACCAGCGCGTCGATGCCGATCAGCTGGCCGATGATCGGGTCGGCGTCGCCGGGGATCTCCACCCGCACCACCTGCTCGATGGTGGTAGCCACCTCGGCCACGCCGGGCACCGCGCGCAGGGCGTCGGCCACCGCGTCGGGCGCGCGCTTGACGGTGGCGAACACGTCGGCGAAGCGCGCCGCGGCATAGAAGTCGTCGCGCGCCGCGGCCAGCGAGTCCACCGCCGACAGGCTGGTGAGGAAGCCGCCCAGGCCGCTGGCCACCACCAGCGCGATCGTCAGCGCCTGGCTCCACAGCGAGCGCAGGTCGCGCAGCAGCTTGCGGTCGAGCGCTCTCACGGCCCGTGCTTCCCGCCGCTCACCACGACAGCTCCGACGGGCTCAGCCGGTGCGCGTTGCGCTCGATCGCGGTGACGCGGCCGTCGGCCAGCCGGATCACGCGGTCGGCCATGCCGGCGATGGCCACGTTGTGCGTGATCACCACCGCCGTGGTGCCCAGCTCCGCATTGACGCGGGCGATGACCTCCAGCACGCGCTTGCCGGTGGCGTAGTCGAGCGCACCGGTGGGTTCGTCGCACAGCAGCACGTCGGGCTGCTTGACGATGGCCCGCGCGATGGCCACGCGCTGCTGCTCGCCGCCCGACAGCTGCGACGGGAAGTGGTCGCGCCGCTCGGTCAGGCCGACCCAGGCCAGTGCCTCGTCGACCGACATCGGGTGCGCCGCGATGTCGGTCACCAGGGCCACGTTCTCGTGCACCGTGAGGCTGGGGATCAGGTTGTAGAACTGGAACACGAAGCCGACGTGCTCGCGGCGGTAGCGCGTGAGCTCGGCCTCGCCGGCGCCGGACAAGGTGTGGTCGGCAAAGCGCAGCTCGCCGCGGGTGGGCACGTCGAGCCCGCCCAGGATGTTCAGCAGCGTGGACTTGCCGCTGCCCGACGGCCCGAGCAGCACGACGAACTCACCGCGCCGGATGTCCAGGTCCACGTCGGCCAGGGCGCGCACCTGCGCGTCGCCGCTGCCATAGGTCTTGGTCAGCCCCCGCGCCACGAAGACGGGCGCAGCGTCGTCCGGCTTCACGCGTCGTCGGCGCGCACCAGCAGCACCGGCACCGGGCTCAGGCGGATCACGCGCTCCGCGTCGCTGCCCAGCAGCGCATGGGCCACGCCGCGCCGGCCATGCGTGCCCATCACCACGAGGTCGCAGCGACGCTCCCGGGCCTGGGCGACGACGACGTCGCACACACGCTGCGCGGCGGCGTCGACGACATGACCCTCGCAGGCGACGCCCTGCGCCAGCGCCTGGTCGCGCGCGGCGTCGATCAGGTCCTGCGCCTGGGCGCGCAGGTCCCGGTCGACCAGCTCCCAGGTGGTGCTGGTGGCCATCTCCAGCATCACCGGCGAGTACTCGAGCACGTGCAGCAGCACCACGCTGGCACGGCAGGTGTGCGCCAGCGACAGCGCCTCCTTCAGACCGCGGGCGGACGTGGCGCTGCCGTCGATCGGCACGAGGATGCGTTGGTACATGAAGGCTCCACGGGGCAGGATGGCGGGGCCTTCGATGGTGCATGGCAGGCACGGCGGCGTGTTGACCGGGCGCAAGGGCCCGGGCGGCGGGCGGCACCGGCTGGGGTCGCGTGGCGATGCAGGGTCACGCGTGCCGCGGGTCAGCCCGGCGCCGTCGGCGGCCCGCCGTCCACCATGCCGGCCAGCGTGCGGTGCAACGTCCGCAGGCGCAGGCCTAGCTGCTGCCGCCGCGGCGTGACGCGCATCAGCACGGGGAACCAGCGGCTGTGGACCACGCGCGCCAGCCGGCGCGCCGCCAGCGCCGCGAGGCAGCGGGTGCCCACGACCTGCCGGAACAGGGCCTCGCAGCCGACGCTGAAGGCGCGCTCGTCGGTGTCGATCACCGCCGCCACGAGGTCGTCCACGCCGTCCAGGACCCCCAGGCCGTCGGCCAGTGCGGCGTCGCCCGTCGGCAGCGCCACCGGCCGACCCGCGGCTCGGGCGCGCGCCGATTCGGCGGCCTCTTCGAGCCACATCCAGGGCTCGACGCGGCGTGGTGCGGTGTCGACGCAGGACGCGGCCGGCGCGGTGGGGCGCGCGGGGGTCATGGGGCTGGCTTCCATCCGAAGGGCTCCGGGCAAAGGGGACACGGCCGGAGTCTTGCGGCGCTGTGCAGCGACTTTGACGAACTGGATCGGATCGCTGATTACGAGGAACCGATGCCGCCTGATGCGGATTCATCGGCCCCTGTAGGGAGAACCGGTGGCCGCCGGTGCCGGTGCGGCGATCGAGCATCGCGCTGGTTCTTGCCTATGCTCGTTTCGCCGATCAGCAGTTTGGTGGAAGTTTTTCCTCTGTTCGTACTGCTATCGGCAATGCGTGCATGCCGTTCCTACGATCAGCTCGCCAATCAACGATGAGATGCCACAGACATCAGCTTGCGTGGCATCGATCGACCCTAGGAGCTACACGATGACCCCCACGACACGCTTCCCCGAGGCCGTGCCCTGCCACCTGCGCGCCCTGGAGCTGTGCATGCAGCGCCGCTGGTGGGGCGAGGCGATGGGCCTGCTGGTGTCGTGCATCGACCGGCTGACCTGGCTGTGGCTGCCGCGCCATCACCAGGTGATCGACCCGCGGCTGCAGCGCGCCTGGCTGCTGCGCTACATCGTCGAACCCGGCTTCGACGCCTGCGGCGTGGAAGCGCTGATGGACCTGATCGAGCGGGCCCGCGTCGGCCGCGCCGGCGCGCACCTCGGCAGTGCGCCGCAGGCGCTGGTGGTGTTCGAGCCCGCCGCGATGGCGTCGGTGCGCACGGCACTCGACTGCGCGGGCCTGCGCCAGGTGGTCCCGGTGCCGTTCGCGGCCCTGGCGGGCGCGGTGGCGCGCGCTGCCGTGGCGTTCGTCGAGGACGCCCGGCGCGACGGCAGCGGCTGGAACACGGTGTGCGACCGGGCCGACCACTTCGCGGAGGCGGACGCGCACCTGCGCCGCTTCATTGCCGCGGTGGAGTCCGCTCCGCCTGGCGGCGCGGACCGACACGCCTTGCAGCGTGCGCGCTGCGCGCCGTGACGGCCTTCGCGCCGGCCTCCCGTCCCGGCGGTGGCCCGGCACTGGCGCGCTCAAGTTCGAGCGCCAGTTGCAGCGCGAAGGGCTGGGCGCGGGCCGGACCTGCGGCGTCGGCGTCAGCGTCGACGATGCCGGGCCATGGCGGTGCGGGGCGCGTGCCGCCCCGCACCGCGTGCGCGGCGAACTGCAGCAGCAAGGGGTCGGCCGGCTCGACCGCGGACACCAGCCGCGCGGCCATCGACCGTGCCAGCGCGGCGCCGCCGGCGCGCGCGCCGGTCATCAGCGCGGCGTCCACGAGCGCCTCGACCGCCCGGACCTTCGCTGCGAATGCCGGCTGGCGCATGCGGGACACGAAGGCCTGACGCTGCGGCGGCGCCAGGCTGCGCAGGAACGTGATCGCGAGGTCCGGCGCCGGGGCGAGGGTCCCGCGGCCGTCGGGCCGGAGCCGCGTCATGGCGCCCGCGGGGACGGGGCTGCCGTGGCCGTCTCGCAGGCCCGGCCGGCCCTGCCCGGCAGGACCTCCGGCGCGTCGCTGTCGACGGCGCCAGCCGCGAGGGGTGCGAACGCGGCCATCGAGCGCGAGGCCACGTCGTACTGGCGGGCACAGAACACGCGCAACGCACGCTGCAGCGCCGGGCCCACGTCGAGGCGGGCCACGGCCCGCAGCGCGGCGACCGTGCAGGACGCCAGCTCGCGCCGGCAGGCCCTGTCGAACTGCGCGTCGGCGGCGTCGGCGGCGACTTCGGCCCCCGGTGCCGATGCGCGTCGGCGGCGCCGCAGCGCATGCAGGAACTGCACGGACCAGATCGAGGACATGTTCATCGCCACGGCCATGACCCCGTCTCGGCGCGCCGCGCCGGCCAGGCCGTCGAGCCGGCACAGCAGCACGGCGCACTCGTTGAACATCTCGGACACGGCGGCTGCGGCCTGGCGCAACTGGACGCCGGCCAGCGGCGTGGTGCAGCACCAGACCCAACGCCGGATCGCGGGCACCACATGCGAGTCGACGCGCCAGACCGGCACCAGCGCGCCGAACATCGTGGCCCCGCAGAGGTGCGAGTCGCCCTGGCGCAGGTGGGTCACGAAGGCTTCGACGGCACGCAGGCGCCAGGGTTCGGCAACGAAGTCGGCGTCGGTCGGCTCGGCCGCTTCCGTCGCCTCGTGCGTGGCTGTCGCCTCGCCGGTGGCGGCGGCCTGCAACAGCTCCGCCAGCAGGCCGAGTTCGAGCGCGGCAGGCTCGGGCGTGTCGATGCACTGTCCCAGCAGCATCAGCAAGGCCGCATGGCGCAGGCTGCCCGCCACGAAGGGATCGGCGGCCGCAGGGCCGCTGCCCGGCGTCGCGAGACGGTGCAGCGTTTCCACCCGTGCTGCCACCGTGGCCTGCCAGGCCACCGAGCCGTCGGGCACGAGATGCGTCGGGGATGGCAGGTCCTCCGGCAGGCACAGGAGCTGTGAGGCAAGTTCGAGTCGCACGGTGTGGTCCCCTTGGCAGCGCGGACCGATGAGCCCGCGGACACAGTGTGTGACCGGATGCAACGGCATTGGGACAACGGGAATCGGCCGCAATCGCGCAGGCTGCAATCCGGGCCGCCGGGCAACGAAGCCCTTCGCTGGGCCCTTGCCCGCGGCCACCGGACGCCCGCGTTGGCCTCGTTCCCGGCGGCGGCGCCTGGATGCAGGCCGGCATCGATTGGCACCCGCTTCGACACGGCCGTTGCGCCGTGTCACAAAGTGTGTCGCCATCGGGGCCCGCCGGGCCCCGCCCCTCTGAACCCCCTGCACGCCATGAACCTCGCCGAAGCTACCGCCCTCCTGCGCCGCTGGTCGCCGCGGCGCACAAGCCACCGCCCGCTGGGCAGCGCCGCATGGCAACTCGGCGTCGGGGCGCAACTCGAGTCCCTGTTCGACTGGCTGGTGAAGCGGCCGCAGTTCAGCGCCGTGCATGCCTCGCTGCCCCACTCGGCTGCGGCGCTGCCCGCCGCCAGCCGGCCGCACGCTGCGGTGGTCATGGCCTGCGCCGACATCTGCGGCGCGTCGCCCGACGCCGCGATCCAGGTGGCGCTGCTGTCGTCCCTGCTGCATGCCAGCCTGCTGACGGACGACGCTCCCACCGCAGCCGCCGCAACACCCTTCGACGATGACCGCTTCGAACCCGCGCCCTGGCGTGCCCGCCTGGCGCAGACCCTGCTCGGCGTGATCGAGTCGCACAACCCCGGGGATGCCGCGCTGCAGGGCGTCCGCGGGCGACTGCGGCTGGACCACCATGCCACGGTGCTGCAGCCGGCACTTCAGGCCTGGGTGTGGCAGAGCACCACGCCGCTGGCGCGCTTCCGGCTCGACGACGTCGTGGAGCGCAGCGCCTGCATCGGCATCGCGTGCGCCGACATGGTCCTGCACTGCGGCGGCCGTGTCGATGACCCCGGCCTGGGCGTCGCGCTGCGCGTGTTCGCCGGCCGCCTCGGGTCGGTGCTCATCGTCAGCCAGCTGCACGAGCTGCGGCGCGTGCGGGCCCTGCGCCAGCCGGCCCTCACCGCGGTGTGGCAGGCGGAGCACCGCGCCTTTGCCACCGCCTGCCAGCGCGCCGTGTCGGTCCACGCCGATGCCGCGATGCGCTCGGTCGGTGCCCTGCCGATCGGCGCGGACGGGCGGGCCGCGCTGCGCGCGATGGGCGACCGCCTCCGCGGCGAGGCCCTGGCGGCGCTGCGGGTCAACGACGCGGCCCTGATGCCCTTCGCGGCCGGTCCCCGCGTGGCCGGGCAGCGACGCGACATCGTTTCCACGCACCCGGTCACGCGTTCGGGGCTGCAACCGGGCGAGCCCACGCCCCGCGGCAGGGCCTGACGCGCGCCAGCCGCACGCAAAGCCCATCGCCGATGCCAACTCGATCCTCCGGCACGCCGGTTCGGGGACCGAAGGGCCCGACACCCGCACGAACGCCCGGCACGCCCAGGTTCGAGTCCGCCGGGCGCCTGCGGCTGTCGGTGCAGCATGTGGCGACGGTGGCCCCCGGCCCTTCGGTGGCGCCCGTGTTCGCCTGCCCGACCCGAAGCGGCGACATGGCCGCCTGCGTGATCGACCCGCAGCGGGGCGACGCACGCATCTGGCGCTTCGACGCCGACGGCCAGCCGCGCCTGCACCTCACCCTGCCACCGCGGGCTCCGGGCTGGCAAGTGGCGGGCTTCACCTGGCTGGGCTCCGAGGGCTTCGCACTCGCCCATGCGCGCAGCGACGCAGCAGCCGCTGAGCCTGGCGCCCAGGGCCTGATCGTGCAGGGCCATGCGTCCGACGGCAGTCTGCGCTGGGTGCTCGACGACCCGCTGCGCGCGCCCACCGGCCCGGACGACCGGGCTGCACCCTCCGCGGCCCGCGGCCTGCATCGCCCGTGGCCGGGCACACCGGTCCGCATGGCCTACGGGCACGGGCATCTGTGTCTGCACCTGGCCCACCTCGCGCGCTGGCCCGACGGTTCGCTGGTCCAGGGCGGCTTCGCCTGCAGCCTGCGCCTGCCCTCCAGCCGCGGCAACCGCGCGCCGGACGCGGGACCACTGGCCGGCCTGCGGCCCTGGTTCGGCAGCCGCAGTCTCGACCAGCGCTGCAGCTTCGATCCCCATCGCGACAACTTCGTGCTGGCCTCGCTCTCCGACGCGTTCCCGCGCGCGGTGCTGGTGTCGCGCCTGGGCGGCGGGTCGTGGCGGGACCAGGTCCTGCAGTGGCTGCCGGGCGAGCCCGGCGCCAGCGAGGTGGCCGCGGAACTGGGCGGTCTGGTGCCGCTGCGCGAGTCGCTGGCCGTGAGCTTCACGTCGACGGTGGCGGCCCAGCCCGAGAGCCGGGACGTGTTCGTGGGCTTCGTCCTGCCGGACCTGCGCGCCACGCCGCTGGTCGTGAAGGTGACCAGCCACCTGCCGGGCACCTATGCGGTGGCGCCGAAGCTGGCCGCGATGGGACGCCATCTGCTGGTGGCCTGGACCTGCCTGTCGCCCGCCACGGGCGAGGCCGAGCCGATGGTGGCCGTCGTCACGCCGCAGGCGCAGCTGCTGATCGGGCCGCAGGCCTTGCGCGGGCTGGTGCTCGACACGGCCAGCGACTGGTTCACCGACGTGCACGGGGCAGTAAACTGGTTCGCACTCCAGCCCGACGGCCTGCACTGGCTGCGCATGCGCTTCGCACGGGGGCCCTGGCGGCTGGCGGCCACTCACGACACCGCCACGGACACCCGCCGCCACGGCGCGGACGACGCCACTGCCGATGACGACCGAGGAGGAAGACGCCCATGACGCCGCCGCTGTCGGCCGCGGGAGCCGTGCCCGCCGCGTCGTGCTCGCCGAGGACCTGCCCGAACACGTCGCGTCGATCGTCGACCTGTTGCACCGCCTGCGGCCCCACTGGAGCGTGTGCGCCGTCGTGCGCAACGCGGACCAGCTGATGCAGGCCGTCGACGACCATGCGCCGGACCTGCTGATGCTCGACGTGCACCTCATCGGAGGCACCTCCATCGACGCGTTGCAGCGTCTGCCCTATCCGGTGCCGATCGTGTTCGTGTCCGGCGACCCGAGCTTCGCGATCGACGCCTACGAGCACACCGCCGTGGACTACCTGCTCAAGCCCGTGCGGGCGTCGCGCCTGCAGCGTGCGCTGAACCGGGTGGACGCGCTCGACGCCCGGCCCGCGGCGGCGCCTCCGGACACGGCCGGCTGGTTCACGGCGCGAAAGGGCGATGCCACGGTTGTGGTGCATCACGCCGAGGTGGTGTACCTCCAGTCGCAGGTAAAGTTCACGCGCGTGGTGCTGCGCGACGGCGAAGCGCTGATCAAGCGGGGGCTCGGCCTCGTCGAGCAGCAGCTGCCGCCCGCGCGCTTCGTGCGCATCCATCGCGGCACGGTCGTCAACATTGAGCATGCTGGCACCCTGATGCGTGACGACCTCGGGCGGCTGAAGCTCCAGATGCGCGGCCGCACGGAGTGGCTGCATGTCAGCAAGGCGTTCGAGCGCCACTTCAAGAACCCATGAATCCTTCGGCCGGCCCGGTGTGGGTGGACCACCACCTTCTGCTCAACGCGATGAGCGTGTTGCGTCATCGCATGGTTACGGGCGAGGGCGAGCCCGTGGCATTGCTCGACGCGATCAGCGGTTACCTGTCGTCGGGCCTGTATGTCGAGAAACGCGGCTCGGTGGCCCGCGTGTCCTGGCTGCTCGACTGGATCGAATGCCTGGCCGCGGTGCGCGACAGCGTCGACCCGCAGGGGACCACGGTGGACGTGGTCGTGGACCCTGGCGGCGACGACGACCGGTCAGCACACCTGGCCGATGCGGCCGACGTGGCCCGGGCATTGCTGACCGGCCCGCCGGGGCCGGGTGGCGGGCGGCACCTGCAGCTGAACCTGCGCCTTGACGACGACCGCGTGCACTTCCGGGTGTCGGGTGCCGACGCCGGCCTGTCGGCGCGGTGGCAGGCACTGGCGGATGCGCGCCCGCCAGGGGCCGTGCGCGTGGAGCCGTGCCTGACGGCAGGTGCCGTGGCCTGCAGCGCACGGTTGCCCGCGGCCGGCTGACACCGGACGCCTCGCCAAAGGGCCGCGCGGTTGCGCGCTCAGGCGAAGGACTCGACGATGCTGCGGATCTGCCCGAGGCAGGGTCGCAGGCAGGCCACGACGGCCGGGTCGAAGTGGGCGCCCGACTGGGCCTCCACGTGCGCGAGCGAGTCCTCGAAGCTCCAGGCGGCCTTGTAGGGGCGCACCGACGTCAGCGCGTCGAACACATCGGCCACGGCCACGAGGCGGGCCGACAGCGGGATCTGCTCGCCCTGCCGACCCTGGGGATAGCCCCCGCCGTCCCAGCGCTCATGGTGGTTGAGCGCGATCTCGGCACCCAGCCGCAGCGTGGGCGACTGCGAGCGAGACAGCAGGTCGAAGCCGATCTGGCAGTGGGTGCGCATCCGGGCCGTCTCCTCCGGGGTGAGAGGGCCGTCCTTCTTGAGGATGTCGTCAGCGATGGCGATCTTGCCGATGTCGTGCAGTGGCGCGGCATGCAGCAGCATGTCGTTCTGGCGCGCATTGAGGCCGTAGCGCTCGCCCAGGCAGGCCGTGATGTGCGCCATGCGCACCACGTGCTGTGCCGTGTTGCCGTCCTTCAGGGTGGCGACATGGTTGAGCAGTTGCAGTGTGTCGTGCACGCCCCACTCGCCGGCCTCCTCGGCCGCCTGGCCCGGGTTGCCGAAGCCCTGCAACTGGTCGGGCGGCATGGGCGTCCGGGGCCACTTGAGGTCGGGTGGAAACCGACGCGGCAGGCCGCCCGGCAGCGCCGCCGGCAGCGCCAGCGTGGGAGTGGAGAAGTCCAGGAAGCCCATCGTGAGTCCCCGCAGTGGAAGCGACGGGGCGGAGTCTGAAGGGGCCCTGCAGGACTGGCGCGAGGTGGATCGAGGCGCCGATGCACAGCCACGAGGCCGGCGATTCCTTACCCGAGACAAGTTGATCGGGGCATCCGCCGTACCGGCTCCCAGCGGCGTCGCGGGTCCTGCAAGCGATGCGCGGCCCAAGCAGTTCCGGCAAATCGGATGGTAGTTCCGCGAAATTGGCCGTTTGTTCCGTGTTGCGAACTCGCCTGCTGAAGTGAAGACGATTCGGCCCACCAAGGCGATTCCCTTGCGCTGGCACGCCGCCGGCAGGAACCGGCCTCGACGGAGGGCCCCGAGTGAACGTCCATCCCTGTCTTTCCACCATCGACATCGATGACCCTTGGACCACCAATGTGCGCAGCCTGCGCCTGGAAGAACTGGTCGACGCGTCGAGCGCGCCCGGGCGCTGGCCGCCGGGCCTGCCCGGCCCGGTGGCTGGCGAGGCGCGCCTCCTGCCCGAGGCCGCCCGGGTGGTGGCGCACGTCGACAGCCTGTTGACCGCGATCGTGGATCATGACGCGCCGCTTGTCGCGCAGGCCACCCGGAGCCTGGACACGGCTGTCGGTGCCTGCCCGGAACTGGCCGCGCTGGCCGCCCGACGTCTGCGCCGACTGGTGCAGTCGCCCTGCATCGCCGGGCCGCGGCTCGAGCCGGCCCTCACGCCCGCGCTGAAAGCGACGCTGGACACACTGCTCGCGCGACTGGACCACGCCCGCAGCCGGCCGGCCCCGGCGCTGCAGACGGCCGTGGTGCCGGCCCTCGGCGTTGATTCGGCGCGGGAGTTCGCCGACGCACCCGGCCCGCGGCTGAGCGCCCGCGAGCTTCAGGTCGCGCGCCTCGTCTCGCAAGGCATGACCAACAAGCAGATCGCCATCGCGCTGAAGCTGAGCCCGAACACCATCAAGCGGCATCTCGCGCGCATCCTGCGGCGCCTGGGCATGGGCAAGCGTGCCGCACTGGCCAGCTGGTATGCGGTGCAGCCGCGCGCCGGTGAGCTGGCACCGGCAGGTCACGCCGCGGGCGCGCTGGCGCCGCTACCGGCCTTGCGCACATCCATCCCCTACCTGCCGTTGCCTGCCCGCGCCGAGCCGGTGCGCAACGCGTCCCTTCACCCGTGAGGACCCACCATGAACGACAGCCTTGTTGCCGCCGGCACCGACATCGCGCCGGTGCCCCGCCCGTCCCGCGACGCCGGCCCGCGCCGACGCGTCGTCATCGCCGAGGACCAGCCAGAGCAGGCGCGCTGGCTGGCGGAGTCGATCGCCCGACTGCGACCTGACTGGGAGATCTGCGCCACGGTGTCGCGCGTGGATGCGCTGCTCGAAGCGGTGGAAGAGGCGGTGCCGGACCTGCTCGTGCTCGACGTGCACCTCGGCGACGGCTCCTGCATGGACGTCGTGCAGATGCTCCCCTACCCGATCCCGATCGTCTTCACCTCGGGCGATCCCAACCTCGCCATCGACGCCTTCGAGCATGCGGCCGTGGACTACGTGCTCAAGCCGGTGCGCATGCCACGCCTGGCCAAGGCGCTGGCCCGCGTCGACGCGGTGGAAAGCCGCACCGCCGGCCACTCCGCAGACACGGGCGCGCCGGCCTGGATCACCGCCCGCAAGGGCCAGGCCACGGTGATCGTGCGCCTGGCCGACGTGCTTTACATGCAGTCGCAGGCCAAGTACACGCGGGTGGTCCTGCGCGACGGCGAAGCCCTGCTCAAGCGCGGCCTGGGCATGGTCGAGCAGCAACTCGACCCGACGCGATTCCGCCGCATCCACCGCAGCACGGTGATCAACATCGACCACGCCGCCACGCTGGTGCGCGACGACCTCGGCCGCATGAAGCTGCAGATGCACGGCCGCCCGGACTGGCTGTTCATCAGCAAGCCGTTCGAGGGCATCTTCAAGTCGCACTGAGCCGCCTCGAGGCGGCATGGCAAGTACCTGGCCCAGAACGACGAAGCCCGCTCGAGGCGGGCTTCCTGGGTGCGCAAGGGCACCGGCGATTGGTTGCGGGGGCAAGATTTGAACTTGCGACCTTTGGGTTATGAGCCCAACGAGCTACCAGGCTGCTCCACCCCGCGTCAGAACCGTGAATTCTAGCAGAGCCTTGCGGCTCTTCGAGGCTTACTCGGTGGTCTCGGCCTTGGCTTCTTCGGCAACGGGCTCGGGACGATCCACCAGCTCGACGAAGGCCATCGGCGCGTTGTCGCCGACGCGGAAGCCCATCTTCAGGATGCGGGTGTAGCCGCCCGGGCGCGCCTTGTAACGCGGGCCGAGTTCGCCGAACAGCTTGGCCACCACGTCGCGGTCGCGCGTGCGGTCGAAGGCCAGGCGCTTGTTGGCCAGCGTGGGCTCCTTGCCCAGCGTGATCAGCGGCTCCACGGCCATGCGCAGTTCCTTGGCCTTGGGTAGCGTGGTCTTGATCGCCTCGTGGGTGATCAGCGAATTGCACATGTTGCGCAGCATCGCCAGGCGATGGCTGCTGGTGCGGTTGAGTTTGCGGAGTCCTTGACGGTGACGCATGGTGCTTTGCTCTCTTTATCGAACCCCGGCCGTGTCAGGTACCGGGGGTTGCACAGGGGCCGAACCCTCGGGCGCCGAAGGCGCCTCGGGGTGGCCGGTTAACGCTTGTCCAGGCCCTGGGGCGGCCAGTTCTCCAGGCGCGCGCCGAGGGTGAGCCCGCGCGATGCCAGCACTTCCTTGATCTCGTTGAGGCTCTTGCGGCCGAGGTTCGGCGTCTTCAGCAGTTCGGTCTCGGTGCGCTGGATCAGGTCGCCGATGTAGTAGATGTTCTCGGCCTTCAGGCAGTTGGCCGAACGCACGGTGAGCTCGAGCTCGTCGACCGGGCGCAGCAGGATCGGGTCGAACTGCGAGCTGCGCGTGGCCACCGGCTGGTCGAAGGCGGCGAGATCGCTGCCCTCGAGCTGGGCGAACACCGCCAGCTGCTCCACCAGGATCTTGGCCGAGGCGCGGATCGCCTCCTCGGGGCTGATGGCGCCGTTGGTCTCGATCTCCATCACGAGCTTGTCGAGGTCGGTGCGCTGCTCGACGCGGGCGTTCTCCACCGCGTAGCTGACGCGCTTGACGGGCGCGAACGACGCGTCCAGCACGATGCGGCCGATGCTCTTGGTGGGCTCGTCGCCGAAGCGGCGCAGGTTGCCCGGCACGTAGCCGCGGCCCTTCTCCACCTTGATCTGCATGTCGAGCTTGCCGCCCTGCGCCAGGTGAGCGATGACGTGCTGCGGGTTGATGATCTCCACGTCGTGCGGCGTCTGGATGTCGCCGGCGGTGACCGGGCCTTCGCCTTCCTTGCGCAGGACCAGCGTAACCTCGTCGCGGTTGTGCAGACGGAACACCACGCCCTTGAGGTTGAGCATGATGTGGACGACGTCTTCCTGCACGCCGTCGATCGTCGAGTACTCGTGCAGCACGCCGGCGATGGTGACCTCCGTCGGCGCGTAGCCGACCATCGAGCTCAGCAGCACGCGACGCAGCGCGTTGCCGAGGGTGTGGCCGTAGCCGCGCTCGAAAGGCTCGAGCGTGGCCTTGGCGCGATGGCCGCCGAGCGGCTCGACGTTGATGGACTTGGGCTTCAGCAGATTGGTTTGCATGAGTTCTCTTGTTCCTCTCAATACCCTCGGCTCGTTACACCGATAAGGCTGATGGACCACGCCGGGCTGTTGATGGATGCCCCACGCCCGGCAGGCGGAGCAAACGCGGACGGGAACGCGGCGGCGCCGCGGGCCCAGTTACCTCGAATAGAGTTCGACGATCAGCGACTCGTTGATCTCGGCGCCGAACTCGTCACGGTCCGGGGCCTTGGTGAAGACGCCTTCGAGCTTGCTCGCGTCGACCTTCACCCAGGCGGGCATGCCCACCGACTCGGCCAGCTTCACGGCGTCCTGGACGCGCAGCTGCTTCTTGGCCTTCTCGCGCACGGCGACCACGTCGCCCACCTTGACCGAGTAGGACGGGATGTTGACCACGTTGCCGTTGACCGTGATGCCCTGGTGCGACACCAGCTGGCGCGCCTCGGCGCGCGTGCTGCCGAAGCCCATGCGGTAGACGACGTTGTCCAGGCGCGATTCGAGCAGCAGCAGCAGCGTGGTGCCGGTGTTGCCCTTGCGGCGCTCGGCCTCGGCGAAGTAGCGGCGGAACTGGCGCTCCAGCACGCCGTACATGCGCTTGACCTTCTGCTTCTCGCGCAGCTGCAGGCCGAAGTCGCTGGTGCGCGAGCCGCTGGTGCGGCCGTGCTGGCCGGGCTTGGATTCGAACTTGGCCTTGTCGCTGATGGCGCGGCGAGCGCTCTTCAGGAACAGGTCGGTGCCTTCACGGCGGGAGAGTTTGGCCTTGGGGCCGAGGTAACGTGCCACGTTGCTTTCCTTCAGTCTTGCTGACGCGACCTTCGTGTCGCGCGAGTCCGGCGGATGTTGTTGTGGATGCTCGGACGGTGGTCTTCAAAACGCCAATGCCGGCAAGGCACGAAGCCCCGCCGGCATGGCACGAAATCGCTCAGATGCGGCGGCGCTTCTGCGGACGGCAGCCGTTGTGCGGCACCGGCGTCACGTCGGAGATCGAGTTGATGCGGATGCCCAGCGACGCCAGCGCACGCACGCTGGACTCGCGGCCGGGGCCGGGGCCCTTGATCCGCACGTCCAGGTTCTTGATGCCCTGTTCCTGCGCGGCACGGCCGGCGTTCTCGGCGGCCACCTGGGCGGCGAAGGGCGTGCTCTTGCGCGAGCCCTTGAAACCCTGGCCACCGGAGGACGCCCACGACAGCGCGCCGCCCTGGCGGTCGGTGATCGTGATGATGGTGTTGTTGAACGACGCGTGCACGTGCGCGATGCCGTCGGTCACGTTCTTGCGGACCTTCTTGCTGACGCGGCGTGCGGCGGTGTTGGGCTGTGCCTTGGTGGCCATGAGCTCGTTCCTTCGTTTCCGATTACTTCTTCAGCGCGGCGGCGGACTTGCGCGGGCCCTTGCGGGTGCGCGCATTGGTCTTGGTGCGCTGGCCGCGGACCGGCAGGCCGCGACGATGGCGCATGCCGCGGTAGCAGCCGAGGTCCATCAGGCGCTTGATGTTGATCGACATCTCGCGGCGCAGGTCGCCCTCGATCGTCATCTTGCCGATCTCGTCGCGGATCTTTTCGAGGTCGCCGTCGGTCAGATCCTTGATCTTCTTGCTGTAGGCGATGCCCGCAGCGTCGCAGATCTTCTGCGCGGTCGTACGGCCGATGCCGTAGATGTGCGTCAGACCGATCTCGGTGTGCTTGTGCGGCGGAATGTTGATGCCGGCAATGCGTGCCATGTTTCTTCCTTCGAATCAGCCTTGACGCTGCTTGTGGCGCGGGTCGGTGCAGATCACGCGCACAACGCCGTTGCGACGGATGATCTTGCAGTTGCGGCACATCTTCTTGACCGATGCGGCGACTTTCATCTTGCTCTCCTTGATCCTCGTTCCGTGCCTTACTTGGCCCGGAACACGATTCGTGCCCTGGACAGGTCGTAGGGCGTCAATTCAACAGTGACCTTGTCCCCCGGAAGGATGCGGATGTAGTGCATGCGCATCTTGCCGGAGATGTGCCCCAGGACCACGTGGCCGTTCTCCAGCTTCACGCGGAATGTGGCGTTGGGGAGGTTCTCCAGGATCTCCCCCTGCATCTGGATGACATCGTCCTTTGCCATCGCTTCAGGTTGTCTTGAAATTGGCCTTCTTGAGAAGCGACTCGTACTGCTGGCTCATCACGTAGCTCTGGACCTGGGCCCAGAAATCCATGGTGACGACCACGATGATCAGCAGCGACGTGCCGCCGAAGTAGAACGGGACGTTCCACTTCAGGACCAGGAACTCGGGAAGCAGGCACACCGCGGTGATGTACACGGCACCGGCCAGCGTCAGGCGGCCCAGGATGCGGTCGATGTACTTGGCCGTCTGGTCGCCGGGGCGGATGCCGGGAATGAACGCACCGCTCTTCTTCAGGTTGTCGGCCGTCTCGCGGCTGTTGAAGACGAGCGCGGTGTAGAAGAAGCAGAAGAAGACGATCATCGCCGCGTACAGCAGCACGTAGATCGGCTGGCCGGGCGACAGCGCGCCGGACAGGTCCTTCAGCCAGCGCATGCCTTCGCCGGTGGCGAACCAGCCCACCGCCGTGGCCGGCAGCAGGATGATCGACGACGCGAAGATCGGCGGGATCACGCCGCTCATGTTGAGCTTGAGCGGCAGGTGCGAGCTCTGGCCACCGTAGACCTTGTTGCCCACCTGCCGCTTGGCGTAGTTGACGAGGATCTTGCGCTGGCCGCGCTCCACGAACACCACGGCGAAGGTCACCAGGCCCACCAGGGCGATGATGAACATGCAGGCAATGATGCTCATCGCGCCGGTACGCACCAGTTCGAACAGGCCGGCGATCGCGCTCGGCAGGCCCGCGGCGATGCCCGCGAAGATGATGATCGAGATGCCGTTGCCCAGGCCGCGTTCGGTGATCTGCTCGCCCAGCCACATCAGGAACATCGTGCCCGACACCAGGCTGACCACGGCCGTGAAGCGGAAGCCGACGCCCGGGTTGAGCACCAGGCCGGCCGAGCCTTCCAGGGCGATGGCGATGCCCAGCGACTGGAAGATCGCCAGCAGCAGCGTGCCGTAGCGCGTGTACTGCGTGATCTTGCGCCGGCCGGCTTCGCCTTCCTTCTTGATCGCCTCGAGCGAAGGCACCACGTAGGTCATCAGCTGCATGATGATCGACGCGGAGATGTAGGGCATGATGCCCAGCGCCAGCACGGAGAAGCGCGACAGCGCGCCACCGCTGAACATGTTGAACAGGTTCAGAATGCCGCCGCCCTGGCTCTTGAAGAGCTCGGCCATCTGCCCCGGGTCGATGCCGGGCACGGGGATGTGCGTCCCCAGCCGGTAGACCACGAGGGCGAGCAGCAGGAAGACGAGCCTGCGCCGCAGGTCGCCGAACTTGCCGCTCTTGGCGAGGGTGGAGGCGTTGGTGGCCAACTTGCGCCTTACTCGGAGATGCTGCCGCCGGCGGCCTCGATGGCAGCCTTGGCACCCGCCGTTGCGCCGATGCCCTTGAGCACGACCTTGGCGGTGAGTTCACCGGTCTTGATGACCTTGACCGTCTTGATCAGGTCGCCCACCAGGCCGGCCTGCTTCAGGGCGAGCACGTCCACTTCGGGCAGCGCCAGGGCCTGCAGGTCGGCCAGCGTGATCTGGCCGGCGTACTTCAGCGACTGCGACTTGAAGCCACGCTTGGGCAGGCGACGCTGCATCGGCATCTGGCCGCCTTCGAAGCCCACCTTGTGATAGCCACCGGCACGGCTCTTCTGGCCCTTGTGGCCGCGACCCGCGGTCTTGCCCAGGCCGGAGCCGATGCCTCGGCCGACGCGGCGGCGGCCCTTCTTGGAGCCGTCTGCCGGCTTGATGGTGTTGAGTTGCATCACAGCACCTTCACCAGGTACGAGACCTTGTTGATCATGCCGCGGACGGCGGCGGTGTCCTCGAGCGTGCGCGTGCTGTTGAGCTTGCGCAGGCCCAGGCCGCGCACCGTGTCGCGGTGCGACTGCATCGTGCCGGCCACGCTGCGGACCAGCTTGACGGTCACGGTTTTCTTGTCAGCCATGTTTGTGCTCCAGCGGCGCTCAGTTGAAGATGTCTTCGACCGACTTGCCGCGCTTGGCCGCCACTTCGGCCGGCGTGTTGCAGCGCGACAGGGCGTCGAGCGTGGCGCGCACCATGTTGTAGGGGTTGGTCGAGCCGTGGCTCTTGGCGACGATGTCCTTGACGCCCATCACCTCGAACACGGCGCGCATCGGGCCGCCGGCGATGATGCCGTCGCCGGGCTTGGCCGGGGCCATCAGCACCTTGGCCGCGCCGTGGACGCCTTCCACCTTGTGGTGGATCGTGCCGTCCTTGAGGGCGACCTTCTTCATGTTGCGGCGGGCGGCTTCCATGGCCTTCTGCACCGCCACGGGCACTTCCTTGGCCTTGCCCTTGCCCATGCCGATGCGGCCGTCGCCGTCGCCCACGACCGTCAGGGCCGCGAAGCTCAGCGTGCGGCCGCCCTTGACGACCTTGGTGACGCGGTTGACCGCGATCATCTTTTCCTTCAGGCCGTCGTCGCGGCCTTCGTCCTGCACGCGCGGTTGAAACTTAGCCATCGCTTGGATTCCTCTGTCTTCGCGTGATCAGAACTTGAGGCCGGCCTCGCGGGCCGCCTCCGCCAGTGCCTTGACTCGCCCGTGGTAGGCATAGCCACCGCGGTCGAAAGCCACGGTCTCGACGCCGGCCGCCTTGGCCTTCTCGGCGATGCGCTTGCCGACGATCGCGGCCGCGGCGGCATTGCCGCCCTTGCCTTCCGCTCCCATGGACTCGCGCACTTCCTTCTCGGCCGTCGAGGCCGAGGCCAGCACGCGGGCACCGTCGTCGGAGATCACGCTGGCGTAGATGTGCAGGTTGCTGCGGAACACCGTCAGACGTGCGACACGCTGCTGGGCGATGCGCACGCGGGTCTGGCGCGAGCGGCGCAGACGCTGGTCGTTCTTGTTCAGTGACATGGTCGGCCTCTGATGTGTCCGTTACTTCTTCTTGGTCTCTTTCAAGACCACGCGCTCGCCGGAGTAGCGGATGCCCTTGCCCTTGTAGGGCTCGGGCGGCCGCACGGCGCGCACTTCCGCGGCGATCTGGCCCACCACCTGGCGGTCAGCGCCCTTGATGTTGATTTCGGTCTGGGTCGGGCACTCGACCTTCACGCCGGCGGGCATGTCCATCACCACCGGGTGCGAGAAGCCCACCTGCAGGTTGAGCTTGGTGCCTTGCGCCTGGGCCCTGAAGCCCACGCCCACCAGCGACAGCTTCTTCTCGAAGCCCTTGCTCACGCCGTTGACCATGTTGGCCACCAGCGCACGCATCGTGCCGCTCATGGCGTCGGCCTCGGCGCTGTCGTTGTTGGCGGCAAACGTCAGCTTGCCCGACTCGTTCTTGACCGTGACCAGCGGGTGCACGGGCCGCTTGAGCGTGCCCTGGGCGCCCTTGACGCTGATCTCGCTGGCCGACACCGCCACGTCCACGCCTTGCGGGAGGGCGATCGGCATCTTTCCTACGCGCGACATCGCTCGATCCTCCTTAGGCCACGTAGCACAGCACTTCGCCGCCGATACCGGCAGCGCGCGCCTTGCGGTCGGTCATCACGCCTTTGGGCGTGGTGACGATCGCCACACCCAGGCCGTTCATGACCTGCGGGATGTCGTGGCGGCCACGGTAGATGCGCAGGCCGGGACGGCTGACGCGCTCGATGCGCTCGATCACGGGCCGGCCGGCGTAGTACTTCAGCGCGATCTCGAGCTCGGCCTTGGCGCCGCCCTTGATCGCGTAGTCCTCGATGTAGCCCTCGTCCTTCAGCACCTGGGCGATCGCCACCTTGAGCTTGGACGACGGCATCGTGACGGCCGTCTTGTCCACGCTCTGGGCATTGCGAATGCGCGTCAGCATGTCGGCGATCGGATCACTCATGCTCATTTGAATTGCTCCTTGCGCCTGGGCTTACCAGCTGGCCTTGACGACACCGGGGATGTCGCCACGGAAGGCGAGCTCGCGGATCTTGCTGCGGGCCAGGCCGAACTTGCGGAACGTGCCGCGCGGGCGACCGGTCTGCTCGCAGCGGTTGCGCTGGCGCGTCGGGTAGGCATTGCGCGGCAGGGACTGCAGCGCCAGACGGGCGGCGTAGCGCTCTTCGTCAGGCTTCTTGGCGTCGTTGGCGGTCGCCTTCAGCTCGGCGTACTTCTTGGCGTACTTGGCTGCCAGCTGCTCGCGCTTGAGCTCGCGCTGGATGAGGGAGAGTTTGGCCATGAGCGTGCCTCAGTTCTTGAACGGGAAGCGGAAGGCCTGCAGGAGCGCCTTGCACTCGTCGTCGGTCTTCGCGCTGGTCGTGATGCTGATGTTCATGCCCCGCACCGCGTCGACCTTGTCGTAGTCGATCTCGGGGAAGATGATCTGCTCTTTCACGCCGATGTTGTAGTTGCCGCGCCCGTCGAACGACCGGCCGGAGATGCCGCGGAAGTCGCGCACGCGCGGCAGGGCCACGGTGACGAAGCGGTCCAGGAACTCGTACATGCGGGCGCCGCGCAGCGTGACCATCGTGCCGATGGCCACGTTCTCGCGGATCTTGAAGCCGGCGATGGCCTTGCGGCTCTTGGTGACCACGGGCTTCTGGCCGGCGATCTTGGTGAGGTCGCCGACGGCGTTGTCCATCACCTTCTTGTCGGAGACCGCCTCGCTCACGCCCATGTTGAGCGTGATCTTCTGCAGGCGGGGCACCTGCATGGTGGACTTGTAGCCGAACTTCTTCATGAGGTCCGGAACGATCTTCTCGCGGTAGATCGCCTGCAGGCGCGCCGGTGCGGCGGGCGCGGAGGCGGCAGCTTGTTTCTTGGCCATGGTGCTTACGCCTTGATCTCTTCGCCGCTGGACTTGAAGACGCGGAAACGCTCGGGCTTGCCATCGCTGCCCGTACGCACCTTGACGCCCACGCGGTCGGCCTTGCCGGTCTTGGGGTTGAAGATCGCCACGTTGGACTGGTCGATCGGCATCGTCTTGTCGATCACGCCGCCGGTGGTGCCCTTCATTGGGTTCGGCTTGACGTGCTTCTTGACGACATTGACGCCTTCCACCACCAGATGGGAGTCGTCGACGCGGCGGGTCACGGTGCCGCGCTTGCCCTTGTCGCGGCCGGTCGTCACGATGACCTGGTCGCCCTTGCGGAGTTTGTTCATGGTCAGAGCACCTCGGGAGCGAGGGAAACGATCTTCATGAAGCGCTCGGTGCGCAGCTCGCGCGTCACCGGGCCGAAGATGCGGGTGCCGATCGGCTCGAGCTTGGCGTTAAGCAGCACGGCGGCATTGCCGTCGAACTTCACCAGCGAGCCGTCGTTGCGGCGCACGCCCTTGGCGGTACGGACCACCACGGCGTTGTAGACCTCGCCCTTCTTCACGCGCCCGCGAGGGGCGGCTTCCTTGATCGAGACCTTGATCACGTCGCCGATGCCGGCATAGCGACGCTTGGAGCCGCCGAGCACCTTGATGCACATGACGGTCTTCGCGCCAGTGTTGTCCGCGACGTCGAGTCGCGATTGCATTTGGATCATTTGTTGTCCCCAACTTGCACGCCCGCGAAGGCGGCAGTCTTGGGCCCGTGGTGTGGGCTGAAGGCCCTGCCGGAATGACCTGAGACATTGCAACAGGCCGCCCCGAAAAGGCGAAGCGCGAATTGTAGCTGAATTCCGGGCGCCCTTGCAAGGCGCCCGGCGACGCGGGAATCAGGCCTTGAGGGCCTGGGCCTGCTTGAGCAGGGTGTCGGCGTCGCTGACCTCGAACTTGCCGGGGCCCTCGACGTTGAGCGACTTGACCACGCCGTCGACGACGAGCATGGAGTAGCGGTTGCTGCGGACGCCCATGCCGCGGCCGGTCAGGTCCAGCGTCAGGCCGACCGCCTTGGCGAAGTCGGCGCTGCCATCAGCCATCATGCGCACCTTGCCGGCGGTCTTCTGGTCACGGCCCCAGGCGCCCATCACGAAGGCGTCGTTGACCGACACGCACCAGATCTCGTCCACGCCGGCGGCCTTGAGGGCCTCGGCCTTCTCGACGTAGCCGGGCACGTGCTTGGCCGAGCAGGTCGGGGTGTACGCGCCGGGCAGCGCGAACAGGGCGATGGTCTTGCCGGCCGTCAGCGCGGCCAGGTCGAACGTGTTGGGGCCGACCGAGCAGCCGTTGCCCTCGACCTCGATGAACTCCTGCAGCTTGCCCGCGGGCAGCTTGTCGCCGACTTGGATCATGTGCGTCTCCTGCATGGTTAAGTGACAACGGCCGGTCGCCAGTGTCCCAGCGTTCCGGCCGTCGCGCGGACGGGGAAGGCGACAGCCCTCAGACGAGCTTGGCCTTTTCCACCAGGCGCGTCACGACCCAGGACTTGGTCTTGGAGATCGGACGGCTCTCGGTGATCTCGACCACGTCGCCCATCTTGTACTCGCCCTTCTCGTCGTGAGCGTGGTACTTGCTCGAGCGGGCCACGATCTTGCCGTAGAGCTCGTGCATGACACGGCGCTCGACCAGCACGGTCACGGTCTTGGAGCGCTTGTCGCTGACGACCTTGCCGACGAAAGTGCGGACGACCTTGCCTTCGGCGTGGGTCGCGGGATTGGCGGCGGTGCTCACTTGGCGGCCTCCTTCTTCTTCTGCGCCAGGATGGTCTTGGCCCGAGCGATGTCGCGGCGGGTCTTGCCCAGCTGGGAGTGATTGGTCAGCTGCTGGGTGGCCTTCTGCATGCGCAGGCCGAAATGGGCCTTGAGCAGATCGGTCACTTCCTTCTCGAGCGCGGGAACGTCCTTGGCGCGCAGTTCGGATGCTTTCATGGCTTGTCTTCCTTAGGCACCGACCTGGCGGGCGACGAAGGTGCACGACAGCGGCAGCTTGGCAGCCGCCAGCGTGAACGCCTCGCGCGCCAGCTGCTCGGGAACGCCGTTGATTTCGTACAGCACCTTGCCCGGCACGATCTCGGCCACCCAGTACTCCGGGTTGCCCTTGCCGTTGCCCATGCGGACCTCGGCCGGCTTCTGGCTGATCGGCTTGTCGGGGAAGATGCGGATGAAGATGCGGCCACCGCGCTTGATGTGGCGCGAGATGGCACGACGGGCCGCCTCGATCTGGCGGGCGGTCAGGCGACCACGCTCGGTGGCCTTGAGGCCGAAGTCGCCGAAGGACACGTTGGCGCCGCGCGTGGCAACGCCCGTGTTGCGGCCCTTCTGTTCCTTGCGGTACTTGCGGCGATTGGGTTGCAGCATGTTGTTTTCTCCTTAGGCGCCGGTCGCAGGCGTGGGCGCCTTGCGAACGCGCTTGACCGCGGGCTTGGCCGCGTCGGCGGCTCCCGCTTCGGCCGGCTTGTCGCTGCCGTCCACCGGGGCACCGGCGCTGCGCGGCGCGCGGCCGGTACGGCCGGCCGGGGCGCCACGGTCGCCCGCCGGGCGGTCGCCACGCGGGCCGCGACGCGGGCCGCGACGGTCGTCGTCGCCTTCCGGCTTGGTCGCGACGGGGGCCTCGCCCACGCCGAGACGGTCACCGCGGTAGACCCACACCTTGACGCCGATGACGCCGTAGGTGGTCTTGGCCTCGGAGAAGCCGTAGTCGATGTCGGCCTTGAGGGTGTGAAGCGGCACGCGGCCTTCGCGGTACCACTCGCAACGCGCGATCTCGATGCCGTTGAGGCGGCCCGACGACATGATCTTGATGCCCTGCGCGCCCAGGCGCATCGCGTTCTGCATCGCGCGCTTCATCGCGCGGCGGAACATGATGCGCTTCTCGAGCTGCTGGGTGATGCTGTCGGCGATCAGCTGGGCATCGACTTCCGGCTTGCGGATCTCTTCGATGTTCACCGCCACCGGCACGCCCAGGCGCCTGGACAGTTCGGCCTTCAGGTTCTCGATGTCCTCGCCCTTCTTGCCGATCACCACGCCCGGACGCGCCGAGAAGATGGTGATGCGGGCGTTCTTGGCCGGACGCTCGATCAGGATGCGCGACACCGCGGCGTTCTTGAGCTTGGTCTTCAGGTAGTCGCGAACCTGCAGGTCTTCGGCCAGCATCGTGGCGAAGTTGCGGTTGGACGCGAACCAGCGCGATGCCCAGGCACGCGTGACGGGCAGGCGGAAGCCGGTCGGATGGATCTTCTGTCCCATGGTCTTCCTTCAGTTCCCGACGGTGACGTAGATGTGGCAGGTCGGCTTGCTGATGCGGTTGCCGCGGCCCTTGGCCCGGGCGCTGAAGCGCTTGAGCGTGGTGCCCTGCTCGACGTAGATCGTCTTGACCTTCAGCTCGTCGATGTCGGCGCCGTCGTTGTGCTCCGCATTGGCGATGGCGCTGTCCAGCGCCTTGAGCACGATGCCGGCGGCCTTCTTCGGCGTGAACTTCAGGATGTTGCGGGCCTGATCCACCTTCTTGCCGCGGATCAGGTCGGCCACCAGGCGCCCCTTGTCGACAGACAGGCGCACGCCGCGAACGATTGCTTGCGTTTCCATGTTCGTGGCCATCCTTTACTTCTTCGCTGCCTTCTTGTCGGCCGGGTGGCCCTTGAAGGTCCGGGTGAGCGCGAACTCGCCCAGCTTGTGGCCGACCATCTGGTCGGTCACGTACACGGGCACGTGCTGCTTGCCGTTGTGCACCGCGATCGTCAGGCCGATGAACTCGGGCAGGATCGTGGAGCGCCGCGACCAGGTCTTGATCGGCTTCTTGTCCTTGATGGCAGCCGCCTTCTCGACCTTGGCCTGAAGGTGCCGGTCGACGAACGGGCCTTTCTTGAGGGAACGGGTCATGTCGTCGGCCTCTTACTTCTTGCGACGCGAGACGATGAACGTCTGCGTGCGCTTGTTGTTGCGGGTGCGGTAGCCCTTGGTCATCGTGTTCCACGGCGACACCGGCACCTGGCCCTCGCCGGTGCGGCCTTCGCCGCCGCCGTGCGGGTGGTCCACCGGGTTCATGGCCACGCCACGCACCGTCGGGCGGATGCCCAGCCAGCGCTTGGCACCGGCCTTGCCGTACTGGCGCAGGCTGTGCTCCTCGTTGCTGCACTCGCCGATCGTGGCGCGGCAGTCGATGTGCACGCGGCGCACTTCGCCCGAGCGCAGACGCAGCTGCGCGTAGGTGCCTTCACGCGCCATCAGCGTCACCGAGGTGCCGGCCGAGCGGGCGATCTGGGCGCCCTTGCCCGGCAGCATCTCGACGGCGTGGATGATCGAGCCGACCGGGATGTTGCGGATGGGCAGCGTGTTGCCGGCCTTGATGGGGGCCTCGGAACCGCTGATCACCGTCGAGCCGACCTCCAGGCCGCGCGGGGCGATGATGTAGCGGCGCTCACCGTCGGCGTAGCACAGCAGCGCGATGTGGGCGGTGCGGTTCGGGTCGTACTCGATGCGCTCGACCTTCGCCGGGATGCCGTCCTTGTTGCGCTTGAAGTCGACGACGCGGTAGTGGTGCTTGTGGCCACCACCCTTGTGACGCATCGTGATGTGGCCGTTGTTGTTGCGGCCGGCGTTCTGGATCTGCGGCTCGAGCAGCGAGGCTTCGGGCTTGCCCTTGTGCAGGTGCTTGTGCACCACCTTCACCACGGCGCGACGGCCGGGCGACGTGGGCTTGACCTTGATGACAGCCATTTAAGCGGCCTCCCCGGAGAAGTTCAGCTCGTGACCCTTCTTGAGGGACACGTAGGCCTTCTTGATGTGGTCGCGGCGGCCGACGGAACGGCCGAAGCGCTTTTCCTTGCCGCGCTGGTTGACGGTGCGGACCGCGTCGACCTCGACCTTGAACATCAGCTCGACGGCCGCCTTGATCTCGGGCTTGGTCGCGTCGCGCAGCACCTTGAACAGCACCTGGTTGTGCTTCTCGGCCACCGAAGTCGCCTTCTCGGAGACGATCGGCTCGACGAGCACCTGGGCCAGGCGGCCCTGGTCGAATTTCTTGGTGGCGCTCATGCGAACATCTCCTTGAGCTGCTCGATCGCGCCCTTGGTCACCAGCACCTTCTTGTAGAAGACCAGCGACAGCGGATCGGCGTAGCGAGGCTCGACCACCAGCACGTTGGCCAGGTTGCGCGAGGCCAGCAGCAGGTTCTCGTCGACCTGGTCGGCGATCACCATCACCGACTCCAGGCCCATGGCCTTGAACTTCTGGGCAAGCAGCTTGGTCTTGGGAGCCTCGACCTTGATCGAGTCCACGACGGCCAGCCGACCGTCGCGCGCGAGCTGCGACAGGATCGACGCCATGCCGGCGCGGTACATCTTCTTGTTGATCTTCTGGCTGAAGTTCTCGTCCGGACGGTTCGGGAAGATCCGACCACCCCCGCGCCACAGCGGCGACGAGGTCATGCCGGCGCGCGCGCGGCCGGTGCCCTTCTGGCGGAAGGGCTTCTTGGTCGAGTGCTTCACCTCGCCACGGTCGAGCTGGGCACGGGTGCCCTGGCGCGCGTTGGCCTGGAAGGCCACGACGACCTGGTGCACCAGCGCCTCGTTGTAGTCACGCGCGAACACGGTGTCCGGAGCGTCGACCTTGGACGTGGCCTGGCCTTGTTCGTTCAGGAGCTCGAGCTGCATCACTGGGCTCCCTTCTTGGCCTTGGCCTTGACGGCCGGCCGCACGGTGACGAAGCCGTTCTTCGAGCCCGGAACCGCGCCCTTGACGAGCAGCAGCGAGCGGGCCTCGTCGACACGCACGACGTCGAGGTTCTGGGTGGTGACGGTCTCGTCGCCCATCTGGCCGGACATCTTCTTGCCCGGGAACACGCGGCCCGGGTCCTGCGCCATGGAGATCGAGCCCGGCACGTTGTGCGAACGGCTGTTGCCGTGCGACGCGCGCTGCGAGCTGAAGTTGTGGCGCTTGATGGTGCCGGCGAAGCCCTTGCCGATCGAGGTGCCCTGCACGTCGACCATCTGGCCGGCGGCGAACAGGGTCACGGGGACAGTGGCACCGGCCTGGTACTGGCCCGCCACGTCGGCAGCGACGCGGAACTCACGGACGATCTCGCCCGCCTCGACACCCGCCTTGGCGAGGTGCCCGGCCTGGGGCTTGCTGACGCGGGACGCCTTGCGCGTGCCGAACGCCACTTGCAGGGCGTTGTAGCCGTCGGTGGCTTCGGTCTTGACCTGGGTGACGCGATTGTTGGACACGTCCAGCACCGTCACGGGCACGGCGTCGCCGTCGTCCGTGAAGATGCGCATCATGCCCACCTTGCGCCCCAGCAAACCGAGACGGTTGCTCAGACTCATGTTTTCTCCAATGCCCGACATCGATTGGCCAGGCTGATGAGTTTGGCGGCGCGCCCATCAGGAACGCGCCGCCGGGAAAGCCGCGGATTCTACTGCAGCTTGATCTCGACGTCCACGCCGGCCGGCAGGTCCAGCTTCATCAGGGCGTCGACCGTCTTGTCGGTCGGGTCGACGATGTCCATCAGGCGCTGGTGGGTGCGGATCTCGAACTGGTCGCGGCTGGTCTTGTTGACGTGCGGCGAACGCAGGATGTCGAACCGCTGCATGCGGGTCGGCAGGGGCACGGGGCCTTTGACGATCGCGCCGGTGCGCTTGGCGGTATCGACGATCTCGATGGCCGACTGGTCGATCAGCTTGTAGTCGAACGCCTTGAGGCGGATGCGGATCTTCTGTTTCTGCATGGTCCGCTCCTTATTCCATGATCTTGGCGACGACGCCGGCGCCGACGGTGCGGCCGCCTTCGCGGATCGCGAAGCGCAGGCCCTCTTCCATCGCGATCGGCGCGATCAGCTTGACCGTGATGCTGACGTTGTCGCCAGG
>NZ_JBXVVZ010000003.1:0-401593 GCF_057219775.1 Aquabacterium sp. T101
CTCGGTGGCGCACTACAGCCGCAACGTCAAGCGCTGGGGCGACGGGCAGATGGTGCTGCGCTGGGTGGCCAGCGCGCTCAGCGACGCGGCCACGCGAATGCGCAAGCTGCGTGGCTGCGGCCAGATGCGCACCCTCCTCAAGGCCCTGGATGGCCGTCGCCCCGAAAGCGACAACGGCGCCGTCTTGAAGGCCGCGTAGCATGTCCACCGAGGAGCCGTCACCGGTCACGGTTCAACAGCGAGCGGGACATCGCCCGCTGAGACCCTGAAGGGGGTTGCCGGGCTTCTCTCGGGAAGCTGCAAGTTCGCCTGGGGCGCACCGATCGACGGGGCAGACGATGGCACTTGAACTCGTACAAGCGCTGGCGAGGACAGAGCTCGACGACAACCTTCACATGGCTCGCCTGTTGATGCTGATGGAGGCGCACTCTGGGCGGGACGGCAGTGTGAAGGCCGTCGACGGAGTGACCAAGTTGGCCAAGTTGGACTTCTTGCTGCGCTATCCCAACTGCCTCGAGCGGGCTCTCACGGCGAAGAACAAGTCCACCGAGCCAGCGCGCATCCAAGAGTTCGAGAAGACGACGATCGAGTCCAAGATGGTTCGCTTTCGCTATGGACCTTGGGACCATCGGTATCGGCGATGGATTGCTCTTCTCGCCGGCAGGGGACTGCTGCATGCCTGGGTCGAGGGGCGGACGGTAAAGATTCAGTTGACGAATGCTGGGCAAAGAGCTGCGGTACAGCTCTCCGAAGACGAGGAACTGCGAGACCTGGCCGCAAGAGCGAAGTTGGTGGACAAGACCTTTGGGAGCATGTCAGGCACGGCCCTGAAGGACTTTGTCTACGCAACTTTCCCTGAAATCTCGAACATGCGGTGGGGCGACCCCATCACGATATGAAAGTTGAACTCAAGACACTTCGCCTGCACTTCAGGCGCTCGGTCGAAACGATTGAGTTCGGCCACATCAGCTTCTTCTGGGGCAAGATCGGTGCGGGAAAGTCGAGCATCGCGCGCCTCATCGACTACTGCCTTGGGGCCGATATCCAACTGACGCCGGCATTGCAGTTGGAGTTCAACTCTGCCGACTTGAGCTTGGAAGTTGAGGGCCGAAGGCTCACCATCTATCGCGAGCGTGAGTCGTCGAACGTCATCGCCGCGTGGAACGAGGGCGACCAAGCGATGGAGGTCCTGATGCCTGCACGCAAGGCAGGCGAGGTGGTTGTTATCGGTACGACCATTGAGGTCTTGTCAGACCTGTTCTTTCACCTTGCTGGCTTGCCTGTCCCGAAAGTGCGCAAGGGGCGCCGGACTGCCGACGAGCACTTGGAGCGCCTGAGTCTTCGCGACCTCTTCCGCTTTTGCTACCTCGACCAAGAGAACATTGACAGCGACTTCTTCCGTTTGGATGGCGACGCAGACTATATCCGTCGTGCGAAGAGCGTCGATGCCATGCGCTTTGTACTTGGCTACCACCAAGACCAGGTGGCCTCTCTGGAGGCGCAACTCCAAGGGCTCGCTGAGCAGAGGCAGGCAGCGAAGGCCGCGGCCGAGGCGCTCGCCAAGGTACTTGAGGAGTCGGGGCTTGGGAGCCCGGTCGAAATTGATGTGCGGGTAGAGGCGTTGCGCGCCCAGCGAGACCGCGTTCGTGAGGCTTCTGCTGCCGCGCGGCTTCAAAGAGGCGACGGTGGGCACGCCGTTGACGTCCTCCGGGCCAAAGGTCGTGCGCTGTCTGCGGACGTCCAGAGCCTGGAGGAGATGGCTGAGGCGGTGAGAACCCGCGCGGGCGACACCGAGCGGCATCTGAACGAACTCAGAATGTTGTCCGTCCGCTTCAGTCGAACGAAGTCGGCCCGCGCACTGCTTGCATCCGTGGATTTCGTCGATTGCCCTCGGTGCACGCAGAAGCTGCCCTCACGGCTAGAGACTCTGTGCCCGGTGTGCGGGCAGCCAGACTCAGACGAACCTCACGAACACCTGAGTAACGAGGTCGTGGAGGCGGACCTCAAGGCTCGCCTTGGCGAACTACAGGAGTCGCTGCAGGGGCTTCGAAAGCAAGAGCGGACCATAGCGCGCCAGCTAGACAGCACAGTCACAGAGAAGGCTCTCGTTGACCAGACGCTGGACCAACGGTTGCGTGACTACGACTCCGCCTTTCTCTCGCAGGCCCTCGAGTTCGAGCGCGAAGCTACCTCGCTTGAGCAGCAGGTGAGCTCGCTTCTCAACTATCGAAAGATTCCTGAGCGTTTGGACGACCTGCTGTCGAAGGCAGAGTCGCTCCAAGGCAGTGAGGCAGCGCTTCGCGCTAAGCTGAACCGTGAGCGTGACAAGGCGTTCAAAGACCGCACCAACCTCGAGGAGCTCGAGGCCTTGCTGCTGGACTGCCTGGTCCGGTCAAGCTTCCCGGGAGTGACCGCAACGTACAAGGTCACCATTGACCCGAAGACGCTTGTCCCGGAAGTCGCGCCGACGGAGGCGGCCGACTTTGCGGTTACGTCGTTCGCGAACATGGGCAGCGGCGGCATGAAGACCATCTTCAAGGCCTGCTACGCAATCGCTCTCCATCGGTTGGCTGCGAAGAAGGGCGCCTCACTGCCGCGGATTCTCATCCTTGATTCCGCGATGAAGAACGTCAGTGAGAGGGAGAACCGAGAGCTCTTTCGAGATTTCTACAGCATGGTCTACGAGCTGGGGGCGAGCGAGCTTAAAGGCACTCAGTTTGTCTTGATTGACAAGGAGTTCTTTCCCGTCCCAGAGGGGTTGGACCTGGATGTACGGAGCCGGCATATGGCGCCGGGCAGTCGCGAGGACCCGCCGCTCATTCCCTACTACGACGTTCCTCCGGAGAGCGAGGCAGTTGCCGCAGAGCCTCCAAGTCATGGCGAAGACTCCGAGGACTGACGCGAACGCATTGAGCGGGCCATCGGATGGACTTGAGCTACTGCCAGGGCCGCATATCGCTAGGCAAGACAACAGGACGGACGCTTCAGAGTCTCAGATGAACGCGCTGCCAAGCTGCGTCCGCTGGCTCAGGGCAAACGATGTCCATGCCCGCACGTCTATGGAATCATGCAATCGGTTTCTGGCAGCGCGGCTCAGTGACCGCAATGTGGCCGAGACACTAAGTAGCGGCCTCAGGGGCCATTGACCGCAACCGCTGCACAGCAGCCCTAACCACCCATCTCGGTCACCACCTCCGTCACCGCCTTCGTCATCAACTTGTGCACCGGACACTTGTCCGCCACCGCCAGCAACTCCGCACGCTGCGCGTCGGTGATCGGCCCGGTCACCGCCAACACCACCTTCAGCCGATAGACCCCCTGCCGCTCCTGGCTGTCGTCGCGCTCCACGGTGGCGCGGATGTCTTCCACGGGGATGCCCTTGCGGTTGGCGTACCACAGCACCGTCATCGCCTTGCACGCGCCCAGCGCGCTGTCGTACAGGTCGTGCGGGGTCACGCCCAGGTCTTCGCCGCCCACCTCGGGCGGCTCGTCGGCGCTCAGTTCGTGCTGGCGCACGTGCACGGTGTGGCGCATCTTGTGCGCGCGGTCGCGCACCACTTGGATGGTCTGTGCGGCCATGGCGGTCAGCCCCTCACGAACAGCGTCTGCAGCGGCTCGCTGCCCACCTGGCGGCTCCAGTGGCCGTGCACCTGGGGGTCGAAGGTGGCGCCGTCGGGCAGCGTGTCGGCGGAATAGAAGTGCTGCCCGGGCAGGAACACGCGGCTGGTGCCGTCCTGCAGGCCGATCTCCATGCCGCCGCGCAGGATGAACACCCACTGCGGCGCGCCGGTGCAGTGGAACTCGCTGCGAAACCCCACCGGGCTTTCGCGCAGCTGCAGGCCGCCGCTGGGCATCAGCGCGCTCAGGCGCGCGGCGGGCTTGCCTTCGGGCAGGGGGATCGCCGCGTCGCGCCAGCGCGCGCGGCCGTCGGGGCCGGTTTCCAGGATGACCTGGGTGAACACGGGGGTGGCGTCGGGCATGGCTTGCTCCTGGGGGCGGGGTCAGCGGCAGTTCATCGGCACTCGGGCACCGGCGTCTTCGGTGCCTGGCCGGCAAAGTGCAGCACCAGGTTGTCGCGCGCCAGGTCGGCCATGGCCTGGCGCGTGGCTCGGGTGGCGCTGCCGATGTGCGGCACCAGCACCACGTTGTCCAGCGCGCGCAGCGCTTCGGGCACGTGGGGCTCGTTCTCGAACACGTCCAGCGCGGCGCCGGCAATGCGGCCCTGCTGCAGCGCGGCGATCAGCGCCTGCTCGTCCACCACCGAGCCGCGCGCCACATTGATCAGGTAGCCGTTGGGCCCCAGCGCGTCCAGCACGGCGGCGTCGATCAGCTTGCGCGTGCCCGCGCCGCCGGGCGTGATGACCACGAGGAAGTCGCTCGCCGCGGCCAGCTCGCGCGGGCTGGGGTGGTAGGCAAAGGGCAGCGCCGGCTTGGCCGAGCGCGCGGTGTAGGCGATGCTCATGCCGAAGGCCTGCGCGCGGTGCGCAATGGCCTGGCCGATGCGGCCCATGCCCACGATGCCCATGCGCGCGCCGCTCAGCTTGGTGGCCAGCGGCATGGGGCCGTCGCTGGCCCAGCGGCCGGCGCGCACGTAGCGGTCGGCCTGCGGCAGGCGCCGCGCGATGCTCAGCGCCAGCGCCAGCGCCAGGTCGGCCACGTCGTCGTTGAGCACGTCGGGCGTGTGCGTCACCACGGCGCCGCGCGCCTTGGCCGCGGCCACGTCCACGCCGTCGTAGCCCACGCCCATGATCGACACGATCTCCAGCGCGGGCAGCTGCGCCATCAGCTCGGCGGGCACCTTGCTCTCGCCGCTGCCCACGATGCCGCGCACGCGCTCGCGCGGGGCGCTGTCCAGCGCGGTGTGTACGGTAAAGGCGGCTTGCAGCGGCTCCATCAGAAAGGGCGGCAGCTTGGCCACGGCGAGCAGGTCGGGCTTGGCGGTCATGGCGGTCCTGGCAGTCCTGGTGTTCGCGCCGGCGAGCCGGCGCAAGTTGTGTGATGACCGTACGATATCGCACCCGACCACCCACCGCCCCACAGAGGACCACCGTCATGAGCACCCCCCTTCGCAGCGCCATCGTCACCGGCGCGGGCAGCGGCATCGGCCGCGCCTGCGCCCAGGCCCTGGTGGCCGACGGCTGGCAGGTGGCCTTCGTGGGCCGCCGCCGCGACGCGCTGGAAGAGTCCGTGGCCGGCAGCGCCGCGCCCGCGCGCGGCCTGGCCGTGCCCACCGACGTGGGCGACCCCGCCAGCGTGGCCGCGCTGTTTGCCACCGTGCAGGCGCGCTTCGGCCGGCTCGACCTGCTGTTCAACAACGCGGGCGTGTCCAGCATGAGCGCGCTGCTGGAGGACCTGCCCTTCGAGCAATGGCAGGCCAGCGTGGCGGCCAACCTCACCGGCACCTTCCTGTGCACGCAGCAGGCCTTCCGGCTGATGAAGGCGCAGCAGCCGCAGGGCGGCCGCATCATCAACAACGGCTCGATCTCGGCCTACGCGCCGCGGCCCAACTCGGTGGCCTACACCGCCACCAAGCACGCCGTCACCGGCATCACGAAAACCGCCTCGCTGGACGGCCGCAAGTACAACATCGCGGTGGGCCAGATCGACATCGGCAACGTGGCGTCGGACATGACCGCGCGCATGGTGGCCGGCGTGCCGCAGGCCGACGGCAGCGTGAAGCCCGAGCCGCGCATGGGCATGGACAACGTGGTGGCCACCTTCATGACCATGGCCCGCCTGCCGCCGGAAGCGAACATCCTCAACGTCACGGTGATGGCCACCGCCATGCCCTTCGTCGGGCGCGGCTAGGCCCCGGCGCGGGGCGGTTGTCTCCTGCCTTCGGGCGGGAAAACCATGAGTCATCTGCAGGGCAGCCCGGCCAAACTGCGGCCCTCGCCGAATTGGTCAGGCCACTTGGCCTCCTTGCCGGTACCGACCCCGCAGCCCCCCCGCTCCCGATGCAGCTCCAAGCCGTCGAGTCCAAGCGCCTGTACCGGCAGATCGCCGACCAGCTGCGCGCGCTCATCGGCCGCGGCGAGCTGCCCGTGGGCAGCCGCCTGCCGCCCGAGCGCGACCTGGCCGCGCAGCTGGGCGTGTCGCGCCCCTCGGTGCGCGAGGCGCTGATCGCCCTGGAAGTGGAAGGCATCGTCGAGGTGCGCATGGGCTCGGGCATCTACGTCACCGCGCTCGAGCCGGCCGCGGCGGCGCGTCCGGCGGCCCAGGCCATCACCGAGGCGCTGGGGCCGTTCGACATCATCCGCGCCCGCGCGCTGGTCGAGGCCGAGCTGGCCGCAGTGGCCGCGCGCGAGGGCACGCCCGCGCTGGTGAAGCGCCTGCGCGGCGCCATCCGCACGATGGAAGACGACATCGCCCGCGGCGTGATGCCCATCCGCGGCGACCGCGAGTTCCATCTGGCGCTGGCCGAGGCCAGCGGCAACGCGGCCCTGGTGCGCGTGGTCACCGAGCTGTTCGACGAGCGCAACAACCCGCTGTTCGAGCAGCTCGGCCGCCACTTCGAGAACGTGAAGAGCTGGCGCCACGCCGTGGCCGAGCACCGCGCCGTGGTGCGCGCGGTGGCCGGGCGCGAGGTGGCCGCGGCGCGCCGCGCCATGCAGACGCACCTGCAGAACTCGCACGACCGCTTTGCCGCCGCGCTGGTGGAAACCGCGCCCGCCGCCCCCGCGCGCACGGCCGGCCTGCGCGCCGCGGAGGTGTCCTGACATGTCCGACCTGGCCTGCACCCTGCACGGCGCGCTGGACCTGCGCGTGCAGCCGCGCGCGCCGCGCGCGCTGGGCCCGCACGACGTGCGCCTGCGCCTGGGCGCCGGCGGCATCTGCGGGTCGGACCTGCACTACTGGCAGCACGGCCGCGCCGGCGCGTTCGTGATCCGCGAGCCGCTGGTGCCGGGGCACGAGGCCTCGGGCGTGGTGGACACGGTGGGCGCCGAGGTCACCCGCGTGCGCCCCGGCGACCGCGTGGCGATCGACCCGTCGCACCCCTGCGGCGTGTGCGACCGCTGCCGCGAGGGCCGCATGAACCTGTGCCGGCGCATGTACTTCGTGGGCAGCGCCAGCGTGTACCCGCATGCGCAGGGCCTGTTCGCGCAGGCCTTCGTCATGCACGAGCGCCAGCTCACGGCCGTGGCCGAGCCCGAGGTGTCGTTGGGCGAGATCGCCTGCGCCGAGCCGCTGTCGGTGGGCCTGCACGCGGTGCAGCGCGCCGGCACGCTGCTCGGCCGCCGCGTGCTCGTCACCGGCGGCGGCACCATCGGCTGCATGTGCGTGATCGCGGCGCGCCTGGCCGGCGCCGCCGAGGTGGTGGTGGCCGACATCGCCGAGCGGCCGCTGGCGATGGCGCGCCAGGTGGGCGCCGACGCCACCGTGCGCAGCGACCAGGACAGCGCCGCGCTGGTGGACCGTTTCCACGTGGCGATCGAGGCCGCCGGCGCGCCCGCGGCGCTGGCGCTGTGCCTGGCCGCGGTGGAACGCGGCGGCCGCGTGGTGCAGGTGGGCACGCTGCCCGAGGAACTGCCGTTTCCGGCCAACCGCGTGATGGTGCGCGAGCTCGACTACGTGGGCGCCTTCCGCGCCAACGGCGAGTTCGACCTCGCGGTGCAGGCCATCCGCACGCGCCGCGCCGACGTGCGGCCGCTGATCAGCGCGCAGGTGCCCCTGGCACGTGCGCAGGAGGCTTTCGAGCTGGCGGCCGACCGGTCGCGCAGCACGAAGGTGCAGCTGGTGTACGAGTGAAGTGAACCAACCCACAGGAGACAGACCGACCATGAGCAAACGCACCCTTCTCAAGACCCTGCTGGCTGCCGCCGCCGTGGCGATCGCCGGTCCCGCCGTTGCACAGACCAAGCTCAAGTGGGCCCACGTCTACGAGACCAGCGAGCCGTACCACACCGAAAGCGTGTGGGCCGCCGAGGAGATCAAGAAGCGCACCAACGGCAAGTTCGAGATCCAGGTCTTCCCCGCCAGCTCGCTTGGCAAGGAAACCGACATCAACCAGGGCATGCAGCTCGGCACGGTGGACATGATCATCAGCGGCCCGTCGTTCGCGGCGCGCAGCTACCCGCGCCTGGGCATCGCCTACTACCCGTTCATCTTCCGCGACGGCGACCACCTGCTGGCCTACAGCAAGAGCCCCGTGTTCAAGGAGATGGTCGACGGCTTCCGCGCCAAGACCGGCATCCAGATCCTGGCCTACACGTACTACGGCGCGCGCCACACCACGTCGCAGAAGCCGTTCTCCGACTGCGCCGGCATGAAGGGCCTGAAGATCCGCGTGCCCGACGTGCCGGCCTACCGCGCCACGCCGGAATCCTGCGGCGCCAACCCGACGCCGATCGCGTTCGCCGAGGTGTACCTCGCGCTGCAGAACGGCACCGTCGAGGCGCAGGAGAACCCGCTGACCACCATCGAGGCCAAGAAGTTCTTCGAGGTGCAGAAGGCCATCATGCTCACCGGCCACATCGTCGACGGCCTGACCACGCAGGTGGCGCCGCACGTGTGGAACAAGCTGACCGACGCCGAGAAGAAGATCTTCGGTGACGTGGCCCAGGAAGCGGCCGCCCGCGCCAGCGCGCAGATCAAGAAGCGCGAGGCCGAGCTGGTGGACGAGTTCAAGAAGAAGGGCCTGCAGGTGGTGACCGTGAACCGCCAGAGCTTCGTCGACGCGGTGCTGAAGGCCAAGCCGGTGGAGTCGATGGGCTTCGACCGGAAGGACTACGACCGGATCGTGGCGATCAAGTAGAGCCCCCCCCGTTGCGGCTACGCCGCTCCCCCCCGGTGGGGCGGCGCCTGAGGGCCGGCGGAGCCGGACCCTCGGCGCCTGCTGGGTTTGCCGCCGGCTTCGCGGCGGCTCTGGCCCGCAGCGGGTTGTTTTGCGTTTCTGACGCCTTCTTTTATGACCATCGACATTGATTCGGGGCCCAAGGTGATGGGCGACGACGGCGAGTTCCATGCCGTCGACGAGGCGGTGGACCTGTCGGGCACGCCGATGGAGGCCTGGGCGTCGGTGCTGCTGTTCTGGGCGCTGGCGGGCGTGGTGTTCACGCAGTTCTTCACCCGCTACTTCCTCAACGACTCGGCCTCGTGGACCGAGGAGATCGCGCGCTACCTGCTCATCGGCGTGGTGTTCGTGGGCGCGTCGATCGGCGTGGCCAAGAACAACCACATCCAGGTGGACCTGCTGTTCCGCTACCTGCCCGCGGGCGTGGCGCGGGTGCTGGCCACGGTGGTGGACGTGCTGCGCATCGCCTTCTTCGGCTCGATGACCGTCTACACCGTGCAGATGATGCAGAAGATGGGCAACTACCAGATGACCATCGTGGATCTGCCGATGAACATCGTCTACGGCGTGGTGCTGTTCGGCTTCGCGGCGATGACGGTGCGCTCGCTGTGGGTGGCGCGCGTGCACTGGCAGCGCGGCTACTCGGTGCTCGAGCGCCCCGAATCCACCATGGCCGACCGCTGAGGCGCACCGATGCTCAAGTTCATCTTCCTGTTCCTGATGGCCGGCGGCGTGCCGGTGGCCATCGCGATGGCGGGCTCGGCGCTCGTCTACATCCTGCTCAGCGGCAACCTGCCGCCGTTTGCGGTGGTGCACCGCATGATCGGCGGCATCGACAGCTTCCCGCTGCTGGCGGTGCCGTTCTTCATCCTGGCCGGCAACCTGATGAACAACGCCGGCATCACCAACCGCATCTACAACTTCGCGCTCGCGCTGGTGGGCTGGCTCAAGGGTGGCCTCGGCCACGTCAACGTGGTCGGCTCGGTGATCTTCGCCGGCATGAGCGGCACCGCCATCGCCGACGCCGCGGGCCTGGGCACGGTGGAGATCAAGGCCATGAAGGATCATGGCTACGACACCGAGTTCGCGGTCGGCGTCACCGCGGCCAGCGCCACGCTCGGGCCGATCATCCCGCCCAGCCTGCCCTTCGTCATCTACGCGATGATGGCCAACGTGTCGGTGGGCGCGCTGTTCCTCGCCGGCATCCTGCCCGGCGTGCTGATGGCGCTGCTGATGATGGTCACGGTGGCCTACTTCGCGCACAAGAACAAGTGGGGCGGCGACATCAAGTTCTCCGCCTCGCGCGTGGGCCGCGCCCTCATCGAGCTGGCGGTGGTGATCGCCTGGCCGCTGGCCACCTGGGCCGCGGTGGCCAAGGCCGGCCTGCCGGCGCAGCCGGTGATGCTGGTCGCCGTGGTGACGCTGTTCGCCTGCGACCGCTTCTTCAAGTGGCAGGCGGTGCTGCCCATCATGACGCCGGTGCTGCTGATCGGCGGCATGACCACCGGCCTGTTCACGCCCACCGAAGGCGCCATCGCCGCCAGCGCCTGGGCGCTCTTCCTCGGCCTGGTGTGGTACCGCACCATGAGCTGGAAGATGTTCGTCAAGGTGAGCCTGGACACGGTGGAGACCACCGCCACCGTGATGTTCATCGTGGCCGCGGCGTCGATCTTCGGCTGGATGCTCACCGCCACCGGCGTCACCGCCGCCATCGCGCAGTGGGTGCTGGCCTTCACCAAGGAGGCCTGGGTCTTCCTGCTGCTGGCCAACCTGCTGATGCTGTTCGTGGGCTGCTTCCTCGAGCCCACCGCGGCGATCACGATCCTGGTGCCGCTGCTGCTGCCCATTGCCACCCAGCTCGGCGTGGACCCGGTGCACTTCGGCCTGGTGATGGTGCTCAACCTGATGATCGGCCTGCTGCACCCACCGATGGGCATGGTGCTGTTCGTGCTGGCGCGGGTGGCCAAGCTGAGCGTGGAGCGAACCACGATGGCGATCCTGCCGTGGCTATTCCCGCTGCTGGCCAGCCTGGTCATCCTGACCTACGTGCCGTCGATCGTGTTGTGGCTGCCGCGCACGATGGGGTTGTAGCGCCATGACGAAGATCGTTGCCGTCGACGTCTGGCGCGTCGACCTGCCGCCACCGGTGCCGCGCAGCGACGCGATCCAGAGCTTCGTGGTGCAGGAAACGCCGATGGTGCGCGTCACCTGCGACGACGGCTCGCAGGGCACCGGCTACAGCTACACCATCGGCACCGGCGGCTCGTCGGTCACCGCGCTGCTGGCCGACCACCTGGCGCCGCGCCTGATCGGGCGCGACGCGCGGTGCATCGAGGCGATCTGGCGCGACCTGCTGTTCGCCACGCACGCCACCAGCGTGGGCGCGATCACCAGCCTGGCGCTGGCCGCGGTGGACACCGCGCTGTGGGACTGGCGCTGCCGCCGCGACGGCCAGCCGCTGTGGAAGGCCGCCGGCGGCGCGAAGCAGCGCACGCCCGTCTACACCACCGAGGGCGGCTGGCTGCACCTGGACACCGACACCATCGTGCGCGAGACGCTGGCCGCGCAGGCGGCCGGGTTCCAGGGCGCCAAGGTCAAGGTGGGCCTGCCGCGGGTGGCCGACGACGTGGCGCGCCTGTCGGCCGTGCGGCGCGCCGTGGGCGACGCGTTCGAGATCATGGTCGACGCCAACCAGTGCTTCACGCTGTCCGAGGCGCTGCGCCGCGCGCCGGCCTATGCCGACCTGGGCATCGCCTGGTTCGAGGAGCCGCTGCCGGCCGACGACATCACCGGCCACGTGCGCCTGGCCGCCGCCAGCCGCGTGCCCATCGCGGTCGGCGAGTCGCTGTACTCGCCGAGCCAGTTCGCCGCCTACGTGCAGCAGGGCGCCTGCTCGATCGTGCAGGTGGACGTGGCGCGCGTGGGCGGCATCACGCCGTGGCTGAAGGTGGCGCACATGGCCGAGTGCCACAACCTCGCCGTGGCGCCGCACTTCCTGATGGAACTGCACGCCAGCCTCACCGCCGCCGCACCCGCCGCCGCGTGGGTGGAATACATCCCGCAGCTCGACGCGGTGGCCTCGAGCCGGCTCGTCATCGAGGACGGCCACGCCGTGGCCCCCGACACGCCCGGCCTGGGCATCGAGTGGATCCCCGACGAGATCGCCCGCCGCACGCGCGACCTGCGCCGCATCGCCTGACCTTCATCGCCCCGCCTGCATCGCCTCGCCATGAGCCCACCCGTCATCCGCATCCATCCGCGCGACAACGTCGTCATCGCGCGCACGCAGCTCCTGGGCGGCACCGTGCTGGCCGACGAGGGCGTCACCGTGGCCGGCCTCGTGCCGCCGGGCCACAAGGTGGCCACCGCCGCCATCGCCGCCGGCGAGGCGGTGCGCCGCTACGACCAGATCATCGGCCACGCCACGCAGGCCATCGCGCCGGGGCAGCATGTGCACACGCACAACCTCGCCTATGCCGACTTCGCGCGCACGCACGAGGTGGGCGCCGGCGCCCTGCCCACGGCGTACGCCAACCCGCCGGCCACGTTCGACGGCATCGTGCGCGCCGACGGCCGCGTGGCCACGCGCAACTACATCGGCGTGCTGACCAGCGTGAACTGCTCGGCCACCGCCGCGCGCGCGATCGCCGACGCGTTCCGGCGCGACATCCACCCCGAGATGCTGGCGCCGTTTCCCAACGTGGACGGCGTGGTCGCGCTGACGCACGGCATGGGCTGCGCCACCGCGAGCGACGGCGAGGAGCTGCAGGTGCTGCGCCGCACGCTCGGCGGCTACGCGCGCCACGCCAACTTCGCCGCCGTGCTGGTGGTGGGCCTGGGCTGCGAGACGAACCAGATCCAGGGCCTCGTGGCGCAGGAGGGCCTGCAGGAAGGCGCGCGCCTGCTCACGTTCAACATCCAGGACACCGGCGGCACCGCCAAGACCGTGGCGCGCGGCGTGGAGCTGGTGAAACAGCTGCTGCCCGAGGTGAACCAGGTGCGGCGCCAGCCGGTGCCGGCCAGCCACATCACCGTGGGCCTGCAGTGCGGCGGCAGCGACGGCTACTCCGGCATCAGCGCCAACCCCGCGCTCGGCGCCGCAGTGGACCGCCTCGTGCGCCACGGCGGCACCGCGATCCTGAGCGAGACGCCCGAGGTGTACGGCGGCGAGCACCTGCTCACGCGCCGCGCGGTCAGCGCCGAGGTGGCCGACAAGCTGCTGCGCCGCATCGCGTGGTGGGAGGCCTACACCGCGCGCAACGGCATGAAGATGGACAACAACCCCTCGGCCGGCAACAAGGCGGGCGGGCTGACCACCATCCTGGAAAAGAGCCTGGGCGCGATCGCCAAGAGCGGCACCACCAACCTGACCGACGTGTTCGAGTTCGCGCAGCCGGTCACCACGCGCGGCCTGGTGTTCATGGACACGCCGGGCTACGACCCGGTGTCGGCCACCGGGCAGGTGGCCGGCGGCGCCAACCTGATCTGCTTCACCACCGGCCGCGGCTCGGCCTACGGCTGTGCGCCGAGCCCGTCGCTGAAGTTCTCCACCAACACCGCGCTGTGGAAGCGGCAGGAGGACGACATCGACCTCGACTGCGGCGCCATCGTCGAAGGCACCGACACGGTGGACGCCTGCGGCGAGCGCATCTTCCGCCTGATGCTGGACACCGCGTCGGGCCGCCGCACCAAGAGCGAGCTGCACGGCTATGGCCAGAACGAGTTCGTGCCTTGGCAACTCGGGGCGGTGATGTAGTGCCCCCACGCTCGCTTTCGCTCGCTGCCCCCCGAGGGGGCCGTCCGCCGACGGGCCGGCGGAGCCGGCCCGTGGCGGGAAGCTGGGGTTTGGGCTCGCTGGCCGCGTGGGGGTCGGTGAACCGGCGTGGCACACCACCGGCGATGCCTGCCGAGGGGCAGGCGGGCCGGCGGGGGGGTGCCGCATCGAAGCGCCTCCGACGGCTCGCCTGGCCCTCGGCCCGCGCCGACAGCGGCCCGCAACCGCGACAGTCGCGACCCGCCGACAGCGGATCAGCCGCGCAACGTGCGATTGAACAGCGCCAGCGTCTTTGCCCAGGCCTGCTGCGCCTGCTTCTCGTCGTAGCGCGGCGTGGTGTCGTTGTTGAAGCCGTGCTGGGTGCCGGGGAACACCTGCGCGGTGTACTTGGTGCCCGCGGCCTTGAGGGCGGCCTCGTAGGCCGGCCACATGGAATTGATGCGCTCGTCGTTCTCGGCGTACACGATGAACAGCTCGGCCTTGATCTTGGGCACGTCGGCCGTGGGAGCCGCGGCGCCGTAGAAGGGCGCGCCGGACACCAGCTCGGGCAGGCGCGTGGCCAGGAAGTTCACGATGCCGCCGCCGTAGCAGAAGCCCGTGGCGCCGAGCTTGCCGTTGCCGCCGGACACGCCGCGCGTGTACGCCGCGGCGGCCAGCCAGTCCTCGCGCGCCTTGGCCTGGTCGATCTTGGAGAACGCCTCGCGCGCCTTGTCCTCGTCGCCGGGGTAGCCGCCCGCGGTGGTGAGCAGGTCCGGCGCGACGGCGATGAAGTTGTCCACCGCCAGGCGGCGCGCGATGTCCTCGATGTGCGGGTTCAGGCCGCGGTTCTCGTGGATCACCAGCACCACCGGCAGGGCGCCGGCAGCCTGCGCCGGGCGCGCCACCAGCGCGTTGATCTTGCCGTGGCCCGCGGGCGACGCGATCTCCACCCGCTCGGTGCGGATGCGCGCGTCGGTGGGCGGCACCTTCTGGCCGTAGGCGAAGTCCGGGCTCAGCGCGGCCAGCAGGCCGGCGGCCGTGGTGCCGCTGGCCGCCGCGAAGCGCGAGCTGCGGTCGAGGAACGCGCGGCGGTCGATGCCGCCATGCACGTACTGGTCGAACAGCTTCAGCACTTCCGGATGGAAGTCGGCGGCGGTCAGGCGGGCGGGGCGCGGGTCGTTCATCGTCGGGGCTCCTTGCGGGGGGTCGGGGTGGGCCGGAGTGGCGGGTTGTACTGCGCCCCCCATTCCGGACTGTTTCCTGGGGTTTAGGTCATCCAACGTTCAGTCACATGAAGATCACCAGCGCCAAGGTCATCGTCTGCAGCCCCGGCCGCAACTTCGTCACCCTCAAGATCGAGACCGACGAGGGCCTCACCGGCCTGGGCGACGGCTCGCTCAACGGCCGCGAGCTGTCGGTGGCCAGCTACCTCACCGACCACGTCATCCCGTGCCTGATCGGCCGCGACGCGCACCAGATCGAGGACATCTGGCAATACCTGTACCGCGGCGCTTACTGGCGGCGCGGCCCGGTGACCATGAGCGCCATCGCCGCGGTGGACACCGCGCTGTGGGACCTGAAGGCCAAGGCCGCCGGGCTGCCGCTGTACCAGCTGCTGGGCGGCGCCAGCCGCGAGCGCGTGCTGGTGTACGGCCACGCCAACGGCCGCGACATCGAGTCCACCGTGGAGGAGGTGCTGCGCTACAAGGCCATGGGCTACCAGGCCATCCGTGCGCAGAGCGGCGTGCCGGGCCTGGAGAAGGTGTACGGCGTGGGCCGCGGCCGCATGCAGTACGAGCCGGCGGAAACCGGCCTGCCGCCTGAGCACGACTGGGACACGTCCAAGTACCTGCGCCACACGCCCAAGCTGTTCGACGCCGTGCGCAGCGCGGTGGGCGACGACGTCCACCTGCTGCACGACGTGCACCACCGGCTGACGCCGATCGAGGCCGGGCGCCTGGGCAAGGACCTCGAGCCCTACCGCCTGTTCTGGATCGAGGACGCCACGCCGGCCGAGAACCAGGAGGCCTTCCGCCTGATCCGCCAGCACACCACCACGCCGCTGGCGGTCGGCGAGGTGTTCAACACCATCTGGGACTGCAAGGACCTGATCGAAAACCAGCTCATCGACTACATCCGCACGACGGTGGTCCATGCGGGCGGCATCACGCACCTGCGCCGCATCGCCGATCTGGCCTCGCTGTACCAGGTGCGCACCGGCAGCCACGGCGCCACCGACCTGTCGCCGGTGTGCATGGGCGCGGCGCTGCACTTCGACCTGTGGGTGCCCAACTTCGGCATCCAGGAGTACATGCGCCACACCGACGAGACCGACGCCGTGTTCCCGCACGCCTACACCTTCAAGGACGGCTACATGCACCCGGGCAACGTGCCCGGCCACGGCGTGGAGATCGACGAGGCGCTGGCGGCGAAGTACCCCTACGAGCGGGCCTACCTGCCGGTGAACCGGCTCCAGCATGACGGCACGCTGTGGCACTGGTGAACCGCCTGCGCCGTCGCACGCTGGCCGCCGGGCTGCTCGCCGCGGCGGGCGGCCGCGCCGCGGCCCAGCTCGACATCGACGTGCCCTTCGTCGTCACGCCCGACCATGTCACGCGCGCGATGCTCGACCTGGCCGGCGTGAAGCCCGGCGACTTCGTCATCGACCTCGGCTCGGGCGACGGCCGCATCGTCATCACCGCGGCGCGCCACTACGGCGCGCGCGGCCTGGGCGTGGAGATCGTGCCCGACCTGGTGGACCGCAGCCGCGCTGCCGCGCGCATCGCCGGCGTGGCCGACCGCGCCGAGTTCCGCGTGCAGGACCTGTTCGCCACCGACCTGTCGCCCGCCACGGTGATCACGATGTACCTGCTGCCGGAAGTGAACCTGCAGCTGCGCCCGCGCCTGCTGGCGCTCAAGCCCGGCACGCGCATCGTGTCGCACGACTGGGACATGGGCGACTGGAAGCCCGACCGCATGATCACCGTCGACGTGCCCGACAAGCCCTACGGCCGCGAGAAGCTGTCGCGCATCTATCTGTGGACCGTGCCGGCCCGATGACGCAGCGCCTGCACCCGGCCCTGCTCGGCACGCTGCCCGCGGCCGTGCGCCGCCCCGCGTTCGAGCGCAAGTCGCTGCGCCAGGGCATCGTGCACCTGGGCCTGGGCGCGTTCTCGCGCGCGCACCTGGCCGCCGTCAACGACGACGCGCTCGACGCCGGGGCCGCGCCCGACTGGGGCATCACCGGCGTGTCGCTGCGCCATGCGGACGTGCGCGACGCGCTGGCGCCGCAGCGGGGCCTGTACTCGCTCAGCCTGCGCGACGCGGACGGCGTGCGCACGCGCATCGTCGGCTCGGTGCTCGGCGTGCTGGTGGCGCCGGAGGACCCGGGCGCGGTGCTCGAGTGCATCGCCGGCGCCGACACCCGCATCGTCAGCCTCACCGTCACCGAGAAGGGCTACTGCCACGACCCGGCCACGCGCACGCTGCGGCTGGACCACCCGGACATCGTGCACGACCTGGCCCATCCCGACGCGCCGCGCAGCGCCATCGGCTTTCTGGTGCACGGCCTGGCGCGCCGCCGCGCCGACGGCGCCGGCCCGGTGACGCTGCTGTCGCTGGACAACCTGCCTTCCAACGGCGACACGCTGCACGGCCTGGTGATCGCGTTCGCCGAGCGCGTCAGCTCGGGCCTGGCGCGCTGGATCGAGCACGAGTGCCGCTTCCCCAACAGCATGGTCGACCGCATCGTGCCGCGCAGCACGCCGGACGACATCGCGCGCGCGCAGGCCGCGCTCGGCGGCGTGCACGACGCGGCGGCGGTGGCGGCCGAGCCCTTCCTCGCGTGGGCGGTGGAGGACCGCTTCGCCGCCGGCCGGCCGGACTGGTCGCACGGCGGTGCGCAGTTCGTGGCGCGCGCCGAGCCGTTCGAGAAGCTCAAGCTGCGCCTGCTCAACGGCGCGCACTCGGCCATCGCCTACCTCGGCGTGCAGGCCGGCTGGGCCACGGTGGACTCGGCGATGGCGCAGCCGGCGCTGGCGCGCTTCGTCGACGCGATGCTGCGCGACGAGGTGGCGCCCACGGTGGCCGCCGAGCTGCCGGGCTTCGACCTCGACGGCTACCGCGCGCAGCTGCTGCAGCGGTTTGCCAACCCGGCGCTGGCGCACCGCTGCCAGCAGATCGCGATGGACGGCTCGCAGAAGCTGCCGCAGCGCCTGCTCGGCACGCTGCGCGACCGGCTGGACGACGGCGCGCCGATCGAGCACCTGGCGCTGGCGCTGGCGGCGTGGTGCACGCACCTGCGCGGCCGCGACGAGGCCGGCCGCCCCTACGCGCTGGACGACCCGCTGGCGCCGGACCTGGCCGCGCTGGCGGCGCGGGCCCAGGCGCTGCCCACGGCCGCTGCGCGCGCCGACGCGTTCACGCGCTTCGCGCCGGTGTTCGGCGACCTCGCCGGGCAGCCGCGCCTGGTGCAGGCGCTGGCACGCGCCCTGGACGACCTGGCCGCGCACGGCGCGGCCGCCACGCTGGAGCAACGCACCCGATGAGCAGCCAGCCGACCCGCGACGACGCCACGCCGCTGCCCGCCGACACGCTGCGCGACTGGTGCACACGCTGCTTTGCCGCCGCCGGCATGATCGACACCGACGCCGCGCTGCTGGCCGCGAGCCTGGTGCAGACCAGCCTGTGGGGCATCGACTCGCACGGCGTGGCGCTGCTGCCGCACTACCTGACCCGGCTCGACAACGGTTCGATCCGCGCGCGGCCCGCCCTCGTGCTGCACCGCACCGGCCCGGCCACCGCGCTGCTGGAGGCCGACCAGGGCCAGGGCATCGTGGTGGCGCACCGCGCGATGGCCGAGGCGGTGGCGCTGGCGCGCGAGCAGGGCATCGGCGCGGTGGGCGTGCGCAACGCGTCGCACTGCGGCGCGATCGGCCTGTACACCCGCGCCGCGGCGCGGCAGGGCTGCGTCGGCGTGGCCTTCACCCATGCCGACAGCGTGGCGGTGCCGCACGGCGGGCGCCGCGCGTTCCTCGGCACCAACCCGATCTCGTTCGCGTTCCCGCGCACGGCGCCCGGCGGCGCTGCAGCCGGCGTGCCCACCGGGCAGTGGGGCGAGCCGGTGTGCCTGGACATGGCCACCACCTCGATCCCCTGGAACCGCGTGCGCAACGCGCGCCGCGAGGGCCACCCGCTGCCGCCGGACGTGGCGGTGGATTCGCGCGGCGAACCCACCACCGACGCCGAGGCCGCCGCCGCCGTGGTGCCGCTGGGCGGTGCGGGCTACGGCCACAAGGGCTACGCGCTGGCGCTGGTGGTGGACCTGCTCTGCGGCCCGCTGATGGGCAACCCCTACGGGCCGCACATCCCGTCGATGTTCGGCGCGCTCGACGCGCCGCGCCGGCTGGGCGCGTTCTTCATTGCGCTGGACCCCGAGCGCTTCGCCGGCGGCGCGTTCTTCGCGTTGCAGGTGGAGGCGATGGCGCGCGACCTGGCCGCCGAGCCCGGCGCGCCGCTGATGCCGGGCGACCCCGAGATCGCCGTGGCCGCCACGCGCGCGAGCGTGGGTGTTCCCATCGAGCCCGGCCTGGCCGAACAATTCCGATCGTGGGGCGCCCGCCTGGGCGTTCCCGCACCCTTGTAGAAAGAGAAAGCCATGAGTCAACGACTGTCCGGAAAGACCGCCTTCGTCACCGCTGCCGGCCAAGGCATCGGCCGCGCCACCGCCGAAGCCTTCGCGCGCGAAGGCGCGCAGGTGATCGCCACCGACCTCAACGTGGAGCTGCTGGCCGGCCTGAAGGGCCGGCCCGGCATCACGGTGGAAAAGCTCGACGCGCTCGACGCCGCCGCCATCGCCGACGCCGCGCGCCGCCACCCCGGCGTGGACGTGCTGTTCAACGCCGCGGGCTTCGTGCACCACGGCACCGTGCTCGACTGCACCGAGGACGAGTGGCAGTTCGCGTTCGACCTCAACGTGCGCAGCATGTACCGCACGATCAAGGCCTTCCTGCCCGGCATGCGCGCCAAGGGCAACGGCAGCATCGTCAACATCGCCTCCGGCGCCAGCAGCGTGAAGGCGGCGGCCAACCGCTTCGTCTACGGCGCCACCAAGGCGGCAGTGATCGGCCTGACCAAGAGCGTGGCGCTGGACTTCATCCGCGAGGGCGTGCGCTGCAATGCCATCTGCCCCGGCACGGTGGAGTCGCCGTCGCTGCGCGACCGCATGACGGCGCTGTCGCAGAAGAGCGGGCAGACCTACGAGCAGGTGGAGGCGATGTTCATCGGCCGCCAGCCGATGGGCCGCCTGGGCACGCCGGAGGAGATCGCCGCGATGGCGGTCTACTTCGCCAGCGACGAATCGCGATTCACCACCGGCACCGCGGCCCTGGTCGACGGCGGCTGGTCGCTCTGAACATCTCGACGAAAGGAAGAAGACCATGAAACTGATGCGAGTCGGCCCGAAGGGCCACGAGAAGCCCGCCGTGCTGGACGCGCAGGGCAAGGTGCGCGACCTGTCGGGCCTGCTGTGCGACATCACGCCGCACCAGCTCACGCCCGAGGGCCTGGCCGCGCTGCGCGCGATCGACCTCGGCAGGCTGCCGGTGATCGACAACCCCACGCGCATCGCGCCGCCGTGGTCGGGCGTGGGCAAGTTCGTGGCCATCGGCCTGAACTACAGCGACCATGCCGCCGAGTCGAACCTGCCGGTGCCCAAGGAGCCGGTGGTGTTCACCAAGGCCACCAGCTGCATCGTCGGCTGCAATGACGCGGTGGTGCTGCCGCAGGGCTCGGTCAAGGGCGACTGGGAGGTGGAACTCGGCATCGTCATCGGCAGCAAGACGCGCTACGTGAGCGAGGCCGACGCGCTGTCGCACGTGGCCGGCTACTGCGTGGTGAATGACGTGTCCGAGCGCGAGTACCAGGTCGACCGCGGCGGCTCGCAGTGGGACAAGGGCAAGGGCTGCGACACCTTCGGCCCGATCGGCCCGTGGATGGTGACGCGCGACGAGATCCCGGACATCCAGAACCTGGGCATGTGGCTCGACGTGAACGGCAAGCGCTTCCAGACCGGCAACACCAAGACGATGATCTTCGGCGCCGCGTTCCTGGTCAGCTACGTCAGCCGCTTCATGACGCTCTACCCCGGCGACCTGATCACCACCGGCACGCCCCCGGGCGTGGGCATGGGCATCAAGCCGAACCCGGTGTACCTGAAGCCCGGCGACGTGATGACCCTGGGCATCGACGGCCTGGGCTCGCAGCGCCAGGTGGTGCACGCCTGGGACCCGGCGCTGATCGACAACTGATCGACAGCTGATCGACATCGGGCGCGCATGTCGACGCGCGCCGCCGAGGGCTGTCCGCCCGCCGTCAGGCTGGCGGAAGCCGACTCGTGCTACAAAGAAGCTGTCAGCCGGCACGTGGTGCCACGCGTTGTCGAACGGCGTGAAAAGCTGGCCCTTGCGGCCGCATTTCTCGCCTTCGGCGCCGCACCGCGGCGCCATGCTGGCGCAGACTCGTCACCGAAGAACGAGATCCGAAGTCCGTAGAGCCTCCGACCGGAAAGCTCTGATGCCGCCTGGGCCCGTACAGCCGGGACTGCATCAGAACTTCCCGGCCCCGCGGGGGTCGGCAAGCGTCTTGCTTGCCGGTCCGTCGCCCGGTCGAACCGTCAAGGAGGTCCTGCAATGGACGTCATCGCCAGCTTCGCCCAACGCTACGAGCGCACCCGCGAAGAAGAGCTCTCGCTCGAGGACTACCTCGCCGAGTGCAAGAGGAACCCGCTGGCCTACGCCACGGCCGCCGAGCGCATGCTCAAGGCCATCGGCGAACCCCAGATGGTGGACACGCGCAACGACCCGCGCATGTCGCGGATCTTCGCCAACAAGGTCATCAAGCTGTACCCGGCCTTCGCCGAGTTCTACGGCATGGAAGAGGCCATCGAGCAGGTGGTGTCCTACTTCCGCCATGCCGCGCAGGGCCTGGAGGAGAAGAAGCAGATCCTGTATCTGCTGGGCCCGGTGGGCGGCGGCAAGAGCAGCATCGCCGAGCGCCTGAAGCAGCTGATGCAGGACGTGCCCTTCTACGCGATCAAGGGCTCGCCGGTGAACGAGTCGCCGCTGGGCCTGTTCAGCGCCGCCGAGGACGGCCCGATCCTCGAGAAGGAATACGGCATCCCGCAGCGCTACCTGCAGCGCGTGCTCAGCCCCTGGGCCGTCAAGCGCCTGGAGGAGTACGGCGGGGACATCCGCAAGTTCAAGGTGGTCAAGCGCTTCCCGTCGATCCTCAAGCAGGTGGGCGTGGCCAAGACCGAGCCGGGCGACGAGAACAACCAGGACATCAGCTCGCTGGTGGGCAAGGTGGACATCCGCAAGCTCGAGACCTATGCCCAGGACGACCCGGACGCCTACAGCTACAGCGGCGGCCTGTGCCTGGCCAACCAGGGCCTGCTCGAGTTCGTGGAGATGTTCAAGGCGCCGATCAAGGTGCTGCATCCGCTGCTGACCGCCACGCAGGAGAACAACTACAAGGGCACCGAGGGCTTCGGCGCGATCCCCTTCGACGGCATCGTGCTGGCGCACAGCAACGAGAGCGAGTGGAAGGCTTTCCGCAACAACAAGAACAACGAGGCCTTCCTCGACCGCATCTACATCGTCAAGGTGCCGTACTGCCTGCGCGTCAGCGAGGAGGTGAAGATCTACGAGAAGCTGATCCGCAACTCGTCGCTGTCGCAGGCCAAGTGCGCGCCGGGCACGCTGAAGATGATGAGCCAGTTCGCGGTGCTCACGCGCCTGAAGGAGCCCGAGAACTCGTCGCTGTATTCCAAGATGCAGATCTACGACGGCGAGAACCTCAAGGACACCGACCCGCGCGCCAAGAGCTACCAGGAGTACCGCGACTACGCCGGCGTGGACGAGGGCATGAGCGGCATCTCCACCCGCTTCGCGTTCAAGATCATCTCCAAGGTGTTCAACTTCGACTCCACCGAGGTGGCCGCCAACCCGGTGCACCTGATGTACGTGCTGGAGCAGCAGATCGAGCGCGAGCAGTTCCCGAAGGAGACCGAGGACAAGTACGTCGCCTTCATCAAGGAGCTGCTGGCGCCGCGCTACGCGGAGTTCATCGGCAAGGAGATCCAGACCGCCTACCTGGAGAGCTATTCCGAGTACGGCCAGAACATCTTCGACCGCTACGTCACCTACGCCGACTACTGGATCCAGGACCACGAATACCGCGACACCGACACCGGCGAGGTGTTCGACCGCCAGGCCCTGAACGCCGAGCTGGAGAAGATCGAGAAGCCCGCCGGCATCGCCAACCCGAAGGACTTCCGCAACGAGATCGTCAACTTCGTGCTGCGCGCGCGCGCCGGCAACCAGGGCAAGAACCCGAACTGGACCAGCTACGAGAAGCTGCGCACGGTGATCGAGAAGAAGATGTTCTCGAACACCGAGGAGCTGCTGCCGGTGATCAGCTTCAACGCCAAGGCCAGCGCCGACGAGGCCAAGAAGCACGAGGACTTCGTCACCCGCATGGTGGCCAAGGGCTACACCCACAAGCAGGTGCGCCTGCTGTGCGAGTGGTACCTGCGCGTGCGCAAGAGCAGTTGAGACCATGAGTTCAAGGGTCCTGTCCAGCAGGCGCCGCGGATCCGGCTTGGCCGGTCCGCAGGCGACGCCCCCCTGGGGGGGAGCGCCGAAGGCGCAACGGGGGGGGTAGATGCTCCAGCAGATCATCGACCGGCGGCTGGCGGGCAAGAACAAGTCCGTCGGCAACCGCGAGCGCTTCCTGCGCCGCTACCGCGACCAGGTCAAGGACGCGGTCAAGCGCGCGATCGACGGCCGGGGCATCCGCGACATCGAGCGCGGCGAGGACATCACGATCCCGAAGCGCGACATCTCCGAGCCGGTGTTCCACCACGGCCAGGGCGGCGTGCGCGAGGTGGTGCATCCGGGCAACCGCGAGTACATCCAGGGCGACCGCATCGAGCGGCCCAAGGGCGGCCAGGGCGGCGGCAGCGGCAAGGGCCAGGCCAGCGACTCCGGCGAGGGCGAGGACGACTTCGTCTTCTCGCTCAGCAAGGAGGAGTTCATGCAGGTCTTCTTCGAGGACCTCGCCCTGCCGGACCTGGTGCGCACCCAGCTCGCCGAGGTGCCCGAGTGGAAGAGCCACCGCGCCGGCTTCACCAGCGACGGCACGCCGAACAACCTGCACGTGGTGCGCTCGATGCGCGGTGCGATCGGCCGGCGCATCGCCATCGGCGCCGAGTCGCGCCGCGAGCTGCGCGAGCTGGAGGACGAGCTGCAGGCCCTGCTGCGCGACGCGCCGGTGGGCGACGCCGCGTCGGGGCTGCGCATCACGGCGCTGCAGCAGCGCATCGACGAGCTGCGCACGCGCCTGGGCCGCATCCCCTACCTGGACCCGATCGACCTGCGCTTTCGCAACCGGGTGCGGGTGCCGATGCCCACGTCCAAGGCGGTGATGTTCTGCCTGATGGACGTGTCCGGCTCGATGGACGAGGGCCGCAAGGACCTCGCCAAGCGCTTCTTCATCCTGCTGTACCTGTTCCTGACGCGCCACTACGAGAAGATCGACATCGTCTTCATCCGCCACCACACGCAGGCCGCCGAGGTGGACGAGCAGAACTTCTTTCACGCCACCGAGACCGGCGGCACGGTGGTGTCGTCGGCCCTGGTCCTGATGGAAGAGGTGATCCGCGCGCGCTACAACCCGAGCGAGTGGAACATCTACGGCGCGCAGGCCAGCGACGGCGACAACTGGCACCACGACAGCGGCCGCTGCCGCGAGCTGCTGGACCAGAAGATCCTGCCGCTGTGCCGCTACTACGCCTACGTGCAGGTGGCCGAGGAGGAGCAGAACCTGTGGCAGGAGTACACCCAGCTGCTCGAGACCCGGCCCCAGTTCGCGATGCGCAAGGCCACCGAGGCGAGCCAGATCTATCCCGTGTTCCGCGACCTGTTCCGCAAGGAAGGCGCGCAGTCCCAGGCCGCATGACCCTTCCATGGCCGAGCCGCTGACCCATCCCCTGCCGCCGGGCCCGCGCCCGGCCGAGCCGCTGCCCGGCCCGAGCGACTGGAGCTTCGAGCTGATCGAGCGCTACCACGAGGTGATCCGCGACACCGCGCGCCGCCACGGGCTGGACACCTACCCGAACCAGCTCGAGATCATCACCGCCGAGCAGATGATGGACGCCTACGCCAGCGTGGGCATGCCGGTGAACTACCGCCACTGGAGCTACGGCAAGGAGTTCATCGCCACCGAGAAGAACTACAAGCGCGGCGCGATGGGCCTGGCCTACGAGATCGTCATCAACTCCAACCCCTGCATCAGCTACCTGATGGAGGAGAACACGATGGCGATGCAGGCGCTGGTGATCGCGCATGCCGCCTACGGCCACAACAGCTTCTTCAAGGGCAACTACCTGTTCCGCATGTGGACCGACGCGTCGTCGATCATCGATTACCTCGTCTATGCCCGGAACTACGTCGCCGCCGCCGAGGAAAAGCACGGCATCGACGCGGTGGAGGAGCTGCTCGACAGCTGCCACGCGCTGATGAACCACGGCGTGGACCGCTACCGCCGCCCCAGCCGCAAGACCCTGGCGCAGGAGCTGGCCGAGCGCAAGGAGCGCGAGGCCTACGCGCAGCAGCAGGTCAACGACCTGTGGCGCACGCTGCCGCGCCGCGCCGACAAGGCCGACGCCGCCGCGGCGGCCAAGCGCTTCCCCGAGGAGCCGCAGGAGAACCTGCTGTACTTCATGGAGAAGAACGCGCCGCTGCTCGAGCCCTGGCAGCGCGAGATCGTGCGCATCGTGCGCAAGGTGGCGCAGTACTTCTATCCGCAGCGGCAGACCCAGGTGATGAACGAGGGCTGGGCCACGTTCTGGCACCACCGCCTGCTCAACACCATGTACGACGACGGCTGGCTGACCGACGGCGTGATGATCGAGTGGCTGAAGTCGCACACCAACGTGATCTACCAGCCGCGCGTGGGCGAGCGCGGCTACTCGGGCCTGAACCCCTATGCGCTGGGCTTCGCGATGTACACCGACCTCAAGCGCATCTGCGAGCAGCCCACCGCCGAGGACCGCGAGTGGTTCCCGGACATCGCCGGCAGGCCCTGGCTGCCGGTGCTGGACCATGCGATGCGCAACTTCAAGGACGAGAGCTTCGTCGGCCAGTTCCTGAGCCCGCGTCTGATGCGCGAGCTGCGCCTGTTCGCGATCCGCGACGACGAGGACGACAGCGAGCTGGAAGTCAGCGCCATCCACGACGACGCCGGCTACCGCCGCGTGCGCGAGGCGCTGTCGAGGCAGTACGACCTGGGCTCGCGCGAGCCCAACATACAGGTCTGGAACGTCAATGTGCGCGGCGACCGCGCACTGACGCTGCGCCACACCCAGCACAACAACCGGCCGCTGGACGATTCCGCGCACGAGGTACTGCGCCACGTGGCCCGGCTGTGGGGCTTCCCGGTCCACCTGGAAAGCGTGGACGCCGCCGGCGACGTGACGCAGCGCTGGGCGGTGGAGCCCAGGCCGCAGGACTAGGCCGCGCGGCGGGCGCGCCGCACGGCCCCGCGCGGGTTCAGTTGTTGGCGCCCAGCCGGTAGCTCGACCACAGCAGGCCGGCCTGCAGCACGGTCGGCGTGGCGGCCCCGGCCGCCTGGAACTCCAGGTCGAACGTGGTGCCGCTGCGCGCGCGCACGATCACCCGGTCGCCTGCCGCGTCGCGCAGTTCCACCGCGCCGCTGCCCGGCATCGTGTTGCCGGTCTGGCTGAACACGGTGCTGGTGACCATGGCGTAGGTGGTGCCCGCCACGGTGACGGCGCCGTTGAGGTCGAAGCTGGCGCCGGTGGTGCCCAGCACGCCGTAGACGTCGAAGTTGTAGACCAGCGCCTGGCCCTGCTCGTTCACGACGGCGTCGATGTAGCTGATGCGCTGGCGCGTGCTGGTGGCCGATTCCTCGCGATACCAGATGCGGAAGCTGCCGGACAGCGTGCCGAATCCGGCCTCGGCGAAGCCGCTCAGCGTGATCGTGGCGTCCAGCGCCGTGGGTTCCTGCTGCGAGTCCAGCTCCACCGCGTTGACGACGAAGCTCAGGGTGCCGTTGATGGCCGGCGTGAGGGCGTCGAAGGTGCAGTTGGTGAACACGAAGCTGGCACTGTCGCCGCGCGACAGGCGCTGGTTGTCGTCGGCGTCGTTGACCGTGGCCACGAAGCTGCCGCTCACGCCGCAGGCCAGCGTCTCCACCGTGATGGCCTGCGCCGACTCGCGTCCCGTGCCGGCCGCCAGGCGCGCCGCACTGCGCACGGCTTGCCGCAGCGCACCCTCGGTGGTGCCGGACACCCTTGCCATCGGGGACTCGCGCTGCGACGCCAGCACTGGCACGCTGCCGTCGGCCGCGCCCATCACGGTGCGGGCCAGCACGCCGACGAAGGCGCCGGCATTGGCCTGGGTCAGGTCGGACGAAGCCGACGCCGTGCCGCTGCGGGTGGTGGTGGGCACCGCCACGGCCGACGAGCCGCTGTCGCCACCGCCACCGCCGCAGGCGGCGGCCAGCAGCGCAGCGCCGACGAGGCTGGCACCGCGAAGGAGATTCCGGTCGAAGAGGTTCATGTGCGCTCCCTTGCACGCTTGGAGGCCGCCGATGATGCCATCGGCGCAGCCGGCGCCGCCCGGGCTCAGGCCGCGAAGATCTTGCCCGGGTTCATGATGTTCCCCGGATCGAGCGCGCGCTTGATCTGGCGCATGGCATCCACCGCCGCCGGCCCGGCCTCGTCGAGCAGGTAGGGCATCTTGTGCAGGCCGATGCCGTGCTCGCCGGTGCAGGTGCCTTCCAGCCGCAGCGCGCGCTGCACCATCTTCACGTTCAGGTCCTCGACCTTGGCGCATTCCTCGGCGTCGTCCGGGTCCATCAGGTAGGACAGGTGGAAGTTGCCGTCGCCGACATGGCCGACGATCCAGTACGGGACGCCCGAGGCCTCGGCCTCGGCGATCGACTCGTTGATGCTCTCGGCCAGGCGCGAGATCGGCACGCAGGTGTCGGTGCTCTGGCAGCGGCAGCCCGGTCGCATCTGCAGCGCGGCGAAGTAGGCCTCGTGGCGCGCCTTCCACAGCCGCGTGCGCTCCTCGGGCGTGCGCGCCCACTCGAAGTCGGCGCCGCCATGGCCGCGCGCGATCTCCTGCACCGTGTCCGACTGCTCGGCCACGCCGGCCTCGCTGCCGTGGAATTCCATCAGCAGCATCGGCGCCTCGCGCAGGCCGAGCTGCGAGTGCCGGTTGACGGCACGGATCGCGTTGGCGTCGAGCAGCTCGCAGCGCGCGATCGGCACGCCCATCTGGATCGTCTCGATCGTGGTGCGCACCGCGGCGTCGATGCTCGGGAAGAAGCACACCGCCGCGCTCACCGCCTCGGGCAGCGGATACAGCCGCAGCGTGATCTCGGTCATCACGCCCAGCGTGCCCTCGCTGCCGACGAACAGCCGCGTCAGGTCGTAGCCGGCGGAGGACTTCTTGGCCCGCGTGCCGGTGCGCATCACCGTGCCGTCGGCGGTGACGACCGACAGCGCCAGCACGTTCTCCTTCATCGTGCCGTAGCGCACCGCGTTCGTGCCCGACGCGCGCGTGGCGGCCATGCCGCCGAGCGTGGCGTTGGCGCCGGGGTCGATCGGGAAGAACAGGCCGCTGTCGCGGATCTCGCGGTTGAGCTGCTCGCGGGTGACGCCGGCTTCCACCGTGGCGGTGAGGTCTTCGGCGTTGACGCGCAGCACGCGGTTCATGCGCGACAGGTCGATGCTGACGCCGCCCTGCACCGCGAGCAGGTGGCCTTCGAGCGACGAGCCCACGCCGAAGGGGATCACCGGCACGCCGTGCGCCGCCGCCTGCTTCACCACGAAGGCCACCTCGTCGGTGGTCTCGCAGAACACCACCGCCTCGGGCGGCGCTGCGTCGTACACCGACTCGCCGCGGCCGTGCTGCTCGCGCACCGCGGCCGACGTGGAGCAGCGCTCGCCGAAGCGTGCGCGCAATGCGTCCAGCATGGCCGGCGGCACGGCGCGGCGCTCGATGCGGGGATGGAGGTCGTGCGGTGCGTTCATGGCGGCTCCCGGGCAGGCGTCGATGGTAGTGGCCCCGCGGGCCTGCTGCTAGCATGGCCTCGTGGCGAACCGGCTTACCCAGATCAGCACCCGCACCGGCGACGACGGCAGCACCGGCCTGGGCGACGGCACGCGCACGCGCAAGGACGCGCTGCGCGTGCACGCCATGGGCGACGTCGACGAGCTGAATTCCAGCCTCGGCGTGCTGCTGGCCGAGCCGCTGCCCGACGACGTGCGCGAGCTGCTGGTGGTGATCCAGCACGAGCTGTTCAACCTGGGCGGCGAGCTGTCGATCCCCGGCTTCGAGCTGCTCAAGGCCGAGGCCGTGGCGCGGCTGGACGAGGCGCTCGAACACTACAACGCCACGCTGCCGCGGCTGGCGGAGTTCATCCTGCCCGCGGGCACGCGCAGCGCGGCGCTGGCGCACGTGAGCCGCACCATCGCCCGGCGTGCCGAGCGCGCCGTGGTGGCGCTGGCGGCGGCCGAGGCGGTGCGCGCCGAGCCGCGCCAGTACCTCAACCGCCTGTCGGACCTGCTGTTCGTGCTGGCGCGCGTGCTCAACCGCGCCAACCTCGACGGCCTGGGCGGCGACGACGTCTACTGGAAGAGCCAGCGCCTGGCCCAGCAGGGGCCCGAGGGCGGCTGACGTTCGCCCTGGCCGCCCGAAGCGGGCGGAGGGGGCCCGCGATCAGCGCGCGCGCCGGCGCCGCACCGCGTCGCTCAGCACATCGAGCACCTTCAGCGAGTCGTCCCAGCCCAGGCAGGCGTCGGTGATGCTCTGGCCGTAGGCCAGCTTCGCCGGGTCGTCCTTGCCGGGGGAGAACTTCTGCGCGCCGGCCTCGAGGTGGCTTTCCACCATCACGCCGAAGATGCAGCGGTTGCCGTCGGCCATCTGCGCCGCGATGTCGCGTGCCACGTCCACCTGGCGCTCGTACTGCTTGGCGCTGTTGGCATGGCTGGTGTCCACCATCAGGCGGCACGGCAGCTTGGCGGCCTCGATCTCCTTGCACGCCGCGGCCACGCTGGCGGCGTCGTAGTTGGGCTGCCGGCCGCCGCGCAGGATGACGTGGCAGTCGCGGTTGCCGCGCGTCTCCACGATGGCCACCTGGCCGTTCTTGTGCACCGACAGGAAGTGGTGCGGCTTGCCCGCGGCCTGGATCGCGTCGATGGCGATCTTGAGGTTGCCGTCGGTGCCGTTCTTGAAGCCCACCGGCGCCGACAGGCCCGAGGCCAGCTCGCGGTGCACCTGGCTTTCGGTGGTGCGCGCGCCGATCGCGCCCCAGGCGATCAGGTCGCCGATGTACTGCGGGCTGATCACGTCGAGGAACTCGCTGGCTGCCGGCACGCCCAGGCGGTTGATGTCCAGCAGCAGCTGGCGTGCGATGCGCAGGCCCTCGTGGATGCGGTAGCTCTCGTCGAGGTAGGGGTCGTTGATCAGGCCCTTCCAGCCCACGGTGGTGCGCGGCTTCTCGAAGTACACCCGCATCACCACTTCCAGCGTGCCGGCGTGCTTCTCGCGCTCGGCCTTCAGGCGCCGGGCGTACTCGATCGCCGCGGCCGGGTCGTGGATCGAGCACGGGCCGATGATCACCAGCAGGCGGTCGTCGTCGCCGTGCAGGATGCGACGCACCGACTCGCGCGTGCTGCCGATCAGCGTCTCGACCGGCGTGCCCGCGATCGGGAAGAAGCGGATCAGGTGCTCCGGCGGCGGCAGCGGCGTCACGTCGCGGATCCGCTGGTCGTCGGTGCGGCTGGTCTTCTCCGACAGTGCATAGCCATACGGCACCTGTTCGGAAGTCGGTGACTTGGGGCTCATGCGCGGGCTCCTTCGTTCGGGAAAGTCGTGGGTGCAAAAAAAAACCGCCGGGGCTTCCGGCGGTTTGTCTGGGTTGCTTCGCGTGTGGCGCTTACGCGTTTGCCTCTCCAGCCGCCGGGTGGGGCGAGAACCAAAAGTAGGCAAAAAAGTAAGCGCGCTGCAGCAGCATGGCAGGGAATGTAGCATGCCCCCGGCCTTCGTTCCCCACAGCGATGGTTCGGGGAGCGGCGCCGCGGCAGGCCTCGTGCGCTCCCCAGAATGCACCGGTCAACACCCCCAGGAGCGCCTCATGCCCTTGCCCCGCCTTGTCCGACCCTCCACGCTGGTGGCCCTGCTGGCCAGCGGCCTGCTCGCCGCCGCCTGCGGCGGTGGTGGTGGTGGTGGCGACGACCCCGTGGCGCCGCCGCCGGCCGGGCTGGCGCCGTCGAGCACCCTGGCGCAGCAGTGCGCGCCGGCCAATCCGCTGGCGCCGGCCGCCAACCGCACCGCCAGCCTCGACACCGAGCGGCGCTGGGTGCGGTCGTACTTCGACGAGGCCTACCTCTGGTACCGCGAGGTGCCCGTGGTCGACACCTCGCTGGCCGCCTACAACGGGGCCAACGTGCCGCAGGCCCTGGACAACTACTTCGACGCGCTGCGCTCGCCGGCGCTCACGGCCAGCGGCCGGCGGCGCGACCAGTTCAGCTTCACCTACCCCACCGCCGAATGGAACGCGCTGTCGCAGTCGGGCGTTTCGGCGGGCTTCGGCGCCGAATGGCTGCTCGGGTCGCCCACGCCCCCGCGCAACATCCGGGTGGCCTTCGTCGACCCGTCCACGCCGGCCGCCAGTGCCGGCCTCGGCCGGGGCATGACCCTGGTCTCGGTCGACGGCGTCTCGGCCGACGACAGCACCAGCACCGGCGTCGACCGGCTGAACCAGGCCCTCTTCGCGCCGGTGGCCGGCCGCAGCTACACCTTCGTGCTGCGCGACCGCAACCAGGTCGAGCGGGTCGTCGCGATGACGGCCACGCAGGTCACGCGCACGCCCGTGCCCACCACCCGGGTCATCGACACCGCCAGCGGCCGGGTCGGCTACATCACGTTCCACGACCACATGCGGCCGGCCGAGGGCCAGCTGGTGACGGCCTTCCAGTCCCTGGTGCAGGCCGGCGTGTCCGACCTCGTGCTGGACCTGCGCTACAACGGCGGCGGCTACCTCTACATCGCCAGCCAGGTGGGCTACATGGTGGCCGGGCGCACGCGCACCGCGGGGCGCACCTTCGAGCGCCTGCAGTACAACGACAAGCGCACGGCCGACAACAACAAACCCGACAACACGGCGCCGTTCTACGACACCACCAGCGGCTTCTCGGGCAGCGGCACCACGGGCAACCAGTCGCTGCCGCAGCTGGGCCTGGGCCGTGTGTTCGTGCTCGCCGGCCCGGGCACCTGCTCGGCCAGCGAGTCCATCGTCAACGGCCTGCGCGGCATCGGCGTCGACGTGGTGCTGATCGGCGGCACGACCTGCGGCAAGCCCTACGGCTTCACCGCCAAGGACAACTGCGGCATCTCGTACTTCCCGATCGAGTTCAGCGGCACCAACGCCGCCGGCTTCGGCGACTATGCCGACGGCTTCTCGGCCACCTGCAGCGCCAGCGACGACCTCGGCCGCGACCTGGGCGACCCGTCCGAGAACCTGCTCGCCACGGCCCTGTCGCGCCGCGCCAACGGGGTCTGCCCGCCCGTGGCCGCCCGCGAAACCGCGCAGTCCCTCGCCGCACCCCCGGCCAAGGTGATCCGCTCCCCCGCCCGCGAAGCCAAGCTGCGCTGACCCAAGGCCCGACCGACACAGGCCCAGGCCCAGCACAAGCCGCGGACCCGGCTCCGCCGGTCCGCCAGCTTGGCCCCCTCGAGGGGGAGCGCCGAAGGCGCAACGGGGGTGGGAGACCTTCCGGAGCGCCGAAGGCGCAACGGGGGTGGGACTAACTCATGCGGTGCCGCCGACCGTGAGCCCGTCAATGCGCAGCGTCGGCTGGCCCACGCCCACCGGCACGCTCTGGCCTTCCTTGCCGCAGGTGCCCACGCCGGTGTCGAGCTCGAGATCGTTGCCGATCATCGACACCCGCGTCAGCGACTCGGGGCCGCTGCCGATCAGCGTGGCGCCCTTCACCGGGTACTGGATCTTGCCGTTCTCGACCCAGAAGGCCTCGCTGGCCGAGAACACGAACTTGCCGCTGGTGATGTCGACCTGGCCGCCGCCGAAGTTGGTGGCATACAGGCCGCGGCCGATGCTGGCCACGATCTCGTCGCGCGTGCGGTCGCCGGCCAGCATGTAGGTGTTGGTCATGCGCGGCATCGGCAGGTGAGCGTAGCTCTCGCGCCGGCCGTTGCCGGTGGGGCGCACCTTCATCAGGCGGGCGTTGAGCGAGTCCTGGATGTAGCCGCGCAGGATGCCGTCCTCGATCAGCACGGTGCGCTGCGTGGCGCAGCCCTCGTCGTCGACGTTGAGGCTGCCGCGGCGGTCGGGCAGCGTGCCGTCGTCGAGCACGGTCACGCCCTTGGCGGCGACGCGCTGGCCGATGCGGCCGGAGAACGCGCTCGAGCCCTTGCGGTTGAAGTCGCCTTCCAGGCCGTGGCCGATGGCCTCGTGCAGCAGCACGCCGGGCCAGCCCGGGCCGAGCACCACGGTCATCTCGCCGGCCGGCGCGGGGCGGCTTTCCAGGTTGACCAGCGCCGCGTTGACGGCCTGCTCGACGTAGCCTTCGATCACCGCGTCCTGGAAGTAGCCCAGGCCGAAGCGACCGCCGCCGCCGCCGGTGCCCACCTCGCGGCGGCCGTTCTGCTCGGCGATCACGGTGACCGACAGCCGCACCAGCGGCCGCACGTCGGCCGCGCGCGTGCCGTCGGCGCGCGCCACCAGCACCACGTCGTGCTCGGCGGCCAGGCCGGCCATCACCTGCACGATGCGCGGGTCCTTGGCGCGGGCCAGGCGTTCCACCTTCTCCAGCAGGGCCACCTTCTGCGTGCTGTCGAGCGTGCCGATCGGGTCGGTGGCGGCGTACAGCGTGCGGCTGCCCGCGACCTGCGGCTTCGTGCCCACCTTCACCCGGCGGCTCTGGCCCGCCGCGGCGATGGTGCGCACGGTGCGCGCCGCGTCCTGCAGCGCGGCCTCGGAGATGTCGTCGCTGTAGGCGAACGCGGTGCGCTCGCCGGCCACCGCGCGCACGCCCACGCCCTGGTCGATGGAGAAGCTGCCGCTCTTGACGATGCCTTCCTCCAGGCTCCAGCCTTCGTGGCGGGTGCTCTGGAAGTACAGGTCGGCGTCGTCGATGCGGTGCTCGGCGATCAGCGCCAGGGCCGCGGCCAGATGGCGCTCGGTCAGCCCGCAGGGCGCCAGCAGCAGCGATTCGGCGAGCGCCAGGCGCTCGAGGGTGGGTTCGCGAGCGATCATGCGTTTCATTGTAGGAGCGCGGGCACCGTGGCCGCCTTCACGCTTCTTTACCCGCCCGCAACGCATGGACGTCGCTTGCGCCGCCCGCGGGGCCGTTGTGACGGGGCGCCTCGCGCAGGAAGATCAACCCTCAAGGAGAGAGCCCCATGAAGAAGATGCCCCTCGTCGCCGCCGCCGTGCTGGCGCTGACCGCCTTTGCCGCCTCGGCCCAGACCGCTGCCTCGGCCCCCGGCACCAATACGCCGCGCATCGACCAGCGCCAGGCCAACCAGGAAAAGCGCATCGACCAGGGCGTTGCCTCGGGCGAGCTGACCCGCCGCGAGGCGCGCAAGCTCAACCGCGAGCAGGCGGCCATCAACGCCGCCGAGGACAAGGCCAAGGCCGACGGCACCGTCACCGCCAAGGAGCGTGCCCGCCTGCACAAGGCGCAGAACCACGCCAGCCGCGACATCCGCCGCCAGAAGCACGACGCGCAGGACCGCCCGGCCGCCGCCAAGCCCTGACCGGCGGGCGCGATCGACGCCGCGCCGGCCCCACCCGGCGGGCGCCGGCCCGGATCAGCCCGGGTCGGCCTCGCCGCGCAGCGCCAGCGCCTGCTCGTACAGCAGGTTGCGCGGCGCGCCGCTGATCGCGGCGGCCAGCGACACGGCCTGCTTCAGCGGCAGCTCCGCCAGCAGCAGTGCGAGCGTGCGCTGTGCCGCGGCGTCCAGCGCGCCGGCCGCGTCGTCCTCGGGCAGGGCATGCAGCACCAGCACGAACTCGCCGCGCAGCCGGTTCGCATCGGCCGCCAGCCAGGCCGGCAGCGCGCCGGCTTCCAAAGTGTGGACGGTCTCGAACTGCTTGGTCAGCTCGCGCGCCACGGTGAGCGTGCGCGCGGGCATCGCGCGCGCCAGCGCGTCGGCCAGCGCCGCGATCCGGTGCGGCGTCTCGAACATCACCAGGGCCTCGCCGCGCCGCGCCGCCAGCGCGTCGAGCCAGGCCTGCCGCTGCGCCGCCTTGGGCGGCGCGAAACCCACGAAGGCGAAGCCGCCGGCGCGGTCGTCGCCGGCCACCGACAGCGCGGCCACCACGCTGCTCGCGCCCGGCAGCGGGATGCAGGCGTGCCCGGCCGCGCGCACCGCGGCCACCAGCGCCGCGCCGGGGTCGGACACCGCGGGCGTGCCGGCGTCGCTGACATAGGCCACGCGCTCGCCGCGCGCCAGCCGCGCCACCACCTGCGCCGCGGCCTCGCGCTCGTTGTGCTCGTGCAGCGCGATCAGCGGCCGCGACAGCCCCAGATGTGCCAGCAGCGCGCCGCTGACCCGCGTGTCCTCGCAGGCCACGGCGTCGGCCAGCGCCAGCGCCTGCACCGCGCGCAGCGTGAGGTCGGCGCGGTTTCCGATCGGCGTGGCGACCACGTAGAGCGCGCCGGCCGGCCATTGCTGCCCGGCGGCCGCGGCCTGCGCCGCCTGCAGGATGATCGAAGCCGGGGAGGAGGCGGGGGCGTCGGCGATGGTGGGTTCCTCGGGCGGCATGACGGCACGGCAGGCGCTCGGGCGCGCGGCCGAGGACGCGGCGCTGGCGCACCTGCGGCGCGCGGGCCTGGAGCTGGTGGCGCGCAATTATCGGGTGGCCCGCGGCCCGCGCGCGCGCGGCGGCGAGATCGACCTGATCCTGCGCGACCGCGACGGCACGCTGGTGTTCGTGGAGGTGCGTGCGCGCGCCGACCGCGGGCATGGCGGGGCGGCGGCCAGCGTGGGCGCGGCCAAGCGGGCCAGCCTCGTGCTGGCGGCGCGGCACTTCCTGGCGCGCCTGCGCGCCGAGCCGCCGTGCCGCTTCGACGTGGTGGCCGTCGACGGCACCGAGCTGCAGTGGCTGCGCGGCGCGTTCGACGCATCGTGACACCGACCGGAACCGCGGCCGCGCGGAGCGTGTCATATCATGCCGTGAACATGCTCGAACAGCGCATCCAGCAGCAGTACTTCGAAGCCGCCGACCTCGTCACGCAAAGCGCCGACGCGCTGTCGCGTCCGATCGCGCAGGCGGCCAATGCCCTGGTGGCCTGCATCACCGGCGGTGGCAAGGTGCTGGTGGCCGGTGCGGGCAGCGCCGCGGCGCTGGCGCCCTACGCGGCGGCGCTGTGGGCCGGCCGCTTCGAGCGCAAGCGCCCCGCGCTGACGGCGATCGCGCTCGGCACCAACGCGCCGCTGGCCTCGCTGCTGGCCGACATCGGCGAGCCGACGCAGGCGCTGGCCAAGGAGGTGCATGCGATCGGCGCGCCCGGCGACGTGCTCGTGGCGATGGCCGCCGGACGTGCCAGCACGGTGCTGATCGCGGCGCTGCAGGCCGCGCTGGCCAAGGAGATGACGGTGGTCGCGCTCACGGGCGTGGACACCGGCGTGATCGAACTGATGGGCGAAACCGACGTCCACATCGCGGTGCCGCACGAGCGCGCCGCACGTGTCTTCGAGTCCCACGCGCTGGTGCTGCACTGCCTGGCCGACGCGGTGGACTTGCAACTGATGGGTGAACAGGACTCCGCATGAAACGCAATTTCCGACTCGCCGGCCTGTGTGCCGGCCTCCTCGTGGCCGCCACGCTCGGCGGCTGTGCCGCCGTGGTGGTGGGCGGTGCCGTGGGCACGGCCCTGGTGGTCACCGACCGCCGCACCGCCGGCACGCAGCTCGAGGACCAGAACATCGAGCTCAAGGCGCTGACCCGCGTGCGCGAATCGGTGGGCGAGCGCGGCCACGTCAACACCACCAGCTACAACCGCCTCGTGCTGCTGACCGGCGAGGTGCAGACCGACGCCGACCGGGCCGCGGTGGAACAGGCCGTCGGCCGCATCGAGAACGTGCGCAGCATCGTCAACGAGCTCGGCGTCATGGGCGCCAGCTCGCTCACGTCGCGCTCCAACGACACCATCCTCACGAGCAAGGTCAAGGCCAGCCTGATCGACGCCAAGGACCTGCAGGCCGGTGCGATCAAGGTGGTGACCGAGCGCGCGGTGGTCTACCTGATGGGCCGCGTCACCGAGCGCGAGGCCAACCGAGCCACCGACCTGGCGCGCGGCGTGCCCGGCGTGCAGAAGGTGGTGAAGGTGTTCGAGACCCTCACCGAGGCCGAACTGGCCACGCTCGGCACCGAGAAGAAGTAGCCGATGCGGCCGGCCTGCGCCGGCTCGCCCGCTAGCGCAGGCGGCGGATCAGGCTGGACGTGTCCCAGCGCCGGCCGCCCATGGCCTGCACCTCGGCATAGAACTGGTCCACCAGCGCGGTGACGGGCAGCTGCGCGCCGTTGCCGCGCGCCTCGTCGAGCACCAGCCCGAGGTCCTTGCGCATCCAGTCCACCGCGAAGCCGAAGTCGAAGCGGTCCTCCACCATGGTCGGGCCGCGGTTGTCGAGCTGCCAGCTCTGGGCGGCGCCCTTGCCGATCACCTCGAGCACCAGCTTCATGTCCAGCCCGGCCTTGTGGCCGAAGGCGATGCCCTCGGCCAGGCCCTGCACTAGACCGGCGATGCACACCTGGTTGACCATCTTGGCCAGCTGGCCGGCGCCGGCCGGGCCGATGCGGGTGACCGCGCGCGCGTAGGCCGACGCCACCGGCTTCATCGCGTCGAACGGGGCCGCGTCGCCGCCGCACATCACCGTGAGCACGCCGTTGACCGCGCCGGCCTGGCCGCCCGACACCGGCGCGTCGACGAAGGCCAGGCCGCGCGCCAGGGCCTGCGCGTGAAGCTCGCGCGCCACCGCCGCCGACGCGGTGGTGTGGTCCACGAACACGGCGCCGCTGGCCATGCCGGCGAAGGCGCCGTCGTCGCCCAGCACCACCGAGCGCAGGTCGTCGTCGTTGCCGACGCAGGCGAACACGAACTGCGCGCCGGCCGCCGCCTCGCGCGGCGTGGCGGCGGCACGGCCGCCGTACTGCGCCGCCCAGGCCTGGGCCTTGGACGCGGTGCGGTTGTAGACCGTGACGCGGTGCCCGGCGCGCGCCAGGTGGCCGGCCATCGGGTGGCCCATCACGCCCAGGCCGAGGAAGGCGACGGTGCAGGGCGACACGGTGTCGTAGGTGCGGGGAGCGTTCATCGGATCGGGTTCGGAAAGGCTGATTCGGACCCCCGATCATCGCAGCGCGCGGGCCGTGGCATGCTGCCCGTCCCGTGACCACCCACCGCCCGAGCCCGCATTCCGCCCTGGCGCTCGCCGCCGCGCTCATCGTGCCGGGGGCTGCCGCGCAGGACGCCGACGCCGCGCAGCAGGTCGTCATCGTCGGCAGCGGCAGCGAGCAGCGCGCGTTCGACACGCCCTATGCGGTGAGCGTGGTCGACGCGGCCACGCTGCGCAGCGCGGGCCCGATGGTCAACCTGTCGGAGTCGCTGGCGCGCGTGCCGGGGCTGTCGGTCAACTCGCGCCAGAACTACGCCCAGGACCTGCAGATCAGCTCGCGCGGCTTCGGTGCGCGCGCCACCTTCGGCGTGCGCGGCATCCGGCTGTATGCCGACGGCGTACCCGCCAGCACGCCGGACGGCCAGGGGCAGGTGGCGCACTTCGACCTCGCCAATGCGCAGCGCGTCGAGGTGCTGCGCGGGCCGTTCTCGGCGCTGTACGGCAGCTCGTCGGGCGGCGTGATCGCGCTGGTCAGCGCGCGGCCCACCAGGCCCGAAGCGGCCGCGGGCATCGACCTCGGCACCGACGGCCTGCGCCAGTGGCGCGCCACGGTCGAGTCGCCGCTGGGCGGCGGCTACGACCTGCGCCTGTCGGCCAGCGGGTTCCACACCGACGGCCCGCGCCCGCAGAGCGCGGCCGACCGCCGGCTGTTCAACGCCCGGCTGGGCTGGCAGGGCGAGACCGACCGCGTGACGCTGCATGCGAGCTGGCACGAGCAGCCGGCCGACGACCCGCTCGGCCTGACGCGGGCCCAGTTCGACGCCGACCCGGGCCAGACCGCGCCCGAGGCCCTGGCCTTCGACACGCGCAAGACCGTGGCGCAGCACCAGCTCGGCGTGCAGTGGCGCCATGCCTTCGGCGCGGGTTCGGCCTGGACGCCTGCCGAGGCCGCGCTGTCCGCCTATGCGGGGGCGCGGCGGGTCACGCAGTTCCTCGCCATCCCGGCGGCCACGCAGGGCAACCCGCGCCACCCCGGCGGCGTGGTTGACTTCGGACGCGACTACCTCGGCGCCGACCTGCGCTTCGTCTGGCGCTGGGCGCTGGCAGACGGGCGGCAGGCCGAGCTGGTGGCCGGCGCGGCGGTGGACGAGCAGAACGAGGCCCGCCGCGGCTACGAAAACTTCACCGGCAGCGGCGCCGCCCGCGTGCTGGGCGTGCAGGGGCGGCTGCGCCGCGACGAGGCCAACCGCGCCGCCACCCGCGACGTGTTCGCCCAGGCGCGCGCCGATCTCGCGCGCGACTGGTCCGCCACCGTCGGCGTGCGCAGCGGCCGCCTGTCGGTGCGCAGCGTCGACGCCTACCTCGCCAACGGCGACGATTCCGGCGCGCTGCACTACACCTACACCGTGCCGGTGGCCGCGCTGCAATGGCGCGCGTCGCCGCGGCTGAACCTGTACGTCAGCAGCGGCCGCGGCCACGAGACCCCGACGCTCACCGAGCTGGCCTACCGCCCCGACGGATCCGCCGGCTTCAATGACGCCCTGCGCCCGCAGCGCAGCCGCCAGGTGGAGCTGGGCGCCAAGTGGCGCGACGGCCGCGTGTCGGCCGACGCCGCGGTGTTCCGCGCCGACACCCGCGACGAGATCGGCATCGCCACCAACGCCGGCGGCCGCAGCACCTTCACCAACGTCGGCCGCACGCGGCGCGAGGGCGTGGAACTGGCCGGCCGCTGGCAGGTCAACCCTACCTGGCGCGCGCAGGCGGCGCTGACCTGGCTCGACGCCACCTACACCGACGGCTTCCTCACCTGCGCCGGCATCCCCTGCACCACGCCCACGCTGCCGGTGGCCGCCGGCAACCGCATCGCCGGCACCGTGCGCCAGAGCGCCTTCGCCGAGCTGGCCTGGCAGGCGACGCCCCGCACCGAACTCGGCGCCGAACTGCGCGGCCAGGGCGGCATGATGGTCAACGACGTCAACAGCGACGCCACCCGCGGCACCTGGGTCAGCGCCCTGCGCGCCACCCACCGCGTGCCCGTCGGCCCCGGCACCGTCGACCTGCTCGCCCGCGTCGACAACCTCACCGACCGCCGCTACGCCGGCAGCGTCGTCGTCGGCGACGCCAACGCCCGCTTCTTCGAACCCGCCCCAGGCCGCACCTGGCTCCTGTCCGCCACCTGGCGCCAGTCCTGGTAAACAACGAAAACAGAAAACAGGGGACAGATCGGCCAAGGCCGACCAGGGCCCCCGCGCGAACAACGAACAGGGGACAGGTCGGCCCAAGGCCGACCAGGGCCCCCTATGTGCGCCCCGCATGCGCCCGAAGCAGGATCCGGGTTTCCCGGTCCTGCTTCGCAGCCCCCTCGGGGGGCGGCCGCCCGGCGGCCGGGGGTCAAACGATCGTCAGGTGCTCCGTCCCCGCAGCCAGATCCTGCGTCCGTGCGCGCTGGCTGTTGAGCTTGATCTGCAGGCGCAGGTCGTTCACCGAGTCGGCGTTTCGCAGCGCGTCCTCGTAGGTGACCATGTTGGTCTCGTACAGGTCGAACAGCGACTGGTCGAAGGTCTGCATGCCGAGCTCGCGCGAGCGCTTCATCAGCTCCTTGATGTCGCCGACCTCGCCCTTGAAGATCATGTCGGCCACCAGCGGCGTGTTGAGCAGCACTTCCACCGCGGCGATGCGACCCTTGCCTTCCTGGCGCGGCAGCAGGCGCTGCGACACCATCGACTTCAGGTTGAGCGACAGGTCCATCAGCAGCTGGGCGCGGCGCTCCTCGGGGAAGAAGTTGATGATCCGGTCCAGCGCCTGGTTGGCGCTGTTGGCGTGCAGCGTGGCCATGCACAGGTGGCCGGTCTCGGCAAACGCCACCGCGTGCTCCATCGTCTCGCGGTCGCGGATCTCGCCCATCAGGATCACGTCGGGCGCCTGGCGCAGCGTGTTCTTCAGCGCGGCGAACCAGTCCTCGGTGTCGATGCCGACCTCGCGCTGCGTGACGATGCAGTTCTTGTGCGGATGCACGAACTCCACCGGGTCCTCGATCGTGATGATGTGGCCGTAGGAGTTCTGGTTGCGGTAGTCCACCATCGCCGCCAGCGACGTGCTCTTGCCCGAGCCGGTGGCGCCCACGAAGATGACCAGGCCGCGCTTGCCCATCGCCACGTCCTTGAGCACCTGCGGCAGGCCCAGGCCGTCGATGGTGGGGATCTGCTGCGGGATCGTCCGCATCACCAGGCCCACGTTGCCCTGCTGCACGAAGGCGTTGCAGCGGAAGCGGCCGACGCCGGTGGGCGAGATCGCGAAGTTGCACTCCTTGGTGCGCTCGAACTCGGCGGCCTGCTTGTCGTTCATCACCGATCGCGCCAGCGCGATCGTGTGCTGGCCGGTCAACGGCTGCGGGCTCACCTTGGTGATCTTGCCGTCCACCTTGATCGCGGGCGGGAAGTCGGCGGTGAGGAACAGGTCCGACCCGTTGCGGCTGACCATCAGCCGCAGCAGGTCGTTGACGAATTTCGAGGCCTGGTCGCGTTCCATGGTGGGGTCACCCGGGGAAGTTTTCGGGGAAGCGCGCGCGGGCGCGGGCTTCCGCCGGAGAGACGATGTTGCGGCGCACGAGCTCGGTCAGGCACTGGTCCAGCGTCTGCATGCCCAGGCTCTGGCCGGTCTGGATGGCCGAGTACATCTGCGCCACCTTGTTCTCGCGGATCAGGTTCTTGATCGCCGACGTGGCGATCATGATCTCGTGCGCGGCCACGCGGCCGCTGCCGTCCTTGAGCTTGCACAGGGTCTGCGAGATCACCGCGATCAGCGACTCGGACAGCATCGCGCGGACCATGTCCTTCTCGGCCGCGGGGAACACGTCGACGATACGGTCGATGGTCTTGGCCGCGCTGCTGGTGTGCAGCGTGCCGAACACCAGGTGGCCCGTTTCGGCGGCGGTCAGCGCGAGGCGGATGGTCTCCAGGTCGCGCATTTCGCCCACCAGGATGGCGTCCGGGTCCTCGCGCAGCGCGGCGCGCAGCGCGTTGTTGAAGCTCAGCGTGTGCGGGCCCACCTCGCGCTGGTTGACCAGGCACTTCTTGGACTCGTGCACGAACTCGATCGGGTCCTCGACGGTCAGCACGTGGCCGTACTGGTTCTCGTTGAGGTGGTTCACCATGCCCGCCAGCGTCGTGCTCTTGCCCGAGCCGGTGGGGCCGGTCACCAGCACCAGGCCGCGCGGGCGCAGCGACAGGTCGGCGAACACCTTGGGAGCGTTGAGCTGCTCCAGCGTGAGGATCTTGCTCGGGATGGTCCGGAACACGGCGCCGGCGCCGCGGTTCTGGTTGAAGGCGTTGACCCGGAAGCGCGCCAGGCCCTGGATCTCGAACGAGAAGTCGCACTCGAGCGTGTCCTCGTAGTGCTTGCGCTGCGCATCGTTCATGATGTCGTACACCATGTCGTGCACGTGCTTGTGCTCGAGCGGGTCGACGTTGATGCGGCGTACATCGCCGTGCACGCGGATCATCGGCGGCAGGCCCGACGACAGGTGCAGGTCCGAGGCCTTGTTCTTGACCGAGAAGGCCAGCAGTTGGGTGATGTCCATGCGAGCGCGCGTTCGCTTCGTTTAGTCTCGAACCATTATGGCGAGCATCGCTTCCAAGTTACAACAAGTCCTGCACCGCATCGACGATGCGTGCACACAGGCGGCACGCCCCGTGCAAAGCGTCACGTTGCTCGCGGTGTCCAAGACCTTCGGCCCCGAGGCGGTGCGCGAGGCGCACGCCGCCGGCCAGCGCGCCTTCGGCGAGAACTACGTGCAGGAGGCGCTGGCCAAGATCGACGCGCTGGCCGACCTGCGCAGCGCCATCGAATGGCACCTGATCGGGCCGCTGCAGAGCAACAAGACGCGCGAGGTCGCGGCCGCCTTCGACTGGGTGCACACGGTGGACCGGCTCAAGATCGCCAAGCGCCTGTCGGCGCAGCGGCCGGCGCACCTGCCGCCGCTGTCGGTGTGCGTGCAGGTCAACGTCAGCGGCGAGGCGAGCAAGAGCGGCGTCGCGCCGGCCGAGGCGGCGGCGCTGGCGCGGGCCGTCGCGGCGCTGCCGAACCTGCGCCTGCGCGGCCTGATGTCGATCCCCGAGCCCGCCGAGGGCCTGGCCGCGCAGCGCGAGCCGCACCGCCGCCTGCGCGGGCTGTTCGACGCGCTGCGCGCGCAGGGCCTGGCGCTGGACACGCTGTCGATGGGCATGAGCGCCGACCTCGAGGCCGCGGTGCTCGAGGGCGCGACGATCGTGCGCGTGGGCACGGCGATCTTCGGCGCACGCTAGGGCGCCGTGGCGCGGCGCGCATCGCCTACAGCGCCAGCTGCTGCGTGTTCTTCACCTCTTCCATCACCGCATAGGTGCGCGTCTCGCGCACGCCGGGCAGGGCCCAGATGCTGCTGCCCAGCAGCGCACGGTAGGCGGCCATGTCGGCCACGCGTGTCTTGAGCAGGTAGTCGAAGCCGCCGGCCACGAGGTGGCACTCCAGGATCTCGGGCCGCGCCTGCACCGCGGCGCGGAAGGTGTCCATCACGTCGGGCACGGTGCGGTCGAGCAGCACCTCGATGAACACCATCAGCCCCGCGCCCAGGCGCGCCGGGTCCAGCCGCGCCTCGTAGCCGAGGATCACGCCGTCGCGCGTCAGGCGCTTCACGCGCTCCAGCACCGCGGTGGGCGACAGGTGCACCGCCTCGGCCAGCTTCAGGTTGGTGATGCGGCCGTCGGCCTGCAGTTCGCGCAGGATGCGGCGGTCGATCGCGTCCAGCGGGTAGGGGGCCTGAGCAGCGGTCATGGCCGGATATTTCACCATCAAGCGCCCCCATGATGGTGATTCATTTCGTTGCAGCGCCGATACGCTTTGCATTCCTGAACCCGAGGGACCGCCCATGCCCGACCTGCCGCCGCCGCGACTGCCCTACCCCTACCGCGACGAAGCCCGCGTGGTGGACGCGGCGCTGGCGCGACTGCACGGCCTGGACTGGGCCGAGGTGGTGGCCGAGGCGCGGCCCTGGGTGGAGGCGGTGCGCGCGTCGCCGGCGCCGTTCTGGGCCATGGAGTCGCTGCTGCGCGAGTACCCCATCAGCAGCGCCGAGGGCCTGGCCCTGATGCGCCTGGCCGAGGCCCTGCTGCGCGTGCCCGACGCCGAGACCGCGATCGCGCTCACTGCCGACCAGCTCGGCCGCGCCGACTTCGGCGACATGGCGGGCGACGGCCCGCACCGCATGCTGGCCGGCCTGTCGTCGACGGCGATCGCGATGTCGCGCCACTTCCTGCCGGAGTCGGGCGAGGGCGGCGACGCCGCCGGCGGCCTGCTCGGCCGGTTGGGCGCGCGCACCGTGGTGGCCGCCACCGTGCGCGCGATCCAGCTGCTCGGGCGCCAGTTCGTGCTCGGCCGCCACATCGGCGAGGCGATGGACGAGGCCGACGCACAGCGCCGCGCGCAGGCGGCGCTGCGCTTTTCCTACGACATGCTCGGCGAGGGCGCGCGCACCGAGCGCGACGCGCTGCGCTACCTGGCGGCCTACCAGGGTGCCATCGCGGCCATCGCGGCGCGGCGCGCGCCCGGTGCCGGGCCGGAGGCCGGTGACGGCATCTCGATCAAGCTGTCGGCGCTGTTCCCGCGCTACGAGGACGCGCAGCGCGAGCGCGTGATGGCCGAGCTGGTGCCGCGCGCCTGGGCGCTGGCCGACGCCGCGGCACGCGCCGACATGAACCTGACCATCGACGCGGAGGAAAGCGACCGCCTCGAGCTGTCGCTCGACCTGTTCGAGCGGCTTGCCGCTCGCGTGGCGCGCGAGCACCCGCGCTGGCGCGGCTTCGGTCTCGCGGTGCAGGCCTACCAGACGCGCTGCCTCGAGGTGGTGGACGCGGTGGCGCGCATCGCGCGCGAAGCCCCGTGCGACGGCGGCCTGCGCTTCATGGTGCGCCTGGTCAAGGGCGCCTACTGGGACGGCGAGATCAAGCGCGCGCAGGAGGGCGGGCTCGCCGGCTACCCGGTGTTCACGCACAAGCAGCACACCGACATCGCCTACCTCGCCTGCGCGCGCGCGCTGATCGGCCATGCCGACGTGATCTACCCGCAGTTCGCCAGCCACAACGCGGCCACGCTGGCGGCGATCGGCCAGCTCGCGCGCGCGGCCGGCGCGCGCTTCGAGTTCCAGCGCCTGCACGGCATGGGCGAGGGCGTGTACCGCGAACTGCTGGCCGCGCACCCGGGCGTGCCGCTGCGCGTGTATGCGCCGGTGGGCGAGCACCGCGACCTGCTCGCCTACCTGGTGCGCCGCCTGCTGGAAAACGGCGCCAACTCGTCCTTCGTGCACCAGCTCGCCGACGACGCGGTGGCGCCGGAGGTGCTGCTTGCGTCGCCGCTCTTCCGTGTCGACGCCGGCATCGACGCGCCCGGCCTGCCCGCGCCGCGCGACCTGTACGGCGCGGCGCGCGCCAACCCGCCCGGCGCCGACCTGGCCTGCGCGGCGGACCTCGCGCCGCTGCACGCGGCCCTGGCCGCTGCGCGGCAGCGCGGCGTGCCGGCCGTGGCCGAGGCCGCGCCGGCCGAGGTGGACGCGGCGATGCAGCGCCTGGCGCGCGGCTTCGTGCCGTGGAACGCGCGCGGCGCGGCAGCGCGCGCCGCGGTGCTGCGTCGCGCCGCCGACGCGCTCGAGGCGCAGCTGCCCGACTACTGCGCGCTGCTGGTGCTGGAAGCGCACAAGACCCTCGGCGACTGCGTGGCCGAGGTGCGCGAGGCGGTGGACTTCCTGCGCTACTACGCGCTGCAGGCGGAGCAGGGCGCGCATGACGGCGTGCCGGGCGGGCGCGGCGTGTTCGTCGGCATCAGCCCGTGGAACTTCCCGCTGGCCATCTTCGCCGGCCAGGTGGCCGCGGCGCTGGTGACCGGCAACAGCGTGGCCGCCAAGCCGGCCGAGCAGACGCCGGCGGTGGCGGCGCGCTTCGTGGCGCTGCTGCACGCCGCGGGCGTGCCGGACGACGCGCTGGCGCTGCTGCACGGCCCGGGCGAGACCGTGGGCGCCGCGCTGGTGGCGCATCCGCTCGCGGCCGGCGTGGCCTTCACCGGCAGCACGCCGGTGGCGCAGCACATCCAGCGCGCGCTGGCCGCGTCGGGCGACCCGCTGCGGCCGCTGATCGCCGAGACCGGCGGCCTCAACGCGATGATCGTCGACAGCACCGCGCTGCCCGAGCAGGTGGTGGACGCGGTGGTGCAGAGCGCCTTCCGCTCCGCCGGCCAGCGCTGCTCGGCGCTGCGCCTGCTGTGCCTGCACGAGACCACCGCCGACGCGGTGATCGGGATGCTGGCCGGCGCGATGGCCGAGCTGCGCGTGGGCGACGCGGCCGAGCTGGCCACCGACGTCGGCCCGCTGATCGACGCCCAGGCGCACGCCGGCATCGCGCGCCATGTGGAGCGGCTGCTGCGCAGCGCGCGCCTCGTGGCCGCCACGCCGCGCGGCGCCGCCGGGCCGACGCACCAGGTGCCGATCGCCTTCGAGATCGGCGCCGTGGAGGACCTGTCCGAGGAGGTGTTCGGCCCGGTGCTGCACATCGTGCGCTGGCGCGGCGACGTCGACGCCCTGATGGACCGGATCAATGCGCTGGGCTACGGCCTGACGCTGGGCGTGCAGACGCGCATCGACAGCCGCGCGCTGCGCATCGCGGACCGCGCCCGCGTGGGCAACGTGTACGTCAACCGCAACATGGTCGGCGCCGTGGTCGGCGTGCAGCCCTTCGGCGGCGAGGGCCTGTCGGGCACCGGCCCCAAGGCCGGCGGCCCGCACTACCTGCTGCGCTTCGCGGCCGACGCGGCGCCGGCCGCGGCGTCGACCGAGCCGCCGACGCCGGCCCCTGCCGGACTCACGACCGATCCCCCGGTCGCCGTGCCGGTGGCCGCCAGCCTGTCAGAACACGCCGGCTGGCGCGCGCTGCCGCTGGACGAGCGCTGCGCCTGGCTCGACCGGGTGCAGGCCACCGCGCTGGCCGCGCAGGCGCGGCGCCAGCTCGCGCCGCAGGCCCTGCCCGGGCCCACCGGCGAAAGCAACGAGCTGCGACTGCACGCGCGCGGCCTGATCGCCTGCGTGTCGGCCACGGCCGGCCCCGCGGCGCAGGCGCAGTGGCTGGCCGCGCTGGCCTGCGGCAACACGGTGGCCGTGCTGGTGCCGGCCGCCGCACGGGCCCAGGCCGAGGGCGTGCGCGCCTATTGGCAACAGGCCGGCCTGCCGGCCAGCGCGCTGCAGTGCGTCGACGCGCCGTTCGACGACGCGCTGGCGGCCCTGGTCGCCGATCCGCAGGTGGCGGGCTTCGCCTGCGACGCCGACCTCGCCGCCGAGTTGCGGCGGCGGCTGGCGCAGCGGCCCGGGGCCATCGTGCCGGTGGTCACGGGCGACCCGTCGGCCGCGTTGTGGCGCCTGTCGGCCGAGCAGACCCTCACCATCAACACCGCCGCCGCCGGCGGCAACGCCGCCCTGCTCGCCGGGGCGTGACACGGTTCACGCCCGGGCCCGAGCGCACCCGCGCTCCGGGGGGCACGACCCCCCGGCCACGGGCTGTGTGCCGCGCCCATGCACCGCTATCGTGCAGACCATCGGAGGCGTAACCATTTGTGCCTCCACCGGCTGACGCAAGCAGAAGAATGAGTGGGTGCTCGCAAATGACCTTCGCAACGACCTCGACGACCCTGGCGCGCAAGGCGCTGGCGGTCGTGTTCTCGACCGCCGCCCTGCTGGCCGCGCCCTCGGCACAGGCCGGCCTGTGGACGGACGGCGAGGACTACACCGGCCCGTTCATCGACCTCGCGAGCCGGATCGACCTCGGTGACGGCCTGCCCGACGACGGCACCGGCGCGGCCTACTACGGCTTCACCTACGGCCCGGTCGACCTGCCCGGCATGGTGTACTCGCGCAGCGCCGGCCCCACCAACTCGGGCCTGGGCGCGGTGCTCGGCCAGGGCGACTACGACCTCGGGCGCAACGGCCAGATCGGCGGCACGGCGGTCTATGCCGGCCTCGACAGCCTGACCGGCCACATGGACTTCCGCCTCACCGGCGGCCCGGTCTCGCAGTTCGGCGCCTGGGTCAACTACATGGGCGGCCTGACGCAGGACTCCGAGGGCCTGCCCGTCACGCCCTTCATCGCCGCGCTCGGCGCCGACGGCCAGGTGCTCGAGTCGTGGGACCTGGCGGCGCGTGCGCCGATCTCCTCGCCCGACGGCTTCAACCACTTCGCGTTCCGCGGCATCTCGCGCGACAGCGCGGACATCTACGGCCTGCGCCTGGGCAACGCGTTCATCGTGGCCGCCGGCCGCGCCGACGGCGGCGTGCCCGCACCGGTGGCGCCGGTGCCCGAGCCGAGCACCTACGCGCTGATGCTGGCCGGCCTGGCCTTCGTGGCGTGGCAGGCGCGCCGCCGCCAGCGCTTGGCGGCGGCAGTCAGTCGAGCTTGATGCCCAGCCGGCTGATCACCGGCCCCCAGCGCTTCACGTCGCCGTCGATCACGCGCCTGAAGTCCGCCGCGCTGCCGCCCACGGCGGTGAGGCCCTGCGCGTCGAGCATGGCCTTCACGGCCGGGTCCTTCAGCATGTCGTTCACGTCGGTGTTCACGCGGGCGATCACCGCGTCGGGCGTGCCCGGCGACGCGAACAGGCCGTTCCAGGCCAGCGATTCCACGTTGGGGTAGCCCGACGCGGCCAGCGTGGGCAGGTCCTTCAGCGAGTCCGGCCGCTGCGCGCTGCTCACGGCCAGCATGCGCACCTTGTTGTTGCGCACGTGCGGCAGCAGCGCCGGGGCCACCATGAAGGTGGCGTCGGCCTCGCCCTGCGCCACCGCCATCGCCGCCGGCGGCGAGCCGTTGAACGGGATGTGCGTGGCCACGATGCCGGCCTCGGACAGGAACAGCTCCATCGTCAGGTGCGCCGAGCTGCCGTTGCCCAGCGACGAGTAGTTCACCTTGCCGCCCTGCGCCTTGGCCCAGGCCACGAACTCGGGCACGGTGCGCGCCGGCACCTTGTCGGCGTTGATCGCCAGCACGTTGGGCTGCGACGTGGTCATGATCACCGGCAGCAGGTCGCGTGCCGGGTCGTAGGGCATCTTGCGGTAGAGGAAGGGCCCGAACGCCACCGGCCCCGGGAAGCCGATACCCAGCGTGTGGCCGTCGGTGGCCTTGGCCACGATGTCCATGCCGAGCATGCCGCCGGCGCCGGCCTTGTTCTCCACCACGACCGACTGGCCCCAGCGGCCGGCGAGCTTGTCGCTCATGGCGCGCACGATCAGATCGAGCGAGCTGCCCGCGGGCGCGGGCACCACGATCTTCACCGGGCGCGTCGGCCAGGTGCCCTGGGCCAGGGCGGGGGCGGCCAGCGCGGCGGCGGCCAGGGCGATGAGCGAGCGACGGAGCATGATGCGGCAGCCTCGGAGTGGGGGAATCGGCCGCGATCCTAGCCCCCCGGCCCCTGTGCGACGATGCGGGCTTGTCCCGCCATCGACCGTGAAGCCGCCCATGTGGATCACCCGCCTCGTCGCCGCCCTGCTCGTGCTGGTCCTGCTCGTCGCCGCCTACTTCTGGGCCGCGCTGTCGTGGAGCTATTCCACCGGCGAGCGCGCCGGCTGGGTGCAGAAGTTCTCCAACAAGGGCTGGATCTGCAAGACCTGGGAGGGCGAGCTGGCGCTGGTGTCGCTGCCCGGCAGCTCGGTGGAGAAGTTCATGTTCACCGTGCGCGACGACGCCGTGGCGCGCCAGGTGGCCGCGGCCACCGGCAAGCGCGTGACGCTGCACTACGAGGAGAAGGTGGGCCTGCCCACCACCTGCTTCGGCGAGACGCGCCACTTCGTCACCGGCGTCACCGTGACCAGCGAGATCCCCATCGGCCCCGGCGTCGTGGTGCCCACGCCGCCCGCGTCCGCCGCGTCGAAGCCGTAGCGGTCAGGGGTACAGACCGCGCTCTTCGCGCGCCATCAGGATGCGCTCGCAGGCCACCGCGAAGGTGGCGGTGCGCAGCGTGATCCGGTGGCGGTCGGCGGTGTCCCAGATCTTCTTCAGCGCGTCGACCATGATCTTGTCCAGGCGCACGTTGATCTCGTCCTCGCTCCAGAAGAACGAGCTGAAGTCCTGCACCCACTCGAAGTAGGACACGGTCACGCCGCCGGCGTTGCAGATCACGTCGGGCACCACCAGCACGCCGCGGTCGGCCAGGATGTCGTCGGCCGCCGGGCTGGTCGGGCCGTTGGCGCCCTCGAGCACCAGGCGCGCCTTCAGGCGGTTGGCGCGCGCGGGCGTGATCTGCCCTTCCAGCGCGGCGGGGATCATGATGTCGCAGGCCACGTCCCAGAACGACTCGTTGTCCATCGATTCGCCGCCCTTGAAGCCGGCCACGCCGCCGGTGGCCTTGACGTGCGGGATCAGCTCGGACAGGTCGAAGCCCTTGTCGTTGAAGATGGTGCCGGTGTGGTCCTGCGCGGCGACGATCCTGCCGCCGGCCTGGCCGAACAGCTCGGCGGCCGAGCCGCCCACGTTGCCCAGGCCCTGCACCGCGACGCGTGCGCCGTCGAGCGGCAGACCGATGCGCCGCGCCGCCTCGCGGCCGGTGACGAACACGCCGCGGCCGGTGGCCTTGACGCGGCCGAGCGAGCCGCCCAGGTGGATCGGCTTGCCGGTGACGACGCCGGTGGCGGTGGCGCCGACGTTCATCGAGTAGGTGTCCATCATCCACGCCATGATCTGGGCGTTGGTGTTGACGTCCGGCGCGGGGATGTCCTGCTGCGGCCCGATGATGATGCCGATCTCGCTGGTGTAGCGGCGCGTGAGCTTCTCCAGCTCCTTGGTCGACAGCTGCTTCGGGTCGACGCGGATGCCGCCCTTGGCGCCGCCGTAGGGCAGGTTCACCGCGGCGTTCTTCACCGTCATCCAGGCGGCCAGCGCCATCACCTCCTCCAGCGTCACGTCCGGGTGGTAGCGCACGCCGCCCTTGCCGGGGCCGCGCGTCAGGCTGTGCTGCGAGCGGAAGCCCTCGAAGTGCGCGATGCGGCCGTCGTCCATCTCGATGGGGATGTCCACGATCAGCGTGCGCTTGGGCCGCTTGAGCGTCTCGGCCCAGCGCGACAGCTTGCCCAGGTAGGGCACCACGCGGTCGACCTGCATCAGGTAGACGTTCCAGGGGCTGTCGGGATGGTTGCTGACGTAGCTCAGGGTGGTCATGGCTCGGTCTCCGTCGAGAGGTGTTGTCGGCGCGCCGCCTCGTGAGCGGCGTGCCCGTTTCGGGGTGGGCCGCACTGTAGGCGGCGCCGGCGCGGCTGTGCCGCCGCCGTCATGCCGGCTTTGCATGACAGCCCGCAATCGCGCTCATGCCGGGGCCTAAACTGGCCCCATGCAGGCAATCCGACTCGCTTTCATCGGTGGCGGCAACATGGCCGGCGCCATCTTCGGCGGGCTGCTGGCCCAGGGCTGGCCCGCGGCCGCGGTGCAGGTGGTGGAACCCTGGGACGAGCAGCGTGCGCGGCTGGCGGCGCAGCACCCGGGGCTGGTGCTGCACGCCGCGCCCGGCGCCGCGCTGCGCGACGCGCAGGTGGTGGTGTGGGCCGTCAAGCCGCAGAGCTTCGCGCAGGCGGCGCAGCAGGCCGCGCCCTTCATCGGCGGCGCGCTGCAGCTGTCGGTGATGGCCGGCATCCGCAGCGACGCGATCGCGCAGGCCGCCGGCACCGAGCGCGTGGTGCGCGCCATGCCCAACACGCCGGCGCTGATCGGCCGCGGCATCGCCGGCCTGTATGCGCGCGCCGCGGTCGGCGCGGCCGAGCGTGCGCAGGTGGAACAGGTGCTGGCGCCCACCGGCAGTCTGCTGTGGTTCGACGCCGAGGGCGACCTCGACGCGGTGACCGCGGTGTCGGGCTCGGGCCCGGCCTATGCGTTCTACCTGATCGAGGCGATGACCGATGCCGGCGTCGGCATGGGCCTCGCTCCGCACGCCGCGCGCCGCCTGGCGCAGGAGACCCTGGCCGGCGCGGCCGAGCTGGCGATGCGCTCGAGCGAGACGCCGGCCACGCTGCGCGAGCGCGTCACGTCCAAGGGCGGCACCACGCATGCCGCCATCACCGTGATGGACGACGCGGGCCTGAAGGCCACGATCGTGCGCGCGCTGCAGGCCGCCCGCGACCGGGCGCGCGAACTGGGGCGCTGAGGCCGGCCCCGTCACGGGTCTCGGCGTGGGCCTCGGGCCGTGATGGCGATGCGGCCGCTGCGGCACTAATGCCGCCGCCCCGGGGCCGGGGCGGCTCAACCGGCGGGCGGTGCGGCCGATAAAGGCGCATGCCCGGCCGTGGCGCCGGCAGGACCGTCTCACCATGGCCATCGCCCTTCGACTGCCGGCCAGCCTTGCGGCCTGGCCCCGCTCCCGTCTGATCGCGGTCGGCGCGGGGCTGTTCGTCACGCTCGCGGCCGCGGCCGGCGGCATCACCTACGCGCTGTGGCCGGCCAAGCCGGCCGAGGCGGTGGCCGACGGTGCCGCAGCGGACAAGAAGCCCGGTGCCAAGGGCGCCAAGGCGGCCAAGGCCGCGAAGCCGGCGTCCGCGGCAGCGGGCGGCAAGGTCGCTGCGCAAGCCGCCTCGGCGCCAGAAGGCCCCGGCGACGCGGCCGCCGCCGAGCCTCCCAAGGCACCGGTCGCCACCGACGCCACCCGGGTCGCGGCCGCGTCGACACCCACGGCGGCACCGGACGACCCCGTGCCGGTGCCGGCCAAGGCCGCCGCGGCCACCGTGGCGAAGGACGCCGCCGGGGCCGCCGATGGGACACCGCATGGCACCGCCCCTGCGGCGTCCCCCACGACCTTCGGCCCGGCCGCGAAGACCGCGGCGCCGCCAGCCGCGATCGGCCCGGCCGCGAAGACTGCCGCTGCGCAGGCGGTTGCCGGCCCCGCCGGCAAGACCGCGCCCCCTTCCGAAAGCCCGGCCATGGCCGCGGCCGTGAAGCAGGCGGCGGCCCGGCACGCGGCGGCGGCCGATCCGCTGGAGACGCTCAAGCGCCGCCTGGGCGAGAAGCTCGGCGCGCAGACCGGCGAGCAGGGCGAGGTGGTGCGCATCAGCACGCGGCCGACGGCGGCGGCCCCGGCCGGCGCGTCCGGCAAGGCGGCCCGCGGTGGCCACGCCAGCGCGGCCTCGGCGGCGCCGCACTGGAGCTACGACGGCGCCGGCGGCCCCAGCGAATGGGGGCGCCTGAAGGCCGAGTACATCGCCTGCGCGGTGGGCAAGCGGCAGAGCCCGATCGACATCCGCGAGGGCGTGAAGGTGGCGCTCGACCCGGTGCAGTTCGACTACCAGCCGACCACGTTCCGCGTCGTCGACAACGGCCACACGGTGCAGGTGAACGTGCAGCCGGGAAGCTCGATCGAGGCCATGGGCCAGCGCTACGAACTGCAGCAGTTCCACTTCCACCGGCCGTCGGAGGAGCGCATCGACGGGCGCCAGTTCGACATGGTGGCGCACCTGGTGCACCGGAGCCCGGAAGGGCGCCTCGCGGTGGTGGCGGTGCTGCTGGAGCGCGGCGCCGCGCAGCCGCTGCTCGAGCGCGTGTGGGCCAACCTGCCGCTGGAAAAGGGCGACGAGGTGCGCGCCAAGGGCACGATCGACCTGAACCAGCTGCTGCCGGTCGACCGCGCCTACTACACCTACATGGGCTCGCTGACCACGCCGCCGTGCAGCGAGGGCGTGCTGTGGATGGTGATGAAGCAGCCGGTGCAGCTGTCGCCCGACCAGATCGGCGTGTTCTCGCGCCTGTACCCGATGAACGCGCGGCCGGTGCAGCAGGCCGCAGGCCGGCTGATCAAGGAGTCGAACTGACCGACGGCGCCGCACCGCGGCGCCACGCCGCGAGCTGGCGCAGCACCATCGGCAGCGCCATCGCCGCGCCGATCAGCGTGGGCACCAGGCCCGGCGCGATCAGCAGCAGCGCAGCAGCCACGCACAGCAGCTGCTCGGCGCGCGTCATCTCCACCAGGAAGAACTTCGACAGTGCCGCGGCCAGCAGCGTGATGCCGAGGATGCAGCCGACGAAGGTGACGACGAAGTCCTGCATCGTGAAGCCCTTGGCCACGATCAGCAGCGACGGCGAGAACACGAACACGAAGGGCACCAGCGCCTTGGCCAGGCCGAGCCGGAACGCCATGTTGCCGGTCTTGAACGGGTCGCTGCCGGCCATGCCCGCGGCCGCGTAGGCCGCCAGCGCCACCGGCGGCGTGATGTCGGCCAGCACGCCGTAGTAGAAGACGAAGAAGTGCGCCACCAGCGGTTCCACGCCGAGCTGCACCAGCGTGGGCGCGGCCACCGTCACCATGATGATGTAGTTGGCCGTGGTCGGGATGCCGCAGCCCAGCAGGATGCACACCAGCCCGGTCATCGACAGCGCGACGAACAGCGTCATGCTCTGCGGGCTGGCCAGCCACGCCGGCACCAGCGTGCCCACGCCGCCGGCCACCGCCTGCGCCGCGCCGGTGATGATGGTGGACAGCTTGAAGCCCACGCCGGTGAGGGTGACCACACCGATGACGATGCCCACCGTGGCGGCGGCGGCGCCCACCGCGAGCGCGTACTTGGCGCCGGTGGAGAACGCCTCCACCAGGGCCTGGGTGCCGATGCGGCCCTGCACGCCGAGCAGGCGCGCCAGCACCACGGCCGCCACCAGCGTGGCGCCGAACAGGCCGAGCTTGATCCACTCGCTTTCGATGCCGCCGAACACCAGCACCAGCAGCGCCGCATGCAGGCCGGCCAGCAGCGCCCAGTGGCGCGCGGTGTTGCCCTGCGGCAGCGTGGTCAGGCCGACGATGGCGCACGAGGTGATGCCGGTGAAGGCGGCCAGGTAGGGCGTGCGGCCCGACACCAGGATCGCGATCAGCAGCACCAGCGGGATCAGCGTCGGCCAGCGCTCGCGGAAGCTCTCGCCCAGGCGCGGCATCTCGTCGGGCGTGAGGCCGCGCAGCCCGAAGCGCTTGGCCTCGAAGTGCACCTGCATGAACACGCCGAAGAAGTGCATGAAGGCCGGGATGGCCGCGGCCGCGATGATCGTCTGGTAGGGCACCGACAGGAACTCGATCATCAGGAACGCCGCCGCGCCCAGCACCGGCGGCGTGATCTGCCCGCCGGTGGACGACGCGGCCTCCACCGCGCCGGCGAACTCGCGCTTGTAGCCGACGCGGATCATCGCGGGGATGGTCAGCGAGCCGACGGTGACCGCGTTGGCCACCGAACTGCCCGACAGCGTGCCGAACATCGCCGAGCCGAACACGCTCACCTTGGCCGGCCCGCCGGCATAGCGGCCGGCCACCGCCGAGGCCACGTCGAGGAAGAGCTGGCCCAGCCCGATGCGCGTGGCCAGCACGCCGAACAGCACGAAGTGGAAGACGTAGGTCGCCACCACGCCCACCGCCACGCCGTAGATGCCCTGGCTGGTGAGGTACTGGTGGTTGACGAGCTGGCTCCACGACGCGCCGGCATGCTTGAGCAGGCCGGGGAACGCCGGCCCCGCCATGGCGTAGGCCATGAACGCGATGGCGATCAGCGGCAGCGGCCAGCCCATGCTGCGCCGCGTGGCCTCGAGCAGCGCGACGATCAGGATGGTGCCCATCAGCACGTCCATCGGCAGCGGGTTGCCGACCCGGAACGTGAGGTCGTCGAAGATGTACGGGATGTAGAGCACCGACGCGGCCACCGCCACGGCCAGCACCCAGTCGAACCAGGGCACGTTGCCCGGCGCATGCAGCCGGCTCACGGCCGGCACCTCGAGCAGCGCCTTGCGGTGCGGGAACACGAGGAACACCAGCCCGAGCACGAAGGCCAGGTGCACGCCGCGGTGCGTCACTTCCTGCAGCAGGCCGAAGCCGGCGGTGTAGTAGTGGAAGGCCGACAGCGCGATCAGCAGCGCGCCCACCAGCGTGGCCGCCGCCGACGTGAGCGGCCGAAAGCGCATCTCCGGGTCGAACCGGCTCTCCAGTTCGGCCAGGGTCTTGTCGTCGGGCAGGGCAGTGGTGGTCATCGGCGTCGGAAGAAAAAAGGGGCAGCCGGTCAGGCTGCCCCTGTGGCCCGGGAAAGCGGGGCTTCGGTTACTTGATCAGGCCGGCTTCCTTGTAGAAGCGCTCGGCGCCCGGGTGGAACGGGATGCCCGCACCCTTGACCGCGTTCTCCTTCGTGATGAACTTGCCCTTGGCGTGGCCGGCGGCCAGCTGCTTCTGGGCGGCGTCGGAGAACAGCGCCTTGGTGATCTCGTACACCGTGTTGGCGTCGGCCTTGTCGCTGGTGACCCACTGCGCGCCCACGGCCAGCGTGTTCACCGCGCCCACGCCCTTGTAGGTGTCGGCGGCGATCACGTCGGGCGCAAAGAACGGACTGTTCTTGCGCAGCGCCTCGGCGGCCGCGCCCTCGATGGGCAGGATGTCGATGCCGCTGCCGGCCGAGGCCAGCTCGGAGATCGCGCCGGCCGGGGCGCCGCCGGTGAAGAAGAACGCATCGAGTGCGCCGTCCTTGAGCTTGTCGCCGGCCTGGTTGGGCTTGATGTACTCGGGCCGGATGTCGCTTTCCTTCAGGCCGTAGGCGGCCAGGATGGCGCGCGCATTGACCAGCGTGCCCGAGCCCGGCTCGTCCAGCGCCACGCGCTTGCCCTTCAGGTCGGCCACGGTCTTGATGCCCGAGCCCTTCTTCACCACCACGTGCACGCTCTCGGGGTACAGGTTGGCGATCAGGCGCAGGCCGGGCACGTTGGGCTTGCCTTCGTAGATGCCGGTGCCCTTCTGGGCCCAGCTGGCCACGTCGGCCTGCGAGAAGCCCGACTCCATCTGGCCGCCGGCGATGGCGGTCACGTTGGCCACCGAGCCGTTGCTGGCCTGCGCGGTGACGACGATCTTGCCGGGCTGGCTGACCGCGTTGGCGACGGCGCCGCCCACGGGGTAGTAGGTGCCGGCGGTGCCGCCGGTGCCGATGCGGAAGAACTGCTGGGCCTGCGCGCTGCCGGCGGCAGCCACGGCCAGGGCCAGGGCGATGAGGCGGATGGATTTCATGGCGACGGTGCTCCGTACGACGGGAAGGAAGGGCGGAGTATGGCCCGGCCCTGCGGGCCCGCACACCCTTGCAACTACCGAGCCAGCAGGTCGATCGCCGTGCCGGCGAACAGCGTGGCCCCCAGCCAGTGGTTCAGGCGGAAGGCCCTGAAGCAGCCTTCGCGCGTGCGGTGGCGGATCAGCGCTACATGCCATGCCGCCTGCACCGCGGCCAGCGCCACGCCGGCGAGGAAGGGCCCGCCCAGGCCGAGCCGGCTGCCGAGCCAGCCCCAGCTGACCAGGAACACGGCGTAGAACAGCGTGACGCCGGCCACGTCGGCGCGGCCCAGCGTGATGGCGCTGGTCTTCATGCCGATGCGCAGGTCGTCGTCGCGGTCGACCATCGCGTACTCGGTGTCGTAGGCCAGCACCCAGAACAGGTTCGACGCCATCAGCGCCCAGGCCGCCGCGGGCACCGCGTCGAGGTTCCAGGCCTGGCCGCCCTGCGCCGCCGCGAACGCCATCGGGATGCCGAACGAGAACGCCACGCCCAGCACCGCCTGCGGCATCGACACGAAGCGCTTGGCATACGGGTAGGCCAGCGTGATCGCCAGGCCGAAGAACGACAGCAGGATCGTCGGCGGGTTGGTGGTGAGCACCAGCAGGAAGGCCGCGAACGCGAGCGCCGCGCCCAGCGCCAGTGCCTCGCGCACCGACACCGCGCCGCGCGTGACCGGGCGCTCGGCGGTGCGCTTGACGTGGCGGTCGAAGTCGCGGTCGGCCACGTCGTTGACGCAGCAGCCGGCGCTGCGCATGAGCACCGTGCCGAGCACGAACACCGCCAGCAGGTGCCAGCCCGGCCACCCGTCGGCCGCGATCCACAGCGCCGACAGCGTGGGCCACAGCAGCAGCAGCCAGCCCGCGGGGCGGTCCCAGCGGATCAGGTCGAGGTAGAGCGCGAGGCGTCCGGTCGAAGGCATCGCGCGATTCTCGCCGCGCCCGCACGACAATCGCGCCATGAACGTCTTCGGCATCGCCGGCCACTCCGGCATGGGCAAGACCACGCTGCTCGAACGGCTGGTGCCTGCCCTCGCGGCGCAGGGCCTGTCGGTGTCGCTGGTCAAGCACAGCCACAAGGCCATCGAGATCGACCGCCCGGGCAAGGACTCGTACCGCCTGCGCGAGGCCGGCTGCCAGGAGGTGCTGCTGCTGGGCGACCAGCGCTGGGCGCTGATGCACGAACTGCGCGGCGCGCCCGAGCCGTCGCTGGACTACCTGCTCAGCCGCCTGCAGCGCTGCGACCTCGTGCTCGTCGAAGGCTTCAAGCAGGGCGACTTCCCCAAGCTCGAGGTCTGGCGGGCGTCGCAGGGCCGCGAGCTGCTGTGGCCGCGCTGGCCGGGCATCGTCGGCGTCGCCTCCGACGGCCCCTGCCCGGCGCAGGCCGCCGGGCAACTGCCCTGGCTGGACCTGGCCGATGCCGGGGCGATCGCCGCCTTCGTGAGGGACCGCGCGCAGCCGCTGTCAGCGTGACGCGGCGGAGGCCGCGGCCGGTGCGGGCGGCGTGGCGGACGGGGCCGCCGGTGCGGCGGGCAGCTGCGCGGCCTCGGGCTTGGGCGCGCCGATGTGCTGCTCGATCGGCGGCAGCGTGTGCGCGATGCCCTTGTGGCAGTCGATGCAGGTCAGCCCGGCGTTGAACGCCTGCTGGTGCGTGACGGCCGCGCGCCGGTTCTGCTCCGCGTAGTCCATCGACTCGAAGTGGTGGCAGTTGCGGCACTCCTGGCTGTCGTTGCGCTTCATGCGGTCCCACTCGTGCTGCGCCAGCACGGCCCGCTTGGCATTGAACTTCTCGGGCGTGTCGATCGAGCCGAGCATCTTGTGCCACAGCTCGTTGCTCGCCTGGATCTTGCGGATCACCTTGGGCACCCACTCCTTGGGTACGTGGCAGTCCGGGCAGGTGGCGCGCACGCCGGTGCGGTTCTGGTAGTGGATGGTGTTGCGGTACTCGTTGTAGACGTTGTCCTTCATCTCGTGGCACGAGATGCAGAACGCCTCGCGGTTGGTCCACTCCATCGCGGTGTTGAAGCCGCCCCAGAACACGATGCCGGCCACGAAGGCCAGGCCCGCCATGCCGGTGGCCAGCGCCCACACCCGCGCGCCGAGGCCGCGCTTGCCGCCGTCCTTGGAAGTCATGTCGTCGGTCTCCTCGTCGCCTGCGGCCGGGTCACTGCAGACCGCGGGCGCGCTTGAAGGTGTTGTCCACCAGCGGCTTGGCGTCCGTCTGGGCCACATGGCACTGGGTGCAGAAGTAGCGGCGCGGGCTGATGTTGTCCAGCTCCTGTCCCTCGCGCGTGCGGAAGTGCGTGATGCTCACCTTGGTGGCCCGGCTGTCGCGCGTCTTCTGCCAGGCGTGGCAGTCCATGCACTTGTTGAAGTTCTTCGTGATCTGGTAGCCCGCGGTGGTGTGCGGGATCAGCGGCGGCTGCTGCACGAAGTCGCGGTCGGACACCGGGTGGTCGCGCTCCTGGTGCGACGCCACCGGGGCGTTGTCCTTGTCCACCGGCGTGCCGCCGCGCAGGCTCTGCAGCTTGACGGGCCCGGTGTCGGCGGGCGCGTCGGCGGCGGGCGCGGCCTGGACCGCCAGCCAGAGCATTGCCGCGGCCAGTGCCAGCTTGGCGGGTGTGCGCAGGTTCATGTCAGTCTCTCCTGTCGTCGAATCGGTGCGTGAAGGCGAACACGTCCGTGGTGCAGACGTCGATGCAGCGGCCGCAGTGGGTGCAGGCGCTGTCGCGGATGACGGGGCCGGCGCCGTCGCGGCCCTTGAGCGGCAGCACGATCACCTGCGGCTCCGGGCACACCGCGTAGCAGTCGCCGCAGTCGTTGCAGCGGCTGGCGTGGCGTGCCGACACGCGCAGCAGGCTGGCCCGGCCGACCAGCGCGTAGGCGGCCCCCATCGGGCACAGGCTGCCGCACCAGCCGCGCGGCACGACCAGCAGGTCGTAGGCGAACACCGCGGCCGCGGCGGCCCAGGCCACGCTGCCGCCGAAGATCAGCGCGCGCTGGGTCAGCGACACCGGGTTCACCGCCTCCCAGACCGCCACCCCGGTGGCGGCGCAGGCCAGCAGCACCGCGCCCAGCACCCAGTAGCGCAGCGTCGGCCGCGGCGCGCGGCCCACCGGCAGGCCCAGGCGGCGCCTCAGCGCGGCGGCGGCGTCGGTGACGACGTTGACCGGGCAGACCCAGGCGCAGTAGCTGCGCCCGCCCACCAGCAGGTAGAACAGCACCACCACCGCGGCGCCGGTCAGCGCGGTGAGCGCCGGCGCGTGGCCGGCGGCCAGCACCTGCAGCAGCACGAAGGGATCGGTCAGCGGCACCGTGTCGAGCACGCGGCTCGACGACAGGTTGCCCTCGATCCACCAGAGCCCGGCCCACGGGCCGAGCAGGAACAGCGCGAACACGAGCGCCTGCGACAGCCGGCGCAGCACCAGGAAGCGATGGCGGCGCCAGGCGCTGCGGGCCGCGCCTTGCGGCCCGGCGGCGGCCGTGGCGAGCGCGGTGCTCATCGCGCGGCCTCCGACGCGGCCGCGGCATAGGGGTCGCGGCCCGAGCGCAGCGGCGCGATGTCGCCCGGCACCGGCTGTGCGGGCAGCTTCTGCACCGGCAGGTCGAAGCGCGGACGCCCCGCCTGCGCGCCCGCCTCCCAGCCCTTGCGGTAGTGGGCGCCACCCTCGCCGCGCGCCAGCGCGGGCGGCAGCACCTTGATCGCGGCCTGCTCCAGCACGCAGCTCTTCTCGCACTTGCCGCAGCCGGTGCAGGCGTCGGCGCGCACCGTGGGCAGCAGCAGCGCGTGGCGGTCGCTGCGCGGGTTGGAGAACTTCTCCAGCGTGATCGCCTTGTCGATGACCGGGCACACGCGGTAGCAGACGTCGCAGCGCAGGCCGAGGAAGTTCAGGCAGTTCTCCTCGTCCACCAGCACCGCCACGCCCATGCGGGCGCGCGTGATGTCCGTGAGCGCCGGGTCCAGCGCGCCGGTGGGGCAGGCCTTCACGCAGGGGATGTCCTCGCACATCTCGCAGGGGATCTGCCGCGCCTCGAAGTACGGCGTGCCGATGGCCACGTCGCGCGCGACGCCGTGGCCCCAGTCCGACAGCTTCAGGTTGTGCGGCGGGCAGTCGCGCACGCACAGCCCGCAGCGCACGCAGGCGCCGAGGAAGTCGGCTTCCGCCAGCGCGCCCGGCGGCCGCAGCGCCTGTGCCGGCCGCGCGGTCGCCGGCCGCGACACCACCGCGGCCCCGCCGGCGATCAACGCGGCGGTGGCGGCGGAGGCGCTGCCTTGCAGCAGCTGGCGGCGGGACAGTTCCACGGCAGCCGGGGCGTCAGGCGCGGACGACCTTCACCGCGCACTTCTTGAAGTCCGTCTCCTTCGAGATCGGGCACGTGGCGTCCAGCGTGAGCTTGTTCACCAGCCGCCCTTCGTCGAAGAAGGGCACGAACACCAGCCCGCGCGGCACCTTGTTGCGGCCCTTGGTCTCCACGTGGGCGGTGATCTCGCCGCGCCGCGACGTCACCTTGATCTGCATGCCGCGCTGGATGCCGCGGTCCTTGGCGTCGTCCGGGTGCATGAACACCACCGCCTCGGGCACGGCGCGGTGCAGCTCGCCGACGCGGCGCGTCATCGTGCCGGTGTGCCAGTGCTCGAGCACGCGGCCGGTGCACAGCCACAGGTCGAAGTCCTTGTCCGGGGCCTCGGCGGCAGGCTGGTAGGGCAGCGCGAAGATGTTGGCCTTGCCGTCCTTGAAGCCGTAGAAGCGCACGCCCTCGCCCTTCTTCACGTAGGGGTCGTAGCCTTCGCGGAAGCGCCACAGCGTCTCCTTGCCGTCCACCACCGGCCAGCGCAGGCCGCGCACCTCGTGATAGGTGTCGAAGGGCGCCAGGTCGTGGCCGTGGCCGCGGCCGAACTCGGCGTACTCCTCGAACAGGCCCTTCTGCAGGTAGAAGCCCAGCTCCTTGCTCTCGGGGTTGGCGTAGTCCTTGATGTACTTCGCGTTCACCTTCGTCAGGTCGGCCAGCGGGTACTTGTTGACCTTGCCGTTGCGGTAGAGCACGTCGAACAGCGTCTTGCCCTTGTACTGCGGCGCCTTGGCCAGCAGTTCGGCCGGCCACACCTCTTCCATGCGGAAGCGCTTGCTGAACTCGATGTACTGCCACAGGTCGCTCTTCGACTGGCCCGGCGCGGCCACCTGCTGGCGCCAGAACTGCGTGCGCCGCTCGGCGTTGCCGAAGGCGCCTTCCTTCTCGACCCACATCGCCGAGGGCAGGATCAGGTCGGCCGCCATCGCGCTGACGGTCGGGTAGGCGTCGCTCACCACCACGAAGGTGGCGGGGTTGCGCCAGCCCGGCAGGATCTCGCCGTTGATGTTCGGCCCGGCCTGCATGTTGTTGGTGGTGCTGGTCCAGTAGCACTTGAGCTTGCCGTCCTTCAGCGCGCGGCTCTGGGCCACCGCATGCAGGCCGATCTTGTCGGGCAGCGTGCCCTCGGGCAGCTGCCACAGCGCCTCGGTGAACTTGCGGTGCTCGGGGTTGGTGACCACCATGTCCGCCGGCAGGCGGTGCGCGAAGGTGCCCACTTCGCGCGCGGTGCCGCAGGCACTGGGCTGGCCGGTCAGGCTGAAGGGGCTGTTGCCCGGCTGGCTGATCTTGCCGGTGAGCAGGTGGAGGTTGTAGACCATGTTGTTGGCCCACGTGCCCCGGGTGTGCTGGTTGAAGCCCATGGTCCACAGGCTCATCACCTTGACCTTCGGGTCGGCGTAGATCTTCGCCAGCTCCTCGAGCTGCTTGACCGGCACGCCCGACAGCTTGCTCACCTTTTCCGCCGTGTAGTCGCTGACGAACTTCGCGAACTCCTCGAAGGTGCTGGGCGTGCTGTCGTTGGGGTTGCCCTTGGGCTTGCCGTCGGCGCCGGGGTAGCCGTTGCTCCTGGCGTCCTTTTCGAGCGCGTGGGCGGGCCGCAGGCCGTAGCCGATGTCGTCGGCGCCCTTCTTGAAGTTGACGTTCTTCCTGACGAACTCGACATCGACCTTCCTGTTCGCGATCAGGTAGTGGGCGATGTAGTTCAGGATCGCCAGGTCGGTCTGCGGCGCGAACACCATGCCGAGGTCGGCCAGGTCGAAGCTGCGGTGCTCGAACGTGGACAGCACCACCACCTTGGTGTTGGGGCTGGACAGGCGGCGGTCGGTGATGCGGCTCCACAGCACCGGGTGCATCTCGGCCATGTTGCTGCCCCACAGCACGAAGGCGTCGGCCTGCTCGATGTCGTCGTAGCAGCCCATCGGCTCGTCGATGCCGAAGGTGCGCATGAAGCCGGCCACGGCACTGGCCATGCAGTGGCGCGCGTTGGGGTCGATGTTGTTGCTGCGAAAGCCCGCCTTCCACAGCTTGGCCGCCGCGTAGCCTTCCCAGATGGTCCACTGGCCGGATCCGAACATGCCCACGCCGGCCGGCCCGTCGGACTTGAGCGCTTCCTTCCACTTGGCGGCCATCAGGTCGAAGGCCTGGTCCCAGGACACCGGCACGAAGTCGCCGTTCTTGTCGTACCTGCCGTCCTTCTGGCGCATCAGCGGCGTCGTCAGGCGGTCCTTGCCGTACATGATCTTGGACAGGAAGTAGCCCTTGATGCAGTTCAGCCCGCGGTTGACCGGCGCGTCGGGGTCGCCCTGCGTGGCGACGACGCGGCCGTCCTGCACGCCCACCATGACCGCGCAGCCGGTGCCGCAGAAGCGGCAGGGCGCCTTGTCCCAGCGCACCGTGCCGTCGGCGGCCGGCTTGGCCGGCGTCGCGCCCTCGGCCACGATCGGGATGCCCGCGGCGGCGGCGCTGGCGGCCAGCGCCTGGCTCTTCAGGAAGGATCGGCGGTCGGATTTCATCGGGGGGTCTCCTGGCGGCGCCTCGCGGCGCCGGTGGTCATCGAGCGGGTTCATCAAGGGGTGTCGGGCGCGCGGGCCGACCCCTGGCCGGCCCAGTCCCTGAGGCTGCCGCGCCAGGCGCGGTAGTCGTCCACGGCGGCGTCGCCCGGCGGCGGCGCGTCGGGGCCCGAGTACTCGTAGACGAGCGAGGTGTTGAGCACCTCGGGCCACAGCGCGATGGCGGCCAGCGTGGCCGCAGCGCTGTGGGGTGTCCCGTCGACGATGCCGTCCTCGAGCACCAGCACGAGGCGCCCGTCGCCCGGGTTCAGCGCCAGGTCGGTGCAGGGCAGACCGGCGATGCGCGGCGCCACCGCCGGCAGATGCCGGGGACGGACCCGCACGACCGCACCAAGAATGCTCATCCGGCCACCCCGCTGGCTCCAAGATGGTGCGGACTGTGCGCGCCAGGGGGCGCGCGACAATTGATCACCATCAAACGAGGAGCCTGCGTGGTCGACGCCCGTCGACGGTCGTTCCTGCGGGGCGACTTGCGTGCCGCCGCCGCTGCCGAGCCCGCGGCGCCCGCGCGGCCGCCGTGGTCGCGCCGTCCGGACGCGGAGTTCGTAGCGCGCTGCACCGGCTGCGGCGACTGCGTGCGGGCCTGCCCGCAGGGTGTGCTGCTGCGTGGCGACGGCGGGCTGGCCCAGATCGCCTTCGACCGTGCCGGCTGCAGCCTGTGCGGCGACTGCGCCCGCGTCTGCCCCACCGGCGCCATCGACGCCTCGGCCGTGGCCCCGGCCTTCCCCTGGAAGGTGGCCGTGAGCGAGGCCTGTCTCAGCCGCCGGGGCGTCGAGTGCCGCGTCTGCGGCGACGCCTGCGACGTGCGGGCACTGCGCTTCGTGCCGGCGCCGGGCGGCATCGCCCAGCTGCGCATCGACGCCGACGCCTGCACCGGCTGCGGGGACTGCGTCGGCGTGTGTCCGGTGCGGGCAATCGACCTGCGCTGACCCGACGGGCGCGCGGTGGCGCGAACCGAAGCGAGTGCCGCCATGCCCTTCGTCCACTGCCTTGACGATGACCGGGTCGCCTTCCCCTCCTGAGAATCGAGCCGAACTCACCTGGGAGATGGAAGATGGAGTCGACCTTGCCCTTCAAGCGCGCCGCCCTGCCCGCGGCCGTCCTGGCGGGGCTGCTGACCAGCGGCTGCGCTTCACCCGTGCTGCAATCGAAAGCCACCAGCGAAGCCGCGGCGCCGGGCCTGGTGTACGCCTTGCCCAAGGCGCAGATCCTGCTGCAGGCGTCGCGCCGCAAGGTCGACGCGCCGGAGGTCGAAGCCGCCAGGAAGGACGCCGACGATGCGGCGGCTGCGTCGAAGGCGGCGGCCGCGGGCGCCAAGGACGCCGCTCAGCAGCTCAAGGCCCTCGAGGCTGAAGTCGCCAAGGCCGAGGAGCTGAAGGTGGGTGCGGACGCCCTGTCCGACGCCCGGCGTCGCCGCGACATTGCGAAAGTGCTTTCGGCGCTGGCCAAGACCAAGGCCGACTCGGCAGCCGAGGTCGCAAAGAAGGCTGCGGACGCCTTCGAGCTGGTGCGTGGGCAGGTGGGCAAGTGGGTCGAAAGCGGCAGCCTCACGCCCCAGGCCCATGCGCCGGATGCGACGCGACGCTTCGTGGCCACGCACACCGCCCATGCCCTGCGCGACGACGTGGTGACGCTGAACGTCGTGGACGGGATGCTGTCGACGACCGAGTCCAAGGCCACGGGCCAGGGGGCCAACGTCGTTCTGAACCTCGTCCGGTCGCTGGCCGCGATCAACCTGGGCACCGGAATGTCGCTGCCGCGGTCGACGTTCAGCCTTCTGGAGCGGGCGCCCGGCGTGCGGTTGCCCGCGGCGCAGATCGACTGCAAGGCCTATGACCTGGCGTTCGTGTTCGATCCGACCGACGCCGCCAGCTGGAAGGCCGTGCAGGACCGTCTCGCGCAGAGCGGATCGTTCCTGCAACTGAAGGACATCGGCAACCCGGCCGAGGTGACCAGCCTGCCGCCGGATCGCCATGTGTCCGCCGTGCCGTCCGAACCGGTCGATGGCTTGTTCTACCGGGTGCCACGCCGCGTGAACCTTGAACTGTCCCCGAAGTCGCCGCATGGCGCCCCCGGCAACGCGGCCTGTGTCCCCGACGGCGCCGCAGCGCCGGCGCGGCTCACGGCGACGGTGCCCGATGCGTCGACGCTGTTCGTGCTGCCCGTGATGGGCGCGACGATGACGAAGAGCTCCGTCAAGCATGTGTTCAAGGACGGCATGCTGGCCGAGCTCACTCTGGACCAGCCGAGCACCCTGGCCGCGGTCGCGGGGCTGCCGGTCGACATCCTGAAGGCCCTGGTGTCCGTCCCCGCCGAGATCGTCAAGCTGCGCGTGGACTACAGCTCCCAGGAGAAGGCGGAGCTCGACAACCAGGTCAAGCTGATCGAGGCCCAGATCGCCTTGCTGAAGGCGCAGCGCGATCTGGAGGCAGCCAGGGAGGCGGGCAAGCCCTAGGCGACATGACCACCGGCCCGGACCGCAGACCGGGGCGGCCGCGCCGCCGCCTTGTCAGCTGCCGGCCTTGTGGAACACCAGCCCCGCGTGCTCGCGCATGGTGTGGAACCGGATCTTCGGCCAGTTGGCCTCGATCGCGCGCAGCTCGGGCGCGTACTCCACCAGCAGCGTCGGCGCGTCCACCGCGTCGTAGGCCACGCGGTGGGCGTTGGCGTCGATGAAGCGCTGCAGCTCCTTGGCGCCGCCGTCCTCGTCGGGGCAGGTGACCCAGCGCGCGATCTGGAAGCGCGAGCCGGTGACCCGCGCCTTGCAGCCGTACTCGTGCTCCAGGCGGTGCGCCACCACCTCGAACTGCAGCTGGCCCACGGCGCCCAGCAGCAGCACCGAGCCCGCCACCGGGCGGAAGACCTGGATCGCGCCTTCCTCGCCGAGCTGGGTCAGGCCGGCCTTGAGCTGCTTGGTGCGCAGCGGGTCGGCCACCTCGACCGAGCGGAACATCTCGGGAGCGAAGAACGGCAGGCCGGTGTACTGCAGCGCCTCGCCCTCGGTGAGCGTGTCGCCCAGCTGCAGCACGCCGTGGTTGGGGATGCCGATGATGTCGCCCGCAAAGGCCTCGTCGAGCAGCTCGCGGCGCTGGCTCAGGAAGCTGACCACGGTGTTGGGCCGCAGCTCCTTGCCCGAGCGCACCACCTTCAGCCGCATGCCGCGCTGGAAGTGGCCGCTGGCCACGCGCACGAAGGCGATGCGGTCGCGGTGCGCGGGGTCCATGTTGGCCTGGATCTTGAACACCACGCCGCTGAACTTCGGCTCCTCGGGCTTGACCTCGCGCTGCATCGCCGCGCGCGGCGACGGCGGCGGCGCCAGGTCCACCAGGGCGTCGAGCACCTCCTTGACGCCGAAGTTGTTGATCGCCGAGCCGAAGAACATCGGCGTCTGGTGGCCGGCCAGGAACTCGGCCTCGTCGAAGGGCGGCGCCGCGCCCTGCACCAGCTCGATGTCGTGGCGCGCCTGCTCCCACTCGGCGCCGAAGCGCTCGGCATAGGCCGGGTTGTCCAGGCCCTGCAGCATCTCGTCGGCGTCGTGGTGGCGGTCCTCGCCGGGCGTGAACACGCGCATGCGCTGCTCGCGCAGGTCCATCACGCCGTGGAACAGCTTGCCCATGCCCACCGGCCAGGTGAAGGGCACCACGCTCATGCCGAGCTCGCGCTCGATCTCGTCCATCAGCGCCAGCGGCTCCTGCACCTCGCGGTCCATCTTGTTCACGAAGGTCAGGATCGGCGTGTTGCGGGCCCGGCACACCTGCAGCAGGCGCCGCGTCTGCGGCTCCACGCCGTTGGCCGCGTCGATCACCATCAGCGCGGCGTCCACCGCGGTCAGCACGCGGTAGGTGTCTTCGGAGAAGTCCTGGTGGCCCGGCGTGTCCAGCAGGTTGATGACGCAGTCGCGGTACTCCATTTGCATCACCGAGCTGGCCACCGAGATGCCGCGCTGCTTCTCGATCTCCATCCAGTCGCTGGTGGCATGGCGCGCGGCCTTGCGCGCCTTCACGCTGCCGGCGATCTGGATCGCGCCGGAGAACAGCAGCAGCTTCTCGGTGAGGGTGGTCTTGCCCGCGTCGGGGTGCGAAATGATGGCGAAGGTGCGGCGGCGCCGCACCTCGGTGGCGATATCGGACATGCGCCGATTATCCGAGGCGCCGCCCGGCGCCCCGGCCGCGACGGTCGCGGGCCTACTCCTCGAGCAGCGAGCGCAGCATCCAGGCCGTCTTCTCGTGGATGTCCAGGCGCTGCGTCAGCAGGTCGGCGGTGGGCTGGTCGTCGGCCTTGGCGGCCAGCGGGAAGATGCTGCGCGCGGTGCGTGCCACCGCCTCGTGGCCCTCGACCAGGATGCGCACCATCTCGAGAGCCTTCGGCGGCTTGGCCGGCGCATCGGGGATCGAGCTCAGCTTGCCGAACTGGGCATACGAGCCCGGCGCCGTGTGCCCGAGCGAGCGGATGCGCTCGGCCACCGGGTCCACCGCGTTCCACAGCTCGGTGTACTGGGCCATGAACATCGCGTGCAGCGTGTTGAACATCGGCCCGGTGACGTTCCAGTGGAAGTTGTGGGTGGTGAGGTACAGCGTGTAGGTGTCGGCCAGCAGGCGCGACAGGCCGGCGGCGATGGCGGCGCGGTCCTTGTCGCCGATGCCGATGTGGGGGGTGAGGGCGGGGGTCTTGCGGGCCATGGGTCGTCTCCTGTGCGTCAGGACGCCAATCTAGTCCCGCCGTGGCGCGGCGTCGAATCGAATCCCTTCACCGCGGCCATAGCCCCGGCCGCGCCGCGGGGGTCAGTCGAGGAAGCGGCGCCGGTAGGCGGCGGGCAGGTCGGCCAGGTCCAGCATCATCGGCAGGTCGGCGCTGTTGAACGCCGGGTCCCAGGCCGGCGGTCCCAGCACCTTGGCGCCGCAGCGCAGGTAGCCCTTGATCAGCGCCGGCGGCTCCACGTCGAGGTCGCCGCGCAGCCCGTCCACCGGCAGCGGGCAGCGCGCGCGCACCCGCCACTCGATCGGCGCCTGGTGCGTGGCCTGCAGCTGGCGCCACAGGCTGGCCGCGTAGTGGCCGCCGTCGCGCATCGGCACGCTGGCGCAGCCGATCATGCGGCGCAGGCCGTTTCGCTGCATGAAGCGCGCCAGTTCGCTCCACAGCATCAGGATCGCGCCGCCGCTGCGGTGGTCGGGGTCGATGCACGAGCGGCCCAGCTCGGCCAGGGTCGGTCGCAGCGGCGCCAGGATCGACAGGTCGAACTCCTCGCCGGTGTACAGGCCGCCCACCCGCTTCGCGGCCGCCGGCGTCAGCACGCGGTAGGTGCCCACCACGCGCGACGGCTCGTCGTCGGTGGCCACGGTGCGCACCAGCAGGTGCTCGCAGTAGGCGTCGTACAGGTCGGCGTCGTGGCCCGGCGGCGTGCCGCGCGGCGGCCGCAGCGTGGCGCCCATCTCGTCGGCGAAGACGCGCCAGCGCAGGCGCTGCGCGGCGCGCACGTCGGACTCGTCGCGCGCCCACACCGCTTCCAGGTGGGCGTCGGCGCCGCGGGCGGCGGGGCGGGCATGGTGGGTGGCGGCAGCGCGTTCGCGCGCGGGCAGGTCGTCGAGCTTCATGGCCCGCCACGATGCCGGCGCCCGGTGACGCCGCCATGAAGCGTCGATGACGGCGTCGTGACGCCGGGTGCGCGAGGCAGGCCGCGGGCCCGGCTCAGGACAGCCGGGTCACGCCCTTCAGCTCGCAGGCGTACACCGCGTTGCGCAGCGCGGCGATAGCCTCGTAGCGCGTGAAGGTGCGGCGCCAGGCCAGCACCACGCGGCGCGTGGGCACCGGCTTGTCGAACGGGATGTAGCGCACCAGGTCGCCCGGATCGGGCGGCACCGACAGCTGCGGCACCACGGTGACGCCCATGCCCGACGCCACCATGTGGCGGATGGTCTCCAGCGACGAGCCCTCGAAGCTCTTGCGGATGCCTTCCGCGTCGCTGGAAAAGCGCGCGAACTCGGGGCACACCTCGAGCACGTGGTCGCGGAAGCAGTGGCCGGTGCCCAGCAGCAGCATCGTCTCGCGCTTGAGCTCCTCGGCGTCGATGCTCTTGCGCTGCGCCAGCGGGTGCGCCTTGGGCACCACCACGACGAAGGGCTCGTCGTACAGCGGTGCGATGGCCAGCCCGGTGTCGGGGAAGGGCTCGGCCATGATCGCGCAGTCGAGGTCGCCGGTGCGCAGCATCTCGAGCAGCTTGACGGTGAAGTTCTCCTGCAGCATCAGCGGCATCTGCGGCGTCATCGCGATCGCGTGGCGCACCAGGTCGGGCAGCAGGTAGGGGCCGATGGTGTAGATGATGCCCAGCCGCAGCGGGCCGTTGAGCGGGTCCTTGCCGCGCTTGGCGATCTCCTTGATCGCCGCGGCCTGCTCGATCACGCTCTGCGCCTGGCGCACGATCGCCTCGCCCAGCGGCGTGACGCTCACCTCGTTGGCGCCGCGCTCGAACAGCTTGACGTCGAGCTCCTCCTCGAGCTTCTTGATCGCCACGCTGAGCGTGGGCTGCGACACGAAGCAGGCCTCGGCCGCGCGCCCGAAGTGCTTTTCGCGGGCGACGGCAACGATGTAGCGGAGTTCCGTCAGCGTCATGGAGCGGTCAAGGATAGCGCAGCGGTGCCGCCGGGCGACACCCCCAGGCCGACAGCGCGGCACTTCGCGCGCGGCGCTTGCCGCGGCGCGGGCCCCGCGCCGAAGCTGCCCGGCGCGGCATGTGCCGCGACACGAGGATGACCATGAGTCTTTTCGATCCTGCCGCCGCCGGGGCGACCCGGCCCCTCCGCACCGGCCGCCGCGCCGGCGCGGCGCTGGCCGCCGCATCGCTGGCGGGCCTGCTGTCGGCCTGCGTCGTGGTGCCGCTGGACCCGCGCACTGGCCAGCCCTACCCGCTGCCGCCCGCCGAAGGCAGCCGCACCACGGTGGTGATGCCGCCCGCGCCGGCGCAGCCGCAGCCGGCCGTGCTCGGCGCGCGCCTGTACCCGCTCAACGACGTGGCGCAGCGCGCCGGCCTGCTCAGCGCCACCATCGTCAGCGCGCAGTCGGGCCGCGGCACGCTCACCGTGGGCTACCAGGGCGACACGCTGCAGGGCGAAGCCACGCGGGTGGACGCCGGCCAGGCCGCGTTCGGGCGCCTGCATGCCGAGGTGCTGGGCACCGCCCCGCGCGCCTGGAGCGGGCAGCGCGGCATCGCCAACGCCTACGGCCCGCGCGGTACCAGCGCGCAGTGCGAATACGTGATCACCGCGCCGGCCCAGGGCACCGGCGTGTGCCTGTTCTCCGACGGCGCGCGCTACCAGTTGCACTTCGGTGGCTAAGCCTCTTCCGGGTCGTCGGTCGGCCCGGATCGGCAGGTCATGCTTTCAGGAACTCCTCGCGCGACGCGAGCCAGCGCTCCACGTGCGCGCGCGCCGCGGCGGGGTGCGCCGTCAGCAGCGCGTCGGCGGCCTGGCGCGCGGCTTCCACCAGCGGCGCGTCCAGCGCCAGGTCGGCAAAGCGCAGCAGCGCGTCGCCGCTCTGGCGCGCGCCCATCAGCTCGCCCGGGCCGCGGATGGCGAGGTCGCGCCGCGCGATCTCGAAGCCGTCGGTGGTCTCGCCCATCGCGCGCAGGCGGTCGCGCGCGGTGGGCGACAGCGGCGGCGTGTACAGCAGCACGCACACGCTGGCCACCGCGCCGCGGCCGACGCGGCCGCGCAGCTGGTGCAGCTGCGCCAGGCCGAAGCGCTCGGCGTGCTCGATCACCATCAGGCTGGCGTTGGGCACGTCGACGCCGACCTCGATCACCGTGGTGGCCACCAGCACCTGCATCGTGCCGTCGGTGAACATCGACATCACGGCGGCCTTCTCGCCCGCGGCCATGCGCCCGTGCAGCAGGCCCACCATGCGCCCGGGCAGCGCCTCGGTGAGCTGCTGGTGCGTGGCGGTGGCGTCGCGCAGCTCCAGCGCCTCGCTCTCCTCCACCAGCGGGCATACCCAGTACACCTGCTTGCCCTGCGCCACCTCGTCGCGGATGCGCGCGATCACCGCGTCGCGCTTGTCCTCGGCGAAGAGCTTGGTCACCACCGGCGTGCGGCCGGGCGGCAGCTCGTCGATGGTGCTCACCGCCAGGTCGGCATAGAAGGTCATCGCCAGCGTGCGCGGGATCGGCGTGGCCGACATCATCAGCAGGTGCGGCTCCAGCGCGTGCTGCGCCAGCTTGTCGCGCAGCGCCAGCCGCTGCGCGACGCCGAAGCGGTGCTGCTCGTCGACGATGGCCAGCGCCAGCCGCGCGAAGCGCACGTCGTCCTGGATCACCGCATGGGTGCCGATCACGAGGCCGGCCGCGCCCGAGGCCACGGCCTCGATCTGCTCGCGCCGCCCCTTGCCCTTGCGGCTGCCGGTCAGCCACGCCACCTGCACGCCCAGCGGCTGCAGCCACTGCACCAGCTTGCGGAAGTGCTGCTCGGCGAGGATCTCGGTGGGCGCCATCAGCGCGCACTGCCAGCCGGCGTCGATGGCCACGGCGGCGGCCAGCGCGGCCACCACCGTCTTGCCCGAGCCGACGTCGCCCTGCAGCAGGCGGTGCATCGGCGCGCCGGCGGCGAGATCGGCGGCGATCTCGTCGGCCACGCGGCGCTGCGCCGCGGTGAGCTGGAACGGCAGCGCCGCCAGCAGCCGCTCGTGCAGCCCGCCGCGCGTGGCCGTGAGCACCGGCGCGGCCAGGCGCTCGCGCTCGCGCCGCGCCGCCAGCTGCGACAGCTGCTGCGCCAGCAGCTCGTCGAACTTCAGGCGCTGCCAGGCGCGGTGCGTGCGGTCCTCCAGCGCGGCCAGCGGCGTGCCCGGCGGCGGCTGGTGCAGGAACATCACCGCGTCCCGCAGCGGCGGCAGGCCGGCGGGCACCACGCCCGCGGGCAGCACCTCGCCCAGCGCGGCGCGCCCGAGTGCCGAGGCCACGGCCTTGCGCAGGTAGGCCTGCGGCAGCTGCGCGCTGGTGGGGTACACCGGGGTCAGCGCCTGCGGCAGCGCCGCGCCCGCGGGCTTGACCGCCGGGTGCACCATCTCGCGGCCGAGAAAGCCGCCGCGCAGCTCGCCGCGCACGCGCACCCGCGTGCCGGGCGCCAGCGCCTTCTGCTGCGACGGGTAGAAGTTGAGGAAGCGCAGCACCAGCGCGTCGCCGTCGTCGTCGGTCAGGCGCGCCACGAGCTGGCGCCGCGGCCGGAACTCCACCCGGCAGTCGGCCACCGTGGCTTCCACCTGCACCGTGTCGCCCTCGCGCGCGCCGGCCAGGGTGTCCAGTCGCGTCTCGTCCTCGTAGCGCAGCGGCAGGTGCAGCGCCAGGTCGATGTCGCGCAGCAGCCCGAGCCGGGCCATCGCGCGCTGCGGGCCGGACAGCGCCTTCGTCTCGCGGTCGGGCATGGCGCACATTGTCTTACGCGGAGCTGCCGATAATCCGGGCCATGCGACCCCTGCCGAGCATGCTGCTGCTGGCGGCCCTGCTCGGCACGGCCGCCGCGCCCGTGGCCGCTGCGCCCTGGGACCTGCCGCCGCTGGACCGCGCGCTGAACTACCAGCCCAAGCAGCCGCTGCAAGTGGTCACCGCCGACGGCGTGGAGATCGCGGCCTTCGGCGCCGAGCGGCGCCAGTTCGTGCCCATCGCGCAGATGCCGCGCCTGCTGCAGGACGCGGTGATCGCGGTGGAGGACCAGCGCTTCCGCGAGCACGGCGGCATCGACCCCAAGGGCATGGCGCGCGCGGCCATCGCCATGCTCACCGGCGGCCGGCGCCAGGGCGCGTCCACCATCACGCAGCAGGTGGCGCGCACCTTCTTCCTGGAACAGCGCTTCTCCGCCGAGCGCAAGACGCGGGAGATCCTGATCGCGCTGGAGCTGGAGAAGAAGCTCAGCAAGGACAAGATCCTCGAGCTCTACCTCAACGAGATCTTCCTCGGCCAGCGCGCCTACGGCTTCGCCGCGGCCTCGCAGGTGTACTTCGGCAAGCCGCTGGACAAGCTGTCCATCGCCGAGACGGCGATGCTCGCCGGCCTGCCGCAGAACCCGCACTACGCCAACCCGATCGCCAACTTCGAGCGCGCCACGCAGCGCCAGCGCATCGTGCTCGAGCGCATGCGCGTCACCGGCGTGATCAGCGACGCGCAGCATGCCGCGGCGCGCGCCGAGAAGCTGGTGATCCGCGCGCCCGGCCAGGGCGTGCTGCACGCCGGCCACGTGGCCGAGATGGCGCGCGCAGTGGTGGTGGAGCGCTTCGGCACCGGCGCCTACACCAGCGGCATCAAGGTGACCACGTCGCTGCGCGCGGCCGACCAGCGCGCCGCCTGGGCCGCGCTGCGCCGCGGCGTGCTGGCGCACGACCGGCGCGGCCCCTGGCGCGGCCCGGAAGACGTGGAGCCGCTGCCGCCGGCCACCGGCGAGGCCGACGCCGCCGCCGCGGCGCGCGCGCTGCGCGACCACCGCGACGACGAGATGCTGCGCGTGGCCATCGTGCTGGCCGCCAGCCCGCGCGAGGTGCAGGTGCAGCTGGCCAGCGGCGAGCGCATCGCGGTGGCCGGCGAGGGGCTGCGCTGGGTGCAGCCGGCGCTGGCGCCGAAGGCGCGCGCGCCGCTGGCGATCACCCGCGGCGCGGTGCTGCGCGTGATGCGCGGCGACAAGGGCTGGGCCATCGTGCAGTGGCCGCAGGCCGAGGCCGGCTTCGTGGCGCTCGACCCGGCCACCGGCCGCGTGCGCGCACTGGTGGGCGCGTTCGACTTCAACCGCCAGCCCTTCAACCATGTGACGCAGGCCTGGCGCCAGCCCGGCTCGGCGATCAAGCCGCTGCTGTATTCCGCCGCGCTGGAGCAGGGCGTGATGCCCGGCACCGTGGTCGACGACGCGCCCTTCGTGGCCGCCAACGGCTGGGCGCCGGCCAATTCGGACAACCGCTTCGACGGCCCGCTGCCGCTGCGCGACGCGCTGGCCCGGTCGCGCAACCTCGTCAGCGTGCGCGTGCTGCAGCAGCTGGGCCTGGGGCCGGCGCGCGACTGGCTCGGCCGCTACGGCCTGGACCCCGCGCGCCAGCCGGCCGACCTGACACTGGCGCTGGGCACGGGCAGCGTCACGCCGCTGCAGATGGCGCAGGCCTATGGCGCCATCGCCAATGGCGGCTGGGTGGTCAGCCCGGTGCTGATCGAGCGCATCGTCGACGCGCAGGGCAAGGTGCTGTTCGAGGCGCCGCCCGCGCCCGCGCTGGACGAGGCCGCACGCGCGATCCCGGCGCGCAATGCGTTCCTGATGTCCGGCATGCTGGCCGAGGCCACCCGCAGCGGCACGGCGGCACGTGCCCAGGCCACGCTGCAGCGCCCGGACCTGTACGGCAAGACCGGCACCACCAACGACGCGGTGGACGCCTGGTTCGCCGGCTTCCATCCCGGCGTGGTGGCGGTGGCGTGGATGGGCTACGGCGAGCCGCGCAGCCTGGGCGAGCGCGAGTCCGGCGGCGGCCTGGCGCTGCCGATCTGGATCGACTACATGGCCACGGCTCTGAAGGGCGTGCCCGTGGTGCCACTGGAGCCGCCCGCCGGCCTGGTGCGCGACGGCGACGGCTGGCTCTACGACGAGCTGGCCGTCACCGGCCACGTGACGCGCATCGGCGCCGACGGCAGCGTGACACGCTCGCAGCCCTTCGCGCCGCTGCCGCCGGCTTCGGCGGCCTCCGCGGTGCCCGCCGGCTCGCCGGTCGACGGCGCCGGCGGCCAGTAGCCCCGGCTCGGGTCCCTCGGGCCCGCCGCGGATGCGTCGGCCCTGGTGCGGACGCGTCGGCCCCGCCGCGGATGCGTCGGCCCCGCCGCGGATGCGTCGGCCCCGGTGCGGGTGCGTCGGCCCCGGTGCGGGTGCGGCGGATAGAGCCCCGCTACGTCGCCGGGCCGGCACCCGCATGGAACAATTCGACTGCTTTGCTGCTCTTCAGGCCGGTACAGCCTGAACGTCATGTCCGACCGCACCGAACTCACCCCCGCCGACTTCGACTTCGAGCTTCCTGCCGAGCTGATCGCCCAGCATCCGGCCCCCGAGCGCAGCGCCTCGCGCCTGCTCGACGGCCGCGGCCCCGTGCCGCAGGACCTCGTCTTTCGCGACCTGCCGTCGCTGCTGCAGCCCGGTGACCTGCTGGTGTTCAACGACACGCGCGTCGTCAAGGCGCGGCTGTACGGCCGCAAGCCCAGCGGCGGCGCGGTGGAGGCGCTGGTCGAGCGCGTGCTCAATGCGGCGGCGGGCGTGCAGGGCCACGAGGTGCTGGCCCACCTGCGCGCCAGCAAGTCGCCGCGCCCGGGCAGCGCGATCGAGTTCCTGGGCCGCGACGGCGAGACCGCCTTCGTGGCCGAGGTGCTCGGCCGCGCCGGGCCCGACGGCTCGCTGTTCCACCTGCGCCTGCCCGCCGACCCGCTGGCGCTGATGGACGCGCACGGCCACGTGCCGCTGCCGCCCTACATCACCCATGCCGACGACGCCGACGACGAGCGCCGCTACCAGACCGTGTTCGCCGCCCGCCCCGGCGCGGTGGCCGCCCCCACCGCCGCGCTGCACTTCGACGACGCCGTGCTGGCCGCGCTGGACGCGCGCGGCGTGCAGCGCGCCCGCGTCACGCTGCACGTGGGCGCGGGCACCTTCCAGCCGGTGCGCGTGGACCGCGTGGCCGACCACCGCATGCACAGCGAGTGGTACGAGGTGGACGAAGCCTGCGTCGACGCCGTGCAGGCTGCGCGCGCGCGCGGCGGCCGCGTGGTGGCCGTGGGCACCACCAGCGTGCGCGCGCTCGAGTCCGCCGCGCGGGTGGGCCGCGGCACCCTGGTGCCGGCGCGCGGCGACACCGACATCTTCATCACGCCGGGCTATCGCTTCCGCGTGGTGGACACGCTGGTCACCAATTTCCACCTGCCGCGCAGCACGCTGATGATGCTGGTGAGCGCCTTCGCCGGCCACACGCACGTGATGGCGCTGTACCGGCATGCGGTGGAGGCGCGCTACCGCTTCTTCAGCTACGGCGACTCGATGCTGCTGCAGCGGGCCTGAGCCGCGCGGGCCGGGACGCGGCCGCCGCCGCGCGCGTCAGGGCATGGTTGCGCGCAGGTGCTCGGCGACGCGCCGCCGCGCCTGCTGCGCCGCCTGCGGATTCGGTGCCGTGGTCACGCCCTGCCCGGGCCGTGCGCCGTTGGGCACGTCCGCGCGGACGCGGGGCGCCCTGAGCGCCGGGTTGTCGAAGTCGTGGTACGTGTCGGGAAAGGCCAGGATCTCGACCGGCAGGCCGCGGGCGGCGGCGTCCGCGGCCAGCGCCTCGCAGGGGGCCGCCGGCGTCCAGTCGTCGGCCAGGCCGACCACCAGCAGCAGCGGGGCGTAGGGCCGGTAGCGCGCGCCCTGGCGCAGGCGGCTCGCACAGCCCGGGTAGAACGCGATGCCGGTGCGAAAGCCCTCCAGCGCCTCGGGCCGGCGGTTCATCGCGTCCAGCGTCACGCCGCCGCCATGCGACCACCCCATCAGCGCGACCCGCTGCGGCTGGATGTCGGCCCGCTGCCGCAGCCAGGCCAGCGCGGCATAGGCGTCGCCCACGCGGTCCGACTCCTTCAGCGTGCGCTGCGCCAGCGGCACCGTGCACAGCTCGCGCAGGCCGCGCGCGGTGAAGCTGTCCAGCAGCAGCGCGGCATGGCCTTGGTCCGCGAACCAGCGGCCCCAGGCCGCGTGGCGCGCGCCGATGGCACCGTCGCGCGCGTAGGCGCCGCCGCAGCCGTGCAGCAGCACCACCGCGGGATGCGGTCCCGCGCCGTCGGGCAGGTACAGGTGGGCCGGCATCGGGGCCGGCGACGTCGACAGCGAGCCCGGCGGCACGGCGACGGCGACCGCCTCCCGGCCCGATGCCGCCGCAGCGGCACCGGCCGACACGGCGGCGGCCACGAGCAGGCGGCTCCAGCGCGACGTCAGGTTCATGGTCGAAGGGGTCTTCGCCCGGGCGAGCGTGGACCGAGTGTGCCGCAGGCGCGTGGTGCGCGCGACGGGCGGTGCCGGCGGGCCAGCGGCGACAATCCCGCCCCATGCTCCAGTTCGACCTGCTCCGCACCGACGGCCACGCGCGCCGCGGCCGGCTCACGCTCAACCACGGCGTCGTCGAGACGCCGGTGTTCATGCCGGTGGGCACCTACGGCACGGTCAAGGGCGTGCTGCCGCGCGACCTGGAGGCGTCGGGCGCGCAGATCATCCTGGGCAACACCTTCCACCTGTGGCTGCGGCCGGGGCTGGACGTGCTGCGCACCTTCGGCGGGCTGCACCGCTTCGAGGGCTGGAACCGGCCGATCCTCACCGACAGCGGCGGCTTCCAGGTGTGGTCGCTCGGCGCGATGCGCAAGATCAGCGAGGAGGGCGTGAAGTTCGCGTCGCCGGTCAACGGCGACCGGCTGTTCCTGACGCCCGAGGTGTCGATGCAGATCCAGACCGTGCTGGACTCCGACATCGTGATGCAGTTCGACGAGTGCACGCCGTACTGGCAGGGCGACAAGGCGGCCGGCCATGTGACCACCGAGCGCGAGGCGCGCGCGTCGATGGAGCTGTCGCTGCGCTGGGCCGCGCGCTGCCAGGCCGAATTCGCGCGCCTGGGCAACCGCAACGCGCTGTTCGGCATCGTGCAGGGCGGCATGTTCGAGACCCTGCGCGAGGCCTCGCTCGACGCGCTGGTGGCGATGGACTTCCCCGGCTACGCGGTGGGCGGCGTCAGCGTCGGCGAGCCCAAGGAGGACATGCTGCGCATCCTGGCGCACACGCCACACCGGCTGCCGGCGCACAAGCCGCGCTACCTGATGGGCGTGGGCACGCCGGAGGACCTGGTCGAGGGCGTGGCGCAGGGCGTGGACATGTTCGACTGCGTGATGCCCACGCGCAACGCGCGCAACGGCCACCTGTTCACCCGCTTCGGCGACCTGCGCATCCGCAACGCGAAGAACAAGACCGACGAGCGGCCGATCGACCCGAGCTGCAGCTGCCACGCCTGCGCGAACTTCTCGCGCGCCTACCTGCACCACCTGGACCGCTGCGGCGAGATGGTCGGCCCGATGCTGACCAGCATCCACAACCTGCACTACTACCTGAACCTGATGCGCGAGGTGCGGCAGGCGCTCGACGAGGGCCGCTTCGGCGCGTGGCGCGCGCAGTTCCACGCAGACAGGGCCCGCGGCGTGGATTGACGGCCCGGCGGCGCTGGCCCGAGGTGACAGCCCCCAGCTCGCTGCGCTCGCGTCCCCCGAGGGGATCTCGGGCCGCTTGGGGCGGCCTTGCGCTGGCCCGAGGCCGGCCTACCAGAACTCCCAGCGCTGCGTGGCCAGCACCCAGGCGCCGAGCGCGGCATTGGTGACCGCGTGCGCGATCACCGGCACCCACAGCCGGCCGGTGCGCACGTAGAGCGTCGCGTACACCAGCCCGGCGATCGCCGCGGCCAGCCATTGCGTGTGCGCCAGCGTGAACACGAAGGTGGACAGCACCACCGCCCGCACTCCGGCGCGCTGCGGCGCCACGGCCAGGAAGTTGCCCTGCACGATCCAGCGCATCAGGAACGAGCGCCAGAACAGCTCCTCCATCAGCGGCACCACCAGTGCCGCGCCGGCCAGCCGCACGGCGGCCAGCGGCCAGTCCACCGCGCCGGCGGCGTCCAGCGGCACGAAGCTCGCGGCCGGCGTGCCGATCACCATCCACGGCGCGTCGAGCACGATCCACAGGCCGAACACCGCCAGCCCGGCGACCACCGCCAGCGCGGTCTCGCGCGCGTCGGGAGCGTTCTGGCGCGCCAGCTCGCCGTATTCGCGCCACCACAGCGCCATCAGCCCGGCCACGCCCAGCGCGCCGGCGCCGTAGATCCAGCGCGTGTCGAAGCCCCAGCTGCCGTCTTCCGGCGCGAAGCCGCGCAGCGCCAGTGCGCCCATGAACAGGGCGAACGGCGCGCAGCGCACGAAGGCGTCGCGGGAGACGGGCAGCAGGGCCATGGCGCGCAGTGTGCCGCGCCCGCTGGTCAGGCGCGTGGCAAGGCGTCACGCGGCGCGGCCGTGCCCCCCGCGGCCGGGGGATCGCCCAGCAGCGCGGCCACCCGCGCCTGCAGCCGCTCGGGCGTCACGGCAGCGGCCGGCTCGGCCGGGCCGGCCACCAGCTCGACGCGGCTCCACAGGCCGCGGCGGAAGGGGCGTGTCATGGCGCGACCACCTTCCGCACGCGAGAAGAACGACCCCCACAGGTGGCGCAGCGCCACCGGCACCACCGGCACCGGGTGCGTCTGCAGCACCTTCATCACGCCGCCCTTGAACGGCTGCAGCGTGCCGTCGCGGGTGATGCCGCCTTCGGGGAAGATGCCCAGCAGGTCGCCGGCCTCCAGCACGCGGCGCGCCTCGTCGAACGCGCGCTCGTAGACGGCCGGGTCGTCCTTCTGCGGCGCGATCGGGATCGCGCGCGCCAGCCGGAACAGCGCGCCCAGCACCGGCGTGGCGAAGATGCGGTGGTCCATGATGAAGCGGATCGGCCGCGGGCTCGCGGCCATCAGCAGCACGGCGTCGACGAAGCTCACGTGGTTGGCCACCACGATGGCCGCGCCCTGCACCGGGATGTGCTCGTCGCCGACGACGCGGAACCGGTACACCACGCGCGACAGCACCCAGGCCACGAAGCGCAGCAGGTACTCGGGCACGAGCAGGAAGATGTATCCGGCCACCAGCGCATTGGCCAGCCCCAGCAGCAGGAACAGCTGCGGCACGCTGGCGCCCGCGGCCAGCAGCGCGCCGGCCAGCAGCGCGCTGGCGATCATGAACAGCGCGTTGAGGATGTTGTTGGCCGCGATGATGCGGGCGCGGTGCGTGGGCTGGCAGCGCGACTGGATCAACGCGTACATCGGCACGCTGTACAGGCCGGCGAACAGCGCCAGCAGCGCCAGGTCGGCCATCACGCGCCAGTGCGCCGGCTGCGCGGCGAACTGCGCCAGCGTCAGCACCGGCTGCGCGGGCAGGCCGCGCGAGGCGAAGTACAGGTCCACCGAGAACACGGTCATGCCGAACGCGCCCAGCGGCACGAGACCGATCTCCACGTGGCGGCGGCTGAGCACTTCGCACAGCAGCGAGCCGGTGCCGATGCCGAGCGAGAACACCACCAGCAGCAGCGAGGCCACCTGCTCGTTGCCGTGCAGCACGTCCTTGGCGAAGGCCGGGAAGTTGGCCAGGAACACGGCGCCGAAGAACCACATCCACGAGATGCCGAGCAGCGAGCGGAACACCACCACGTTGCCGTGCGCGAGCTTCAGGTTGCGCCAGGTCTCGGCGAACGGGTTCCAGCAGATCGCCAGCCCCGGGTCGGTGGCCGGCGTGGCCGGCACGAGCTGCGCCGTGGCGCGCCCGGCCAGCGCGAGCGCCAGGCACACCACGGCCACGTGCTGCGCCCCCACCGCGGGCGTGGCCACCAGCAGCCCGCCCACCACGTTGCCCAGCAGGATGGCCACGAAGGTGCCCATCTCCACCATGCCGTTGCCGCCGGTCAGCTCGCGCTCGGACAGGTGCTGCGGCAGGTAGGCGAACTTCACCGGGCCGAACAGCGTGGAATGCAGGCCCATCAGGAACACGCAGCCCAGCAGCAGCGGCACGCTGGTGGCGAAGAAGCCCCAGGCGGCCAGCGCCACGATGCCGATCTCCAGCGTCTTCACGGCGCGGATCAGCGCGTGCTTGGGGAACTTGTCGGCGAGCTGGCCCGAGGTGGCCGAGAACAGCAGGAACGGCAGGATGAACAGCGCGCCGATCACCAGCCCGGCCAGCGCCGGCGGCAGCCACGCCACCTGCACCTGGTAGGTCACCAGCACGGTGAAGGCGAACTTGAACAGGTTGTCGTTGGCCGCGCCGAGGAACTGGGTCCAGAAGAAGGGGCCGAAGCGGCGCTGGCCGAGCAGGGCGAACTGGCTGGCGTGGGGTTCGTCGGGTCGGGTCATGGGGTGCAGTGTCGGGGAGCGACGGGTCAGGCCGAGAAGTGTCGGCGGGTCTCGAACACGGCCGCGGCGAGGCCGGGGCGCGTGGCGCCGGGCAGGCGCAGGCTGCGCTTGAGCACCAGGTCGAACAGCAGCGGGTTGTGCTCGCGCAGCGTGGCCAGCACCGGCACCGCCTTGGCGTCGAGCAGGCCGGCGTCGGCCAGGCGCTGCGGCCGCGTCAGCACCGGGATGCCGGGCAGCGGGTAGTCCGACCCGTGCAGCAGGCGCGAGTGCCAGTCCTCGCGCTCCATCAGGCGGCGCGCCACTTCGGTGCGGCGGTTGATCTGCAGCACCGCCGACAGGTCGCCCAGCAGGCGGCCCTCGTGCGCGCGCTCGTCCATCAGGCGCGCGAACAGGTCGAACGCGCTCACGCGCGGCGCGTCGGCGCGGTCGGTGTCCAGCGCATGGCCGAGCGACGCGCAGTGCGCCATCACCACGCGCACGCCGGCGGCCAGCGGCACGCGCATCAGCAGCGGGTTGCCCAGCGCCTCCTGGCGCGCGCCGGGCACGGCCTGCTCCTCGCCGCAGTGCACGATCAGTGGCAGGCGCTGGCGCGCCAGGAGGTCGTAGAACGGGCGGCAGCGCGCGTCGCGCGGGTCGATGTTCATCGCGCTGGGCAGCCACTTGATGGCCGCCGCGCCCTGCGCCACGGCGCGGCCCAGGCGCTCCAGCGCGTCCGGCGCGTAGGGGTGGATCGACGCCACCCAGCCGAAGCGCGCGTCGTGCTCGGCGGCGACCTGCCGCGCATAGGCGTCGGGCACGTGGAAGGTGGTGGCGTCCGGGTCGGGCGCGCCGTCGGCGCCGCGGGCGCGGTCGAACGCATACAGCAGCCAGCGCGCGCCGGCGGGGAAGTCGGCCGCCAGCGACGCCAGGCGCTCGACGTAGGCGCGGTCGATCGAGGCCACGCCGTCGGGCACGCAGGCGGCATTGAGGATGGCCTGGCGCCGCAGCACCTCGATCGGCCGCCACCACTGGCTCATGCTCTCGTGCACGGTGCAGCCCGAGCCGCTGTCGCCGGTGCCCAGCAGGTGTGCGTGCACGTCCCACAGCGCGCTGACGTCGAGGCCGTCGAAGGCCGCGGCCACCAGCTCGTGGCGCGCCAGCTCGGGCGGCAGGCGGCCGCGGCAGGGGTTGCCCAGGCCGGGCAGCGCGGCATGCGCCTGCACCGAGGTGAACAGGCCCGTCACCGCGGCGGCGCCGCAGCACAGGGCGTGGCGTCGGCTGAAGAGGTAGGCGCCGGAGTCGTCGTCTTGCATCGGCCCGATGGTGCCCGGCCCGGGCGCCCGCCGGCAAGCCGCCGATGGGGGTGGCCGCCGCGGCGCGACCAGCGGTGCCGCGCGGCGATACTGCGCCCCGCACGCGCCCGCCGCCGGAGAGCCCGCCATGTCGTCGACCAAGGACCTGATCGCCGCTCTGAAGACCGAGCTCAAGGCCGCGGGCATCACCTACGCCGACCTGGCTGTCCACCTGGACATGGCCGAGTCGAGCATCAAGCGCATGTTCTCGCAGGCCGACATGCCGCTGTCGCGCATCGACGAGGTGCTGCGCGTGCTGCGGATGGACTTCGCGGACCTCGCGCGCCGCGTCGCCGACGCGCAGCCGCTGCGCGGCGAACTGTCGCTGGCGCAGGAACAGGCCGTCGTGGCCGATCCGAAGCTGCTGCTGATGGCGATCTGCTGCCTGTCGCAGTGGAGCTTCGAGCAGATCGTGGCCACCTACACCTTCACCGAGGCCGAGGGCGTGGCGACGCTGGCGCGGCTGGACCGGCTGGGCATCATCGAGCTGCGGCCGATGAACCGCTACCGGCTGCTGGTGGGCAAGACCTTCCGCTGGCGCCCCAACGGCCCGGTGATGGACTACTTCCGCGAGCACGTGGCGGCGGACTACTTCGACGCCGCCTTCGACGGCGAGGGCGAGATGCTGATGCTGGTGCACGGCCAGATCGGGCGCAGCCTGGCCAATGCGTTCAACGAGCGGCTGCTGCGGGTGGCGCAGGACTTCGCCCAGCAGCACGTGGCCGACCAGAAGCTGCCGCCCGACCAGAAGCGTCCCTACACGCTGCTGATCGGCATGCGCTCGTGGCTGTTCGAGGCCTTCCGGCACCTGCGCCGGCCCGGCGCACCCTGAGCGGCCGTGCCAAAGTGCCCACGCCGGGTGTGGGGCGAGGGGCACGGCGGGCCCGGCCCGCCTACATTCCGTGACAGAACAAGGGCCACGCAACGCCTGACATGCTCGGAACGCTCCACTACACCCTCGGCTCGGGCAACAGCTTCAAGCCCGCGCTGGTGCTGCGGCAGACCGGCCGCACCTGCCGCATGCAGTACGTCGACGTGCTGGCCGGCGCGACGCGCGAGCCGGCCTTCCTGGCCGTCAATCCGCGCGGCCAGGTGCCCTTTCTGGTCACCGCCGACGGCGTCGGGCTGGGCGAGTCCAACGCCATCGCCTGGTACCTGGCCGAGGGCACGCCGCTGATGCCGGCCACGCCGCTGGCGCGGGCGCAGGCGGTGCAGTGGATGATCTTCGAGCAGACCGCGCTCGAGCCGAACATCTCGCCGGCACGCTTCTTCACGCACATCGTGCCGGCGCAGCGCGAGGCCCATGCGGCGCAGATCCCGGGCTGGCTCGACGCCGGCCACGCCGGGCTGGCGCTGCTGGACCGGCACCTGGCTTCGCGCCACTGGGTCACCGACCATGGCTACAGCGTGGCCGACATCGCCGTGTACGGCTACACCCACCTCGCCGGCGAGGGCGGCTTCGACCTCGGCCGCTTCCCGGCGGTGCGGGCCTGGATGGACCGCGTGCGCGTCACGCCGGGCTACGCCGACATCGGCACCCTGCTCACCGCCGCCTGAGCCCAGGCCGGCCGCCGCCTCCATGAGCACCACCCTGCAGGGCACCCTGCCGAGCATCCCCAGCGAGCACGAGGTCTACGGCGCGCTCGACCTGGTGCGCCACCCGGTGTGGATCTTCGACATCGACCTGCGCCGCGTGCATTGGGGCAACACCGCCGCGCTGAAGGTGTGGGGCGCGCCGTCGCTGGAGGAACTGTGCGGCCGCGACATGGGCAAGGACATGTCCGACTCGGTGGCGCGGCGCCTGGCGCAGTACCAGGCCGACTTCGCCAGCCACGGCGCCGTGTTCCACGAGCAGTGGACGCTGTACCCGCACAACAAGCCGGTGTCGCTGGACGTCACGTTCAGCGGCCACCGCCTGGCCGACGGCCGCATGGCGATGCTGTGCGAGGGCCGCGCCGTGGTGAGCGACACGCCCGAGGCGCTGCGCTCGGTGGAGGCGCTGCTGCACACGGCGGTGATGATCACGCTGTACGGCTTCGACGGGGCACCGCTGTACCGCAACCCGGCGGCGCGCGAGTCGGTGCGCTCGCCGCAGGAGACGCTGCAGGAACGCCTGGCCGACCCCGAGAAGTTCGCCCACCTCGTGAAAACGGCCCGGATGGAAGGGCTGGCCACGCTGACGCTGCCGGTGGGCACCGTGCGCGGCGTGCGCTGGCACGAGCTGTCGGCGCGCCGCTGCCGCGACGCGGTGACCGGCGCCGACGCGCTGCTGGTGAGCGAGGCCGACGTCACCCTGCTCAAGGAGAGCGAGGCCCAGGCCAGCTACCTCGCCGTGCACGACTCGCTGACCGGCCTGCCCAACCGCAACCACGTGCGCCTGTCGTTCGCCCACGCGATGCGCGACCTGCGCGCCGGCGGCGGCCAGGCCGCGCTGGTGGTGATCGACCTGGACCACTTCAAGGACGTCAACGACACGCTCGGCCATGCGATGGGCGACGAGCTGCTGGTGGAAGTGGCCCGCCGCCTGCGCGCCACGGTGCGCCGCGGCGACCTGGTGGCGCGCTTCGGCGGCGACGAGTTCCTGATCCTGGTGTCCAGCCACGACATCGAGGCCGAGGTCGGGCGCATCCACCAGCGCATCCAGCAGACGGTGTCCGAGCCGGTGGCCATCGGCGGCACCACGGTGCGGGTGACCGCCACGCTGGGCGCGGCGCTGTTCCCGCGCGACGGCGACGACTTCGAGACCCTGCTGCGCAGCGCCGACCTCGCCATGTACTCGGCCAAGGAGGGCGGGCGCAACGCGCTGGCCTACTACGACAGCGCGATGGGCCAGGCGCTGCGCGCGCGCACCGAGCTGGAGACCGACCTGCGCGAGGCGCTCGAGACGCAGGCCTTCGAGGTGCACTACCAGCCGCGCGTGGGCGCGCGCAGCGGCCGCATCGAGGGTGCCGAGGCGCTGGTGCGCTGGCGCCACCCGACGCGCGGCATGATCCCGCCGGGCGAGTTCATCGGGCTTTGCGAAAGCACCGGCCTGATCGTCGAGCTGGGCCGCTTCGTCTGCGAGCAGGCCGCCCGCCAGGTGGCGCAGTGGGCCTCGCGCGGCCACGACCTGTTCGTGTCGGTCAACATGTCGCCGCGCGAGTTCTCGCAGGACAACGTGGCGCAGCACCTGGACGACGTGCTGCGCCGCACCGGCTGCGACCCGTCGCGGCTTCAGGTGGAGATCACCGAGTCGATGCTGCTGGGCAGCGACGAGCGGCCGCTGGCCACGCTGCAGGCGATCGCCGCGCTGGGCGTGTCGATCGCGCTGGACGACTTCGGCACCGGCTACTCCAACCTCGCCTACCTGAGCCGCTTCCCGATCCGCACGCTCAAGATCGACCGGTCCTTCGTGCATGGCCTGGCGGCCAACCGGCCGCTGGCCGACCTGATCGTCGAGCTGTGCCGGCTGATGCACCTGACCGCGGTGGCCGAGGGCGTGGAGACCGAGGAGCAGCTGGGCTGGGTGCGCGAGCGCGGCATCGAGCAGTACCAGGGCTTCCTGTGCTCGCCAGCGCTGCCGGCCGCGCAGTTCGAGGCGCTGCTGGAGCGCCAGGCCGCGACCGCCTGAACCCCGGCCTCAGCGCAGGTGCAGGTCGAGCCGGTGCGAGGCCACGCCCGGCTCGCCCAGCACGCCGGCCAGCCACGGCAGCACCGCCTGCAGCGTGTCGGCCAGGCCGTGCGGCGGGTTCACGACCACCATCGAGCTGCCGGTCAGGCCGAAGCCGCGCGCGTCGGTGCGCGTCACGGTGAGCCCGGCGCGCAGCCAGCCGCGCGGCGCGGCGTCGGCCGCGGTGCCCAGACGGCGCGGCAGTTCGCGCGAGTCCACCGTGGCCACGTGCGGCACCCACACCAGCACCACGCCGGTGGCGAAGCGCGCGATCGCCTCGCGCACCGCGCCGAGCGTGCGCGCGTAGTCGGTCTTGATCTCGTAGGGCGGGTCGATCAGCACCACGCCGCGCCGCGACGGCGGCGGCAGCTCGTGCGCCAGCGCGGCGAAGCCGTCGTCCAGCGCCACCTTGGTCAGCGGCCGGTCGGCGAGGTAGGCGCGCAGGATGCGCTCGTCGGTGGCGTGCAGCTCGTGGCAGATCAGCGAGTCGCCGGGGCGCAGCAGCATGTTGGCCACGGCCGGCGAGCCGGGGTACTGCTCCAGCACGCTGCCGGCGCCGCCGTTGAACACGCGCACCAGGCCCACGTAGTGCGCCACGGCCGGCGGCAGGTCGTCGCGCGCCCACAGCCGCTCGATGCCGGTGGCGGCCTCGGCGTTGCGCTGGGCGTAGCGGCTCTCGAGCGAGTAGCCGCCGGCACCGGCGTGGGTGTCGATCATCGTGAACGGCTTGTCCTTGGCCGCCATGTGCAGCAGCACCTGGGCCAGCACGAGGTGCTTGAGGACGTCGGCATGGTTGCCGGCATGGAAGGCGTGGCGGTAGGCGAGCATGGATTTCGGTTCCGGCGGTGCCGCAGTGTGCGTCAGCCCGGGGCCGGCACGCCGGAACCCGCGAGCGAGCGGAACAACTCGTCCAGCCGCACGTCGCGCGGGCCGGGCTCGATCTCGAAGGCCTGGCCGGTCTCGATCGTGCCCGGCTCCAGCACGCCGAGATAGAAGCCGCACCAGCCCGACTGCACCATCAGCCGGGCCGCCTGGGCGAAGCCCAGCGCCGCGCCGAGCTTGGCGCAGGGCAGGCGCGGCTCGCTGACCGCGAGCGCGCAGCCCGGAAAGCGCAGCACGTCGCCGACCCAGACCCGTGTCTCCACCAGCCCGGCCAGCGTCAGGTTCTCGCCCAGCAGCCCGGGCGGCACCGCCTCGCCCCACGGCGCGGCGCCGGCCTGGGCCCGCACCGTGCTCCAGAACGGCAGGTGCTCGGACGGGTAGGCGTACACCGCCTTGGCCCGCGCGCCGGGCTCCTCGGCCCGCTCGTCGCCGGCCAGCCCGAGCGGCCCCACCGCCACCGGCCCCGCGGCCGGTCGCTTGCCGATGGCGCTGGGCACGGCCTGGCCGTCCAGCGCCAGCGCCTGGACACGGCCGACATTGACGCTCGTGACTTTCATCACGGCATTGTCGCCGGGGGGTTTAGCGCCATGCATGAACCCATTCCGTAAACGCATGACCCCATCCGTCCCGGTGGTTACGGCGCGGTTACGGCGGGCAGACAATGGCCTCCCCGCGGCATTGGGCGAGCCTCGTGGAAGTTCGACGGGTCTCGCCCAATCCCGTTTTTTCAACTTGACCGGAGACCCCCGATGAACCGACCCGTGCTCGAAGGCCTGCGCCTGAACGTGCCCGCCTACGTGCGCCACCAGCGCCTGATCGACTGGGTGGCGCAGGTGGCGGCGCTGACCGAGGCCAAGGACGTCTACTGGTGCGACGGCAGCGAGCAGGAGTACGACCGCCTGTGCCAGGTGCTGGTGGACGGCGGCACGATGAAGCGCCTGAACCCGGCGCTGCGTCCGAACAGCTACCTCGCGCTGAGCGACCCGGGCGACGTGGCCCGCGTCGAGGACCGCACCTTCATCTGCACCACCCGCAAGGACGACGCCGGCCCGACCAACCACTGGATGGACCCGGCCGTCATGCGCGGCATCCTGCAGACCGGCCAGCCCGACGGCACGCCCGGCCTGTTCCAGGGCGCGATGCGCGGCCGCACGCTGTACGTGGTGCCGTTCTCGATGGGCCCGATCGGCTCGCCGATCGCCCACATCGGCGTGGAGCTGTCGGACAGCCCCTACGTGGCCGTGAACATGCGGCTGATGACGCGCATGGGCCGCAAGGTGCTCGACGTGCTCGGCACCGACGGCGACTTCGTGCCCTGCGTGCACAGCGTGGGCGCGCCGCTGGCCGACGGCCAGAAGGACGTGGCCTGGCCCTGCAACGCCACCAAGTACATCGTTCACTACCCCGAGACGCGCGAGATCTGGAGCTACGGCTCGGGCTACGGCGGCAACGCGCTGCTGGGCAAGAAGTGCTTCGCGCTGCGCATCGCCTCCAACATGGGGCGCCAGGAGGGCTGGCTGGCCGAGCACATGCTGATCCTGGGCGTGACCGACCCGCGCGGTGTCAAGCGCCACGTGGCCGCCGCCTTCCCCAGCGCCTGCGGCAAGACCAACTTCGCGATGCTGATCCCGCCGCAGGGCTTCCCGGGCTGGAAGGTCACCACCATCGGCGACGACATCGCCTGGATCAAGCCGGGTGCCGACGGCCGCCTGTATGCGATCAACCCGGAAGCCGGCTACTTCGGCGTGGCCCCGGGCACGAACGAGAAGACCAACCCGAACTGCATGGCGTCGCTGCAGCGCGACGCGATCTTCACCAACGTGGCACTCACCGACGACGGCGACGTCTGGTGGGAGGGCCTGACCGATACCCCGCCGGCGCACCTGATCGACTGGCAGGGCCAGGACTGGACACCCGAGATCGCCAAGGCCACCGGCCGCAAGGCGGCGCATCCGAACTCGCGCTTCACCGTCGCGGCCACCAACAACCCGGCGCTCGACCCGGAATGGGACAACCCGGCCGGCGTGCCGATCGACGCCTTCATCTTCGGCGGCCGCCGCTCCACCACCGTGCCGCTGGTGACCGAGGCGCGCGACTGGGTCGAGGGCGTGTACATGGCCGCCACGATGGGCAGCGAGACCACCGCCGCCATGGTGGGCGGCAACGGCGCCGTGCGCCGCGACCCGTTCGCGATGCTGCCGTTCTGCGGCTATCACATGAGCGACTACTTCTCGCACTGGCTGTCGCTCGGCCAGCGCCTGGCGGCGTCCGGCGCGACGCTGCCGCGCGTGTACTGCGTCAACTGGTTCCGCAAGGGCGCCGACGGCAAGTTCGTCTGGCCCGGCTACGGCGAGAACATGCGCGTGCTGGCCTGGATGATGGGCCGCGTCGAGGGCGCTGCCGGCGGGCAGGACCATGTCTTCGGCATCAGCCCGCGCTTCGCGGATCTGCACTGGGACGGCCTGGACTTCAGCGTCGAGCAGTTCGACAGCGTCATCGGCATCGACCACGGCGCCTGGCGCGAGGAAGTGGCGCTGCACGCCGAGTGGTTCGGCCAGCTCGCCGACCGGCTGCCGGCCGCGCTCGGCCAGACGCGCGAGCGCCTGGAACAGCGCCTGGCCCGCTGAGGGGCGGCCTGGCGCGCCGCGGGCCGCGCCAGGTTTCGGTGAGGGCGGCTCAGCCGATGCGCTGGGCCGACAGCGCGGCCAGTTGCTGCTCGGCCTGGGCCAGCGCGGTCTGCAGGTCGGCGGCGTAGCCGGGCTGCTGACGCTCGTAGCGGCGGATGCGGGTGCGCAACTGCGCCACGGCGGCGCGCGCCTCGCGTTCTGCCGCGCTTGGGCGGCGGGGCACCAGCAGGTGGCGCAGTTCGGCCAGCGCGCGGCCGACCCAGTCGTCGAACAGGCGGGCGTTGATGATGTGGTTGGCGTTCATGGGCTTCCCTGGGTTTGTCGTTTGCTGCACCGCAGTATGGGGTAAACCCTGATCCCGAGGGTTACCAATGGGTTTCGGCCGGGCCTGACGCGTGCCGGATCGCACGCGCCACCGGGCGGCTGTCGGCGCCCGTCGACAATCCGGCGATGAAAGCCGATCTCACCGACGCCGAGCTCGACGAGCTGGCCGACCTGCTCGACGCCACGCCGGCCCCGCTGGCGCCGCTGGACCTGCTGATGCTCGACGGCTACCTGGCCGGGGTGCTGGTGCAGCCGCGCGTGGTGGAACCCGACGAGTGGCTGCCGCCCGTGTTCGACGCCGAGGGCCGCGCGCTGCCCGAGGGCACCGACGCCGCGTGGCGGGCGCGCTGCACCGCGCTGATCGAGCGCCGCAAGGCCGCGCTCAACGCCGGCATCAGCGAGGACGGCTGGTTCGACCCCCTGGTGGCCGACGTGGACCGGCTGCCGCCGGCCAGCGAGTACGAGCCGGCGCTGCCCGACGCCAGCCGCGCGCTGCTGCCCTGGGTGGCCGGCTTCCAGTGGGCGCAGGAATGCTTTCCCGAGCTGGAGCAGACTGGAGACGACGCGGTGGGCGCCGCGCTGGCCCGGCTGTACCGCCACCTGCCGCCGCAGGACGACGACGAGCGCGCGCTGGTGGCCACGCTCGACCGCGAGCAGCCACTGGCCAGCGTGGACGCGGCGGTGGAGGACGCGGTCAACGCCGTCGTCGAACTGTGGGACCTGACGGCCAAGGCGCGCTTCGCGGTGGCCACCGTGCGGCGCGAGCAGCCCAAGGTCGGCCGCAACGACCCCTGCCCCTGCGGCAGTGGCCGCAAGTTCAAGCAATGCCACGGCAAGGCGTGAGCGTCGCCGCCGCCCGCGTGCCGAAGGCCCGATGAAGATCCAGCTGCTGTCCGACCTGCACCTCGAGACCGAGGCGTTCGACGCGCAGCCGCATCCGCAGGCCGACCTGCTGGTGCTGGCGGGCGACATCGACAGCACCTGGGACGGCCTTTCGCGCTTTGCCGGCTGGCCGGTGCCGGTGCTGATGGTGGCGGGCAACCACGAGTTCGACGGCCGCGAGCTGGACGACGCCTGGCCCGCGCTGGGCGCGCGCTGCGCGGCGCTGGGCATCCGCCTGATCGAGCGCGATGCGGTGGTGCTGGCCGCGCCGGACGGCCGCCGCGTGCGCTTCGTCGGCACGGTGCGCTGGAGCGACTTCGACGTGTTCGGGCCGTCGCGCCAGGCCGCGGCGCTGCGCGCGGGCAGCTACTTCCAGCGCGTGATGGGCGCCACGCTGGGCGGCGCGCCGTTCGACGCCGACGCGGTGCGGCGCGAGGCGCTGGCCTGCAGGGCGTGGCTGCGCGGCGCGCTGGCCGAGCCCGCGCAGGGGCGCTGGGACCTCACCGTGGCCATCACCCACTTCGCGCCGAGCCTGAAGAGCGCCGACCCGCGCTACGGCCACCAGAACGGCACGGCGAGCTTCTGCAATGCCGACGACGACCTGCTGCCCGGCGCGGTGCTGTGGCTGCACGGGCACCTGCACTGCCGCCACGACTACACGGTGGCGCATGGCGACGGCCGCCGCACGCGAATCGTCTGCGCGGCGAGGGGTCTTGCCGACAAGGGCGAAGCCGACGGCTACGATCCCGGCCGACTGATCGAGGTGTGATCGAGCCTTGATCGAGCGCAGCCGCGCGGCGACGCGGCCTGCCACACTGGACCGACACCAACAGGAGACCGACGATGAAGATCCTCGTGGCCGTGGACGGCAGCCCTTTCACCAAGCGCATGCTGGCCTATGTCGCCGCCCACGACGAGTGGCTCGGCGACCACCACGCCTACACCGTGCTCACCGTGGTGCCGCCGGTGCCGGCGCGCGCGGCGGCCGTGCTGTCCAAGGACGTGCTGGCCGGCTACTACCAGGACGAGGCCGACAAGGTGTTCAAGCCGATCCGCGCGTTCTTCGCCAAGCAGGGCCTGAAGGCCGACTTCGTGGCCAAGACCGGCCACGCCGCCGACGTCATCGCGTCGATGGCCGACAAGGGCAAGTACGACCTCGCCATGCTCGGCTCGCACGGCCATGGCGCCCTGGGCAATCTGGTCCTGGGCTCGGTGGCCACCAAGGTGGTGGCGCAGTCCAGCGTGCCGGTGCTGCTGGTGCGCTGACCGCCCGGGCGGTCAGCGGCTGGCCAGGCCCTCGAAGCAGGTGGACAGCACCACGTCCACCACCTGTTCGTCGCTGAGCGAGCCGCCCGCGCGCAGGAAGGCCAGCACCGGGTCGCAGGCGCGCGCGTACAGCGTGTAGAGCACCGCCTCGGGCGGCAGCTGCGGGTTGATCTCGCCGGCGGCCTGCGCCGCGGTGATCCACGTGCCCAGGCGCTCGCTGACCGTGACCACGCGGTCCAGGTAGCCGCGGTGCTGCATCAGCGCGGTGCGCAGCGTGGAGTTCTGCGACGGCAGCGACGGCATCTCGCCGGCGAGCTGTGTCTGCATCATCCAGCGCACCACGGCGCGAAGGTGATCGCCGGGCGACACGTTGCGCGAGGCTTCCTGGTCCAGGAACGCCAGCGCGCGGTCGAGCAGGCTCACCATCGCGGCGGCGGCCAGCTCCTCCTTGGACGGGAAGTGCTTGTAGAGGCTGGCCTTGGCAATGCCGACGTCGGCGGCCACCTCGTCCACGGTCATCGCCTCGAAGCCCTTTTCGGCGAGGAAGCGGTTGACCGACGCGACGATCGCGTCCTCGCGGGCGCGGAGCACCTGCTCTCGGAAGGAACGGCGTACTGCTGTCATCGTGGGCGCCAGTGTAGTGGCGCGGGGCCGGGAGGTCAGGACCGGGGGTCGGCGTCCGGGTCGAAGTCGTCGAGATTCGGCCAGCCGGGGCGCGGAGCGTGCTCCGGCCGCTCCGGGGCCAGGCTGCATTCCATGCCGAAGGCCGTGCCCATGTCGGCGGCATCGAGATCGTCGTCGTCGGGCGGCGGGGCGACGTGCTTCTGGGGCGGGCGGAACGGGCGGATCATGGCGGCGGTCCTGGCGGCACCCTGCATGGGCGGGCCATTGCAGTGTGTGCCCCGCGACGGTGCGGCGAACGGCAGAAATGCACGGCGATTGCCGCGCTGTTCGGCGGTCGGCCCCTCGGCCGTGGGGGGCGGTCGAGCGTCAGCGGCGCGGCGGCCGGCCGGGCCGCCGCGCCGCGCCCCCGCGTCCCGGGCCGCCCGCCGGCGCCGCGCGGGGCCGGGTCACGTCGGCCAGCAGCAGGGAGCAGCGCACCAGGTCCTCCACCGCGTCGGCCACGCTTTCGGGCGGGTCGATGTCGGCCATCGCCTCCAGCAGCTCGTCGGCGTCCTCGAGGTCGTCCGGGTCGAAGTGGGCGTACAGCGTGGCCAGCGGCTCGCGTGCGGCGTCGTCGGCGGCGCGCAGCACGCCGGGGAACAGGTCCATCGCGGCGGCGAAGCCGCCCACCCAGGGCAGCACCACCTCCGACGGGTTCACGCCGTCGTCGGCCGACTCGGGCTCGAGGTCGAACACCCACGGGTCGAACCAGCGCCGGCCGGCCACCGCGCGCTCCAGCTCGGCGTGGCGGCGCAGCACCAGGGCGTGCAGCTCGTCCAGCGCCGGGCCCGGCGGCGCGGGCCGGGCGTCCAGATCGGTCACGTGCGGCAGCCAGCGCGACGGGGGCACCGGCTGCGGCTGCAGCACCACGCCGGCCAGGAAGCCGTCGAGCGCGCTCACGTCCAGCGGCTCGAGCGGCGGGGGCAGGGCGTCGAGCAGGTCCTCGAGCCGCGCGATGTCGCGCTCGCCCAGGGGCCGTGCAGGGGGGGACGAAGTCGCGTGCATGGCCCGATTGTGGACGGGCGCCGGGCGGGCAGAGGGCAGACGGCGCGCGACCATGAACGTGGGATGCCCCCGGCGGCGCGACCGCCCTAGAGTGCACCGGTGCCGCAGCGAGAGTGCGGCTCCGTTCCCAACGACGTCCTTTTGCGAGGACTTTCCAGCGCCCGCCCGGCAACGAGCGGGCGTTTCTTTTTGCCGGCCCGCCCGTGCCGCGGCGCCTCAGGTGCCGATCACGCCGCCGTCGGCCTTGCGCACCACCACCGTGGCCGAGCGCGGCCGCCCGCCGGGCTTGTAGTCGGGCCAGTTGCTGAACTTGGCCGGCTCGGCCGGGTCGCTGCGGTCGGACGGCGTCTCGCCCGGGTGCTGCACGTTGATGAACACGGTGCGGCCGTCGGGCGTCCAGGTGACGCCGGTGATCTCGCAGTTGGTGGGGCCGGTGAGGAAGCGCCGCGTCTGCCCGGTGCGCGGGTCGCAGGCCAGCATCTGGTTGTTGCCGATGTTGCGGAACTCGCCCTTGTACATCTGCGTGGCGTGGGCGTCGGTCTGGATCCACAGCACGCCGCGCGCGTCGAAGGCGATGCCGTCGGGGCAGCCGTAGATGTCGCCCTGGATGTTGCCCTTGGCCTCGGCGCGCTCGTTGGCCGGGTCGCCGGCCAGCACGAGGTGGTTCCACTTGAAGGTGGTGGCGTCGAAGTCGCGGTCCTCCTGCCAGCGAATGATCTGTCCCATCGTGTTGTTGGCGCGCGGGTTGGCCGCGTCGACGCCGGGGAAGTTGGGCTGGCCGCGGCTGCTGTTGTTGGTGAGCGTGCAGTAGACCCAGCCGTTGAGCGGGTCGATCGCCAGCCACTCCGGGCGGTCCATCTTGGTGGCGCCGAGGATGTCTGCCGCCTGGCGCGACTTGATCAGCACCTCGCCCTGGTCGGCGAAGCCGTTGGCCGCGGTCAGCGGGCCCTGGCCGTGCACCATCGGGATCCACTGGCCGGTGCCGTCGGCACCGAAGCGCGCCACGTACAGCGTGCCGTGGTCGAGCAGCGTGGCATTGGGCTTGGCGCCGCCGGGCTGGATGCGGTCGCGGCTGACGAACTTGTAGATGTACTCGAAGCGCGCGTCCTCGCCCGAGTAGACGACGGCGCGGCCGTCCTTGGTGACCGCGACCCAGGCGCCCTCGTGCGCGGCGCGGCCGAGCGCGGTGCGCTTGACCGGCGTGGAGGTCGGGTCGTAGGGGTCCACCTCGACCACCCAGCCCTGGCGGTTGGGCTCGTTGGGGTTCTTCACCGCGTCGAAGCGCTCGTCGTGCTCGTGCCAGCGGTAGCCCCAGCCACCCTTGCGCATGCCCCAGCGGCGCTCGTGCGGCGACAGGTTGTCACCGCCACTGAAGTAGCCCATCCAGTTCTCCTCGCCGGACAGGTAGGTGCCCCAGGGCGTCTTGCTGGAGGCGCAGTTGTTCAGCGTGCCCAGCGCCAGCCGGCCCGCCGGGTCGGCGGCGGTCTTCATCATCGCGTGGCCGGCGCACGGCCCGCCGATGGCGAACGGCGTGTTGCCGGTGAAGCGGCGCGCGTAGCGGCTGGGCCGCACCATCTGCCAGGCGCCGTCCTTCTGCTCGACCTCGATCACCGACAGTCCGTGCGCGGCCTGCGACTTGCGCACCTTCTCGGCGCTCCAGTTGGCCAGCCCGCCGCTGTGCAGCAGGCCGTCGTCGGTGTACTCGTGGTTCATCGCGAGCAGGCCGCGCGTGCTGCTGCCCTGCAGCGGGAAGTACTCGATGCCGTCGTGGTGCATGCCCATCTGCACCTCCTGGTCGGCGGCGCTGTGCGAGCCGTCGCCGCGCCAGGCCGGCATGTTGCCGGGCACGCCGATCGGCTCGCCCCAGGCCGCGATGACGCTGGCGATGTAGCCCTCGGGCACGACCAGCTTGTCGCCCACGCCGGGCGGGATGCCCTTGAAGCCGATGCTCGGCTCGATCGGCCGGCCCGCGCTGCGCACCGGGGCCGGGCCGGCGCAACCGGCCACCAGCGGGCCATACAGCGCGGCGGCGGCCAGGCCGAGCGAGCCGCGCAGCACGGTGCGCCGGGCCGGGTCGCTCACGTCGTGGATGCTGGGGTTGGAGGAGCGGTTGCTGTCCTCCATCGAGTCGAAGTCCTTGGTCGGCATGGTGTCTCCGCGGGAAGTTGCCGCGCGGATTCTGCGCCGACCCGGCGCCTCAGGTACCGATCACGCCCCCATCGTTTCTACGAATCACGACCGTGGCCGAGCGCGGGCGGCCGGCCGGATCGAAGTCCGGCCAGTTCGACACCTTGCGCGGATCGGCCGGGTCGTTGCGCTCCGAAGGGGTCTCGCCGGGATGCTGGATGTTGACGAACATCGTGCGGCCGTCCGGCGTGGCGGTCGCTCCGGTCACCTCGCAGCCCGCCGGGCCGGTGAGGAAGCGACGGATCTCGCCCGTGCGCGGGTCGGCCGCCAGCATCATGTTGTAGCCCAGGCCCTTGAGGTCGCCCTTGCCCATGGCCGACGTGCTCATGTCGGTCTGGATCCAGAGCACCCCGCGCGCGTCGGTCCACAGGCCGTCCGGGCAGGCGAAGGCGTCGCCCTTGACGTTGCCCTTGGCGTCGGCGCGCTCGTTGGCCGGGTCGCCCGCCAGCACGAAGTGGTTCCACTCGAAGGTCTGGCCGTCGAAGTCGCCGGCGTCCTTCCAGCGGATGATGTGGCCCATCGTGTTGTTGGCACGCGGATTGGCCGGGTCGACGCCCGGGCTCCGGCCGTCGCCGCGGTTGCTGTTGTTGGTGAGCGTGCAGTACACCCAGCCCTGCTTGTCGACGTCGATCCACTCCGGGCGGTCCATCTTGGTGGCACCGAGCAGATCGCTCGCCTGACGCGACTTGATCACCACCTCGCCCTGGTCGGCGAAGCCGTTGGCGGCGGTCAGCGGTCCCTGGCCGTGGGTCAGCGCGATCCAGCGCCCCTTGCCGTCGGCGTCGAACTTCGCGACGTACAGGGTGCCGTGGTCCAGCAGCTCGGCGTTGGCGCGGGCGCCGCCGGGCTTGACGCGGTCGCGGCTGACGAACTTGTAGATGTACTCGAAGCGCGCGTCCTCGCCCATGTAGACGACCGCGCGGCCGTCCTTCGTCAGGGCGGTGGTGGCGCCCTCGTGCGCGGCGCGGCCCAGGGCCGTGCGCTTGACCGGCGTGCTGCTGGCGTCGCTGGGGTCGATTTCCACCACCCAGCCGAAGCGGTTGGGCTCGTTCGGATGCTTCACCGCGTCGAAGCGCTCGTCGTGCTCGTGCCAGCGGTAGCCCCAGCCGCCCTTGCGCAGGCCCCAGCGCTGCTCGTGCGGCGTCAGGGTGTCGCCGCCACTGAAGTAGCCGATGAAGTTCTCCTCGCAGGTGAGGTAGGTGCCCCAGGGCGTGATGCCGCTGCCGCAGTTGTTCAGCGTGCCCAGGGGCCGCATGCCGCGCGGGTCGGCCGCGGTGCGCAGCATCGCGTGGCCGGCGGCGGGGCCGCCGAAGGTCATCGGTGTGTTGCCGGTGATGCGTCGCGCCCAGGGCGACGGCCGCACGATGCTCCAGCGGCCGTCCTTCTGCTCGACCTCGATCACCGACACGCCGTGCGCGGCCTGCGACTTGCGCACCTTCTCCCGCGTCCAGGTCTTCATGCCGTCGGTGTGCAGCAGGCCGTCGTCGGTGTACTCGTGGTTCATCACGAGCAGACCGGAGGTCGAGCCGTTCTGGGGGAAGAAATGGATGCCGTCGTGGTGCATGCCGACCTGGGCTTCCTGCTCTGCGGCGGTGTTGCCGGCGTCGAACCTGAAGGCCGGGTTCGCGCCCGACAGGCCCACCGGTTCGCCCCAGGCCGCGATCACCTGGGCCATGTAGCCCTCGGGGACGGTGATCTTGTCGGCCGTGGACACGGGCACGCTCTTGAAGCCCAGCAGCGGGCCGCTGCCCATGCTGGCGCAACCGGCCAGCGGCGCCAGCAGGCCGGCCGCCGCCATGCCCAGGCCACCTCGAAGCACCGTGCGCCGCGCGGGGTTGCTGATGTCGTGGATGCTGGGGTTGGAGGAGCGGTTGCTGTCCTCCATCGAGGAGAAGTCCTTGGCCATGGTCGCAGTCGGAGTGGAGACAAACGCCCAGTCTGCGAAGCGGCGATGACAGCCGTGCGACAACTATGATGACCCCATGAACACCGAGTCGTCCTCCGGCCGCACCGTCCTCGTCACCGGCGCGTCGCGCGGCATCGGCGCCGCCGCGGCCCTGGCCTGCGCCCGCGCCGGCTGGGACGTGGCGGTGAACTTCACGCGCGACGCTGCCGCGGCCGAGCGGGTGGTGCAGCAGGTGCGCGCGCTGGGCCGCCAGGCGCTGGCGCTGCAGGCCGACGTGGCCGACGAGCCGGCGGTGCTGGCGATGTTCGCCCGCATCGACGCCGAGCTGCCGCTGCTGCGCGGCCTGGTCAACAACGCCGGTGTGGTGGACGTGCAGGCGCGCGTGGACCAGACCTCGCTGGCGCGGCTGCAGCGCATGTTCGCGATCAACGTGTTCGGCAGCTTCGTCTGCGCGCGCGAGGCAGTGCGGCGCATGAGCACGAAGCACGGCGGCCCCGGTGGCGCCATCGTCAACCTGTCCAGCGTGGCGGCCCGGCTCGGCGGGCCGGGCTGGTACGTCGACTACGCCGCCAGCAAGGGTGCGATCGACACCTTCACCGTCGGCCTGGCGCGCGAAGTGGCGCTGGAGGGCATCCGCGTCAACGGCGTGCGCCCGGGCATCATCGACACCGACATCCACGCCTCGGGCGGCCAGCCCGACCGTGCGCACCAGAGCGCCGCGCTGATCCCGATGCAGCGGCCGGGCACCGCCGACGAGGTGGCCGCGGGCATCGTCTGGCTGCTGTCGGACGAGTCGCGTTACGCCACGGGCACGATCATCGACATTTCCGGGGGGAGGTGACGTCCCCCCCCGTTGCGCCTTCGGCGCTCCCCCCCAGGGGGGCGAAGCCTGCGGGCCGGCGGAGCCGGTCCCGCGGCTTCCGCTGGTGGGCGGCAGATGCGTGCCCATAGGGCGGCATCGTCGCGATCCATCAGCGTTCGACTATCGGCGGTCCACCACCAACGGGGTCAGCAGCAGCTGGGCGCGCACGCGGTCGGCGATGCGCTGGGCTTCCTCGCGGGTGGCGAAGGGGCCGGCTTGCACGCGGTGCAGGGCGGTGTCGTTGACCACGGAGAGCAGCGGCGCGAGGCCGTCGACGCGGTCGGCGGCCTGCTGCTGCAGTTGCGTGGCGCCGGTGCGGTCGCGGTAGGCGCCAAGCTGGACCCAGAAGCCGCGGCCGGTGTCGGCGGTGGCGCGCGGCGCCTCGGTGCGTGATGTGGCGGCGTCGGCCGTGATCGGCGGCGGCGCGGAGGGCCGGGTCGCGGGCGGCACGGGCGTGGCCGGAGCGACGGGCTCGGGCGGGCCGCCGTCGCCGTCGATCACGGGCACGACGGGCGGCATGGGCTGGGCGGCTGCCGAGGGCTCGCGCCAGGTGCCGCGGGCGATCTGCTCCGGCGTGATGCGCTCCACCCGCACCGGCACCACGCCGCCCAGCGTGCCGAGCTTCAGCGCCGCGGTGTAGGACAGGTCGATGATGCGGCCGCGCACGAAGGGCCCGCGGTCGTTGATGCGCACGATCACCGAGCGGCCGTTGGCCGGGTTGGTGACGCGCGCATAGCTCGGGATCGGCAGCGTCTTGTGCGCGGCCGTCATCGCGTACATGTCGTAGGGCTCGCCGTTGGCGGTGGGGCGGCCGTGGAACTTGCGGCCGTACCACGACGCCAGGCCGTCCTCGGCATAGCGCGCCTGCGGGCGCAGCGGCGTGTAGGCCTGGCCGAACACCTCGTAGGGCTTGTTGGGCCCGCCTTCGCGGATCGTCTCCAGCCGCGGCACGGCGTCGGGCACCTGCATCAGGTTCGGTGGCGGGCGCTCCTCCGGGCCGTCCTCACCCGGCCGCGGGCCGGGCGCGCGGCTGGCGCAGCCGGCCAGGGCCACCGCCACGCACATCACCAAGCCGGCGCGCCAGGGGATCATGGGCCGCAAGGGTAGCAGTGGCTACCATCGGCGGCCCATGCGTATCGAGGACCTTGCGAAACCGGCTGCAACGGCCTTCCGCCGTCTCGAGTCCATTGCCGGCCTGGTGGTGGACCTGCGCTACGCCACCGCGAACAACTTCGACGGCCGCGTGCTCTACCAGGGCTTCGACTGCGGCTGGCTGCGCCACGAGGCCTGCGCCGGGCTGGAGCGGTCCGTCGCCTGGCTGGCGCGGCAGCGGCCCGGCTGGCGCCTCGTGGTGCTGGACGCGCTGCGGCCGCAGCGGGTGCAGGAGGCGATCTGGCGCGACGTGGCCGGCACGCCGGCGGCGCTGTACTTCGCCGACCCGGCGCGCGGCTCGATCCACAGCTACGGCATGGCGGTGGACGTGACCCTGCGCGACGCGCAGGGCCGCGAACTCGACATGGGCAGCGGCTTCGACGAGATGACGCTGCGCTCGCACCCGTCACTCGAAGCGCAGCAGCTCGCCGAAGGCGCGATCACGGCAGAGCACATTGCCGCACGCGAAGTGCTGCGCGGCGCCATGGCCGCCGGCGGCTTCGAGGGCATCCCCACCGAGTGGTGGCACTTCAACCACGGCAACCCCGACCGCATCCGCCGCGAACTGGAGCGGGTGGACTAGCGGGCGCCGAAGGCGCAACGGGGGATCAAGGCGCCTTCGCCATCACCTGGGCCACGCTGGCGGTGAGCCGCTTGCCGTAGGGCACGTGCAGGAACTCGTTCGGGCCATGCGCATTGCTCTTCGGGCCGAGCACGCCGCACACCATCATCTGCGCCTGCGGGAAGCCCTTGGCCAGCATGTTCATCAGCGGGATCGTGCCGCCCTGGCCGATGAAGCCCACCGGCGCGCCGAACTGCGTGTTCGACGCCTCGTCCAGCGCGGCGTGCAGCCAGGGCGACAGCTCCGGCGCGCTCCAGCCGGTGGCGCCGAGCTGGCCGGCGCGGCCGTCCGGATGGAAGGTCACCTTGGCGTTGTAGGGCGCGTTGTCCTCCAGCAGCTGCTTGAGCCGCGTCGACGCCTCGTGCGCGTCCACCAGCGGCGGCAGGCGCAGGCTGAGCTTGAACGCGGTGTACGGGCGCAGCACGTTGCCCGCGCTGGACAGTTCCGGGAAGCCGTCGACGCCGGTGACGCTGAGCGTGGGCTTCCAGGTGCGGTTGAGCAGCGCCTGCGCCGGGTCGGTGGTGGTGGGCAGCGCCAGCGCGCCGTCCGCGCCGCAGGCCCAGGGGAAGCGCTTGTAGACCTCGTCCTTCAGGATCGCCGCGCTGGCCTGCGCCTCGCGGATGCGGTTGGCCGGCACCTGGCAGTGGAAGCTCTCGGGCAGCAGTTCGCCGGTGCGGCTGTCCTCCAGCCGGTCGAGCACCTGCCGCATGATCCGGAACGACGACGGCACCAGACCGCTCGCGTCGCCGGAGTGCACGCCCTCGGTGAGGATCTCCACCTTGAGCACGCCGCTGACCATGCCGCGCAGGCTGGTCGTGAGCCAGAGCTGGTCGTAGTTGCCGGCGCCGGAGTCCAGGCACACCACGAGCCCCACGTTGCCCAGGCGCGGGCGCAGCGCGTCGAGGTAGTGCGGGAGGTCGAACGAGCCGCTTTCCTCGCAGGTCTCGATCAGGCCGACGCAGCGCGGGCGCGGCACGCCCTGCGCGTCCAGCGCCATGATCGCGGCCAGCGACGCGTAGACGGCGTAGCCGTCGTCGGCGCCGCCGCGGCCGTAGAGCTTGCCGTCCTCGTATTTGGGCGTCCACGGGCCGAGGTCGTTGCGCCAGCCGTTGAACTCGGGCTGCTTGTCGAGGTGGCCGTACAGCAGCACGGTGTCGGTGGAACCGGGCCGCGTGGCCGGCACCTCGAACAGGATCACCGGCGTGCGCCCTTCCAGCCGCACCACCTCGAGCTTCAGGCCCGTCAGCTTGCGCTGCTCGACCCAGGTGGCGGCGTCGCGCACCACGCGGTCGACATAGCCGTTGCGGGCCCAGTCGGCGTCGAACATCGGGCTCTTGGCGGGCACCTCGATATAGCGGTGCAGCGCGGGCACGATCTCGTCGTCCCAGATGCGGTCGGTGAACGTGGACAGCCGGGCGGTGTCGGCGGGTGTGGTCATGGCGGCGCTCCGCTGCCTTGCAGGCCGGGTGGAAATGGCGCCAGTGTAGAAGCGGGGCTTGGAACGCGGGGCGCGGCGGCCTACGATGCGCCCGTGATCGCCCGCCTGCGCCCGACTCTCGTGCCCGCGGCCCTGGCCGTGGCCGCCGCGCTGCTGCTGGCCGGCTGCGCGACGGTGGCGCCCGAGCCAGCGCCGCTGTCGCTGTTCGAGGACGCCGCGTTCGGTGCACCGACCCAGGCGCCCGATGTTCAGGCGGTGTTCGCGCTGAGCCCGGCGATGCGCCGCTACCTGGAGCACGATATCGCGGCGCTGCTGCACCGGCACGGGCCGCAGCGCGGCCTGGTCGAGGCGCTGCATGCGCAGGCCCAGCTGCGCATCGAGTACGACGCCGAGTTCACGCGCACCGCCGCGCAGGCGTTCGACGAGCGCGCCGGCAACTGCCTGTCGCTGGTGGTCATGAGCGCCGCCCTGGCGCGCCATCTCAACCTGCCCGTCACCTTCCAGGTGCTGGTGGGGCACGAGAGCTGGAGCCGAAGCGGCGACCTGTCCTTCGTCAACGGCCACGTCAACATCACCGTGGCGCAGCGCCTGGTCGACCGTGTGGGCTACTACGGCACCGACCCGCTGCTGCGCGTGGAGTTCGGCGGCATCGGCGCCGGCCGCGGGCAGGCGTTGCGCACCGTTGGCGAGGCCACCATCCTGGCCATGTTCATGAACAACCGCGCCGCCGAGCACCTCGTGCGCGGCGCGCTCGACGATGCCTACGCCCACGCGCGCGAGGCGCTGCGCCAGGACCCGTCCTACTCGGCGGCCTACAACACGCTGGGCGTGGTGTACCAGCGGCGCGGGCTGGCGACGGCGGCCGAGCGCGCCTACCGCGCGGCCCTGGTGCGCGACGAGACGAGCAAGCCCGCGCTGCAGAACCTGGCGCGCCTGCTCGACGACGCCGGCCGCGGCGCCGAGGCCGCCCCCTTCCACGAGCGGCTGGCGCGCATCGAGCGCAACCCGCCTTTCGCCCACTTCGACCGCGGCATGGCGGCGGTGCGCGAAGGCCGCTATGCCGCCGCTCGCGACGAGTTCCGGCTCGAGATGAAGCGCGACCCGGACTATCACGAGTTCCACTTCTGGCTCGCGGTGGCGCTGTACGGCCTGGGCGAGACGGGCGCGGCGCGCGAGCACCTCGAAACGGCGATGCGCAACAGCCTCACCGCCCGGGATCACGCGATCTACGCCGGCAAGCTGCGGCGGCTGCAGGCGGCAGTCCCGTCCGGCGGCACCACCGCACAGTGACGCGGACCGGCCGTCGCGCTCAGCGGCGCTCGAACTTGAACACCGCCACGCTGGCCCGGGCATTGGGCCAGAAGCGCACCGGCCGGCCGTCGCGCAGGCCGAAGCTGTCCAGGATCGACAGCCCGTTGCGGCGCGCCAGCACCTCGAAGTCGGCATACGTGCCGACGCGGATGTTGGGCGTGTCGTACCACTCGTAGGGCAGCGCGCGGGTCACCGGCATGCGGCCGCGCGCCACCGACAGGCGGTTGGGCCAGTGGGCGAAGTTCGGAAAGCTCACGATGCCGATGCGGCCCACGCGCGCCGTCTCCTGCAGCATCTTTTCGGCATTGCGCAGGTGCTGCAGCGTGTCGAGCTGCAGCACGACGTCGAAGCTGGCGTCGCCGAACATCGCGAGGCCCTCTTCCAGGTTGAGCTGGATCACGTCGATGCCGCGCGCCAGACTGGCCTGCAGGTTGGCGTCGTCGATCTCGATGCCGTAGCCGGTGCAGCCCTTGTGCTGCACCAGGTGGGCGAGCAGTTCGCCGCGGCCGCAGCCGAGGTCGAGCACGCGGCTGCCCGCCGGCACCAGGTCGGCGATCACGTCGAGGTCGCGCCGCTCGCTCATCGGTGCGGCCCTAGCGGGCGTCCGCGGCCGGCGCGGCCGGGGCGGCGCAGGCGCCGGCCGTGCCCAGGCCCTTGAGGTAGGCGCGGCGCACCGTGCCCGCGGCGATCGCGGCGGCCACCTCGCGCGAGTAGCGCTCCGCCCCCGACAGGCGGCGCACCCAGCCGCGGAAGGGGATCACGCCTTCGGCTGCGTTGCGCAGCGCGTCGCCGGCGCCGCGCTCGATCAGGCTCGGGTTGGCACTGCTCGCGGGGGTGTCGAGGTCGGCGCCGAGCACCGCGTCGAGGGCTCGCACCTCGTCGGCCAGCGCCGCGCAGGAGCGGTCGGCCGGCGCGGCGTAGGGCGCCTTCTGAGCCGCCTTGAGCACCGGCGGGATCTCGGCGCGCACCACGTTCAGGTCCTGCAGCGGCGTCGACGCGGCCTGCCCCACGGCGTCGCCCGCCTTGGCGGCCCCGGAGGACGAGGCGCAGCCCGACACGGCCAGCGCCGCGGCGGCCAGCATCAGGGTGGCGGCGATGGGGAGGCGGTTCATGGGGCGGGGATCTCCGTCGCGATGCGGTCGAAGTAGGTGCGCAGCACGCCGTGGTAGCGCGGGTCGTCGAGCAGGAAGGCGTCGTGGCCGTGCGGCGCGTCGATCTCGGCGTAGCTGACGTGCTGCCGGTTGGTGACCAGGGCCTTGACCAGCTCGCGCGAGCGCGCCGGCGAGAAGCGCCAGTCGGTGGTGAAGCTCACCAGCAGGTACTTCGCCTGCGCGGCGGCGAAGGTGCGCGCGAGGTCGCCGCCATGGGCGGCGGCCGGGTCGAAGTAGTCGAGCGCGCGCGTGATGAGCAGGTAGGTGTTGGCGTCGAAGTAGTCGCTGAACTTGTCGCCCTGGTAGCGCAGGTAGCTCTCGATCTCGAAGTCGACGTCGTAGCCGAAGCTGTAGCCCTTGTCGTCGCCGCCGCGCAGGCGGCGGCCGAACTTGCTGGCCATGACGTCGTCGGACAGGTAGGTGACGTGGCCGATCATGCGCGCGATGCGCAGGCCGCGCCGCGGCACCACGCCGTGGGCGTAGTAGTGGCCGCCGTGGAAGTCGGGGTCGGTGATGATGGCGCGGCGCGCGATCTCGTTGAAGGCGATGTTCTCGGCCGACAGGTTGGGCGCGGTGGCCACGCCGATGCAGTGGCGCACGCGCTCCGGATAGCGCAGCGTCCACGACAGCGCCTGCATGCCGCCCAGGCTTCCGCCCAGCACCGCCGCGAGCTGCCCGATGCCCAGCCGCTCGACCAGCCGGGCCTGGGCGTCGACCCAGTCCTCCACGGTGACCACGGGAAAGTCCGCACCGTAGGGGCGGCCGCCGGCGGCCGGGTCCGGGTTGGCATGCATCGGGCCGGTGGAGCCGAAGCACGAGCCCGGGTTGTTGATGCCGATGACGAAGAAGCGGTCGGTGTCCAGCGGCTTGCCGGGGCCCACGAGGTTGTCCCACCAGCCTTCGCGTCCCTGCGCGTCGAGGCCGGCCACATGGTGCGATGCATTGAGCGCATGGCACACCAGCACCGCGTTGCTGCGATCGGCGTTCAGGCGGCCGTAGGTCTCGTAGGCGAGCTGGTAGTCGAGCAGACGCGCGCCGCTGCGCAGCGGCAGCGGCTCGCTGAAGTGCATCGACTGCGACGTGACCTGACCGACGGAACCCATGAAGCGACGAACCGGCGCCGCGGCGGAGGTGCGGACGCCGGTTCGGCGGGCCCTCTTTAGCGGCATTTGTTGAGCGCCCGCAAGCTGGTGCAAATCGGCGCTGTGGGCGGCAAGTATAGCCAGCGCCCGCGGCGCCGGAAGGGTGCGGCGCGGCCGCCACGACCCCCGGCGCAGCACCATGGCGCCGCGGCCGGCCGGCCCGTACCATCGCCCAGCCCGGCCGCTCCCGAGCCGGCGTGGAGACGGCATGCACGAGTGGCTCAACCGCCTGGACCAGCACTTCCCCGTCCGCTACACCGCCTGGGCGCTGTGCGCCGTGCTCGCGCTGCTGATGGCGTTCTGCTGGGTGGCCTTCGGTTTCGGCGGCGGCTGGGCGCTGCTGTTCCTGGCGCTCACCGGCCTGGGCTGGCGCGACACGCGCCAGGGGCGCCACTCGGTGCTGCGCAACTACCCCGTCATCGGCCACTTCCGCTTCCTGCTGGAGTTTGTGCGGCCGGAGATCCGCCAGTACTTCATCGAGAGCGACCGCGAGGCGGCGCCGTTCTCGCGCCAGCAGCGCTCGCTGGTGTACCAGCGCAGCAAGGGCCAACAGGACAAGCGACCCTTCGGCACCCAGCTCGACGTGCAGGCGCACGGCTACGAGTGGATCAACCACTCGATCGCGCCCACGGTGGTGCCCAGCCACGACTTCCGTGTCACGGTGGGCGGCGTGCTGTGCACCCAGCCCTACGCCATCAGCGTGTTCAACATCTCCGCGATGAGCTTCGGCGCGCTGTCGGCCAACGCGGTGCTGGCCCTCAATGCCGGCGCCAGGCGCGGCAACTTCGCGCACGACACCGGCGAGGGCTCGATCAGCGTGCATCACCGCACCCACGGCGGCGACCTGATCTGGGAGATCGGCTCGGGCTACTTCGGCTGCCGCAACGACGACGGCAGCTTCAGCGAGGAGAAGTTCGCCGCCAATGCGCGCGACCCGCAGGTGAAGATGATCGAGCTGAAGCTGTCGCAGGGCGCCAAGCCCGGCCACGGCGGCGTGCTGCCCGGCGCCAAGGTCACGCCGGAGATCGCCGCGGCGCGCGGCGTGCCGGTGGGCGTGGACTGCATCAGCCCGGCGCGCCACAGCGCCTTCGACACGCCGGTGGAGATGCTGCGCTTCCTCGCGCGGCTGCGCGAGCTGTCGGGCGGCAAGCCCACCGGCTTCAAGCTGTGCATCGGCCATCCGTGGGAGTGGTTCGCGCTGGCCAAGGCGATGATGGAGACGCAGCTGCTGCCGGACTTCATCGTCGTCGACGGCGCCGAGGGCGGCACCGGCGCGGCGCCGCTGGAGTTCACCGACCATGTCGGCGCGCCGCTGCAGGAAGGCCTGCTGCTGGTGCACAACACGCTGGTCGGCCTGAACTTGCGCGATCGCGTGCGCCTGGGCGCCGCGGGCAAGGTGATCAGCGCGTTCGACATCGCGCGGCTGATGGCCATTGGCGCCGACTGGTGCAATGCAGCGCGGGGCTTCATGTTCGCGCTGGGCTGCATCCAGGCCCAGGCCTGCCACACCGGCCACTGCCCCACCGGCGTCACGACGCAGGACCCGCAGCGCCAGAAGGCGCTGGTGGTCACCGACAAGGCCGAGCGCGTGTGGCGCTTCCACCAGAACACGCTGGAGGCGCTGAAGGAGCTGGTGCAGGCCGCCGGCCTGGAGCACCCCGGCCAGATCACCGCCAGCCACATCGTGCGCCGCACCGCCGAGCAGGAGGTGCGGCTGCTGGCCAACCTGCTGCCCTTCGTCGCCCCCGGGGCGCTGATGGCGGCGATGCGCGGCGACGCCGACTGGCCGCACAACGTCTACCGCGTCTACTGGCCGCAGGCCGACAGCGCGAGCTGGAAGGTCGCCACGGCCTGATCGGGGAGCCTCCCTCCCCCGGAGCCGGGGCCCGCGACGGCGGGGGAGCCCCTCGGGCGCGGGGTGGCCGGCGGCGGACCGCTCGGGACAATCGGGTCTCGATCCGTTGTCCCGCCCCGCGCGGCCTGCCGTTCCCGATGTCCACCGTCTTCATCGTCCGCCGTGACGCCCAGCGCAATGCCGCGGCACGCGCCTCGCTCGAAGCCTCGCGCGAGGCCCGCGTCCTGGGCGCGGCGGCCACCCTTTACCGCGCCAGGTCGGAGCTGGCGCGCCTGGACCCGGAGCTGGTGATGGTGGACCTGCGCGTCGAGGACGGCGCGGCGCTGTCGCTGGTCCGCGAGCTGCGCGAGCGCCGAGCCGACCGTCCGCGCGTGCTGCTGGTGGCGGCCGACGCCGCCGACCCGCTGCTGTTCTGCACGCTGGCCGCCGGCGCCGACGCCTACATGCTGGACACCGACATGTCCGTCGCCCCCTCGGTGCTGCAGCGCATGGTGCGCGGTGAGGCCGCGCTGGCGCCGCCGCTGGCGTGGGAGCTGCTGCAGTTCTTCGGCGAGCCGGTCTCGCCCCCGCGCGACGCGTCGCCCGCCGACGACCGCGCGCTCGACTGGCACACGCACGGCAGCAACCCATTGAAGCTCTCGCCCGGCGAGCGCCGCCTGGCGCAACTGGTGGCCCAGGGCGCCCGCCTGCCCGAGGTGGCCGCGGCGATGGCCTTGTCGCTCGAAGCCGTCGGCCGCCGCGTCGGCAACATCTACCGCAAGCTCAGCTGGGACGTCCGTAGCGGGTCATTGATGATGGCGGCGTAGCCGCCATCATCGGACCCCCCCCCGTTGCGCCTTCGGCGCTCCCCCCCAGGGGGGCGACGCCGGCGGGCCGGCGGAGCCGGACCCGCGGCGTCTGCGTGGCAGACTGGCTCTTGCGGGCTGTGTTCCGGTAACCCGCATTTGCTGACGGGCAGCGCCTCAATCGGGCAGCTACCTGGGCAGATCGGTGGCGTGCCATGCGCGGCGAAGCCCGCGCATTCCAGCAGACGCCGCGGGTCCGGCTCCGCCGGCCCGCTGGCGTCGCCCCCCTGGGGGGGAGCGCCGAAGGCGCAACGGGGGGGTTACACCGGCACCGTGTCGATGAAGCTCTGCCGCTGGGCGAGCTTGTCGTGCAGGCGCTTCAGGTTGGGGTGCGGGGTGCGCCAGTCGAGGTCGGCGAAGCGGAAGTCGAGGTAGCCCAGCGCGCAGCCGACGGCGATGTCGGCCAGGGTGAGGTGGATGCCGGCGCAGAAGGGCTTGTCGCCCAGGCCCTTGGACATCGCCACCAGGGCCGAGTCGATCTTGGTCATCTGGCGCTCGATCCACTGCGGGCTGCGCTGCGCGTCGGTGCGGCCGGCCCAGGTCTTCTCGAGGCGGGCCAGGATGGCGGCGTCGAGCAGGCCGTCGGCCAGCGCTTCCCAGGTGCGCACCTCGGCGCGCTCGCGGCCGTTGGACGGGATCAGCCGGCCCACCGGCGACAGCGTGTCCACGTACTCGACGATGACGCGCGAGTCGAACACCGCCTCGCCGCCTTCCATCACGAGGCAGGGCACCTTGCCCAGCGGGTTGGCGTGCAGGATCGCGTCGCTGTTCCAGACGTCCTCGAGCATGAACTGGTAGTCGAGCTTCTTTTCCGCCAGCACGATGCGTACCTTGCGGACGTAGGGGCTGGTGTAGGCGCCGATCAGTTTCATGGGGTCAGGCGTCGTCAGAGCGTGGTGGGGGTCGAATCGATTCTGCCCTACTTGGTGCCGAAGATCCGGTCGCCGGCATCCCCCAACCCGGGCAGGATATAGCCGTGCTCGTTGAGGCAGCGGTCGATCGCGCAGGTGAACAGCGGCACGTCCGGATGCACACCGTGCAGGTGCGCGATGCCCTCCGGCGCGGCCAGCAGGCAGGCCAGCCGGATCGACCGCGGACGCGCGCGCTCCTTGAGCTTCGTCACCGCGGCGGCGGCGGAGTGGCCCGTGGCCAGCATCGGGTCGAGCACGATCACGTCGCGCTCGTCCATGTGGTCGGGCATCTTGAAGTAGTACTCCACCGCGGCCAGCGTGTCGGGGTCGCGGTACAGGCCGATGTGGCCGACGCGGGCGCCGGGCACCACCTCGAGCATGCCGTCCACCAGGCCGAGCCCGGCGCGCAGGATCGGCACCAGCACCGTCTTGCGGCCGTCGATCAGGTGGCCGGTCGTGGTTTCCAGCGGGGTCTCGATCTGCACCGCCTGCGTCGGCATGTCGCGCGTCAGCTCGTAGGCCATCAGCATGCCGATCTCGTTGAGCAGGCGCCGGAATCCGCTGGTGCTGCGGTCCTTCTCGCGCATCAGCGTCAGCTTGTGCCGGATCAGCGGGTGGGTCAGTTCGTGCACGGCGGCGGCAGGAGCGGGCATCGCGGTCTCCGGTGTGATCCCGATCAGGATACGACGCAAGTCGCGGGCCTGCCGCCCTGCGGCGCGCCGGGGCCGGCCACCTACAATCCCGGGTGATGGTTCATTCGACGCTGACCGCCCTGTCTCCGCTGGACGGCCGCTACGCCGCCCGTGTCGCGCCGCTGCGCACCCTGCTGTCCGAATTCGGGCTGATGCACCGTCGGGTGCAGGTGGAGGTGGAGTGGTTCATCGCCCTGTCCGACGCCGGCTTTCCCGAGTTCCGGCCGCTGTCCGAGGCCGCGCGCGGCCTGCTGCGCGGGCTGGTGGTGCGCTTCTCCGAGGCCGATGCCCAGGCCATCAAGGACATCGAGCGCACCACCAACCATGACGTCAAGGCCGTGGAGTACTGGCTCAAGTCGCGCTTCGAGCACAGCCCCGAGCTCAAGGCCGCCGGCGAGTTCGTGCACTTCGCCTGCACCAGCGAGGACATCAACAACACCAGCCATGCGCTGATGCTGCAGGCCGCGCGCACGGACGTGCTGCTGCCGGCGCTGGACGGCCTGGTGGACGCGCTCACCGCGATGGCGCACGCCCAGGCCGCGCAGCCGATGCTGGCGCGCACCCACGGCCAGACCGCCAGCCCCACCACGGTGGGCAAGGAGCTGGCCAACGTGGCCGCCCGTCTGGCGCGCGCGCGCGAGCGCATTGCCGCGGTGCAGCCGATGGCCAAGATGAACGGCGCGGTGGGCAACTACAACGCGCACCTGGCCGCCTACCCGGCCTTCGACTGGGAGGCGTTCTCGCGCCGCGTCGTCGAGGAGCGCCTGGGCCTGACCTTCAACCCGTACACCATCCAGATCGAGCCGCACGACTGGATCGCCGAGCTGTTCGACGCCATCGCGCGCGCCAACACCGTGCTGGTGGACTGGTCGCGCGACGCCTGGGGCTACATCAGCCTGGGCTACTTCCGCCAGAAGACGCGCGAAGGCGAGATCGGCAGCTCGACCATGCCGCACAAGGTCAACCCGATCGACTTCGAGAACGCCGAAGGCAACCTGGGACTGGCCAACGCGCTGCTGTCGCACATGGCGCAGAAGCTGCCGGTCAGCCGCTGGCAGCGCGACCTCACCGATTCCACCGTGCTGCGCAACATGGGCGTGGCCTTCGGCTACTCGGTGCTCGGCTACGACGGCATCGCCAAGGGCATGGCCAAGCTGGAGGTGGATGCCGCCGCGCTGGCGGCCGACCTCGACGCGGCCTGGGAGGTGATGGCCGAGCCGATCCAGACCGTGATGCGCCGCTATGGCGCGGCCAATCCCTACGAGCGGCTGAAGGCGCTGACGCGCGGCCGCGCCATCACGCGCGAGGCGATGCTGGCCTTCATCGACACGCTCACCGAGGTGCCGCTGGCCGAGCGCGAGCGGCTCAAGGCGATGACGCCGGCCAGCTACACCGGCTGCGCCGTCGACCTGGCGCGCCGCTTCACGCCCGCGGGGCGCGACCGATGAACTTCCTCGCCAGCCTGCAGGCCGCGCAGCAGCGCCGCGACTCGCTGCTGTGCGTGGGCCTGGACCCCGAGCCGCAGCGCTTTCCCGAGCCCTGGCGCGGCGACGCGACGCGCATCTTCGACTTCTGCGCCCGCATCGTCGACGCTACCAAGGACCTCGCCTGCGCGTTCAAGCCGCAGATTGCCTACTTCGCCGCGCAGCGCGCCGAGGACCAGCTCGAGCAGCTGATGGCCTACATGCGGCGCGTCGCGCCGGACGTGCCGGTGATCCTCGACGCCAAGCGCGGCGACATCGGCGCCACCGCCGAGCAGTACGCCCGCGAGGCCTTCGTGCGCTACCAGGCCGACGCGGTGACGCTGTCGCCGTACATGGGCTTCGACTCGATCGAGCCCTACCTGCGCTACGACGGCCGTGCGCTGTTCCTGTTGTGCCGCACCTCCAACCCCGGCGCCGCCGACCTGCAGTCGCTGCCGCTGGCCGACGGCGGCCTGCTCTACGAGAAGGTGGCGCGACTGGCCGCCGGCGCCTGGGGTGCCGGCGCCGCCGCGGGCCGGCTCGGCCTGGTCGTGGGCGCCACCGCGCCGGCGGAGATCGCGCGCGTGCGGGAGCTGGCGCCGACACTGCCGCTGCTGGTCCCCGGCGTGGGTGCGCAGGGCGGCGACGCCCATGCCGCGGTGCGCGCCGGCTGGCGCGCCGACGGCGCGGTGATCGTCAATTCGTCGCGTGCCATCCTGTATGCCGGTGCCACGGCCGAGTTCGCGCAGGCCGCGCGCGACGCCGCGCGCGCCACGCGAGAGACCCTGGCCGAGGCGCTGCGCTAGGCGGCCCTGGATGAGCAAGCGCGCCGCCGTGTCGCCTGCCGCGCACGACGGGCGTGCGCGTCGCGACCCGGCCGACGCCGCGCGCCACGGCGACGCGGCCCTGGTGCGATTGTTCATGGCCGTCGGCGTGCTCGTCTCGCTGCTGTTCATGGGGCTGTTCCTGGCCGCGCCGGAGCTGGCAGCGCGCGGTTCGCCGCGGTTGTCGGCGGCCCTGTGCGGCCTGCTGGCCGCCGCGTTCGGCGCCGTCGCGCTGCGGCCGAGTACGCTGCCGCTGGCACGCACACTGGCCCTGGCCCTGGTGCTGTGCACGCTCGGCATCGATGCGCTGGCTGTGGCCAGCGGCCAGAGGCTGGGGCTGGTGGCCCTGGCCTTCGTGCCGCTGCTGCTGGTGGCGGCAACCCTGGTGCCGCGCAGCGTGGCGCTCGGTGTGGCCGCCGGCCAGTTCCTGTTCCTGGCATCCCTGACCGTGGTGGAGGCCTCTGCCGGAGCCGGGTCCGCAGCCGCCCCGTCCCAGGTGGTCGAGCTGTTCGCTGGTCACGTCGCGCTGCTGCTGGCCGGCACGGTGATCGGCCAGCTCGTGCGCCGCACGCTGGACACCACCATGGCCGGCCTGCGGCGGCGCGAGCAGCGCTTCGTCGGCCTGCTGGCCGTGGCCGCCGACTGGTACTGGGAGACCGACGCGGAGCTGCGCTTTGTCCTCGTGTCCGAGCAGAGCCCGGGCGTGACGGTGCTGGCCGTCGACCGCTGCATCGGACTCGCGCCCTGGGACATCGAAGGGTTCGGGCTCGATCCCGACGCGATGGACGCGCTGCGCGCCGACCTCGAGGCGCGGCGGCCGCTGACGGCGCTGGTGCTGGGCCGCGCTGGGCCCGACGGGCGCCGCCGCTGGCTGACGATGAGCGGGCGCGCGCGCTTCGATGACCGCGGGCTGTTCAGCGGCTACTGGGGCGTGGGCCGCGACATCACGCCCGAGCGCGAGGCGGAGCTGCAGCGCACCGCCACCGAGGCCCGCTACCGCGAGCTGTTCACGCGCTCGCCGTCGCCGCTGGTGCTGCACCGCGACGGCCGCGTGCTCGACGCCAACGTCGCCGCGCTGGCGCTGTTCGGCGCCTGGGCGCCCGGCGAGCTGATCGGCCAGCCGCTGCTGTCCTTCTACGAGGAGTCCGACGGCTCGCGCGACCTGGCCACGCGCCGTGCCGCGTGGCTGGCCACGCTGCCGGTGGGCGAGGCCACGCCGCCGCAGCAGTTCGGCCTGCTCACCACGGCCGGCCGGCGCCTGACGGTGCAGGTCACCAGCGTCAACATCGAGGCCGAGGGCGGCCCGGCGATCCTGTCGATCTACCGCGACGAGACCGAGCGGCTGCGCGCCGAGCTGGCGCGCGAGCGCAGCGAGGCGCTGCTGTCGCACGTGGTGGCCACCAGCCCCGACCTGATCACGCTGACCGACATCGTCACCGGCCGCTACGTGATGATCAACGACACCTTCGTGGCGCTGTCGGGCTGGTCGCGCGACGAGGCGATCGGCCGCACCGCGGTCGAGCTGGGCATCTGGGGCCCGGGCGACTCGCGCGAACGCTTCGTGGCCCAGGTGCGCGAGCGCGGCGAGGTGCGCGACCTGCCGGTGGTGTTCCGCGACCGCCAGGGCCGCGACTTCTCTCTGCTGGTGTCGGCCGCGCGCTTCGGCATGGAAGGGCGCGAGTACCTCGTGATCAACGGGCGCGACGTCACCGCTGCCGAGCGCGAGCGGCTCGAGCGCGAGGCGATCCTGGCCAATGCGTCGATCGGCATCGCGCTGACCCGCGACCGCCGTTTCCAGCTCGTCAACCCGACCTTCGCGCAGATGTTCGGCTGGCAGGCCGACGAGCTGGTGGCCCAGCCGGCGTCGATCGTCTCGGTCGACGAGGCGGCCTACGAGGAACTGGGCGGCCTGATCGGGCCGCGCCTGTCGCGGGGCGAAGCGGTGGAGTTCGAGCGCCCGATGCGCCGCCGCGACGGCAGCATCTTCACCTGCCGCGTGCTGGCGCGCCCGATCGACCCGCACCACCCGGCCAAGGGCGCCACCATCTGGATCGCGGAGGACGTGACCGAGAAGCGCGCGGTGGCCGAGGCGCTGGCCCGCGCGCGCGACGAGGCCGAGGCCGCCAACCGCGCCAAGAGCGCGTTCCTCGCCAACACCAGCCACGAGATCCGCACGCCGCTCAACGGCCTGGTGGGGCTGGCCCGCCTGGCGCGCCAGCCGGGCCTGGACGAGGCGCGCCGCAGCCAGTACCTGGCGCAGATCGACGACAGCGCGCGCGCGCTGTCGGGCGTCATCAGCGACATCCTCGACCTGTCCAAGATCGAGGCCGGCAAGCTGGCGCTGGAGCAGGCCGAGTTCGACCTGCACGCGCTGCTGGAGTCGATCGAGCACGGCTATGCCGCCCTGGCCGAGGCCCGCTCGCTGACGCTGGCGATGGAGGTCGCCGCCGACGTGCCGCGCCGCGTACGCGGCGACGCGGTGCGGGTGCGGCAGATCCTGTCGAACTTCCTGTCCAACGCGCTCAAGTTCACCGAGGCGGGCTCGGTGCGGGTGTGGGTGCGCGGCGCCGGCGGGCCGCGCATCCGCTTCGAGGTGGAGGACACCGGCCCCGGCATCGCGCCGCAGGTGCAGCAACGCCTGTTCATGCCCTTCACGCAGGCCGACGACTCGACCACGCGCCGCTACGGCGGCACCGGCCTGGGCCTGTCGATCTGCCGCGAGCTGGCGCACCTGATGGGCGGCGAGGTCGGGCTCGAGAGCCGCATCGGCCTGGGCAGCCGCTTCTGGGCCGAGCTGCCGCTGCCGGCCGGCGCGCAGGACGGCCCGGGCGCCACCTACCTGGCCGCGGACGTGCTGCCCAGCCCGCTCGAGGGCCTGTCGCTGCTGATCGTCGAGGACAACCCGGTCAACATGATGATCGCGGTGGCCCTGCTGCGGCAGTGGGGCGTGGAGGTGTCCGAGGCGGCCAACGGCGTCGAGGCGGTGGCCGCGGTGCACCAGCGCGCCGAGACGTCGCGGCCGTTCGACCTGGTGCTGATGGACGTGCAGATGCCGGTGCAGGGCGGCCACGAGGCCACGCGCCGCCTGCGCGAGCGCTTCGACGCGCGCACGCTGCCGATCATCGCGCTGACGGCGGCCGCGCTCACGTCGGAGCGCGACGACGCGCTGGCCGCCGGCATGAACGACTTTCTCACCAAGCCGATCGACGCGCAGCGCCTGCACGACACGCTGCTGCGCTGGGCCGGCTCGGCCCGGGCGCAGCGCCTCAGCCGGACGGGGATGCCGCCCACAGCGGGCGAGCCAGCCACGCCGCCAGCACCAGCATCGTGACGCCGACCGCGGCGTCGAGCAGGCGCCACGCCGACGGCCGCGCGAACCAGGGCGCGAGCCGGCGGGCGCCGAACCCGAGCGCGGTGAACCACAGCGCGCTGGCCGCGCAGGCGCCGGCCAGGAAGGCCGCGCGCTGCGTGCCGGGGTACTGCGCACCCATCGTGCCCACCAGCAGCACGGTGTCCAGGTACACATGCGGATTGAGCAGCGTGAACGCCGCGGCCTGCGCCAGCACTGCCGCGCGTGGCGTGGCGGCGGCCCCCGCGTCGGCCACGAGCACGCCCGGGCGCCCGGCGCGCCAGAGCGCGCGCAGCCCGTAGGCGAGCAGGAACACGCAGCCCGCCAGCGTGAGCGCGGTCGCCAGCCGCGGCGCCGCGGCCAGCGCACCGCCCACGCCCAGCACGCCGGCCGTCATCAGCAGCGCGTCGGCCCCGGCGCAGAACAGCACCACGGGGCCGACATGCTCGCGCCGCAGGCCCTGGCGCAGCACGAAGGCGTTCTGCGCGCCGATGGCCACGATGAGCCCGGCGCCGAGCGCCAGCCCGGCGGCCGCGGCCGACCCCCAGGACGCGGCCACGGCTCAGCTGCTGCCGCGGGCCACCAGGGTCCACGGCAGGCGCTGGTCGGGGGCAGGCTGGCCGCTGGCCAGCGACGCGAGCAGCGCGCCGGCGGCCGCCTGCCCGATCTCCAGCCGCGGCAGGTGCACCGTGGACAGCCCGGGCGCGAGCTGGCGCCCGAGCACGAAGTCGCCGAAGCCCAGCAGCGCCAGCGACGCCGGCACCGCGATGCCGCGGGCCTGCGCCTCGAGCAGCGCGCCGCAGGCCAGGTGGTCGTTGGCGAAGGCGGCCGCCGCCACGCCGGGGCGGCCGCGCGGGCCAATCAGCGACGCCAGCGCGGCACGGCCGGCCTCGATGGCCTCGGCCTGCGGCGCCACCACGCGGCGCACCTGCACGCCGCGCGCGGCGGCGGCGGCGATGAAGGCCTCGCCGCGCTCGTGGGCCCGGAAGTCCTCCGCCACGCCGCTGTCCACGTAGGCCAGCGTGCGGTGGCCGCGGTCGAGCAGGTGGGCGGCCATCGCACGGCCCACCTCGGCATGGTCGAAGCCGATCTGGGTGAAGCCGCGCGCGCTGCGATGGTGGTCCCAGACCTCGATCACCGGCGCGCCGCGGCTGCGTGCGGCGCGCATCAGCGCCAGCGCGCCCGGGCTGTGGCGCCGGCCGGTGACCACGATCGCGCTCGGGAACCAGCCCATCAGCGCGCGCAGCTGTTCCTCCTCGCGCTCGATCGAGTAGTTGGTCGACGCCAGCAACAGCTCGCAGCCCGAGCCCTGCAGCCCGTCGGCGAGGCCCTGGACCGTCTCCGCGAAGATCGAGTTGGCGATGCTGGGGATCAGCGCGGCCACCATGCGCGACGCGCCCGTGCCGGCGCTGGCCAGCGCGCCGGCCTGCTTGTTCGGCACGTAGCCGGTGGTCGCCAGGGCACGGCCGATCGCCTCGGCGGTGCCGGCGGCCACCCGGTGCGGCTCGCGCAGGTAGCGCGACACCGTGATCGCGGTCACCCCGGCGGCGGCGGCCACATCGGCCAGCGTGGCGCGGCCATGGCCGCGGCGGGGCGTCCGGGCGGCGGTGCGGGGGGCGGCGGGCATCCGGGTTTGCGTGGATGACAGAGGGTGGTGGTCGGGATAATGTTAGCGCTGTCATTTCCGCGCTGCATCCGCACTCACCCTAGCCGCCGTGCCCAAGTCCCTCGACGACCTGCGCAGCCGCCGCTGGTTCAATGCCGGCGGCATGCGCGCGTTCGCGCACCGCCAGCGCGCCCAGCAGATGGGCCTGCGCCGCGAGGACGTGATGGGCCGGCCCTGCATCGCCATCATCAACACCTGGAGCGACCTGTCGCCCTGCCACGCGCACCTGCGCGAGCGGGCGGAATCGGTCAAGCGCGGCATCCTGCTGGCCGGCGGCCTGCCGTTCGAGCTGCCCGCGCTGAGCCTGGGCGAGGTGATGGTCAAGCCCACCACCATGCTCTATCGCAACCTGCTCGCGATGGAGGTGGAGGAACTGCTGCGCTCGCTGCCGGTGGACGGCGCGGTGCTGCTGGCCGGCTGCGACAAGACCACGCCCGGCACGCTGATGGGCGCCATCAGCATGGGCGTGCCGACGCTGTTCTGCGCTGCCGGCCCGATGCTCAACGACCGCTACCTGAAGCCCGGGCAGCCCGAGCGCCGCGTCGGCGCCGGCACGCACACGCGCATGTTCTGGGACGAATACCAGGCCGGCCGCGTCAGCGACGCCGACTGGGTCAAGCTCGAGTCGCACATGACGCGCAGCCCGGGCACCTGCAACACCATGGGCACCGCCAGCACGATGACCTCGCTGGTGGAGGCGCTGGGTCTGGCGCTGCCCGGTTCCACCGCGATCCCGGCGATGGACGCGGCCCACGTGCGCATGGCCACCACCTGCGGCGAGCGCATCGTGCAGATGGTGTGGGACGACCTCGTGCCGCAGGCGCTGCTCACGCGCGGCGCCTTCCTCAACGCTGCCGCGGTACAGATGGCGCTGGGCGGTTCCACCAATGCCGCGGTGCACATGATCGCGATGGCGCGGCGCGCCGGCGTGCCCTTCACGCTCGACGACCTCGACGCGGCGGGCCGCCGCGTGCCGGTGCTGGCCAACCTGTTCCCCAGCGGCGACCGGCTGATGGAGGACTTCCACTATGCCGGCGGCGTGCCCGCGCTGATGTCGCGCATCCGCGATCACCTCGACCTGTCCCAGCGCAACGCCAACGGCCGCACGCTCGGCGAGAACCTCGCCGGCGTGCAGGTGCTCGACGACGAGGTGATCCGCCCGCTCGACCGCCCGGTGTCGGCCAGCGGCGCGCTCGCCGTGCTGCGCGGCAATCTCGCCCCCGACGGGGCGGTGATGAAGGCCAGCGCCGCGAGCCCGAAGTTCTTCCGTCACCGCGGCCGCGCCATCGTGTTCGACGACCCGGCGCAGATGAACCTTGCCTGCGCCGACCCGGCGCTCGACTGCGACGAGTCCAGCGTGCTGGTGCTGCGCAACGCCGGGCCGGTGGGCGCGCCGGGCATGCCCGAATGGGGCGGCCTGCCGATCCCGAAGAAGCTGCTCGACCGCGGCGTGCGCGACATGGTGCGCATCTCCGACGCGCGCATGAGCGGCACCCATTACGGCAGCTGCATCCTGCACGTCAGCCCCGAGTCCGCCGTCGGCGGCCCGCTGGCGCTGGTGCGCACCGGCGACTGGATCGAGGTCGACATCGACGCGCGCCGCCTGCACCTGGACGTGCCCGACGACGAACTGGCCCGCCGCCGAGCCGGCTGGCGCCCGGCGCCCGAACCCTACGAGCGCGGCTACGCCCGCCTGTACCGCCAGCACGTGACGCAGGCCCACGAGGGCTGCGACTTCGACTTCCTGCAGGGCGCGGCGCCGACCGCCGAGCCCGTCATCTACTGAAGGAGCCCGCCATGAACCCGCTGCGCCAACTGCTCAAGTCCTGCGGCTCGCAGGCACCCCTGGGCACCTGGATCATGGCCGCCAGCCCGCTGGTCACCGAGGCCATGGGCCATGCCGGCTTCCAGTGGGGCGTGATCGACATGGAGCACACGCCGCTGGACATGATGGAGGTGATCCAGCTGCTGCAGGCCGCCGGCAACACGAAGATGGTGCCGATCGTGCGCGTGCCCTGGAACGACACCGTGATGATCAAGCGCGTGCTCGACGCCGGCGCCACCACGCTGCTGGTGCCCTTCGTGCAGAACGCCGACGAGGCTGCGCGCGCGGTGGCGGCGATGCGCTACCCGCCCGAGGGCAACCGCGGCCTGGCCGGCATGAGCCGCGGCTCGAAGTTCGGCACCGTGCCGGACTACGCCAAGACCGCCAACCGCACCGTCGGCACCGTGGTGCAGATCGAGACGCCGGCCGCGCTGGCCAACCTGGAGGCCATCGCGTCGGTGCCCGGCGTGGACTCGATCTTCATGGGCCCGGGCGACCTGTCGGCCGCCCTCGGCGTGCCCGGCAACACCACGCACCCGGACGTGATGGCGCTGATGGCCGACGCGGCGCGGCGCTGCAAGGCCATCGGCAAGCCGATCGGCACCGTGGGCGGTACGCCCGAGCTGGTGGTGCAGTACCGCGCCATGGGCTACAGCTACGTGGCCATCGGCAGCGACCTGGGCCTGCTGATGCGCGGCGCGCAGGCGGCGGTCAAGGCGCTGACCACGCCCGAAGGCGAGGAGCACGTGCACACGCTGCAGCACGGCACGACCACGCCACCGTCGGGCCAGGGAGCGTACTGACATGGCCTCGGTGGAGCTGCGCGGCGTCGTCAAGAGCTACGACGGCAAGAACAACGTCATCCACGGCATCGACCTGGACATCCGGCACGGCGAGTTCGTCGTCTTCGTCGGGCCGTCGGGCTGCGGCAAGAGCACGCTGCTGCGCATGATCGCCGGGCTGGAGACCATCACCGGCGGCGACGTGCGCATCGGCGACCAGGTGGTCAACGACCTGCCGCCGCGCAGCCGCGACATCGCGATGGTGTTCCAGGACTACGCGCTCTACCCGCACAAGAACCTGTACGACAACATGGCCTTCGGGCTGCGCCTGCGCGGCACCGACGAGGCCGAGATCACGCGCCGCGTGATGGATGCGGCCAAGCTGCTGCGCATCGACCACATGCTCGACCGTCGCCCCGGGCAGCTGTCGGGCGGCCAGCGCCAGCGCGTGGCCATCGGCCGTGCCATCGTGCGCCAGCCCAAGGTGTTCCTGTTCGACGAGCCGCTGTCCAACCTGGACGCGCAGCTGCGCGGCGAGATGCGCAGCGAGATCAAGCGGCTGCACCAGCGTCTGGGCGCCACCATCATCTACGTCACGCACGACCAGGTCGAGGCCATGACCATGGCCGACCGCATCGCCGTGCTCAGCGCCGGCCGCCTGATGCAGTACGACACGCCGGACGACATCTACAACCGGCCTGCCGCGCTGTTCGTGGCCGGCTTCACCGGCGCGCCGCCGATGAACCTGGTGGACTGCACGCTGGCGCGCGACGGCGACGACATGGCCGCCGACCTCGGCGGCGTGCGCCTGCGCCTGCCGCGCGCGCTGGCCGCCCGCGCCGCGCGCAGCGACGCCCCCAAGCTCGGCGTGCGCCCGGAGAACCTGCGCCTGGCGCCCGCCGCGGGCGACATCGTGCTGCCCGCGCGCGTGCAGCTGCTCGAGCCGCTGGGCGCCGAGACGCTGGTCACGATCAACGTCGGCAGCACCGACATGGTGGCGCGCTGCCCGGCGTCGTTCCGCCAGCCGGCCGGCTCCGAGGTCGCGCTGCACGTCAACCCCGACCACCTCCACCTCTTCGACCGCCAGGGCGGCCAGGCACTATGAAGCACCATGCAACCCGACGCGCCGCGACGCTCGCGCTCGCGGCCGTCGCCGCCGGCACGGCCGGCAACGCCGCCGCCCAGGCCCGCTTCCCGGAGCGGCCGGTCACCATCGTCGTGCCCTTCGGGCCCGGCGGCACCACCGACATCATGGCGCGCATCCTGGCCGACGAGTTCGCGCGCCAGATCGGCGGCTCGGTGGTGGTGCTCAACACCGCCGGTGCCGGCGGCGCCATCGGCATGGGCAACGTGGCGCGTGCGCGGCCCGACGGCTACACGCTGTCGATGACGACCATCGGCCCGCTGGTGATCCAGCCGGCGCGGCGCGACAACGCCGGCTACTCGCCGGAGAGCTTCGACTACCTGTGCGGCACCTACGACGTGCCGCTGCTGACCCTGGTGCCCGAGACTTCGCCGCACCGCGACTACAAGTCGCTGGTGGCCGCGGCCCAGGCCGCAGGCGCGCGCTTCAACTACGGCTCGTCGGGCATCGGCACCGCGCTGCACATCAGCGGCCTGCAGCAGTGGAAGCACCACGGCGTGGCCGCGCTGCACGTGCCCTACAAGAGCACCGGCGACATGGTCGTGCCGCTGAAGAACGGCGAGATCCAGGTGTTCAACGAGACGCCGCCGGTGGCGGTGCAGCACCAGCTGCGGCCGCTGCTGGCGCTGACCGACAAGCGCGTGCCCGGCTTCGAGCAGGTGCCCAGCGCCAAGGAGCTGGGCGTGCCGGTGCGCGGCTCGGTCTGGGGCGGGCTGGTCGCCCCCAAGGGCCTGCCGGCCGAGCTGCGCACGCGGCTCGAGTCCGCCTGTCGCGCCGCCACCGACACCACGCTCTACAAGGCGCGGGCGCAGGCGGCCAACAGCCCGCTGGTGTGGCGCGACGGCGAGGCGTTCCGCCGCTTCGCGATGAACGAGTTCGAGACCATGAAGAAGGTCGTCGTCGAGAACGACCTGCGTGAGCGCTGAGCCCGGCCGCAGGCCGAAAGTACCCGTCCAACGAAGGAGACCCGAGATGAAGAGAAGAATCCTGTTCCCGCTGCTGGCCCTGGTGACCGCACTGGCCAGCGCCCCGGCCCTGGCGCAGACCACGCTGCGCGTGTTCTCCGGCGGCTCGAACCAGCGCCCGGACCTGATGCGCAAGCTGTTCGACCAGTACCAGGCCAAGAACCCCGGCGTGAAGATCGAGATCGAGACCGGCGGCGCCACCAGCGAGCTGCAGCGCCAGTACCTGTCCACCGTGCTCAACGCCAAGGACCCGGCGATCGACATCTACCTGATCGACATCGTCAACCCGGCGCAGTACTTCGGCGCCGGCTGGCTCGAGCCGCTGGACGCCTACATCGGCAAGCCCGCCGACGTGATGAAGCCGTTCCTGCCGGTGTACGCCAACTCCAACGTGGTGGACGGCAAGATCGCCGCGATGCCGGCGTTCGCCGACGCGATGTTCATGTACTACCGCAAGGACCTGCTCGACAAGCATGGCGTGAAGGAGCCCAAGACCTGGGACGAGCTGTCCGCCGCCGCCGCCAAGATCCAGAAGGCCGAAGGCAATCCGAACCTGCAGGGCCTGTCGATCCAGGGCGCGCCGATCGAGGGCGCGGTGTGCACCTTCCTGCTGCCCTACTGGGGCCAGGGCAAGGAGTTCAACGACGCCGCCGGCAAGATGACGCTGGACAAGGGCGCCGCCGCCAAGGGCCTGGCCACCTGGCTGAACATGGTCGACCAGGGCGTGATCAAGAAGAACGTGGCCGAGGTGAAGACGCCCGACACGGTCAACGAGTTCAAGGCCGGCCAGGTGGTGTTCGCCATCAACTGGGGCTTCGCCTGGGACCGCTTCAAGGACGACGCCGACTCGCAGGTCAAGGGCAAGGTCGGCGTGATGCCGCTGCCGGCCATGGCTGGCGGCCGCAGCGCCACCTGCGTCGGCGGCTGGCAGTGGGCGGTGAGCGCGTTCAGCAAGAACAAGCAGGCCGCGGCCAACCTGGTCAAGCACCTGTCCAGCCCCGAGTCGAGCAAGTTCCTCGCCGTCGAGGGCTCGCTGCTGGCCACCTACCCCGGCGTCTACACCGACGCCGACGTGGTCAAGGCCGTGCCGTGGTTCAAGGACGCCGCCAACGTGGTGATCGCCGGCAAGAGCCGTCCGATGAGCAAGGACTATGGCCAGGTCAGCGACGTGATCCGCACCACCACCAGCGCCGTGCTCGCCCGGACCAAGAAGCCCGAGGAGGGCGTGGCCGAGATCGAGTCGCGACTGGCGCGCGTGATGCGCTGAGGGAGAGGACGCGATGGCTGCAGGCGCGAGCCCGCTGAGGAACTGGCGTGACCCGAGCGAGAAGACGCTCGGCGTCATGCTGCTCGCGCCTGCATTCATCCTGCTGGCGCTGATCGTCGTCTATCCGATCGGCAAGCTGATCTGGAACAGCTTCCACGACCTGCGCCTGTCCGGCGGCAGCGGCGTCAAGTTCGTCGGCTTCGAGAACTACGTGCTCGTGTTCAAGGACCCGGACTTCTGGAACGCCACCACGAACACGGTCCTGATCACGCTGATCACCGTGCCCGGCGCGCTGGTGGTGGGCATGGGCCTGGCGCTGCTGGCCAATCTGCCCTTCAAGCGCAAGTGGCCGGTGCGGCTGGCGCTGCTGCTGCCCTGGGCGCTGCCGCTGGCCTTCGCCGGCCTGATCTTCGCGTGGTTCTTCCACACCGAGTACGGCGTCGTCAACGACGTCGTGCGGCGCGTGGCCGCGCCGGCGGAGCCTGCGATGTGGCTGCTGCGGCCGAACTGGGCCTTCGCCGCCATCTGCCTGACCATCATCTGGAAGACCAGCAGCTTCATGGCGCTGATCCTGCTGGCCGGGCTGCAGATGATTCCGCGTTCGCTGTACGAGGCCGCGGAGGTGGACGGCGCGTCGAAGTGGCAGCAGTTCTGGCAGATCACGATCCCGATGCTGGCGCCGTCGATCGTGGTGGCGCTGATCTTCCGCACAATCACCGCGCTGCAGACCTTCGACATCCCGTACACCATGACCAAGGGCGGGCCGGGCAACAGCACCGAGACGCTGGCGATGCTGATTCACAAGACCACGATCGACTACCTCGACGTCGGCTACGGCTCCACGCTGGCCGTGTGCATGTTCGTGCTGTCGCTGGTGGTCACCGGCTTCTACCTGCGCCGCATCGGAAACAACGCATGACCCGGTCGATCTTCGATTCGCGCAGCCTGCGCCTGATCGCCGCCGGCCTGGTGGTGGTCAACGGCTTCTTCCCCGCGCTGTGGATCCTGCTCACGTCGCTGAAGACCGAGACCGAACTGGTCAGCAAGCCCATCACCTGGTGGCCGCGCGACATCACCTTCGGCAACTACGTGCAGGCCTTCACCGACCAGCCGCTGCTGCGCTACCTGGGCAACAGCCTCGCGGTGGCGCTGCTGGCCACCGTGTTCTCGCTGCTGGTGTCGGCGCTGGCCGCCTATGCCATCGCGCGGCTGAACCTGCGCCGGCGCCAGCTCATCCTCACCTGCATCGTCGCGTCCAGCATGTTCCCGCTGGTCACGCTGCTGGTGCCGATCTTCGAGACCATGCGCGCGGCCGGGCTGCTCAATACCTACACCGCGCTGGTGCTGCCCTACGTGGTGCTGAACCTGCCGGTGTGCACGCTGGTGCTGGTGAGCTTCTTCCAGAGCATCCCGCGCGACCTGGAGAACGCCGCCATGATCGACGGCTGCACGCGCCTGGGCGCGCTGTGGCGCGTGGTGGTGCCGCTGGCCGCGCCGGGGGTGTTCACCGCGGGCATCCTGGCCTTCGTCAACGCCTGGGACGAGTTCCTGCTGGCCCTGTCGCTCAACAGCAGTGCGTCGATGCGCACGCTGCCGGTGGGCATCACGCTGTACCAGGGGGAGTTCACCTTCCCCTGGCCGATCATTTCCGCCGCGCTCATCGTGGCCATCGTTCCGATCGCGGTGCTGATCGCCGTGTTCCAGGAGCGCGTGGTCGGCGGCCTCACCCAGGGCGGCCTCAAGGGCTGACCCGGCAACGCATCATGGACAAGATCCGCTACGGCATCATCGGCTGCGGCAGCATGGGCCGCGAGCACATCGAGAACCTGCGCGCGATGGGCGGCGCGGTCGTCACCGCGGTGGCCGACCCCGACGCCGGCAGCCGCGCCCAGGCCGCGGCGCTGCTGGACGGCCAGGGACGACTGTTCGAGCGCCACGAGGACCTGCTCTCCAGCGGCCTGTGCGACGCGCTGGTGGTGGCCAGCCCCAACTTCACGCACGTCACGGTGATGCGCGACGCGCTCGCCACCGAGCTGCCGATCCTGTGCGAGAAGCCGCTGGTCACGCGCATCGAGGACGGGCAGGACCTGCTGCGCCGCGCGCAGGGCCGCAAGGCCATCGTCTGGGTGGCGCAGGAATACCGCTACATGCCGCCGGTGGCCGAGATGATCCGCCTGGCCCATGCCGGGCAGGTGGGCACCCTCCACCAGGTGGCGATCCGCGAGCACCGCGAGCCGTTCTATCCGAAGGTGGGGAACTGGAACCGCTTCTCGGCCAACACCGGCGGCACGTTGGTGGAGAAGTGCTGCCACTACTTCAACCTGATGGAGTTCATCCTCGGCGAGCCGGCGCAGCGCGTGTTCGCCTCCGGCGGCCAGCGCGTGAACCATCTCGACGAGCGCTACGACGGCAAGGTGCCCGACATCCTCGACAGCGCTTTCGTCATCGTCGAGTACGCCAGCGGCGCGCGCGCCAGCCTGGACCTGTGCATGTTCGCCGAGAACTCCATCGACAACGAGCACGTCACCATCGTCGGCGCCGAGGGCAAGCTCGAGTCGCTCCTGCCCTCGGGCGTACTGCGATTCGGCCGGCGCGAGGACTGGGGCCGGCGCGAGGTGTGGGGCCAGCCCTCGGGCACCGCGCGTGGCGTGTCGGTGCGCCAGATCCGCGATACCAACATCAAGTACCTCGGCCAGCACTTCGGCGCCAGCTACGTGGAGCACCAGAAGTTCGCCCAGGCCGTGCGCAGCGGCGCGCCCGCCGAGATCCCGCTCGACGAGGGCCTGCGCGCCGTGGCGGTGGGCCTGGCGGCGCACCGCAGCATCGACGAGGGGCGCGTGGTGGCGATGTCCGAAGTGCTGCCCGCCGGGGGATGAGCGCCGGGGTGGGTAGGATGCGCGCGATCGACACAGCGCACGAGGACGCACCATGACGCAGGACGCACGCTCCGCTTCCCCCCCGGCCGTGGAGCTGCGAAGCGGCCCGCTGCGACTGGCGCTGCGGCCCGACCTGGGCGGCAGCATCGCCGGGCTGTGGAGGGACGGCAAGCCGGTGCTGCGCAGCGTGGAGCCCGCCGAGCTGGCCGGGCCGCGCCAGTCGGGCTGCTTCCCGCTGGTGCCGTACTCCAACCGCCTGGGCTACCGCCGCTTCAAGTGGCAGGGCCGCGAGCACACCACCGCCGCCAACTTCGGTGCGGACTACCCGCACTCGCTGCACGGCTGCGGCTGGACCGAGCCCTGGCGCGTGGTCGGGCAGGACGGGCGCAGCGCCGAGCTGATGCTCACGCACCTGAGCAACGAGCACTGGCCCTACACCTTCGACGTGTCGCAGCGCTTCGAGCTGACCGACGACGCGCTGCAGGTCAGCATGACGTTCACCAACATCGACGCCCGCTCGCAGCCGGTGGGCCTGGGATGGCATCCCTATTTCCCCAAGCGCAGCCGCAGCCGCGTGCACGTCGAGTGCTCGGGGCGCTGGGAGTCCGACGCGTCGACCCACCTGCCCACGCGCCGCGTGGCGCAGACCGGCATCGACGGCGAGGTGCGCCACCTCGACTTCGACCACTGCTTCGACGGCTGGCGCGGCGTGGCCCGCCTGCGCGACGAGGCGCTGTCGGTGTCGCTGACCTCGTCGCTGCCCTACCTGGTGGTGTTCACGCCGCCCACGCGCGACTACTACTGCGTGGAACCCGTTAGCCACGTCAGCAACGCCATCCACATGGCCGACCCGGTGGCGCACGGCCTGCGCTCGGTGGCCGCGGCCGACACGCTGCAGGCCTGGATGCGGCTGGAGGTGTCCGCCGCATGACCTTGCAAGCGCTGCCCGGCGTGGCGCCCAGCCTGCTCGGCGAGTCGCCGCTGTGGCACCCCGCCGAGCAGGTGCTGTACTGGTGCGACATTCCGGGCAAGGCGCTGAACCGGTTCGACCCGCGCAGCGGCGCGCACCGGCAGTGGCCCTTCGACAGCGAGCCCTCGTGCTGCGTGCCGCTGATGGACGGCGGTCTGCTGCTGTCGCTGCGGCGCGGCCTCGTGCGCTTCGACCCCGCCACCGGCACGGCCTCGCCGCTGCCGGTGCCGCTGCCCTACGACCCGGCCACCGAGCGCTTCAACGACGGCAAGGCCGACCCGCAGGGGCGCTTCTGGGTCGGCACCATCCACGACCTGCGCGAGCCGGCGGCGGCGCTGTACCGCCTGACCGACGGCCGTCTCGACCGCATGGCCGACGGCATCACGGTGAGCAACGGCCTGGCCTGGAGCCCGGACGGCGGCACGATGCACTGGGCCGACACCAAGGCGCACACCGTGTACGCCTTCGACTTCGAGCGCGCGGACGGCGCGCTGTCGAACCAGCGCGTGTTCGCCCGCTTCGCGCCGCGCGACACCGGCCAGCCACTGTCGGTCTACGGCGGCCGACCCGACGGGGCCGCGATGGACGCCCAGGGCGGCTACTGGGTGGCGATGTTCGAGGGCGCGCGACTGCTGCGCCTGGGACCCGACGGCGCGGTCACGCACGAGCTGCCGCTGCCGGTGCGCTGCCCCACGATGCCCTGCTTCGGCGGCGCCGACCTGCGCACGCTCTACATCACCACCGCGCGCGAGAAGCGCCCCGCTGACGAGCTGGCGCGCGAGCCGCTGGCCGGCTGCGTGCTGCAGTGCCGGGTCGACGTGCCGGGCCTGCCGGCCAACGTCGCGCGCCTCTAGGACCCCCTCGATGAACTACACCCGCTACGCATCGCTGCAGGACCGCGTCGTCTTCGTCTCCGGCGGCAGCTCGGGCATCGGTGCCGAGCTGGTGCGCGCGTTCGCGCAGCAGGGCGCGCGCGTCGCCTTCTGCGGCACCCGGCCCGACGGCGGCCGGCCGCTGGCCGACGAGCTGGCCGCCATGGGCCTGCCCGCGCCCTGGTACGCCGCCTGCGACGTGCGCGACGTGGCGGCCTACCAGGCGGTGCTGGCGCGCGCCGCCGACGAGCTGGGGCCGGTCCGCGTGCTGGTCAACAACGCCGGCCGCGACGACCGCCACCGCATGGAGGATGTGACGCCCGAGTTCTGGGACGACCGGCTCGCGCTCAACCTCAAGCACTACTTCTTCGCCATCCAGGCCGTGGCCCCGGGCATGGAAAAGGCCGGCGGCGGCAGCGTGGTGAACATGGGCTCGGTGAGCTGGATGCGCGGCCGGCCGAACCTGGCCGGCTACACCACGGCCAAGGCCGGCATCCTGGGCCTGACGCGCACGCTGGCGCGCGAGCTGGGCGGGCGCGGCATCCGCGTCAATGCGCTGGTGCCCGGCGCCATCGTCACCGAGCGCCAGACCGCGCTGCACCGCGACCCGGCGGCCGACCAGGCCTTCCTCGACGCGCAGTGCCTGAAGATCCGCCTCGACCCGGGGCACGTGGCGCGCGCCACGCTGTTCCTGGCCGCCGACGACAGCGACGGCATGACCGGCCAGCATGTGCTGGTGGACGCCGGCATCGCGCAGAACTCGGTCATCACATGAGTGCTGCGCCCATGGGCGGGTCCGCCCCGGCCGGCCGGGCGCAGCGCCTCGCGGCGGCGCGCGGCACGTTCGACCTGGTGGTCATCGGTGGCGGCGCCACCGGTTGCGGCGTGGCGCTGGACGCGGCGGCGCGCGGCTTTTCCGTGCTGCTGCTGGAGGCCGAGGACTTCGCCAAGGGCACCAGCTCGCGCGCCACCAAGCTCGTGCACGGCGGCGTGCGCTATCTGGCGCAGGGCAACGTGTCGCTGGTGCGCGAAGCGCTGGCCGAGCGCGCCACGCTGCTGGCCAACGCGCCGCACCTGGCGCAGCCGCTGGCCTTCGTGATGCCGGCCTACCGGCTGTGGGAGGCGCCGTTCTACGGCGCGGGCCTGAAGATGTACGACGCGCTGGCGGGCTCGCGCGGCATCGGCCACACCGAGTTCCTGTCGCCCGCGCGCACGCGCGAGCTGCTGCCCAACGTGCAGCCGCGCGGCCTGACCGGCGGCGTCAAGTACTGGGACGGCCAGTTCGACGACGCGCGCCTGGCGCTCGCGCTGGCGCGCAGTGCGGCGCAGCGTGGCGCCGTGGTGCTGAACCACTGCCCGGTCACCGGCCTGCGGCGCGAAGGCGGCCGCGTGGTCGGCGTCACCGCGCGCGACACGGCCGGCGGCGGCGCCGACTTCGAGGTGCGCGCCCGCTGCGTCGTCAATGCCACCGGTGTCTGGGTGGACGACCTGCGCCACATGGACCGCGACGCCGACGCGCCGGCCAAGCCCGCCATCGTCGCGCCCAGCCAGGGCGTGCACCTCGTGGTGGACCGCGAGTTCCTGCCCGGCACGCATGCGCTGCTGGTGCCCAAGACGGCCGACGGCCGCGTGCTGTTCGCCGTGCCCTGGCTCGGCAAGACCATCCTCGGCACCACCGACACGCCGCGCGCGGACGTGGTGCGCGAGCCCGAGCCCTTCGCCGACGAGGTGGCCTTCATCCTCGGCGAGTCGGCGCGCTACCTCGCGCGCGCGCCGCAGCGTGCCGACGTGCGCTCGGTGTGGGTCGGCCTTCGCCCGCTGGTGCGGCCCGGCGGCGAGGACGGCGACAACACCAAGTCGATCTCGCGCGAGCACACCGTGCTGGTGGGCCGCTCGGGCCTCGTCACCGTCACCGGTGGCAAGTGGACCACCTACCGCGCCATGGCCGAGGACGTGCTCGAGCGCTGCTTCGAGCGCGAGCTGCTGCCGCGCCGCGCCGGCGGCGCCACCGAGCACCTGCGCCTGGTCGGCGCGTCGGCGCGCACCGGCGTGTCGATGACCGAGGCCCCCGGCGAACACCTCTATGGCGACGAGGCCGACTGCGTGCGCGCGCTGCCCGGCGCCGACCGCTGGCTCTGGCGTGCCGGCACCGCGCCGCGCGGCGGGCTGTCCGAGGCGATGGTGCGCTTTGCCGCGCGCGAGGAGATGGCGCTGTCGGTGGAGGACGTGCTCGCGCGCCGTTCGCGCCTGTTGTTCCTCGACGCCGCCGAGGCCGCCCGCCAGGCCGACGCCGTGGCCGCGCTGCTGGCCGACGAACTCGGCCCCGGCTTCGACGCCGCGCGCTCCGCCGCCGACTTCAAGGCCCTGGCGGCGAGCTATCTGCGCTTGCCCTGACGCGTCCTCAACCGTCGGCGTACTTGATCGAGCAACCGTAGGGCCGCGTCGCGGCCTGGGCCACCGGGCGGCCGGCCGCGATGTCGGCCAGCGCGGCGCTGACGTGGTTGCGCGCCGTCTTCGTGTCGGCGGGGTTGGACGTCGGCTTGTCGTCGATGCCGCCGGCATACACCAGCGTGCCTCTGGCGTCGACGATGTACATGTGCGGCGTGGTGCGCGCGCCGTAGGCGCGGCCCACCTTGCCGTCGGCGTCCATCAGCGTGTGCGTGGCGGCGGCCTTCTGCGACTGCATCCACGCCGCCAGGTCGGCCGGCTTGCGGTAGTCGTAGTGGCCCGGGTGCGTGGAGTTCACCGCCAGCCACACCGCGCCCTTGTCGGCCGCGCCCTTCTGGGTGGCCTGCATGTTGGCGCTGTCGTAGTGCTTGCGCACGTAGGGACAGCCGGGGTTCACCCATTCCAGCACCACGGTGCGGCCCTTGAAGTCGGCCAGCGAGACCGGCTTGCCGGCCGTGTCGGTGACGGTGAAGGCGGGGGCGGGCTGGCCCACCACGGCATTGGCCGCGGCCAGCGCGGGCAGGGCGGCCACGGCCGCGGCACACAGGATCGACTTCATCATGGTGCGGACTCCTTGGCAAAAGCGTCGAGGACGGTCTGGACGGTGAGCAGTTCGGGCAGCAGCTGGGGCTGGGCCGCGCCCGGCCGGTAGATCGCATACACCGGCACGCCGTTGCGCCCCAGGCGTGCCAGCTCGCCGCTGATGGCGGCGTCGCGCCGCGTCCAGTCGGCGCGCAGCAGCGCCACCTTGCGCTGCTGCATCTCGGCCAGCAGGCGTGCGTCGCCGAGCGTGCTGCGCTTGTTGACCTGGCAGGTCACGCACCAGGCGGCGGTGAAGTCCACCAGCACCGTGCGGCCCTCGGCGTGCAGCGCGGCCACGCGCTCGGCGCTCCAGGGCTGCCACGGCGCGTCGGCGGCGGCGCCCGGCGCGGGCGCGGCCTGCGCCTCGCGCCACGCGGGCAGGGCCCACGACAGCGACAGCCCGAGCAGCGCCACGCCCGCCGCGCTCCAGGCCCAGCGCACGCCGCGCGCGCTGTCCACGCGGCCCCAGGCCCACAGCGCGAAGGCCAGCGCCAGCAGCACCGCGAGCAGCGCCGTGGCACCGTCGATGCCGGTCTGCTGGCCCAGCACCCACACCAGCCACACCACGGTGGCCAGCATCGGGAACGCCATCACGGTCTTGAAGGTGGCCATCCAGGCGCCGGGCCGCGGCATCGCGCGGGCCAGCCCGGGCCATGCGCTCATCGCCAGATAGGGCAGCGCCATGCCGGCGCCGAGCACGGCGAACACGAGCAGCGCCTGCGCCGCCGGCAGCGTGAACGCCAGTCCGAGCGCCGCGCCCATGAACGGCGCGGTGCAGGGCGAGGCCACCGCCACCGCCAGCACACCCGTGAGGAAGCTGTCGGCCAGCGGATGACGCAGCCGCAGCGCCGCGGCCTGACCCGGCAGCACGCTGCCGAACTCGAACAGGCCCGCGAGGTTGAGCGCGATCACCGTGAACAGCACCGCCAGCGCGGCCACGAAGCCGGGCGACTGCAGCTGGAAGCCCCAGCCGATCTGCTCGCCGCCGCTGCGCAGCGCGATCAGCAGCCCGGCCAGCGCCACGAACGACAGCACCACGCCCGCGCTGTAGGCCAGCCCGCCGCCCACCAGCGCGCGCCGGCTGTGCGCATGGCCGGCGAAGCCCAGCACCTTGAGCGACAGGATCGGGAACACGCAGGGCATCAGGTTGAGCAGCAGGCCGCCACCGAAGGCGAACAGCAGCGCCAGGCCGAGGCCGAGCGGCGAGGCCGACGAGGCGGGTGTCACTGGCGCCGCCGGGGCTTCGGTCTGCAGGGCCGGCGTGGGCAGCGGTGCCATGGCCGGCCAGGTGCCGGCGATGGCCAGGTCCACCCGCGTGCCCGCGGCCACGCCCGGCGCGGCGAGCACCGCGGCAAGGCGTGCCGGGCTCTCGAAGCGCTGCGGCGACACCGGCACGTCGGCGCGCCAGGTGGCGCCGTCCCAGCGGCCGGCCACCTTGGCCGCATGGTCGATCACGCCGGCCACCTCGGCGAAGAAGACGAGGTCCTTGCCCACCAGCGCTGGCGGCAGGCCGGCGACCGCCACGCGCAGCGTGCGCGCGTCGTCGACCAGTTCGGCGCCCGCCTGCGCCGACGCGGCGTCCTTCGGCTGCGCGGCCCAGGCGGCCTCGAAGGCGGCGGCCTGGCCCGCGGTGCTCGACCGTGCCGGCAGCCGCAGCGCGAAGTCGCCCTGCTGGGGGATGCACACGTCCTTGCACACCAGCCACTGGGCCGACAGCTTCACGTCCAGCGCCTCGCCCTGGAACGACGCCGGCACCGCCACCGGCACCGGCAGCAGCACGCGGCCCTCGTAGCCGTAGTTCACCAGCGGCCCGACCGGCAGCCGCGTCGGCGTGGGCCAGGCAATGTCGCCGGCCGTGGCGCCGCCGCCGAGCTGCCACGTCATCGTGGTCGGCAGGCCGGAGTCGCCGGGGTTCTTCCAGTAGGTATGCCAGTGCGGCTGGTGATCGATCAGCAGGCCCAGCCATACCGGCTTGCCCGCGGCCACGCCGTCGGGGGCGTGGGCCACCAGTTCGGCGCGCACTTCGGAGGTCTTGACCACCGCGCCCTGGGCCCGCGCCGTCGACGGGGCCAGCGCCACGGCCGCGGCCAGGCACAGGGCCAGCGCGGACGCGACCCGGGCGGCGGAGTCATGCAGGGCAGCGAGACGGGCAGGGCGGACGGGCATCACGCGTGGGAGCGTAGTGCAAGACGGGAGTTCCGGCGCGCCGCCGCGGTGCCCGGCGGTGTCAGCCCGTCACGAAAACGGATCCTCCCCCTCTTGTCCGGGGTCAAGAAGGGCGGGCACGGGTTTCTTCGTATAATCCCGCGGCTTTGCTGGACGCATCCGTGGGCACGACGACTCCAGACCGGACTTCACGGTCCGACCCCTGGGACGACGAGGAACACGGCGCCGACGCGAGGCCGCCGTTTCGGCGCTGGACGCGGGAAGAAGCGCTGGCGCTCAAGGCAAAGGACCTGCACACGGTGTCCCCGTGGCGGGTGATCGCGGTTCAGGCCGCGGTCGGGTTGGTGGTGGCGCTCGTCGCGGGTGCCGTCACCGGCCGCATGGAAGTGTTTTGGTCGGCGCTTTACGGCGCCGGCGTGGTGGTGGTGCCGGGGGCCTTGATGGCTCGCGGCATGACCAGCCCGCTTTCCAGCATGTCGCCGCTCGGCAGTGCCGTCAGCTTCATGTTGTGGGAGGGGGTGAAGATCGGGGTTTCGGTCGTGCTGCTGATCCTGGCGGCGCGCATCGTGCAACCGCTGAGCTGGCCGGCGCTGCTGGTGGGCCTGGTGGTGTGCATCAAGGTGTACTGGGTGGCGCTCGCATGGCGCCGCCGGGTGTGAAAACGAAGAACGACGACGGGTCACTAACAAGCCATGGCAGCCGAAGGTCACGCTCCCACCGCCGGTGAATACATCATTCACCACCTGACCCACCTGCAGAACCACAAGCAGAAGGCGGTCGTCGACTTCTCCGTCTACAACTACGACTCCATCTTCTGGGCCGTGCTGCTCGGCGTGGTGGGCTGCTTCTTCCTGTGGCGCGCGGCCAGCAAGGCCACCTCGGGCGTGCCGGGCAGCTTCCAGGCCGCGGTGGAGCTGCTGGTCGAGATGGTGGACAGCCAGGCCAAGGGCATCGTCCACAACGCCCAGAGCCGCAAGCTCGTCGCGCCGCTGGCGCTCACGGTGTTCGTCTGGATCTTCCTGATGAACGCGATGGACCTGCTGCCGGTCGACCTGATTCCCTACATCTGGGAGCATGGCCTGCACAAGGCCTTCACCGAGAAGGACTACATGCGCGTGGTGCCGACTGCCGACCTGTCGGTCACGATGGGCCTGTCGCTGTCCGTGCTGGTGGTGTGCCTCGTCTACAACGTCAAGATCAAGGGCATGGGCGGCTGGGCGCACGAGCTGGTCAGCGCGCCCTTCGGCACCAGCAAGAACCCGCTGTTCGCCGTGGTGCTGGGCATCGTCAACTTCGCGATGCAGATCATCGAGTTCGTCGCCAAGACCGTGTCGCACGGCATGCGGCTGTTCGGCAACATGTACGCCGGCGAACTGATCTTCATGCTGATCGCGCTGATGGGCGGCGCCTGGTCGCTGTCGGCCACCGGCATCGGCCTGGCCATCGGCCACGTCATCGCCGGCAGCGTGTGGGCCATCTTCCACATCCTGATCATCACGCTTCAGGCCTTCGTCTTCATGATGCTGACGCTGGTGTACGTCGGCCAGGCGCACGACGCGCACTGATCCTCACCGCAGTTCCCGCTTTTTCCTCTCCACAAACCAAACGACCTTAGGAGTCATCATGGAAGTCATCAGCTTTGTTGCCATCGCCGCCGGCCTGATCATCGGCCTGGGCGCGCTGGGTGCCTGCATCGGCATCGGCATCATGGGCAGCAAGTACCTCGAATCGGCGGCCCGCCAGCCCGAGCTGATGGGCGAACTGCAGACCAAGATGTTCCTGCTGGCCGGCCTGATCGACGCGGCCTTCATCATCGGCGCCGGTATCGCGCTGTGGTTCGCCACGGCCAACCCGTTCCTGGCCCAGATCGTCAACCTGCCGAAGTAATCAGGCCCACCCCCGGAGCGGCTGCGCCGCTCCCCCTCGAGGGGGCGGCGTCGGCGGCCCGGCTGAGCCGGTTCCGCGACGCCCGCTTGGTCACCGACATTTCCGAGGCAAGAACGTGAGCATCAACGCCACCCTCATCGTCCAGATGATCGTCTTCGCGATCCTGGTCTGGTTCACGATGAAATTCGTCTGGCCGCCGATCACCGCCGCGCTCGACGAGCGCGCGCGCAAGATCGCCGACGGCCTGTCCGCCGCCGACAAGGCCAAGGCCGACCTGGCCGCCGCGAACACGCGCGTCGAGCAGCAGCTCTCCGCCGCCCGCGACGACGCTGCCAAGCGCCTGGCCGACGCCGAGCGCCTGGCGCAGCAGATCGTCGAGGAGGCCAAGGGCCGTGCCAACGACGAGGGCGCCAAGATCATTGCCGCCGCCAAGGCCGAGGCCGCCCAGGAGGCCGTCAAGGCCCGCGAGGCGCTGCGCGACCAGGTCGCGGCGCTGGCGGTCAAGGGTGCCGAGCAGATCCTGCGCAAGGAAGTCAACGCGTCCGTGCATGCCGACCTGCTGGGTCGCCTGAAGTCGGAACTCTGACCATGGCCGAACTCGCCACCATCGCGCGCCCCTACGCCGAGGCCCTGTTCAAGGCCGGCGGGGGCGCTGCCGAGGCCGAGCAGGTCAATGCGCTGGCGGCCGTGGCGGCCGACCCGCAGCTGCGCCAGTTCGCCGACAACCCGAAGGTGAGCTCGCAGCAGGTGCTGTCGGTGATGGGCGGCGCGATCAAGTCGCCGCTGTCGCCCAAGGTGCAGGCCTTCCTCGGCGCGGTGCTCGACAACGGCCGCCTGGCCGCGCTGCCGGAGATCGCGCAGCAGTTCCAGGCCCTGGTCAATGCCCGCTCCGGCGTGTCCGACGCGGTGATCGAGAGTGCCTACCCGATCGACGCCTCGGCGCTCGGCGACGTGGTGGCCACGCTCGAGAAGCGCTTCGAACGCAAGCTCAAGGCCCAGGTCGTCGTGAAGCCCGAGCTGATCGGCGGCATCCGCGTGGTGGTCGGAGACGAAGTGCTCGACACCTCGGTCCGTGCCCGGCTCGAACAAATGAAGACGGCGCTCACTGCCTGAGCGACGCCAGGAGAAAACGATGCAACTCAATCCCGCTGAAATTTCCGAACTCATCAAGAGCCGGATCGAGGGCCTTCAGGGCTCGACCAACATCAAGAACCAGGGCACGGTGGTGTCGGTCACCGACGGCATCTGCCGCGTGCACGGCCTGTCGGACGCGATGCAGGGCGAGATGCTCGAATTCCCGGCCGGCAAGGACGGCCAGCCGTCGTACGGCCTGGCGCTGAACCTCGAGCGCGACTCGGTCGGCGCGGTGATCCTGGGCGAGTACGAGCACATCTCCGAAGGCGACACCGTCAAGTGCACGGGCCGCATCCTGGAAGTGCCGGTCGGCCCCGAGCTGATCGGCCGCGTCGTCAACGCGCTCGGCCAGCCGATCGACGGCAAGGGCCCGATCAACGCCAAGATGACGGACGTGATCGAGAAGGTGGCCCCGGGCGTGATCGCGCGCCAGTCGGTGAGCCAGCCGGTGCAGACCGGCCTGAAGTCGATCGACTCCATGGTGCCCGTGGGCCGCGGCCAGCGCGAGCTGATCATCGGCGACCGCCAGACCGGCAAGACTGCCGTCGCGGTGGACACGATCATCAACCAGAAGGGTCAGAACATGACCTGCGTGTACGTCGCGATCGGCCAGAAGGCTTCGTCGATCAAGAACGTCGTGCGCGCGCTGGAGCAGGCCGGTGCGATGGAATACACCATCGTCGTGGCCGCGTCGGCCTCCGAGTCGGCCGCCATGCAGTACGTGTCGGCCTACTCGGGCTGCACGATGGGCGAGTACTTCCGCGACCGCGGCCAGGACGCGCTGATCATCTATGACGACCTGTCCAAGCAGGCCGTCGCCTACCGCCAGGTGTCGCTGCTGCTGCGCCGCCCGCCGGGCCGCGAAGCCTTCCCCGGCGACGTGTTCTATCTCCACAGCCGCCTGCTCGAGCGCGCCGCGCGCGTGAACGCCGACTACGTCGAGGCCTTCACCAAGGGCGAGGTCAAGGGCAAGACCGGTTCGCTGACCGCGCTGCCCGTCATCGAGACGCAGGCCGGCGACGTGTCCGCGTTCGTGCCGACCAACGTGATCTCGATCACCGACGGCCAGATCTTCCTGGAGACCTCGCTGTTCAACGCCGGCATCCGCCCCGCCATCAACGCCGGCATCTCGGTGTCGCGCGTCGGTGGCGCGGCCCAGACCAACTGGATCAAGGGCCTGTCCGGCGGTATCCGTACCGACCTGGCGCAGTACCGCGAGCTGGCCGCCTTCGCGCAGTTCGCGTCCGACCTCGACGCGGCCACCCGCAAGCAGCTCGACCGCGGTGCCCGCGTGACCGAGCTGCTCAAGCAGGCCCAGTACTCGCCGCTGCCGATCAGCCTGATGGGCGCGACGCTGTTCGCCGTGAACAAGGGCTACCTGGACGGCGTGGACGTGAAGAAGGCGCTGGCCTTCGAGCACGGCCTGCACCAGCACCTGAAGTCGAGCCACGCGGCCCTGCTGGCGACGATCGAGAAGCACGGCGCCAAGTGGGACAACAAGCCCGCGAAGGATTCGGATAGCGACGAGAAGAAGGCCTTCAAGAAGACCTGCATCGACGCCGAGGCCGAACTCACCGCCGCCATCGCGGCGTTCCAGAAGAGCTTCGCCTAAGCGACTGACCAGGAGCAACTGCCATGGCAGTCGGCAAGGAAATCCGCGCCAAGATCAAGTCGGTGGAGAACACCAAGAAGATCACCAAGGCGATGGAGATGGTGGCGGCGTCGAAGATGCGCAAGGCGCAGGAGCGCATGCGCCAGGCCCGCCCGTACAGCGACAAGGTGCGCAACATCGCGGCCAACCTGTCGCAGGCCAACCCGGAGTACCAGTCGCCCTACATGCGCACCGACAACAAGGCGCGCGCGGTGGGCTTCATCGTGGTGACCACCGACAAGGGTCTGTGCGGCGGCCTCAACACCAACATGCTGCGGGCCCTGACCACGCGCATGAAGGAAGCCCAGGCTGCCGGCCAGACCGTGCAGACGGTGGCCATCGGCAACAAGGGCTTCGGCTTCCTCAACCGCATCGGCGCCAACGTGGTCAGCCACGCGGTGCAGCTCGGCGACGCCCCCCAGCTCGACAAGCTCATCGGCCCGGTGAAGGTGATGCTCGACGCCTTCGTCGAGGGCAAGCTGGACGCGGTGTACCTGTGCTACACCAAGTTCCTGAACACCATGAAGCAGGAGCCCCAGATCGAGGCCCTGCTGCCGCTGGGCGCCGACCGCCTGTCGCAGTCGGCCGACGAGAAGAAGGCCTACGGCTGGGACTACCTGTACGAGCCCGACGCGGCCAGCGTCATCGACGAGTTGCTCAAGCGCTACCTCGAAGCGCTGGTGTACCAGGGCGTGGCCGAGAACATGGCCAGCGAGCAGAGCGCGCGCATGGTGGCGATGAAGGCGGCCACCGACAACGCGGGCAACCTGATTGCCGAGCTCAAGCTCATCTACAACAAGACGCGGCAGGCGGCGATCACCAAGGAACTGAGTGAGATCGTCAGCGGCGCTGCGGCCGTCTGAAGAATACGGATCAAAGGAAGCACACCATGTCTCAAGGCAAGATCGTTCAGTGCATCGGCGCCGTCGTGGACGTCGAGTTCCCGCGCGACCAGATGCCCCGCATCTATGACGCGCTCAAGCTCGACGGCTCCGCGCTGACCCTCGAGGTGCAGCAGCAGCTCGGCGACGGCGTGGTCCGCACCATCGCCCTCGGCTCGTCCGACGGCCTGCGCCGCGGGATCGTCGTGCGCAACACCGGCAACCCGATCACGGTGCCGGTGGGCAAGGCCACGCTGGGCCGCATCATGGACGTGCTGGGCACGCCGATCGACGAGCGCGGCCCCGTGGACCAGACGCAGACCGCGTCGATCCACCGCAAGGCGCCCACCTATGACGAGCTGAGCCCGTCGACCGAACTGCTCGAGACCGGCATCAAGGTGATCGACCTGATCTGCCCGTTCGCCAAGGGCGGCAAGGTGGGCCTGTTCGGCGGCGCCGGCGTCGGCAAGACCGTGAACATGATGGAGCTCATCAACAACATCGCCAAGGCGCACTCGGGCCTGTCGGTGTTCGCCGGCGTGGGCGAGCGCACCCGCGAGGGCAACGACTTCTATCACGAGATGGCCGAGTCGGGCGTCGTGAAGCTCGACAACCTGGGCGAGTCCAAGGTGTCGATGGTGTACGGCCAGATGAACGAGCCCCCGGGCAACCGCCTGCGCGTGGCGCTCACCGGCCTGACCATCGCCGAGTCGTTCCGCGACGAAGGCCGCGACGTGCTGTTCTTCGTGGACAACATCTACCGCTACACGCTGGCCGGCACGGAAGTGTCCGCGCTGCTGGGCCGCATGCCTTCCGCCGTGGGCTACCAGCCGACGCTGGCCGAGGAAATGGGCCGCCTGCAGGAGCGCATCACCTCCACGAAGGTCGGCTCGATCACGTCGATCCAGGCCGTGTACGTGCCCGCGGACGACCTGACCGACCCGTCGCCCGCCACCACCTTCGCCCACCTGGACGCCACCGTGGTGCTGTCGCGCGACATCGCCGCGCTGGGCATCTACCCCGCCGTGGACCCGCTGGACTCCACCAGCCGCCAGGTCGACCCCAACGTCGTGGGCGAGGAGCACTACTCCACCACCCGCGCCGTGCAGGCCACCCTGCAGCGCTACAAGGAACTGCGCGACATCATCGCGATCCTGGGCATGGACGAGCTGTCGCCCGAGGACAAGCTGGCCGTGGCCCGCGCGCGCAAGATCCAGCGCTTCCTGAGCCAGCCGTTCCACGTGGCCGAGGTGTTCACCGGCTCGCCCGGCGTGTACGTGCCGCTGAAGGAGACCATCCGCGGCTTCAAGATGATCGTCAACGGCGAGTGCGACCACCTGCCCGAGCAGGCGTTCTACATGACCGGCACGATCGACCAGGCGTTCGAGAAGGCCAAGAAGATCCAGTAACGGACCCCCCCCGTTGCGCCTGCGGCGCTCCCCCCCGGGGGGGGCACCGCTGGCGGACCGGCGGAGCCGGATCCGCGGCGGTTGCCGGGCAAGACGCACAGAGAGTCCACGAGGAACCACGATGAGCACCATTCACGTCGACGTCGTCTCCGCCGAAGAGAGCATCTTCTCGGGCGAGGCGAAGTTCGTCGCGCTGCCGGGCGAGGTGGGCGAGCTCGGCATCTATCCGCGCCACACACCGCTGATCACGCGCATCCGCCCGGGTGCCGTGCGCATCGAGCGTGCCGACAACGGCCAGGAGGAGTTCGTCTTTGTCGCCGGCGGCATCCTGGAAGTGCAGCCCCACTGCGTGACCGTGCTGGCCGACACCGCCATCCGCGGCCACGACCTCGACGAGGCCAAGGCCAGCGAGGCCAAGAAGCTGGCCGAGGAAGCGATGAAGAACGCCAAGAGCGACATCGACTTCGCCGCCGCGCAGAGCGAGTTCGCCACCATGGCGGCCCAGCTTGCCGCGATCCAGAAGCTGCGCAAGAAGTAGCCGCAGCGCGCTTTCGTTGCAAGGCCGTACCGGGCAGCCGGTGCGGCCTTTTGCTTTCTGGGGGTCGGCCCGACACGCGCTGCCGCGCAGAATGCGCCCCATGGCCGACCCGTCGCCCCTGGTGCTCGCGATCCGCGACCGCTTCGCCGCGCATGCGGACGCCGCGCGCGACGCGCCGATGCAGGCCTACATGAAGTCCGCGATGCCCTTCCACGGCATCCCCACGCCGCTGCGCCGCCGCCTCACGGCCGACGCCGTGCAGGCGCACCCTGCCGCCGACGCCGCCGCGCTGGCGCGCGACATGCTCGCGCTATGGCAGGGCGCCACGCACCGCGAGCAGCGCTACGCCGCGGTGGAACTGCCGCGCACCGGCCGCGGGCACCCGAAGCTGGTGGACCTGTCTCTGCTGCCGCTGGCGCAGCGGCTCATCACCGAAGGCGCATGGTGGGACCTCGTGGACGACCTGTCGGGGAACCTGCTGCCGCGCCTGATCGAGCGCGACCCTGCCACCGTGCATGCCACGCTGCGGCGCTGGGCGCAGGGCAGCGACCTCTGGCTGCGCCGCGCCGCCATCCTGGCGCAGCGCAACCTGAAGCCGGCGCTGTTCGACGCGCGGCTGCTGTACGAGACGATCCTGCCGTCCGTCGGCACCAGCCCGGTGGCGGGCGAGTTCTTCATCCGCAAGGGCATCGGCTGGGCGCTGCGCGAGCGGTCCTACGACGCCCCGGACGAGGTGCGCGCCTTCTGCCGCGAGTACGCTTCGCAACTGGCACCGCTGACGGTGCGCGAGGCGCTCAAGGCGCTGCAGCGACGCGGATCACGACCCCACAAGGAGTAGACGATGGCCGGCAAGCGCAAGAACGAGGGCAAGGACGAGGGCAAGGCGGACGGCAGGGCCGCCAAGGCCAAGGCGGGCGCCGACGCCCGCATGGGCAAGGGCGAGTACCTGGAGAAGCTCGCCCCGTTGCAGCTGGAACTCAACCGCATGGCGCGCTGGCTGCAGGCCACGGGCCGGCGCCTCGTGGTGGTGATCGAGGGCCGCGACACCGCGGGCAAGGGCGGCGTCATCGCCGCCGTGTCGGACACGCTCAACCCGCGCCAGTGCCACGTGGTGGCGCTGGCCAAGCCGAGCGACCGCGAGCGCACGCAGTGGTACTTCCAGCGCTACGTGCCGCACCTGCCCGCGGCCGGCGAGATCGTGCTGTTCGACCGCAGCTGGTACAACCGCGCCGGCGTCGAGCCGGTGATGGGTTTCTGCACGCCGGAGCAGACGGCCGCGTTCCTGAAGCAGGCACCGCAGTTCGAGAAGCTGCTCGTGGACGACGGCGTGCTGCTGTTCAAGTACTGGCTCACGGTGGACCAGGCCCGCCAGGAGGAGCGCTTCGCCGAGCGCCTGGCCGACCCGATGAAGCAGTGGAAGCTCTCGCCCATCGACCTGAAGGCGCGCGAGAAGTACGCCGCCTATACCAAGGCGCGCGAGACCATGCTGCAGGCCACGCACACGCGCCACGCACCGTGGACGCTGGTGGACTTCAACGACCAGCGCCGCGGCCGCCTGACGCTGATCCGCCACCTGCTGGACCACCTGCCCGACACCGCGGTGCCTGCCGAGAAGATCGTGTTCCCGCCGCTGGCAGGCAGGCCGCTGAAGGAAAGCTTCCGGGGGCCGGTCAAGCCGATCCCGAGCGTGGACTGAAGGGCACCGACCCGCTGCACCGCGCCACCCATCCACCCAGGGAGAGCACCATGCGAAAGATCACCTTCGTCGTCCTTGCGTTCCTGTCGTCGCAGGCCTTGGCCCAGGCCTGCTGGGCAGAGTGGGACCTGCGCGGGCAGGCCGTCGTGCGCGGCAACCAGTGCACCGAGCGCATCACGACGCCCAAGCCGGAGCAGGGCTTCTGCAAGCCCACGGTCGCGTCGGACCAGGTGCGCAAGGGCGCCACCTGCCCGACCACCGCCCGCGTGCGCGACGGTGGCCAGGCCGTCACCGCGTCCATCGTGGCGCGCTGCACCGGCGTGCAGCCGCCGATGTCCGGCGGCAAGGCGGACATCGTCTACTACGGCGGCCCCGACTACAAGGAGTCGCGCGAGTCGCTACAGTCGCTGTGCACCGCATTCGAGGGCAAGTGGGTGGAACCCGCCAAGTGATCAAGTAATCGCCCCGACCAGGAAGGACCTCATGCTTCGCTTCGACCTGCCTCAAGTCCCCGCCAACGTCATCCGCTGGGAGGCGTTCGTCGTCACCGTCGTCTGCGTGTTGTCCCTGTGGGTGTCGGCGTGGTTGATGCTGATCCCCGCCGCCCAGGGCGTGATCAAGGGCTTCCTCGGCCATGCGAAGTGCCCGTCGCACCGCCTGTGGCGGCACCTCTTCACCGCCCGCGGCTGGCAGGGCCGTCTCGAGAACTCGGGCCCGAAGATGTTCGCGGCCAAGATCCTGGCCGTGGCCGCGACCGTGGCGCTGGTGCTCTACGCCACGGCAAGCGTCTACTGGAAAGTGCCGGTCGGGGCGCTGATCGTGTTCTCGACCCTCGAGTGGGCGCTGTCGTTCTGCGCCGCCTGCTGGGCCTACGGCCTGTGGTACCGGCACATGCCGGCCCGGGGGCAGTAGCCGGCTCAGTTCACGAACGGCGCATTCGGCAGCTCGTTCGGATTGACGTCGCCCTCGCGCGCCGGGAAGTGCTGCACCAGCAGCGCGTCCACCGCGTCCACCGCGGCGTTCAGGCCCTCCTCGAAGCGGCCGGCGCGGAAGGCGTCGCGCATGCCGGCCACGATGGCCTGCCACTGCTCGTGGCTCACATGCCGGTTCAGGCCGCGGTCGGCCACGATCTCGATGGCGTGCTCGGCCAGCAGCAAGTAGATCAGCACGCCGTTGTTGGCCTCGGTGTCCCACACGCGCAGCTTGCCGAACAGGGTCACGGCGCGGTCGCGGGCCGCGAGGCGCTGCCACAGGTAGGACCAGGGCAGCGCCGCTTCCACGCACACGCGGATCTCGCCGCCGTGCCGTCGCTCGCTGGCGGCCACGCGCGCTTCCACGCGCGCCAGGGCGGCGTCGTTCAGCGCGCGCTTCACGTCGCTGTCGTCCATCCAGCGGTGGCGCAGGATGCGCAGGAAGCGGTTCTTCGTCTGGGGCATGGTCGTTACTTGCGCCTCACCAATCGCCACCGGCTCCGCCGCCGCCGAAGTCACCGCCGCCGCCGGAGCTGAAGCCGCCGCCACCGGAACTGAAGCCGCCGCCGCCGCCGGACCAGCCGCCACCGGACCATCCGCCCGTGCTCGGGAAGCCGCCACTGCGGTGGTGCGACGACGAGCCCAGGCCGTGCATCGCCTTGCCCAGCCCGCCGAACAGCGCGAACAGCAGGCCGATCACGCCGCCGATGCCGGCGAACAGCAGGCTCTGCGTCACCACCCACGCGATGCCGCCGCCGGCCGCGCCGCTGGCCAGGGTGCCCAGCGCGCGGCCGAACACGCGGCGCAGCACGGCGGCCAGCACCGGCAGCGCCACGAACGCGAACACCAGCAGTTCCACCGGGTCGAAGCTGCCGCCCGGCGTGCCGATGCGGCCGCGGTCGCGCGTCTCGGGCGCGGGCAGACCCTCGCCCTGGATGCGCGCGATCAGCGCATCCACGCCCGCGTCGATGCCGCCGGCGAAGTCGCCCTGCTTGAAGCGCGGACTGATCACGTCGCGCACGATCTGCCGCGCCGCCAGGTCGGGCACCGCGCCTTCGAGCGCCTTGGCCGGCGCGATCCACAGCTTGCGGTCGTCCTTGGCCACCACCAGCAGCAGGCCGTCGCCCACGTCGCGGCGGCCGATGCGCCAGGCCTCGCCCACGCGCTGCACGAAGCTGGCGATGTCCTCCGGCTGCGTGGTGGGCACCAGCAGCACCACGATCTGCGGCCCGGCCTTGGCCTCGAACTGCGCCAGCTTGTCCACCAGCGCCTGGCGCTGCGCAGCGCTCAGCGTGCCGGTCTGGTCGATCACCCGGTCGGTGAGCACCGGCACGGGCACCAGCGCCTGCGCGTGGGCGAACACGCCCGCGCAGGCCAGCCAGAGCAGCAGCGCCAGCCGCCGCAGCGCGATCATCGCCGGGCCTTACTTGGACGCCGGCTTCTCGAAGCTCACGGCCGGCGGGGCCGAGATCTGGGCCTCGTTCTGCACCGTGAAGTTCGGCTTGACCTGGTAGCTGAAGATCATCGCCGTGAGGTTGGTGGGGAACTGGCGCGCGAGCACGTTGTAGTCCTGCACCGCCTTGATGTAGCGGTTGCGCGCCACGGTGATGCGGTTCTCGGTGCCCTCGAGCTGCACGCGCAGGTCCTGGAAGCCCTGGTTGGCCTTCAGGTTGGGGTACTGCTCCACCGTGACCAGCAGGCGCGACAGCGCACCCGACAGCTCGCCCTGGGCCTGCTGGAACTTGCCGAACGCCTCGGGGTTGTTGATCAGCTCGGGCGTGGCCTGGATCGACGTGGCCTTGGCGCGCGCCTCGATCACCTTGGTGAGCGTCTCCTGCTCGAAGTTGGCCTCGCCCTTGACCGTGGCCACGATGTTGGGGATCAGGTCGGCCCGGCGCTGGTACTGGTTCACCACCTCGGACCAGGCGCTCTTGGTCTGCTCGTCCAGGGTCTGGAACTGGTTGTAGCCGCAGCCCGACAGGCTGAGCGTGGCCGCGAGCGCGGCGCCGGCGACCAGGGCACGGCGGGATGTGGTGGACATGGGGCGCTTCCTCCTTGGAATCGGGTGGCCGATGCTACCCGTGGCCGCCAGATGTGGACAGTGCACGCCGGTTCAAGGGCAGCGCCCCCCTACAATGCGGCGTGCCCCGAGGAGCGTTGCGACGGCCAGACACTGGCTGCCAGGCTCGGGGCCGCGCAGGGCGCCCGCCCCGCGCCCGGCAACGGCGCTCGTCAATGCCACGCACGCAATGACGACGACACCGCCCCCGCCCCCGCCGCTTCGCCTGTCCGGCCTCGAGCCCATCGCCATCGGCGCCGGGTCGCTGTTCGTCAACATCGGCGAGCGCACCAACGTCACCGGCTCCAAGGCCTTCGCGCGGCTGATCCTCGCCGGGCAGTTCGAGGAGGCGCTGGCCGTGGCGCGCCAGCAGGTGGAAAACGGCGCCCAGGTGATCGACGTCAACATGGACGAGGCCATGCTCGACAGCAAGGCAGCCATGGTGCGCTTCCTCAACCTGATGGCCGGCGAGCCCGAGATCGCGCGCGTGCCGGTGATGATCGACAGCTCCAAGTGGGACGTGATCGAGGCCGGCCTGCAGTGCATCCAGGGCAAGGGCATCGTCAACTCGATCTCGCTCAAGGAGGGCGAGGCCGAGTTCCGCCGCCAGGCCACGCTGGTGCGCCGCTACGGCGCCGCCGCGGTGGTGATGGCCTTCGACGAGCAGGGCCAGGCCGACAGCTTCGCGCGCAAGACGCAGATCTGCCAGCGCGCCTACCGCATCCTGGTCGACGAGGTGGGCTTCCCGCCCGAGGACATCATCTTCGACCCCAACATCTTCGCCATCGCCACCGGCATCGAGGAACACGACAACTACGCGGTCGACTTCATCGAGGCCACGCGCTGGATCAAGCAGCATCTGCCCGGCGCCAAGGTCAGCGGCGGCGTCAGCAACGTGAGCTTCAGCTTCCGCGGCAACGAGCCGGTGCGCGAGGCCATCCACACCGTGTTCCTGTACCACGCCATCAAGGCGGGCATGGACATGGGCATCGTCAACGCCGGCATGATCGGCGTGTACGACGACCTCGACGCCGAGCTGCGCGAGCGTGTCGAGGACGTGGTGCTCAACCGCCGCAAGGACGCCGGCGAGCGCCTGATCGAGATCGCCGAGCGCGCCAAGGGCCTGGCCAAGGACGACTCCGCGCGCCTGGCGTGGCGCGCGCTGCCGGTGGACCAGCGCCTGTCGCATGCGCTGGTGCACGGCATCACCGAGTTCATCACCGCCGACACCGAGGAGGTGTGGCAGGCCGTCAATGCGCGCGGCGGCCGCCCGCTGGAGGTGATCGAGGGCCCGCTGATGAGCGGCATGAACACCGTGGGCGACCTGTTCGGCGCCGGCAAGATGTTCCTGCCCCAGGTGGTGAAGAGCGCGCGCGTCATGAAGCAGGCGGTGGCGCACCTGCTGCCCTACATCGAGGCCGAGAAGAACGCCCTGGTGGCCGCCGGCGGCGAGGCCCGGCCCAAGGGCAAGATCGTCATCGCCACGGTCAAGGGCGACGTGCACGACATCGGCAAGAACATCGTCACCGTCGTGCTTCAGTGCAACAACTTCGAGGTCGTCAACATGGGCGTCATGGTCCCGTGCCAGGACATCCTCGCCAAGGCCAAGGTCGAAGGCGCCGACATCGTCGGCCTGTCCGGCCTGATCACGCCCAGCCTGGAGGAGATGCAGCACGTGGCCGCGGAGATGCAGCGCGACGACTGGTTCCGCATGCGCAAGATCCCGCTGCTGATCGGCGGCGCCACCACCAGCCGCGTGCACACCGCGGTGAAGATCGCGCCGCACTACGAGGGCCCGGTGGTCTACGTGCCCGACGCGTCGCGCAGCGTGGGCGTGTGCAGCGACCTCACGTCCGACGCCCGCGCGGCGAAGTTCATCGCCGACCTCACCGCCGACTACGAGCGCGTGCGCGCGCAGCATGCCGGCCGCAAGGCCGCACCGCTGGTGGGCCTGGAGCAGGCACGTGCCAACCGCACGCCGATCGACTGGGCCGCCTACGTGCCGCCGCGCCCGCGCTTCCTGGGTCGCCGCGTGCTGCGCAACGTGGACATCGCCGAGCTGGTGCCCTACATCGACTGGACGCCGTTCTTCCAGACCTGGGACCTGGCCGGGCGCTTCCCCGAGATCCTGCGCGACGAGGTGGTGGGCACCGAGGCCACGCGCGTGTACGCCGACGCGCGGCGCATGCTGCAGCGCCTGGTCGACGGCCGCTGGCTGCAGGCCCACGGCGTGTTCGGCCTGTACCCGGCCACCCGCGTGGCCGACGACGACATCGCCTTCCATGCCGACGAGTCGCGTGGCGAGCCGCTGATGGTGTGGCACGGCCTGCGCCTGCAGACCGAGCGCCCGGTGGTCGACGGCGCGCGGCGCCCCAACCGCTGCCTGGCCGACTACGTGTCGCCGCGCGGCGACGACTACGCCGGCATGTTCGCGGTGAGCATCCACGGCGTCGAGAAGAAGGAGGCGCAGTTCCTCGCCGACCACGACGACTACTCGGCCATCATGCTCAAGGCGCTGGCCGACCGGCTGGCCGAGGCCTTCGCCGAGCGGCTGCACCAGCGCGTGCGCACCGAGTTCTGGGGCTATGCCAGCGACGAGACCCTGTCCAACGAGGACCTGATCGCCGAGCGCTACCGCGGCATCCGCCCGGCGCCGGGCTACCCCGCCTGCCCGGACCACCGCCCCAAGACCGACCTGTTCCGCGTGCTCGACGCGGCCGAGGTCGGCATGGGCCTGACCGAAAGCCTGGCCATGACGCCGGCTTCCAGCGTGTCGGGCTTCTACCTCGCACACCCCGAGGCGGTGTACTTCAACGTCGGCACGATCGGCGCCGACCAACTGGCCGACTGGGCGCGCCGCTGCGCGCTGGACGAGGCCCAGGCGCGCCGCGCGCTGGCGCCGCTGCTGGGCTAGCCTTGCATCGGCTGTGACGGCGGGTAACGCCTGCCGCCGCCGCCAACAACTGCACACCGCGTCGAGCGCCGCAACGGAAGAATGCGGCCACCGCGTGAACCGTTGGCGCCGCATCGCGCGGCCCGCGGGCTGCCGCGCGCTCTGGGGGTTGCATGCAGGACGTTCTACAAGCCCGACCGGCGCGCCGCCTGCGCCGGGGTCTGGCGGCACTGGCTCTGGCACTTACGGCGGCCGCCTGCGGCAGCGGCGGCGGTGACGACGACGCGGTCGGCGGCAACGGCGAGATGCCGGCGTCGCGCGAGGCCGCCGCACGCTTCCTGACCCAGGCCAGCTTCGGCCCCACCGAGGCCGAGATCGACCGCGTGATGCAGCTCGGCTACGGCGCGTGGATCGACGACCAGTTCAGCGGCCGCACCGTGTCCGCGCACCGTGCCGCCTGGGAGGCGGCCGACGCGGCGGCCAAGGCGGCTGACCCGACCAACCCCAACGCCGGCACCTACCAGAACGGCACCATCAACGCGTTCTGGCGCGCCGCCGTGAGCGGCCAGGACCAGCTGCGCCAGCGCGTGGCCTTCGCGCTGTCGCAGATCATGGTGATCTCGATGGTGGATGGCGGCGTCGGCGACGACCCGCGCGCGGTGGCGGCCTACATGGACATGCTGGCCGACAAGGGCCTGACCAGCTACCGCGAGCTGATCGAGGCGGTGTCGCTGCACCCGATGATGGGCATCTACCTGTCGCACCTGCGCAACCAGAAGGCGGACCCGCGCACCGGCCGCGTGCCCGACGAGAACTACGCGCGCGAGGTGATGCAGCTGTTCTCGATCGGCCTGGCCGAGCTCAATGCCGACGGCACGCCGCGCACCAGCGGCGGGCGGTCGGTGGACACCTACACGCCGGCCGACATCGCGGGCCTGGCGCGCGTGTTCACCGGCTGGAGCTGGGACTGCCCGGCCTTCCCGAACAACAACTGCTTCTATTCGGGATCGAGCGGCGGCACGAGCGACCCCGACCGCGGCTTCAAGGCGATGCGCGGCTACGCCAGCTTCCACAGCACCGAGGCCAAGACCTTCCTCGGCCGCACCATCGCCGCGCAGACCACCGCCGACCCGGCGGCCAGCCTGCGCGACGCGCTCGACACGCTGGCCGCGCACCCGAACGTGGGCCCGTTCATCGGCAAGCAGCTGATCCAGCGCCTGGTGACCAGCAATCCGAGCCCGGCCTACGTGTCGGCGGTGTCGGCCGCCTTCGCCAACAACGGCAACGGCGTGCGCGGCGACATGCGCCACGTGGTCAAGACGATCCTGATGCATCCCGAGGCGCGCCAGACCGGCAGCAGCGCGGGCAAGGTGCGCGAGCCGGTGCTGCGCCTGGCGGCGTTCCTGCGCGCGTTCGGCTTCCGCTCCGACAGCGGCGAGTACCGCGTGGGCAACACCGACAACCCGGGCACTCAGCTCGGCCAGACGCCGATGCGCTCGCCCTCGGTGTTCAACTTCTACCGCCCGGGCTACGTGCCGCCGGGCACCGCGGCGGCCAGTGCCGGTCTCGCGGTGCCGGAGATGCAGATCGTCCACGAGACCACCGCGGCGGGCTACGTGAACTACATGCGCGACAACGTGTCGCAGGGCGTCGGCTCGTTCGGCGCCACGCAGAACCGGCGCGACCTGCAGGGCGACTTCGCCGGCGAGATCGCGCTGGCCGAGCAGCCGGCGCAGCTGGTGGCGCGCATCAACGCCAAGCTGATGTACGGCACGATGCCCGCGGCCCTGGCCAGCGAGATCGAGGCCGCGGTGGGCTCGATCACCATTCCCACGGCCACCGGTAGCAACCAGGCGCAGATCGACAGCGCGCGGCGCAACCGCGTCAACGCGGCGATCTTCCTGACGCTGGTGTCGCCCGAGTTCCTGGTCCAACGCTGAGCGAGGCCCGCATGCTGATCCAACCCAAGGCTTCGCGCCGCGTCTTCCTGCGCCAGGCCGGCGCGCTGGCCACGATGGGCGCCGCGTCGCCGCTGGCGCTGAACCTCGCGCTGATGAACAGCGCGGCGGCGCAGAGTGCCGGCGACTACCGCGCGCTGGTGTGCATCTTCCTGTTCGGCGGCAACGACGCCTACAACATGGTGCTGCCCACCGACGCCTCGTCGTGGTCGGCCTACAGCGCCACGCGCAACCAGGCACCGGACTCGATCGCGCTGCTGGCGCCGGGCACGGCCGCCAATGCCGGCGCGGCCACCGGCTCGCCGGCCCGGCTGGGCGGCGTGCTGCCGATCGCGCCGCTCAACCCGCAGGGCCGCACGTTCGCGCTGCACCCCTACCTGGGCGCGCTGCGCACGATGTTCGATACCGACCGGCGCCTGGCGATCGTGCCCAACGTCGGGCCGCTGATCACGCCCACCACCAAGGCGCAGTACGGCAACGCGTCGCATCCGCGGCCGGCCAGCCTGTACTCGCACAACGACCAGCAGAACACCTGGCAGTCGTTCCAGCCCGAAGGGGCCACCGTGGGCTGGGGCGGACGCCTGGGCGACCTGCTCGCGTCGAGCAACCAGCGCGCGATCTTCACGTCGATCTCGGCCAGCGGCAATGCGGTGTGGCTGTCCGGCCAGAACGTGCGCCAGTACCAGGTGGGCAACAGCGGCGCCATCCGCATGGGCAGCGACGCCAACGGCCGCATCTACGGCTCCACCGCGGTGGCGCAGGCCATGGAGCGCATCGTGCGCGGCAGCCGCGGCGGGCATGTGTTCGAGGGCGATCTCGCGTCGGTGTCGCAGCGCTCGATCGACGCCGAGCTGGCGCTGCGCAGCGCGCTGCGGCCCGCGTCGGACCCGTTGTTCGGCACACCGCCGGCCAGCGGCAACTACAACGCCAACAACGACCCCAAGCTGCGCTACACGCCGGACCCGCTGGTGCCCGGCACCACGGCGGCGAACCCGCTGGCGCAGCAGCTGCAGATCGTGGCGCGCATGATCGAGGCGGCGGGCAACGCGGGCATCGGCGCGCGGCGCCAGGTGTTCTTCGTCAGTCTCGGCGGCTTCGACAGCCACGACCTGCAGAACCGCAACCACGCCGACCTGATGGCGCGGCTGGCCCATGCGATGGCGTACTTCGACACGACGCTGGGCGCGCTGGGCCTGCGCAACAGCGTCACCGCGTTCACCGCCAGCGACTTCGGCCGCACCTTCACCAGCAACGGCGACGGCACCGACCACGGCTGGGGCGCGCACCACTTCGTGATGGGCGGCGCGGTGCGCGGCGGCGACCTGTACGGCGCCTTCCCGGTGCTGGGGCCGAAGAACGCCAACAACAACAACTTCGATTCGAGCCCCGACCAGCTCGGCAACGGCGCGCTGCTGCCCACCACGTCGGTGGACCAGTTCGGCGCCACGCTGGCGCGCTGGTTCGGCGTGGCCGACACCGACCTGGGCCAGGTGTTCCCCAACATCGGCAACTTCTCGGGCCGCAACCTCGGGTTCATGGTGTAGTCCGCACCGGCAGGCGTATCGTTATGGGGTTCGCATCCCCAGGAGACCCACGATGACCCGCCTGCACCTGTCCGCCGTCGCCCTTTCTGCCCTGCTGGCGCTGCCGGCCTGGGCCACCGACGCCAAGCCCGCCGCCGCGCCGCCGAAGGTGGTGCAGGGCGTGACCCTGGCCAAGATCTGCAAGGACTGCGGCGTGGTCACCAACGTGCGCAGCGAGCGCCGCAAGGGCGAGGCCAGCGGCGTGGGTGCCGTGGGCGGCGCCGTGGCCGGCGGCGTGGTCGGCAAGAGCGCCACCGACAGCACCGTGGGCACCGTGGGCGGTGCCGCGGTCGGCGGCATCATCGGGCACGAGATCGAGAAGCGCGCCAAGAGCCACCGTGTGTGGATCACCACCGTCACCCTCAAGGACGGCAGCGTGCGCAAGTTCGAGACCAACGCCAACACCGTCTGGAAGACCGGCTCGGTGGTGGAAGTCGAGAACAACCGCCAGCTCAAGCTGGTGAAGTAGCCTGAGCCGATGCCGCCGGGCTGCGGCACGGCGGCAGCTGCCTCAGCGCAGCGTCACCGGCCCTGCGGCGTCCATCACCTTCGGGTCGCGCTCGCCGCCGCCGCCCATCGCGAAGGGTGCCGCGTCGCGCCCGAGGGCGCGCCAGCCGCCGTCGTAGTCCCAGGTGGTGACGTACACGCGCGCGCCGGCCAGCGTGGCCGGGTCGCCCAGCGCGGCCGACGCGATCTCGAACGTGACCGTGCGGCGCAGCGCGTCGCTGCGGATCGACGCGGCCGGCGTCAGTGGCGTGCCCTCGGCGTCCGGCCCGGCGCCGTCGGCGCTGAACAGCGCATTGGTCCAGCCATGCGCGCGCAGGCGCAGGTGCCAGCGCATGCCGGCGGGCAGCGTGCCGTTCTGGCCCGGCATCGCGGTGGCGCCGCCGCTGCGGCCGGGCAGTTCCACGAACACCGAGAACGCCACATGGTCGAAGCCGTTGGCGGGGTTCCACACCCGCGTCAGCGAGGCCATCTCCACCTCCACGCGCAGCGCGCCGCCGGCGCCGCTGACGCGCAGGTGGCGGATGTCCATCTGCCGCGGCGCGAAGCTCTCGTGCGTGGGATAGGCGTAGCGGCCGTCGGGGCCGCGGTCGTCGCCGGCCGGGTCGGCGGCGTCGGCCAGCTCGCGCCAGGGCAGCGCCACGCGCATCGGCTGCGGCGGTGACGCGGTACCGGCCTGCGGATCGAACACCACCACGCGGTGCGTGCGCGACGCGTCGGTCATGCGGCGCGTGTCCACGCGCTGCGTGAAGCGGCCCTGGGCGTCGGTGGCGATCGGCTGTGCGCGCGCGAGGTCGCCGTCGACCACGAGCAGCGGCTCCCGGCCCGCGCCGATGGTGCCGGAGGCGGCATCGGCCCGGACCGCGACGCGGCCCGTCACGTCGATGTCGGCCGTGACCGGCTCGCGCGGCGTGGGTGCCAGCGCCGGCGCGGCGCAGGCCGGCGGCGGCGCCTCGTCGTCGGGCTCCACCAGCCAGACCCGGCCGCTGCGCGGCGGCAGGCGCAGGTGGACGCGGCCGTCGCAGCCCGCGCGCACCACCGGCAGCGCGGCGCCGTCGATGTCGAACACCGGGCGCAGGCGCAGCCGGCCGGTGCCGAGGTCGAGGTTGTCGAGCAGGCGCTCGTTGGCGGCGGTGTTGAACGCCACGATGGCGGCGCGCCCCTCGTGCTCGGTGCGCCAGGCCAGCGCGCCGGGGCCGGCATGGCTGGCATGCACCACGCGCGGCGTGCCGCGCGACAGCAGGCGGTGTTCACGCCGCAGCGCGATCGTCGCAGCGGTGTAGCGGAACAGCGGCGAGGCGGTGTCGAAGCGGTCGCGCCCGCCGGAGCCCCAGCCGCGCCCGAACATCGCCGCGCGCTGCAGCGTGAAGCCCTGCTCGGTGCCGTAGTAGACGACCGGGATGCCGGGCAGGGTCATGACCGCCAGCAGCGCCTGCTTTAGCGCCGCCTCGTCGGCGCCGGCCAGGAAGCGGTCGACATCGTGATTGTCGATGAAGCTGGGCAGCCGGTGCGGGCTGACGCCGCGCGTGCCGGCGGCCACCATCGACTCGATGCGCGCGCCGAGGTCGGCCGTGGGCCGGCCGCGCGCGAAGGCCTCGTGCAGGCCGGCATAGAGCGGGAAGTTGAGCATGCCGCCCATGCGCGGCTGCCCGCGCTCGCCGCGCACGTAGGACTCGAGCTTGGCCGAGAAGCGGTCCTCGCCCGGCGCGTCGATGCCGAAGCCCTCGCCGAAGACGAGGAAGTCGCGCCGCCCGGTGCGCCGCGCCACCTCGGCCATGCCCGGCGCTCGCGCGTCGCGCGAGAAGATGAAGTCCTCGAAGAACTCCGGCGGCACGTGGTAGGCGGTGTCGACGCGAAAGCCGTCCACGCCGACCTCGCGGATCCACCAGCCGTAGCTGTCGCGCAGCGCGCGCCGCACCACCGGGTTCTCGGTGTTCAGGTCGTCCAGGCCCGAGGTCTGGAAGTTGAGCTCCTCGTCGCGCCGCGTCACGTCGCGGATGGCCGGGGTCCAGTGGTAGATCGCGGCCCGGCGGTGTGCGGGCTTGCGCGGGTCGATCAGGTCGAACGGCGGCTGCGTCGGCGCGGCCGACGGACGCGAGCGCGGGTTCAGGCGCAGGCCACGCGTCGGGTCGTTCGCGCGCCAGCCCGGGCCGTACTCGAAGTGGTTGCCGGTGTGGTTGACGACGATGTCCTGCACCAGCACCATGCCGCGCCGGTGCAGCGCGTCGGACAGGCGGCGGTAGTCGGCCAGCGAGCCGAGGTGCGGGTCCATCTTCTTGAAGTGCTGGGCCCAGTAGCCGTGGTAGCCCCAGTAGCCCAGCATCGGGTCGTACCACTGGTTGAGCACCGGCGGCGTGATCCACACGCCGGTGGCGCCCAGGGCCTGCAGGTAGTCGAGCCGGCGCTGCAGGCCCGCGAGGTCGCCGCCGTTGACCTTGTCGCCGCGCGTCGGGTCGTAGGCGCCCACGCCCTGGTCGTTGTTGCGCGGGTTGCCGTCGTCGAAGCGGTCGGTCATGACCATGTAGAGCACCTGGTCGCGCCAGTCGGGCGAGGGCACGTGCAGCTTCAGCGGCTGCGCGTGCGCGCCGAGCGCGGCCGCGCAGAGCGCGGCGCCAAGCAGGTGATTCATCGGTCGTCTCCCAGCAGCAGCAGGCCGCCGCGCGCCAGCATCTCATGCGGCAGGGCGGTGCGGTCGAGGTTGCGGCCGTCCAGCCGCGCGCCGGTGGGCAGCCCGCCCGCGGGCCGGACCACCAGCACCCGGCCCGAGGCCAGCGCGATCCGGGCTTCGCGCACCAGCGGCACGCCGGCCACGTAGGTGGCCGAGGCCGGCTGCACCGGATAGAAGCCGAGCATCGCGAACACCAGCCACGCGCTCATCTGGCCGCAGTCGTCGTTGCCGACGATGCCGTCGGCGCCGGTGCCGTAGAAGCGCTGCACGATGTCGCGCACCAGCGCGTGGCCGCGCGCCGGCCGGTCGGTGAAGGCATAGAGCCAGGGCACGTGGTGGCCGGGCTCGTTGCCGTGCGCATAGGCGCCCACCAGCGCCTCCTGCCCGAGATGCTTGTCGGCGTGGCGCACCTCGATCGAGAAGAAGCGGTCGAGCCAGTCGCCGAGCCCGCGCGCGCCGCCGAGCGCGTCGCGGAACCCGGCCGCGTCGTGCAGCGCCGGCGTCGCGGTGTATTGCCATGCGTTGGCCTCGGTGTAGTCGCCGGGGTTGTTCATCGGCGAGGTGGCGGCCAGCGGGTCGAACGGTGTGCGCCAGCGCCCGGCGCTGTCCTTGCCGCGCATCGTGCGCGTCTCGGGGTCGAGCAGCAGGCGCCAGCCGCGCGCGCGCTGCGCGAAGCGGCTGGCGGTGTCGGCGCGGCCGAGCTGCGCGGCCACCCGGGCCACGGCGTCGTCGCCCCAGCCGTACTCCAGCGTGCGCGACACCGACTCGCCGCCGTCGAGGTCGAACGGCAGGTAGCCGAAGCGCTCGTAGACGGCCCAGTCGCGCTGCGCCCAGTCGGGCGCCTGTGGCCGCGGCCGCGTGGACGTGTCCACCATCGCGGCCAGCAGCGCGTCGCGGTCGGCGTCGCCGGCCAGGCCCTTGGCCAGCGCGTCGGCCAGCACCGGCAGGGCCGGGTTGCCGATCATCGTGTGCGTCTCGCGGCCCCAGGCCGTCCACAGCGGCAGGTAGCCCTGCTGCCGGTGGTGCAGCAGCAGGGTCTGCACATAGCCCGGCACGCGCTCGGGCACCAGCAGCGTGTGCAGCGGGTGCACCGCGCGCGCCGTGTCCCACAGCGACAGCGTGCTGTCGTAGCGCGCGCCGGGGGCCTGGATCACGTCGCCGCGCGGGCCGCGCACGCGGCCGTCGGCGTCGGCGATGTTGGACGGGTGCAGCATCGCGCGGTACAGCGCCGAATAGAACAGGCGCTGCGTGCGCGCGTCGGCGTCGATGAGCACGCGGCCGAGCAGCGCGTCCCAGCGCCGGCCGGCGTCGGCGCGCGCCTGCTCGAAGCTGCGGCCGTCGTCGCGGGCAAGGTTGGCGCGCGCGCCGGCCACGTCCACCGTGGACAGCGCCACGCGCGCCTGCAGCACGCGGTCGCGGCCCAGGTCGAAGCCGAGCACCAGGCGCGGCGCCCGTTCGCCGGCACGCGGCGGCAGGGTCAGCACCGACCGCGCCGGCCGGCTGAAGCGCAGCACGAACGAGGCCTCGCGCTCGACCCAGTTGCGCGAGTGCACGGTGCCCGACACCTCGCCGGCCGCCGCGTCGACGGCGACGTCGGCGCGCGTGACGCGCGGGCCCTCGGCGAAGCGCAGGCCGTGCTGCAGGTCCACCAGCACCTGCACGCGGCCGGGCGCGTCGAAGGTGTAGCGGTGCAGCGCCACGCGCTCGGTGGCGGTGAGTTCGACGCGCACGCCGTGCTCCGGCAGCCGCACCGCGTAGCGGCCCGGCGCCGCCGTCTCGCGGCGCGCGTCCTTGGCGGCGGAGAAGTCGGTGCTGCCCTCGTGCCAGCGCGTGCCGTGGGCCGGCATCAGCAGCACGTCGCCCAGCTCGGGGATGCCCGCGCCGCTGATGTGCGTGTTGGAAAAGCCGAGGATGCGCGGCGCGCGCTTCTGGTAGCCGCTGCTGTAGCTCCAGCCGCTGTCGGCGTTGTCGGGGCTGGGCGCGACCATGCCGAAGGGCACGCTGGCGCCCGGGAATACGTGGCCGGTGCCGTCGGTGCCGATGAAGGGGTCGACGTGGCGCGAGGGTCCGGCGGCCGCGGCGCCGGTGCTCACCAGCAGGGCGGCCAGGGCCGCGAGCACGCGGTGCCTCGTCGGGCGGGCCGTCGCGGCGCGCATCAGCGGTCGCGCATCACGAACGCCAGCACGTCGCCCAGCCGCGCCGCCCAGTCGCGCTCGTTGTGGCCGGTGCCCTCGAACACCTGCACGCGCGCCTCGCCGGGGCCGTAGCCGCGCTGCCGCAGCACGGCGCCGGCGCGGTCGAGCCAGGGGGCGTACAGCGAGTCCAGCGCGTCGGTACCGCGGTCGATGTGGACGCGGTGGGCGCCGGCGGCAGGCAGCGTGGCGCCGAACTGGTCGAGCAGGGCCAGCGGCAGCGCCGAGTCGCGCGCCGCCTCCAGGCCCCAGGCCGTGGGCTTGCCCACCCAGTGCGCCGACAGCGCCGCGGCCGCGCCGAACACCTGCGGGTGTTCGCACATCGCATACAGCGAGATCAGCCCGCCCATGCTCGAGCCGGCGATGGTGGTGGCCTCGCGGCCCGGGCGCGTCGCGAAGCGGCGGTCGATCGCGGGCTTGAGCTCGTCGACGAGGAAACGCAGGTAGGCGTCGGCCTGCGAGCGGCCGTTCGACGCGCGCTCCACGTACTCGCGCCGCGACGCTTCGGGTGCCCGCGCCAGCGCCTTCTCGGGGAAGTACTCCGCGTAGCGCTGCGCCGGCACGTTCCACACGCCGACGACGACGGTGGGCGGCAGCCGCCCGGCCGCGATGCCGGCGGCGACGGCCTGGTCCGCGTGCCAGGCCTGGCGGTTCCAGGTGGTCGACGCGTCGTACAGCATCTGGCCATCGTGCAGGTAGAGCACGGCATGGGGCGTGCGGCCGTCGTAGCCCGGCGGCAGCCACACGTCCACGTGGCGGGGCGCGACATGGCGCGAGCCGAAGTCGGCCAGACGCTCGATGCGGCCGATCGCCGGACGGGGCAGCGGCGCAGCGGTCTGCGCGGCCGCGAGGGCAGGGTCGACGGTTATGGCGGAAAGCAGGAGGTGGCGGCGCTGCATCGGGTGGGCTCGGGTGCGGGCTCAGCCCGCAAGGATCGCGGGATTCTTGCGCGAGTCGGCCGGGCCGCCGGGCACGCAGCCCGGGCACCACTGGTCGCGGTCGTTGGCCTGCACCGGCGTCAGGGCCGGCAGCAGTCGCATGGCCGCGTCCATGTAGATGATGGTCATCACCGAGCGCGGGCGGTCGCTGTGGTTGGCGCCGGCCTTGTGGAAGGTCCAGCCGAGGTGGAAGCTCACCTCGCCCAGTTCGAACGCGCCGACGTCGAACGCGAAGCCGTGGCGCGCCATGTTGGCGCTGATGCGGGCCTCGCTCTCGTCCGAGATGCCCAGGTCGCGCCCGAACGCCACCGACTGGCTGCGGGCGTAGAAGCCCAGCGGCCCCATGTCCGGCGGCACCGGCTGCAGCGGGATCCACGCGGTGACGGTGCGGTCGGACGCCAGCGGCCAGTAGTACTGGTCGGCATGCGCCGGCGTGATGCCGCCGCCGGGCTCCTTGTACAGCGACTGGTCGTGGTACAGGCGCACGCCGTCGACTTCCAGCAGCGCGGCGGCGATGCGCGCGAGGCGCTGCCCCATCACGAAGCGCGCCACCAGCGGGCTGCGCTCCCACAGGTTCATCACCTGCAGGAAGGCGCGGTCGTAGGTGCTGCGCTCGGCCAGCGGCTTGTCCTGCGTGTTCAGCGCGATGGTCAGGCGCGTGATCTCCGCGCCGTAGTGCGCCAGCACCTCGGGCGACAGCACGTTCCTGAGCTTGATGAAGCCGTCGCGGCGGAAGGCGGCCACCTGGGCCGCGTCGAGCGGGTAGGGCGAGTCGAGGTCGAGGGTCATGACGGTTCGGTGTCGAGGAAGACGCAGGCGCCCGGCCCGAGGGCCAGGCCGGCGTCGGTGCGGCGGTGCGTGCCGTGCGCGAAGGCCACGCGGCCGGCACGCGGCGCGCCGGCCGGCCAGCCGAGTTCGGCGTCGCGGTCGCCGAGGTGGAAGGCGGCGATCAGGTCGTCGCCGCCACCGCGGCGCCGCAGCAGCAGCAGGTCGCCTGCGGCATGCAGCGGTTCGAAGCTGCCGGTCTGCAGCGCCGGGCGCGCGCGCCGCAGCGCGATCAGCCGGCGCGTGGCCTGCAGCGTCGACGACGGGTCGGCGATCTGCAGGTCCGCCGCGAGCCGGGCATGCGCCGGGTCGCACGGCAGCCACGGCCGTGCGCTGCCGAAGCCGGCACCCGGTGCGTCGTGGCGCCAGGGCATCGGCGTGCGGCAACCGTCGCGCCCCGGGTGGCGCGGCCAGTTCGCGATGCCGAACGGGTCGCGCAGGTGCTCGCGTGCCAGCACGCTCTGCGGCAGGCCGAGCTCCTCGCCCTGGTAGACGAAGGCGGTGCCGCGCAGCGCCATCAGCAGCGCGAGCCAGGTGACCGGGCCGGCGCGGCCGCCGGACGGCACGCCGGTGGCCGTCGCGGGTGTCGCGCCCGCCGCACCCCCGGCCGCGCCGAAGGCGAAGCCGCCGTCCGCGGCGCCGGACCATCGCGTGGCCACGCGCGCCGCGTCGTGGTTGGACATCGCCCACGCCGGCCAGCCCTGCGGCGCGTCGTCGGCCCAGGCGCCCACGCTGCGCGCCAGCGCGGCGGCGTCGGGCCGCGGGCCGAGCAGCGCGAACGAGTACGCGGTGTGCAGACGGTGCGGGCCGGCGGTGTAGTCGCGCATCACCGCGAAGGGGTCGGCGCCGCCCACCTCGGCCACCGCCATCGTCGCGCCATGCCCGTCCATCACGCGGCGCAGCCGCTCGAAGAAGGCCGGCGCCTGCGGCTGGTCGGCGTTGTGCTGGTGGCGCTGCATCAGCACCGGCATGTCGGCGTCGACGCCGCTGGGCGGGTTGTCGCGAAGCAGCGGGTCGTGGAAATAGAGGTTGGCGGTGTCGAGCCGGAAGCCGTCGACGCCGCGCCCGAGCCAGAAGCGCGCGATGTCCAGCACCTCGTCCTGCACCGCGGGGCAGTGGAAGTTGAGGTCCGGCATCTGCGGCAGGAAGTTGTGCAGGTGGTACTGGCGCCGCTGCGGCTCCCAGCGCCAGGCCGGCCCGCCCATCCAGCTCAGCCAGTTGTTCGGCGGGCTGCCGTCGGGCCGGGCGTCGGCCCACACGTACCAGTCGGCGCGCGGGCCGTGGCGCGCGGCGCGGCTGTCGGCGAACCAGGCGTGCTCCTCGGCGGTGTGCGACCACACCTGGTCGATCAGCACGCGCAGGCCGAGCCGGTGCGCGCGCGCCACCAGCGCGTCGAAGTCGGCCAGCGTGCCGAACATCGGGTCCACCGCGCGGTGGTCGGACACGTCGTAGCCGAAGTCGCGCATCGGCGAAGCGAAGAACGGCGACAGCCAGATGCCCTGCACGCCGAGGTCGGCCACGTAGGGCAGCCGCTCGGTGATGCCCCGCAGGTCGCCGATGCCGTCGCCGTCGGCGTCGGCGAAGCTGCGCGGGTAGATCTGGTAGATCACCGCGCCGCGCCACCAGTCCTGCTGCGCAGCGTTCGTCGTCGTCATCGGGCGCAGTGTGGCGGGCGCGGGGCGGCGCTCCCACCGGCCGGACGGCGGGTTCCGACTGTTTTCTGACCGCCTTGGCGCAGAATCGCCGCCATGAACATCACCCGCGAGAACGTCGTCCATCCGGACGCGTCGCTGCGCTTCCTGCGCCTGGAGCTGCAGGCGTTTCGCGGGCCGCACCACCGCCACCGGCATTGCGAGCTGACCTGGGTCGAGCGCGGCTCGGGCGTGCGCGTGGTGGGCGACCGGGCGGCACCGTTTCGCGACGGCGACCTGGTGCTGCTGGGCCCGCATGTGCCGCATCACTGGACCAGCCTGCACCGGCCGGCGCAGGAAAGCTCGGTGGTCAGCGTGGTGCAGTTCGAGCCCGCGCTGCTCGACGGCCGCGCGCTGCCCGAGCTGCGCGCGGTGGGCCTGGCGCTGGTGCCGGCCGCGCGCGGCCTGGCCGTCGGCGGCGCCACGCACCGCGACGTGACGCGCATGCTGGCCGAGATGAACGCGGCCGACCCGGTGCAGCGCCTGGCGCTGCTGCTTTCGCTGCTGGGCCGGCTGGCGCGCGGCCGGCGCGACCTGACGCCCATCGCCACGCGGCCGGCCGCGCAGGAGCGCGACGCGTCGCCGCGCCGCGACGCGGTGATCGACTGGATCCAGGCCCACCTGGGCCGCGAGATCACGGTGGCGGCAGCGGCGCGCCAGGCCCACGTGAGCCCGGCCGCGTTCAGCCGCTGGTTCCGGCGCGAGGTCGGGCGCGGCTTCACCGACTACGTCAACGACCTGCGCTGCAGCGCCGCCTGCGACCGCCTGCTGCGCACCGCCGCGCCGGTGGCGCGCATCGCCGCCGACTGCGGCTTCGCCACGCTGTCGAACTTCAACCTGCAGTTCCGGCGCCGCTACGACGCCACGCCGCGCGAGTTCCGCGCGCGGCATCTGGCGGCCTGAGCCGTCGCGGTGGCCCGGGCGTCAGCGCTTCGGGGCCGCGCCCAGCTGCGCCACCGCCTTCAGCGTGGCGGCCACGTGCGTGTCCGGGTTGCCGTCGCGGTGCGCGAAGGCGATGCGGCCGTCGCGGCCGATCACGTAGGAGATGCGGTCGGCCATGTCGGGCCGCGACGCGATCTGCGCGTCGTAGGCGCGGATCACGCGCGCCTGCGCGTCCGCGGCCACCGCGAACTTGCTGCGGCAGGCCTCGACCGAGAAGCGCTTGAGCGTGTCGATGTCGTCGGCCGACACGCCGATCACCGTGGCGCCGAGCGCGGCGAAGCGCTCGCTCGCTTCGGCGAACTGGTGCGCCTCGTAGGTGCAGCCCGAGGTGAAGGCCTTGGGATAGAAGTACAGCACCACCGGCCCCTTGGCCAGCGCCTCGGACAGCGTGAAGCGGAACGCCTTGCCGTCCAGGGCCGCGTCGGCTGTGAAAGCCGGCGCCGCGTCGCCGGGCTTGAGCGCGGCCTGGGCCGTGCCGGCACCGAACAGGGCCAGGGCCAGCGCGGCCACCCAGCCTGCGCGGCCCAGGCCAGCGCGGTTGACGAGGGCGTGGATCATGCGAATCTCCAGCGGGGCGGCAAGGGCCGCAGTGTGCCAGCGCCGCAGGGTTGGCGCACAGCCCCTCTCGGGGGCAATGCCGATGGTCATCCGCGCCGGCTTGGGGATACTGCGCCGCGGGCCGCCCCGTGCGGCCGACGAATCCGATGCCCCTGCCTGCCGACGTACCGCCCCTGCTCGAACTGGCCCTGCGCGCCGCGCAGGCGGCGGCTGCGGTGATCCGCCGCGCCGCCGCCGACCCCGCCAGCGTGCAGGTGCGCGCCAAGCACCCCAACGACTTCGTCACCCAGGTGGACGAGGCCGCCGAGCGCGTGGTGGTGGATACGCTGCTGGCGGCCTGCCCCGGCCACGCGGTGCGCGGCGAGGAATCGGCCGAGCCGCACGGCAATCCGGCGGCCGACCACGTGTGGATCGTCGACCCAATCGACGGCACGCACAACTTCATCCACGGCTATCCGGCCTATGCGGTGAGCCTGGCGCTGGCCGTGCGCGGCACGGTGGAACTGGGCGTGGTGTGGGACGCCGCCCGCGACGAGGTCTTCCACGCGGTGCGCGGCCAGGGCGCCTGGTGCGGCGAACAGCGCCTGGCGGTGGGCACGCGCACGGCGCTGATCGACGCGCTGGTCACCACCAACAGTCCCTTCGGCCCCGGGCCCGGCCTGGCCGACGGCCTGCGCACGCTGGGCAGCGTGGTCGGACGCGTCAGCGCGCTGCGCCGCGGCGGCTCCGCCGCGCTCGACCTGGCCTGGGTGGCCGCGGGCCGCTGCGACGCCATGTACGACCGCGGTCTGAAGGCCTGGGACGTGGCCGCCGGCGGCCTGCTGGTGGCCGAGGCCGGCGGCGTGGTCAGCACCTTCGATGGCAGCCCGCACTACCTGGAAGCGCGCGAGTGCGTCGCGGCCAACGCGGCGCTGCACGCCGAGCTGTCGCAGCTGCTGCGCGAGACCGCACCCTCACCGACCTGTCACTGAACCGACGCATACTCACCGACCCATGGCCGCCATCCGCCTCGTCAAGGTCTGCAAGCACTGGGACGCCACGCGCGCGCTCGACGGCATTGACCTTTCCATCGAGCCGGCCAGCTTCTGCGTGCTGCTCGGCCCGTCGGGCTGCGGCAAGTCCACCACGCTGCGCATCATCGCGGGGCTGGAGTCCGCCACCAGCGGCCAGGTGCTGATCGACGACCGCGACGTGACGGCCCTGCCGCCGGCGCAGCGCGGCATCGCGATGGTGTTCCAGAACTACGCGCTGTTCCCCCACCTGTCGGTGGCCGACAACATCGGCTTCGGCCTCGCGGTGCGCAAGGTGGACAAGGCCGAGGCCACGCGCCGCGTCGACGAGGCCGCGTCGCTGCTCGGCCTGGGCACGCTGCTGCAGCGCAAGCCCTCGCAGCTGTCGGGCGGCCAGCAGCAGCGCGTGGCCCTGGGCCGCGCGCTGGTGGCGCAGGCGCGCGTGTGCCTGATGGACGAGCCGCTGTCCAACCTGGACGCGCAGCTGCGCCAGGAGATGCGCCACGAGCTGCGCGAGTTGCAGCAGCGCCTGGGCCTCACGGTGGTGTACGTCACGCACGACCAGGCCGAGGCGATGAGCATGGCCGACCAGGTGGTGCTGCTGAACAAGGGCCGCATCGAGCAGAACGCCACGCCGCGCGGCATGTACGCCGCGCCGGCCTCCACCTTCGCGGCGCGCTTCATCGGCACGCCCGCGATGAACCTGCTGCGGCTGGACGGCGCGCGCATCGCCGGCAGCGACGCCGCGGTGTCGCGCGCCGGGCATACGCTCGGCCTGCGCCCCGAGGCGGTGTCGCTCGGCGGCCCGGTGGCCGCCACCGTGAGCAGCTTCGAGTACCTCGGCGCCGACCTGGTGCTGCGCTGCGCCGTCGGCAGCGAGCAGCTCACCGTGCGCGCCGGCGGCGCCACCGACCTGGCCGTGGGCGCGCGCGTCGCGCTCGGCTGGCGCCCCGAGGACGAACACTACTTCGACGCGCAGGGCGCGCGCGTCGCCTGATCGACACGAGAACTTTCCGCCCGCACATCCCACCGCAAGAGCAACCCCAAGAGCCAACCCAGGAGCCTCCCCATGAAGCGCAAGACCTTCCTGCAATCCCTCGCGGCCGGCGCCGCACTGGCCGGCCTGCCGATGGCAGCGCACGCGCAGACCACCGAGATCTCGTTCTTCTATCCGGTGGCCGTCGGCGGCCCGATCACCAAGCTGATCGACGAGTACGCCGCCGACTTCGCCAAGGAGAACCCTGGCATCAAGGTCACGCCGATCTACGCCGGCAGCTACCAGGACACCATCGTCAAGGCGCTCACCGCCAACAAGGCCGGCAATCCGCCGGTCACGTCGGTGCTGCTGTCCACCGACATGTTCACGCTGATCGACGAGGACGCGATCGTGCCGATCGACAACTTCGTCAAGACCGCCGACGACCGCGCATGGCTGGCCAGCTTCTACAAGGGCTTCATGCTCAACAGCCAGACCGGCGGCAAGACCTGGGGCATCCCGTTCCAGCGCTCGACCGTGGTGCTGTACTACAACAAGGAGGCGTTCAAGGCCGCCGGCCTGGACCCGAACAAGCCGCCCGCCACCTGGGCCGAGATGCTCGACTATGCGAAGAAGCTCACGCTGAAGGACGCGTCGGGCAAGGTCACGCAGTGGGGCGTGCAGATCCCCTCGTCGGGATTCCCGTACTGGCTGTTCCAGGGCCTGGCGATCCAGGCCGGCGTGGCGCTGGCCAACGACGCCGGCAACGCGGTGAAGTTCGACGACCCGGGCACGGTGGAGGCGCTCACCTACTGGACCGACCTGGTCAAGGCCGGCGTGCACCCGCCGGGCATCGTGGAATGGGGCACCACGCCGAAGGACTTCTTCGAGCGCAAAACGGGGATGATGTGGACCACCACCGGCAACCTGACCAACGTACGCACCAACGCCAAGTTCGACTTCGGCGTGGCGATGCTGCCCGCAGGCAAGCGCCGCGGCTCGCCCACCGGCGGCGGCAACTTCTACATCTTCAAGAAGGCCACGCCGGCGCAGCAGGAGGCGGCGTTCAGGTTCGCCAAGTGGATCACCCAGCCCGAGCGCGCGGCCAAGTGGAGCATGGACACCGGCTACGTGGCGGTGAGCGAGGCGGCGTACAACACCGCGGCGCTGAAGAAGTACGGCACCGAGTTCCCGCCCGCGCTCGTGGCGCGCGACCAGCTGCCCTTCGCGCTGGCCGAGTTCTCCACGCACGAGAACCAGCGCGTCACCAAGGCGCTGAACGACGGCCTGCAGGCCGCGCTCACCGGCACCAAGACGCCGGCGCAAGCGATGAAGGACGCGCAGGCGGAGGCGGACCGGATCCTTCGGTCCTACAAGTGACGTTGCATTGAGCATGCGGATCGTTGCGCGTGGCGGCCGGGGCTGCCCGGGGGGCGCCGGCGCTCCCCCTGGGGCGGTCGTCGCTGCGCGACGACTGCGCTGCGATGCTCGGGTCCGGGGTCGCGCCGCCGAACTCGCTTCGCTCACTGCGTTCGCTGCGCTCGGACAGCCGCGGCGAGTCAGTTCACGAAGCGCGCTGCGCGCGCCGACCCCGGACCCTGCGCTTCTCGCCGCCCCACAGGTCGCGCCGTCGCCCCCCGGGCAGCCCCGGCCGCCTGCAAGGGCGGTGGTTCGCGGGTTGATGGCGTGCCTCCAGGTTGCCTGTCGGGAAGGCCGGGTGCCGCCGGGCGCGCGTGGGCGACGCCGAGGAGCGCAGCGCAGCCGTCGCGAAGCGACGGCCGTCGACGTCGCGCGTCCGGCGGCAGCCGGCCTTCCCGACACGCGCAGACGTCTCACGCACGGATGGCGGGGGCAGGCACGATGACGCAGCGCCACACCGTCCACGCCTACCTGCTGCTGCTGCCGGCCTTCGTGCTGCTGGTGGCGTTCACGCACTTCCCGGCGGTGGCCTCGCTATGGGACAGCTTCCACTCCACGCCCAAGGGCAACCGGCCCGCGGTGTGGGTGGGGCTGGAGAACTACCAGGTCATGGTGTCCGACCCGGTGTTCTGGAAGGCGCTCGTCAACAACCTGTGGTTCGCGCTGGCGACCATCCCGCTGTCGATCGGCCTGGCGCTGCTGATGGCACTGTGGGTCAACGAGCGCATGACCGGGCGTGCGTTCCTGCGCATGGCCTACTTCACGCCCACCGTGCTGCCGATGGTGGCTGTGGCCAACATCTGGCTGTTCTTCTACACGCCGCAGTACGGCCTGCTCGAGCAGGTGCGCGGTGCGCTCGGCATGGACGCGCAGAACTGGCTCGGCGACCAGCGCACGGCGCTGGGGGCCGTCACGCTGGTGGCCGTGTGGAAGGAAGCCGGCTTCTTCATGATCTTCTACCTCGCCGCGCTGCAGAGCCTGAACCCCAGCCTGCGCGAGGCCGCGGCCATCGAGGGCGCGTCGCGCTGGACCTTCTTCCGCCGCGTGCAGTGGCCGCTGCTGATGCCCACCACGCTGTTCGTCATGGTCAACGCGGTGATCAACTCCGTGCGCATGGTGGACCACATCGTCGTGCTCACGCGCGGCGGGCCGGACAACGCGTCCACGCTGCTGCTGTTCCACCTGTACGAGGTGGGCTTCCGCTACTGGGACAGCGGCTACGCCGCGGCGCTGACGATGGTGCTGCTGGCGGTGCTGGCCACGGTGGCGCTGGTGCAGTTCTTCGTGCTCGACAAGCGGGTGCACTACAAGTGAGCGCCGCCACCCCCGCCGCATCGCGCCTGGTCTACAACGACCCGGGCTGGCTCGACACGATCGCCGCCTGGGTGCTGGCGCTGCTGTGGGTGCTGCCGCTGGTGTATGCGGTGTGGACGGCCTTCCACCCCGGCGAGTACGCCACGCGCTTCGCGCTGTTCGCGCCGCTCACGCTGGACAACTTCGTGCGCGCCTGGGCCGCGGCGCCGTTCGCGCGCTACTTCGTCAACACCGTGATGCTGGTGACGATGATCCTGGCCTGCCAGCTCGTGCTGTCCACGCTGGCGGCCTATGCGTTCGCGCGCTTCGAGTTCCCGGGCAAACGCGTGCTGTTCGCGCTGGTGCTGGTGCAGATGATGGTCATGCCCGACATCCTGCTGGTGGAGAACTACAAGACGATGGCGCGCCTGGGCCTGGTGGACACGCTGCTGGCCATCGGGCTGCCGTACTTCGCGTCGGCGTTCGCGATCTTCCTGCTGCGCCAGACCTTCATGGGCATTCCGAAGGAACTGGACGAGGCCGCGCGGGTGGAAGGCGCCTCGGCGCTGCAGGTGCTGTGGCGCGTGTACGTGCCGCTGGCGCGGCCGGTGTACGTGGCCTTCGCGCTGGTGTCGGTGAGCTTCCACTGGAACAACTTCCTGTGGCCGCTGATCATCACCAACAGCACCAGCGCGCGCCCGCTCACCGTGGGCCTGCAGGTGTTCTCGTCCACCGACCAGGGCATCGACTGGTCGATCATTACCGCGGCCACGCTGATGAGCGCCGCGCCGCTGCTGATCGCCTTCCTGCTGTTCCAGCGTCAGTTCGTCCAGAGCTTCATGCGCGCAGGCATCAAGTGACGCTGTGGTCAGCATGACCTCAGGCCGGCGCCGGGCCGCCCCAAGCCGGCTTGAGCTCCCCTCGCGGGACGCGAGCGCAGCGAGCTGGGGGCTGTCAGTTACGTTCCCTGGACGTTGACGTACAGCGCGTAGAGCGAATGGCTCGCCGCCATGAACAGGCGGTTTCGCTTGGCGCCGCCGAAGGTGAGGTTGGCGCAGCGCTCGGGCAGGTGCACATGGCCGATCGCGCGGCCCGTGGGGTCGTAGACGCGCACGCCGTCCAGGCCCGCCGGGTCCACCCCGGGTGCGCCGTTGCTGCCGAAGCCGCACCAGACGTTGCCCTGGGTGTCCACCGCGATGCCGTCGTAGGCGCCGGGCCCCTGCGCGTCGACGAACAGGCGCTTGTTGGCGAGCGCGCCGCCCGCGCCCACGTCGTATTGCCACACCTTGCGGTGCGGCATGGCGCGGCTTTCGACCACGTAGAGCCGCTTCTCGTCGGGCGAGAAAGCCAGGCCGTTGGGCGCGGCCAGGTCGTCGATCACGCGCTGCAATTCGCCGCTGGAGGGGTCGATGCGGTACACCGCCCAGGGGGTCTCGCTGGCGGCGGGCTCGCCCTCCCAGTGGCCGGCAATGCCGAACAGCGGGTCGGTGAACCACACGGCGCCGTCGGCGGCGCAGACGATGTCGTTGGGCGAGTTCAGGCGCTTGCCCTGCCAGCGGTCGGCCAGCACGGTGATGCGGCCGTCGTACTCGGTGCGCGTGACGCGGCGCGTGAGGTGCTCGCAGGCCAGCAGCCGGCCTTGCCGGTCGCGCGCCAGGCCGTTGGCGAAGTTCGACGGCTGGCGGAACACGCTCACCGCGCCCGAGGCGTCGTCCCAGCGCAGGATGCGGTCGTTGGGGATGTCGCTCCACAGCAGGTAGCGCCCGTCGCCGAACCACACCGGCCCCTCGCTCCAGCGGCAGCCGGTGTGCAGCTGCTCCACCGAAGCGGAGAACAGGCGCAGCGACAGGAAGCTGTCGTGCAGCACCTCGACCGCCGGGTCGGGGTAGCGGGTCGAGGGCGTGAAGCTCATGCCGCGATTCTCACAGACCGAAGACCTTGGGCAGCCACAGCGAGAAGAAGGGCACGTAGGTCACCAGGCCCAGCACGAACAGCATCGCGCCGAAGAAGGGGAACAGCGCCTTGGTCACCTGCTCGATCGGCAGCTTGGCGATCGCCGCGCCGACGAACAGCACGGCCCCCACCGGCGGCGTGATCAGCCCCATGCCCAGGTTCACCATCATGATCATGCCGAAGTGCACCGGGTCGACGCCGATGGACGTGGCCACCGGCAGCAGGATCGGCGTCATGATCAGGATCAGCGGCGCCATGTCCATCAGCGTGCCCAGCAGCAGCAGCAGCACGTTGATCATCAGCAGGATGATCCAGGGTTCCTTGCTGACGCTGGTGAACGCACTGGTGATCTGCTGCGGGATCTGCATCAGCGTCATGATGTAGCCGAAGGCCGCCGCGAAGCCGATCAGGATCATCACGATCGTCAGCGTCTTCACCGTGCGGTGCATCAGCTTGGGCAGGTCGCGCCACTTGTAGTCGCGGTAGATGAACATCGTGACGAAGAACGCCCAGATCACCGCGATGGCCGCCGACTCGGTGGCCGTGAACACGCCGGACAGGATGCCGCCGAGGATGATGACCATCGTCATCAGGCCCCACAGCGCGTCGACGCAGATCTTCAGCGCCTGGCGCAGCGGGATGCGCTCGCCGCGCGGGAAGTTCTTCTTCTTGGCGATGAACATGCACAGCGCGGCCAGCGTCAGGCCGAGCAGCAGGCCGGGCAGCACGCCGGCCACGAACAGCGCCGCGATGGAGATCGAGCCGCCGGCGGCCAGCGAGTAGATGATCGCGTTGTGCGACGGCGGGATCAGGATCGCCTGCACCGAGCCGCTCACCGTGACCGCGGTGGCGAAGTCCTTCGGGTAGCCCTTCTTGGCCATCTCGGGGATCAGCACCGAGCCGATCGACGCCGTGTCGGCCATCGACGAACCCGAGATCGCGCCGAAGAAGGTGGACGCCAGGATGTTCACCAGCGACAGCCCGCCGCGGATGAAGCCCACCAGCACGCCGGCAAACGCGACCAGCCGGCGCGACATGCCGCCCTCGGCCATGATGGCGCCGGCCAGCACGAAGAACGGGATCGCGAGCAGCGAGAACTTGTTGACGCCCGCGGCGATCTGGATCATCACCGCGTCGATCGGGATGTCGATCCACAGCGCGCCGATCAGCGCGGCCAGGCCCATGGCATAGGCCACCGGCATGCCGATGAGCATCAGCACGGCGAAGGAGCCGAGGAGGATGAAGGCGTCCATCAGGCGGCACTCCCTTCCTCGATCTGGTGGTCGAAGGTGACCACCGCGCGCTGGTGCTGCGAGCCGAAGATCATCACCTCCAGTACGAACAGTGCCGTGACCAGGCCGCCCAGCGGCACCGGCATGTAGGTAATGCCCACGCGCAGCCAGGGCAGCTGGCCGATCACCTGGTTCCAGGTCTCAAGGCACAACCGCGTGCCCTTGACCACCGTGAACACCGCCACCACGAGCATGAGCAGGTGCACCACGCCGCGCAGCACGTGGCGCGCGCCTTCGGGCAGGCGGTCGGTGAGCATGGCCACCGCGATGTGGGCGCCTGCGCGGTAGGCCACCGCGGCGCCGAGGAAGGTGAACATCACCATCAGCTGGATCGCGATCGGCTCGGGCCACTGCGAACCCGTGCCCAGCACGTAGCGGGTGAAGATGCCCCAGGGAATGATGACCGACATCATCGCGATGGCGAGGCCGGAGATCCACATGCACGCCAGGTACACGTGGTCGCAGAAGCGGTGAAAGGTTTCGGCCATGTCGATTCGGCTGAGGAGGGTCCGGAGAGGGAACGCGGCGGCGCGGCGCCGCCCCGCCAGGGGGCCGCGCCGCGCACTGCACGAGGGGGCTTACTTGACGTCGTTGATGCGCTTCATCAGGTCGGCGAACTGGGCACCGTACTTGGCGCGCACCGGGGCGGTGGCGTCGAAGAAGGGCTTCTGGTCGACGTCGATGAACTGGATGCCGGCGGCCTTGAGCTTGGCGGTGTAGTCGGCCACGCTCTTGTCCCACAGCGCGCGCTGGTCGAGCTGGGCCTCGCGCGACACCTTCATCACCAGCGCCTGGTCTTCCTTGCTGAGCCGGTCCCAGGTCACCTTCGACATCACGAAGATCTCGGGGATGATCAGGTGGTTGGTCTGGGCGTAGAACTTGGCCGGCGTGTTGTAGTGGTTGGCCGTGAAGTAGCTGGGCGGGTTGTTCTCGGCGCCGTCGAGCACGCCGGTCTGCAGCGCGGTGAACACCTCGCCGTAGGCCATGGCGATGCCGTTGCCGCCCATCGCGTTCATGGTGTCCACGAACAGCGGGTTGCCCATCATGCGGACCTTCTGGCCCGCCAGGTCGGCCGGCGTGCGCACGGGCTTCTTCGTGTACAGGCTGCGCGAGCCGCCGTCCATCCAGCCCAGACCCACCAGCTTGGCCGGGCTGTCGGTCACCTTCTTGAGCAGTTCGTCGCCGATCGGGCCGTCGATCACCTTGCGCATGTGCGCGACGTCGCGGAACACGAAGGGCATGTTGAAGACGTTGACGTCCGGCACCACGGGGCCGACCACGCCGAGCGAGATGCGGGCGATCTGGATCGCGCCGAGCTGGGTCTGCTCGACGGTCTCCTTCTCCTGGCCCAGCACCGCGCCGGGGAACATCTGCATCTTGATGCGGCCGTTGGTGGCGGCCTCGAGCTTCTTGCCCATGTTCTCGACGGCGACCACGGTCGGGTAGCCCGCCGGGTGGGTGTCGGCGGCCTTGAGCACGATGTTCTGGGCGTGGGCGCCGGCGCTGACGAGCAGGCCGGCCACGGTGGCGATCAGGGTTCTGCGAAGGATCATGAGGGAGGTCTCCTGGGTGATGGCGCCTTGTGCTGGCGGCCTGATGAAAACGGATGCGGGCTGCTGCGTGTCAGTCGTAGTAACCCTGTTCGACGAACGCGCCGCCCTGGAACTGGGCGACGCGGGAATTCCTGTCGATGGTCTGCTGGCGCGCCTCGACCTCGGCGCGGAAGCGCTCGGAGCTGTCCTGCGGCCGGTAACCGATGTGGCTGGCGCAGGTGTTGTCCCACCAGCGCGTGGTGTTGTCGCTCATGCCGTAGATGACGGAGTGGCCGACGATCGGCGCTCCCAGCGCCGCAGCGACCAAGCGCTCGGTGTCGTCGAAGCTCATCCAGGTGGCGAGCATGCGGCGGTCCTTCGGAGCCTCGAACGACGAGCCGATGCGCAGGCTCACGGTCTCGATGCCGTGGCGGTCCCAGTACATCTGGGCCAGGTTCTCGCCGAAGGCCTTGGACAGGCCGTAGAAGCCGTCGGGGCGCACCGGGTCGCGCGGCGAGATCACCTCGTCCTGGCGGTAGAAGCCGGTGACGTGGTTCGAGCTGGCGAACACGATGCGGCGCACCTTGTGCTTGCGCGCGGCCTCGTACAGGTTGACCATGCCCACGATGTTGCCGGCAAGGATGGCCTCCCACGGCTGCTCGGTGGACACGCCGCCCATGTGGACCACCGCGTCCACGCCCTCCAGCAGCCCGTGTACCGCGGCCTTGTCCTCCAGCGACGCGACCATCACCTCCTCGCCGTCGCCGGCCGGGCCGAACTCGCTGCGGTGCGACACGCGCAGCACGTCGCAATAGGCCTTCAGGCGCGGGCGCAGCATGCGGCCCAGGTTGCCCGCGGCGCCGGTGAGCAGCAGGCGGTGGAATCGGACAGCGGTGGCGGGGGCGGGCAGCATCGTGGGCGGGGGTGGGTGCAGGTGGCTTGATCGGCGGCGTGCCTTGCGGCACCATCGCGGCAGAAGCCGTCGTCGTCAGTTGTCGTACAACTGCCCCGATTGTCGCCATCCCCCCGACGCCGTCAAGCTGCCGGCCACAGGGTTTTCGCTGAGAACGATGCCGTCCCGAGCCGAACTTCCGTCCCCGCCTCGCCGCTCCCGCAACCTGGCGCTCGAGCTCGTCGAGTCGCTCGGCGACCGCATCCGCGACGGTCGGCTGCCGCCCGGCGAGAAGCTGCCCACCGAGGCGGCCATCATGGCCGAGTACGGGGTCAGCCGCACCGTGGTGCGCGAGGCCCTGTCCAAGCTGCAGGCCGCCGGCCAGGTGCGCACGCGCCACGGCATCGGCACCTTCGTGGTCGGCGCCGGCGAGGCGGCGCCCTTCCGCATCACGCCCGACCAGCTCGCCACGCTGCAGGACGTGGTGGCCATGCTGGAGCTGCGCATCGGCATGGAGACCGAGGCCGCCTCGCTGGCCGCGCAGCGCCGCACCGACGCCAACCTGCGGGTGATGCGCGAGGCGCTGGACGAGTTCTCCTCGGCGGTGCATGCCGGCCGCGACGCGGTGGCGCCGGACTTCCGCTTCCATCTCGAGGTAGCGCGGGCGACGCAGAACCCGCACTTCGCCGACCTGATGGCGGCGCTCGGCGCCACGATGATCCCGCGCGCGCGGCTCGATGCGCCGGTGGCGCTGACCGAGGAGCGGCGCGAGTTCCTGCGCCGCGTCAACGCCGAGCACGAGAACATCTACGACGCCATCGCCGCCCAGGATTCCGACGCCGCGCGCGCGGCAATGCGCACCCACCTGGCCAACAGCCGCGAGCGGCGGCGCAAGGCCCAGGTGCAGGCGCCGCCGCCGCGGCCGGGCGCGGCCGTGCGGCGGGCCCGCGTGGCGTCCTGACCCGCCCGGGCGGGTGCGGGGCGGCGCGGCTTGACAGGCGCGCCGACAGTTGTACGATGACTGGTCTCGGCTCGCCTGCAGCGAGGTCCGGGTTTTCACTCATACGATCACTGGCCCGACGCCCATGCCCGTTCCGACCGACGCCGCCGTGGCGCGCGACACCCCCACCGTCGTCCGCCTGCAGGCCATTCCCGTGGCCGGGCGCGACGGCATGCTGCTCAACCTGTCCGGCGCGCACGGGCCGTACTTCACCCGCAACCTCGTCGTGCTGACCGACAGCGCCGGCCGCACCGGCGTGGGCGAGGTGCCCGGCGGCGAGAAGATCCGCCAGACGCTGGAGGACGCCGCCGCGCTGGTGGTGGGCCAGAGCGTGGGCAACGTCAACGCGGTGCTGCGCTCGGTGCAGCAGCGCTTCGCCGACCGCGACGCCGGCGGCCGCGGCCAGCAGACCTTCGACCTGCGCACCACCATCCACGCGGTGGCGGCGCTGGAGTCGGCGCTGCTGGACCTGCTGGGCCAGCACCTGGGCGTGCCGCTGTGCGCGCTGCTCGGCGAGGGCCAGCAGCGCGAGTCGGTGGAGATGCTCGGCTACCTGTTCTACGTGGGCGACCGGACGAAGACGCCGCTGCCCTACCGCAGCGAGCCCGACGCGGCCGACGCCTGGTCGCGCGTGCGCCACGAGGTGGCGCTCACGCCCGAGGCCATCGTGCGCCAGGCCGAGGCTGCGCGCGAGCGCTACGGCTTCAACGACTTCAAGCTCAAGGGCGGCGTGCTCGCCGGCGACGACGAGGTGCAGGCCATCGTCGCGCTGCACGAGCGCTTCCCCGGCGCGCGCATCACGCTCGACCCCAACGGCGGCTGGCTGCTCGCCGACGCGGTGCGCCTGATGCGCGACATGCGCGGCGTGGTGGCCTACGCGGAAGACCCGTGCGGCGCCGAGGGCGGCTTCTCCGGCCGCGAGGTGATGGCCGAGTTCCGCCGCGCCACCGGGCTGCCCACGGCCACCAACATGATCGCCACCGACTGGCGCCAGCTGGTGCATGCGCTGTCGCTGCAGTCGGTGGACATCCCGCTGGCCGACCCGCACTTCTGGACCCTGTCGGGCAGCGTCCGCGTGGCGCAGACCTGCCGCGACTGGGGCCTGACCTGGGGCTCGCATTCCAACAACCACTTCGACGTGTCGCTGGCGATGTTCACGCACGTGGGCGCCGCCGCGCCCGGCCGCGTGACCGCGATCGACACCCACTGGATCTGGCAGGACGGCCAGCGCCTCACGAAGCAGCCGCTGCGCATCGAGGGCGGCCATGTGCAGGTGCCGCGCAAGCCGGGCCTGGGCGTCGAGCTGGACATGGCCGAGGTGGCCAAGGCGCACGAGCTGTACCGCCAGCACGGCCTGGGCGCGCGCGACGACGCGGCCGCGATGCAGTACCTGATTCCCGGCTGGACCTTCGACCCCAAGCGGCCCTGCATGGTCCGCTGACTTACCACCAGGGCCTGCGTCGGCGCGTGGCGCATCGGCAAACGGCCCGACAAGACAACCCACAAGGAGACACCCCATGATCCGACGTGCCCTCATCGCCCTGGCCGCCGCGGCCCTGACCCTGCCGGCCGCCGCGCAGGACAACTGGCCCAGCAAGCCGCTGAAGATCGTCAGCCCGTTCCCGGCCGGCGGCACCAGCGACATCATGGCCCGCATGGTGGCCGAAGCGCTGACGCGCGAGCTCGGCCAGCAGGTGATCGTCGAGAACATCGGCGGCGCCGGCGGCACCATCGGCACGCTGCGCGCGAAGAACATGCCCGCCGACGGCTACACGATCGTCCAGACCGGCGTGGGCCAGAACGCCGTGGCGCACGGCCTGGACCCGAAGCTCGCCTACGACTCGATGAAGGACTTCGTGCACCTGGCGCAGGTGCACTCGGGCCCGAACGTGCTGGTGGTCAACGCCGCCACGCCGTTCAAGACCTTCAAGGAGCTGGTCGACTACGTGCGCGCCAACCCCGGCAAGCTCAACTACGGCTACACCCATGCCGCGTCGGGCCACATGGCGATGGAGCTGTTCAAGCTCGAAGGCAGCAAGTGCGCGCCCTCGGTCAAGGACTGCAAGGGCCTGTTCATGGTGGGCATCCCCTACCGCGGCGGCGGCCCGATGATGCAGGACCTGCTGGGCGGCCAGATCCCGCTGATGTTCATCAACCAGGACGTCGCGCTGCCGCACATCAAGTCCGGCAAGCTGCGCGCGCTGGCGGTGTCGAGCCTGCAGCGCAACCCGCTGTACCCGGACACGCCCACCGTGGCCGAAAGCGGCATCGCGGGCTTCCAGGCGCTGAGCTGGTCGGGCATGAGCGTCGTGCGCGGCACGCCGCAGCCCGTCGTCGACAAGCTCGAGGCTGCGCTGCGCAAGGTGATGACTTCGCCGGAGATCAAGCAGCGGCTCGAATCGGTGGGCTTCGTCGTGCCCGCACCGGGCGCCGCCGCCTACACGAAGTTCGTGCAGGCCGAGCTCGAGCTGTGGACGCGCGTGATCAAGACCGCGGGGATCAAGCCCGAATGAACCCGGCCGCGGCGCCGCGGGCGCCGATCGTGGTGCGCATGCACGACAGCGACAACGTCGCGATCGTGGCCAACGACGGCGGGCTGCCGGCGGGCACGGTGCTGCCCGGCGGCCCGACGCTGGTGGACAAGGTGCCGCAGGGCCACAAGGTGGCGCTGACGGCGCTGGCCGAGGGCCAGGCCGTGCGCCGCTACGGCGTGACCATCGGCCATGCCGACCGCGATATCGCCGCCGGCGCCTGGGTCCACGAGCGGCTGCTGCGCATGCCCGCGGCGCGCGGCTTCGACGGCCTGCCCGTGGCCACGGTGAAGCCGCCGCCGCAGCCCGCGCTCGACGGCTTCACCTTCGAGGGCTTCCGCAACCCGGACGGCTCGGTCGGCACGCGCAACCTGCTGGCCATCAGCAGCACCGTGCAGTGCGTGGCCGGCGTGGTGGACCACGCGGTGCGCCGCATCCGCGACGAGCTGCTGCCGCGCTACCCGAACGTCGACGGCGTGGTGGCGCTCGAGCACAGCTACGGCTGCGGCGTGGCCATCGACGCGCCGGACGCGCCGATCCCGATCCGCACCGTGCGCCACCTCGCGCTGAACCCGAACTTCGGCGGCGAGGTGATGGTGGTGAGCCTGGGCTGCGAGAAGCTGCAGCCCGAGCGCCTGCTGCCGCCGGGATCGATCCCGCTGGCCGCCGGCGAGATCGGGCCGGACGTGGTGCGCCTGCAGGACGAGCGCCACATCGGCTTCGGCTCGATGATCGATGCCATCCTGGCCAGCGCCGAGCGCCACCTGCAGCGCCTCGATGCGCGCCGGCGCGAGACCGTGCCGGCCAGCGAGCTGGTGGTGGGCGTGCAGTGCGGCGGCAGCGACGCGTTCTCCGGCGTCACCGCCAACCCGGCGGTGGGCTTCGCCACCGACCTGCTGGTGCGCGCCGGCGCCACCGTGATGTTCAGCGAGAACACCGAGGTGCGCGACGCGGTGGACCAGCTCACCGCGCGCGCCGCCACGCCCGAGGTGGCGCAGGCCATCGTGCGCGAGCTGGCCTGGTACGACGCCTACCTGGAGCGCGGCCGTGTCGACCGCAGCGCCAACACCACGCCGGGCAACAAGGCCGGTGGGCTGTCCAACATCGTCGAGAAGGCGATGGGCTCGATCGTCAAGAGCGGCAGCGCGCCGATCGCCCATGTGATCGGCCCCGGCGAGAAGCTGCGCCGCGACCAGCGCGGCCTGGTGTTCGCCGCCACGCCGGCCAGCGACTTCATCTGCGGCACGCTGCAGCTGGCCGCGGGCATGAACCTGCACGTGTTCACCACCGGCCGCGGCACGCCCTACGGCCTGGCCGAGTGCCCGGTGGTCAAGGTGGCCACGCGCACCGACCTGGCCCGCCGCTGGCACGACCTGATGGACGTCAACGCCGGCCGCATCGCCGACGGCGAGCAGACCGTCGAGCAGGCCGGCTGGGAACTGTTCCGACTGATGCTCGACGTGGCCAGCGGCCGCCGCACCTGCGCCGAGCACTGGAAGCTGCACAACGCCCTGGTGCTGTTCAACCCGGCCCCGGTCACCTGAAGACAACGAACGAGGAGTCCCCATGAGAGAGAACAAGCTTCGCGCCCTGTGGGCGCAGGGCAAGGCCGCGGTCAACGGCTGGCTCGCCATCCCGAACAGCTTCGCCGCGGAGGTGATGGCGCATCAGGGCTGGGACACGCTGACCATCGACATGCAGCACGGCCTGATCGACGACGCCGCGCTGGTGACGATGCTGCAGGCCGTGCAGTCCACGCCCACGATGCCGGTGGTGCGCGTGCCCTGGCTCGAGCCCAGCATCATCATGAAGGCGCTCGACGCCGGCGCGCAGACGCTGATCTGCCCGATGGTCAACACGCGCGAGGACGCGCAGCGCCTCGTGTCCTACACCCGCTACGCGCCGCGCGGCGGGCGCAGCTTCGGCCCGGTGCGCGCGGCCCTCGTGCACGGTGCCGACTACGCCACGCAGGCCGATGCGAACACCCTGGTGTTCGCGATGATCGAGACCGCGCAGGCGCTGGACAACCTCGACGCGATCTGCTCGGTGGAGGGCATCGACGCGGTCTACATCGGGCCGTCGGACCTGTCGCTGTCGCTCGGCTGCAAGCCCGTGTTCGACGACGTGGACCCGCCCGTGGCGCAGGCCATCGACCACATCCTGGCGCGGGCCAAGGCGCACGGCATCCGCGCCGGCGTGCACAACGGCCGCACCGACGTGGCCCGCGCGCGCATCGCCAAGGGCTTCGACTTCGTCACCATCAGCTCGGACGCGCGCATCCTGATCGCCGGGTCGCAGCAGATCGTGTCGGAGATGCGCGCGCCGGGGTCGCGCACATGACGCAGCGCACCGCCCGCAGCGACTGGACCCTGCGCGCACTGCGCGTCACGCCGATCGCCTTCCGCGACCCGCCGCTGCTCAACGCCAGCGGCATCCACGAGCCCTGGGCGCTGCGCGCCATCGTCGAGCTGGAAGCCAGCGACGGCCGCGTCGGCCTGGCCGAGACCTACGGCGACCAGACCATGCTCGACGCGCTGGCCGCCGCCGCGCCGCTGGTGCCGGGGCTGTCGCCCTTCGACCTGAACGCGATGGAGCAGCGCGTCAAGGCCGGCGTCAAGGCCACGCGCTCCGCCGCCGAGCTGGAGCTGGCGCCGGGCTCGCATGGCGCGAAGAACGCCGCCAAGGTGACCAGCGCGCTGGAGATCGCCATGCTGGACCTGCAGGGCCAGCGCCTGGGTGCGCCGGTGGCCGACCTGCTGGGCGGCCCGGTGCGCGACGCCGTGCCCTACAGCGCCTACCTGTTCTTCAAGTACGCCGAGCATGTGGAGCGCCCCTACGCCCCCGACGCCTGGGGCGAGGCGGTGACGCCGGCGCAGGTGGTGGCGCAGGCGCGGCGCATGATCGACCTGTACGGCTTTCGCAGCATCAAGCTCAAGGGTGGCGTGTTCGAGCCCGCGCACGAGATCGCCTGCATCCGTGCGCTGCGCCAGGCCTTCCCCGGCGTGCCGCTGCGGCTGGACCCCAACGCCAACTGGTCGCTGCCCACCAGCAAGGCCGCGGCCCCGGCGCTGGACGACCTGCTCGAGTACTACGAGGACCCGACGCCCGGCCTCGAAGGCATGGCCGAGCTGGTGCGGCACACGCGGCTGCCGCTGGCCACCAACATGGTGGTCACCACCTTCGACGAGCTCAAGCGCAGCCTGGCCCTCGGCTCGGTGCAGGTGGTGCTGTCGGACCACCACTACTGGGGCGGCCTGCGCGCCACGCAGCAGCTGGCGCGGATGTGCGAGCTGCACGGCCTGGGCATCTCGATGCACAGCAACTCGCACCTGGGCATCAGCCTGCTGGCGATGACGCACCTGGCCGCCTGCGTACCCAACCTCACCTATGCCTGCGACACCCATTACCCGTGGCAGGAGGAGGAGGTGATCGTCGGGGGCCGTGTGCCCATCGTCGACGGCTCGGTGGCGGTGCCGCGCGCGCCGGGCCTGGGCGTCGAGCTCGACCGCCAGGCGCTGGCCGTGCTGCACCAGCAGTACCTGGACTGCGGCATCCGCACACGCAACGACCTCGCGCAGATGCGAAAGTACGACCCCACCTTTAGCGGCCGCGCGCCGCGCTACTGATCTCGGAGACCCTTCAATGAAACTCGGATTCATCGGCCTGGGCATCATGGGCGCGCCCATGGCGGGCCACCTGCGCGCCGCCGGCCACGAGCTGTTCGTCAACACCCGCTCGGCCGTGCCGCAGCCGCTGCTCGACGCCGGCGCGGTGGCGTGCAGGACGCCGGCCGACGTGGCGCGCCAGGCCGAGGTCACCTTCCTGATGGTGCCCGACACGCCCGACGTGCAGAAGGTGCTGTTCGGCGAGCACGGCGTGGCCGGCGCGCTCGGCAAGGGCAAGACGGTGGTCGACATGAGCTCGATCTCGCCGATCGAGACGCAGGCGTTCGCCAAGCAGGTGGAAGCCACCGGCGCCGACTGGCTCGACGCGCCGGTCTCCGGCGGCGAGGTAGGCGCCAAGGCGGCGTCGCTGACCATCATGGTGGGCGGCCGCGACGAGGTGTTCGCGCGCGTGCAGCCGCTGTTCGCGCTGATGGGCAAGAACATCACCCATGTCGGCCCGGCCGGCGCGGGCCAGGTGACCAAGGTGGCCAACCAGATCATCGTGGCGCTGAACATCGCCGCCGTGGGCGAAGCGCTGGTGTTCGCCAGCAAGGCCGGCGCCGACCCGGCGCGCGTGCGCCAGGCGCTGATGGGCGGCTTCGCGTCGTCGCGCATCCTCGAGGTGCACGGCGAGCGCATGATCAAGCGCACCTTCAACCCGGGCTTCCGGATCAAGCTGCACCAGAAGGACCTGAACCTCGCGCTGCAGGGCGCTCGCTCGCTCGGCGTGTCGCTGCCCAACACCGCGATGACGGCGCAGCTGATGCAGTCGATGGCCGCGCACGGCGGCGACCAGCTCGACCATTCGGCGCTGGTGCAGGCCCTGGAGCGCCTGGCCAACCACCCGGTGGCGCAGGGCTGACATGGGCCCGGGCCGCGGCGCCGATCGCCCGCGCGGCTTGCACGTCGTGTCGTTCGGCGAATGCATGATCGAGCTGCAGGGCGAGGCCTTCGGCACCATGCAGCAGACCTACGGCGGCGACACGCTCAACACCGCCGTGTACCTGGCGCGCTGCGGCCGCGCGAGCGGCATCCGGGTGTCCTATGCCACCGCGCTGGGCGACGACGGCCTGAGCAGCGGCCTGATGCAGCGCTGGACCGCCGAGGGCCTCGGCCTGGACCTGGTGCGGCGGCTGCCCGGGCGCATGCCGGGGCTGTACCTGATCGAGGTGGACGCGTCGGGCGAGCGCCGCTTCAGCTACTGGCGCGACCAGGCCGCAGCGCGGGCCTACTTCGATGTGCCGGCCGGCACCACGCCGCTGGAGCAGCAGGCCGACGCCATCGACGCGCTGTACTTCAGCGGCATCAGCCTGGCGATCCTGCCGCCCGACGCGCGCGAGCGGCTGTGGGCGGTGGCGGCGCGCCTGCGCGCGCGCGGCGCCGTGGTGGCCTTCGACAACAACTACCGGCCGCGGCTGTGGCCGGACAAGGCGGTGGCACGCGCCGCGTTCGCGCGCGCCGTGGCACTGGCGTCGGTGGCCCTGCTGACGCTGGACGACGAGGTGGCGCTGCATGCCGACGACGGCGACGTGCAGGCCCAGCTGGCACGGTCTCTGGCCGCGCCCTGCCCGGAAGTGGTGGTCAAGCGCGGCGCGCAGTCGACCCTGGTGCGCGTGGGCGACGCGGCGCCGGTGGAAGTGCCGGTGACGCCGGCGCCGCGCGTGGTGGACACCACGGCTGCGGGCGACTCGTTCGCCGGCGCCTACCTGGCGGCGCGGATGGCGGGCGCGGACGCGAGGTCGGCAGCGGCGGCCGGCAACCGGCTGGCCGGCCGCGTGGTGCAGCATCGCGGCGCGCTGATCGACCCGGCCACGATGGCCGACCTGGTCGGCTGACGAACCGGGCGCGGGCGCCGCGCCTCAGCGCGGCGGCCCGAGCACCGCGCGCCACAGCGCGCCCGGCGAGCGCGCGCGCAGCACGTCGCGCGCCAGCGCCACCCACTCGTGCAGCGCGATCCACACCGGGTTGTACGAGCGCAGCGGCTTGACCAGGCCGTAGCGCGGCGGCAGGTCGGCGCGCTCCTCCACAAAGGTGCCGAACAGGCGGTCGAACACGATCAGCACGCCGCCGTAGTTGCAGTCCAGGTACTCCGGGTTGCTGCCGTGGTGCACGCGGTGGTGCGACGGCGTGTTCAGCACCCATTCCAGCGGCCCGAGCTTGGGGATCCACGTGGCATGCAGCCAGAACTGGTACAGCAGGTTCAGCGTCACCGTGGCCAGCACCGCGCCCGGCGGAAAGCCGAGCCAGATCAGCGGCGTGAAGAACAGCGCCGTGCCGGCGAGCCGCCCGGTCCAGCCCAGGCGCAGCGCGGCCATCAGGTTGAGCTCGTTGCTGGAGTGGTGCACCGCATGCGTGGCCCAGAACCAGCGCACGCGGTGCGCGGCGCGGTGGTACCAGTAGTAGCAGAACTCCTGGCCGACGAAGAGCAGCGCGAACGCGGTGACCCCGTCCAGCGGCAGCGTGGCCACGCGGTTCGCATGGGCCCAGGCCACCACCGGCGCGGCCAGCGACAGGCCGAGCGCTTCCACCGCACGGCGGCCGACCACGTCGCCCAGCGTGGCGGCCCACGCGCGCCAGTCGTAGCCGCCGCGGCGCCACAGCACGAAGCCTTCCACCGTGGCCGCGGTCAGCACGGCCAGCAAGGCCACCAGCAGCCAGACGCGCGGGTCGGCGGCGAGGTCGGTCGCCATGGGGTTCGTCATGGCGGCGCAGTTTGCCCAAGACGTGTCACGGGCATGTGTCTGTCGGGTTTACCGCCCCTGAGCCATCTGCCACTGCGTGTTGGAGCTGCGCTGCTGCCGAACGAAGACAGCTTGAATGCAATGGATGCGACTCCCGCCAAGACAGCCACGCCAAGAAGGAGCGCGCCAATCGTCACCACCCAGGAGCGTCTCGCTTTGGCCGAAGTCGAGCGGGAACTCAGGTGCGCATGGACCTCCAGCAGACTCACTTCGACGAGCCTTTCGGCTCGCTCGACTTGTGTGGGGTCCAGCACGCAAACCCTGAGTGCGCCCGGAACGAAGAATCCCGGCAGCGAGGCAGTGTGTTGACCGTCGAGGAACGTGGCAATGCCCGCTGCCTTCAGAGCCGCCACGGCGGCGTCGGCCTCGGCCGCAGAGTTCGTCTGGAGAACGCACTTCACGATCTCCGAAGAATAGATGACACGACTGAGCAGCAACTCAGGTGGCGCCCTGTGATTGGTGTCGGGTTGGGTTCTGGCGGGGCCTTCTTTTGGCTCATCCTCTGGGGCGATCGAAGATGCAGGGGGGGGGGCTGCGCGGCCCGCCATGCCCGTGCGTGTCGCGCAGTGTTCACCCCGACCCCGGCAGCGATCGCCGCCACTGCATCGCCTCGGCCAGATGCGCCGTCCCGATGCGCTCGCTGCCGGCCAGGTCGGCCACGGTGCGGGCCACCTTGAGCACGCGGTGCAGGCCGCGGCCGCTCCAGCCCAGGCGTTCGGCGGCGCGCTGCAGCAGCGCGGCGGCGCCGGCGTCGAGCGGGCAGTGGGTGTCGATCGCGGCGGGTTCCAGCGCAGCATTGGGCACGCCCTGGCGCATCAGCGCGCGCTCGCGGGCGGCCTGCGCCCGGGCGGCGACCGCGGCGCTCGGCTCGCCGTCGCGCCCGCCCATCAGCTCGTCGGGCCGCACCGCGGGCACGTCCACCTGCAGGTCGATGCGGTCGAGCAGCGGGCCCGACAGCCGCCCCTGGTAGCGCGACACCTGGTCGGGCGTGCAGCGGCAGCTGCGCGCGCCGCCGGCCGGCGCGCCGAGCCAGCCGCAGGGGCAGGGATTCATCGCCGCCACGAGCTGGAAGCGCGCCGGAAACGACGCCTGCCGCGCCGCGCGCGAGATGGTGATACGGCCGGTCTCCAGCGGCTCGCGCAGCGCCTCCAGCGCGGCGCGCGGCATTTCGGGCAGTTCGTCGAGGAAGAGCACGCCGCCGTGCGCGAGCGAGATCTCGCCCGGCCGCGGCGGCGTGCCGCCGCCCACCAGGGCTGGCGCGGTGGCGCTGTGGTGCGGCGCGCGAAAGGGCCGCACGCGCCAGCGCGCCGCGTCGAACGCGCCGGCCAGGCTGGCCAGCGCGGCGCTGCCCAATGCCTCGGCGTCGGTCATCGGCGGCAGCAGCCCGGGCAGGCGCTGCGCCAGCATCGACTTGCCGGCGCCGGGCGGGCCCACCAGCAGCAGGCTGTGCGCGCCGGCCGCGGCGATCTCCAGCGCGCGCTTGGCCGCGGCCTGCCCGCGCACGTCGGCGATGTCGGGGCTGTGCAGCGCGGGTTGCACGTCGCGCACGGCCGGCACGGCGTCTGGCAGCGGCTTTGCGGCGTCGCCAGGCTGCAGGGCCGCCACCACGTCGAGCAGGTGACGCGCGGCCCGCACCGGCACGCCGCCGGCCAGGGCCGCCTCGGCCGCGCTGGCCTCGGGCAGCACCAGCGTGCGACCCGCGCCCTCGTGGCGTGCGGCCAGGGCCAGGGCCAGCGCGCCACGCACCGGGCGCAGCTCGCCGGCCAGGCTCAGCTCGCCGGCGAACTCGTGGCGCGCCAGCGCGGCGGCGTCGAGCTGCCCGTCGGCGGCCAGGATGCCCAGCGCGATGGGCAGGTCGAAGCGGCCGGACTCCTTGGGCAGGTCGGCCGGCGCCAGGTTGACCGTGATGCGCTTGTTGTGCGGGAAGGCCAGCCCGCTGTGCGCCAGCGCGGCGCGCACGCGCTCGCGCGCCTCCTTCACCTCGGTGTCGGCCAGGCCCACGAGGGTGAAGCTCGGCAGCCCGTTGGCCAGGTGCACCTCCACCTGCACCGGCGGCGCGGCCAGGCCGTCGAGGGCGCGGCTGGTGACGACGGCCAGGGTCATCGGGCGGGGCCGGGGGTGGCGGCGGGGGCGGGGGCGGGGGCGGGGAAAGGTGGGGCCGGGGGCATCGCCGGGCGATTCTGGGCAGGCGAGAGGCCGCCGTCGTTCACCCGGAAGCGGGGCACCGGTTCGGTGCGCGACCGGCGAATTCCCCGCCTTGGTGCATCGTCGGGGTGCGCGGCGCCGATGCTGCCCCGCGCTGGGGCGGCTGGCGGGCGGGCCGGGCAGGCACGGAAGCTGCTGAAAGGTTCCGCAACCCTTTCCTCACCCCTCGGAGCCCCCCACATGAGCAAGAAGACCCTCCTCGCCGCTGCCGCCTTCGCCCTGATCGGCACGGGCGCCCCCGCGATCTCGTACGCCCAGGTGTCCTTCAACGTCGGCGCGGTCACCGACTACCGCTATCGCGGCATCTCCCAGTCGCGCGTCAAGCCGGCCATCCAGGGCGGCATCGACTACGCCGCCGGCCCGTTCTACGTCGGCGCCTGGGCCTCCACCATCAAGTGGATCGACGACTTCGGCGGCGACTCCAAGGTGGAGATCGACCTGTACGGCGGCTACAAGGGCTCGCTGACCAAGGAACTGTCCTACGACGTGGGCGTGCTGGGTTACGTGTACCCGAGCAACGGCCTGTCGCCCAGCGCCAACACCACCGAGATCTACGGCGCGCTGACCTACGGCCCGGCCACGCTGAAGTACTCGCACTCGCTGACCGACACCTTCGCCAACCCGGACAGCAAGAACAGCTACTACCTCGACCTGTCGGCCAGCTTCGACCTCGGCGGCGGCCTGATGCTCACGCCGCACATCGGCTACCAGAAGATCAAGGGCCCGTTCAGCGGCGTCGGCTCCTACACCGACTACGCGCTGACCGTGTCCAAGGACTTCAGCGGCATCGTCGTGTCCGGCGCGCTGATCGGCACCGACGCCGACAAGTCCTTCTACTCGTCGCCCGTCAACGGCAAGGAGCTGGGCAAGACGACGCTGGTCCTGGGCGTCAAGTACAACTTCTGATCACGGGGCAAAGCCCAAGGAGCAGGCCATGAAGATGGTCACCGCAATCATCAAGCCGTTCAAGCTGGACGAAGTTCGCGAAGCGCTGTCGGGCATCGGGGTGCAGGGCATCACGGTGACCGAGGTCAAGGGCTTCGGCCGCCAGAAGGGCCACACCGAGCTGTACCGTGGCGCCGAGTACGTCGTGGACTTCCTGCCCAAGGTGCGCATCGACGCCGCGGTGGACGACTCGATCGTCGACCGCGTCATCGAGGCCATCGAGGCTTCGGCCCGCACCGGCAAGATCGGCGACGGCAAGGTGTTCGTCAGCGCCCTCGAGCAGGTCGTCCGCATCCGTACCGGCGAAACCGGCAAGGACGCGCTCTGAAGCGCACAACCGGAAGACAACCAACATGTTGAAAAAGATCTTCGCTTCCCTGGTGCTCGGCGCGGCGCTGTTCGGCCTGTCCGACGCCACCCTGGCGCAGGCCGCCTCGGCTGCTGCCGACGCGGCGTCGGCCGCGGCGCCGGCGGCTTCCGCGGCCGCCCCCGCGGCCGCCGAGGCCGCTTCGGCCGCGGCCCCCACGCCGCCGGTGCCCAATAAGGGCGACACCGCCTGGATGACCGTCGCCACGGCGATGGTGATCCTGATGACCATCCCCGGCCTGGCGCTGTTCTACGGCGGCCTGGTGCGCAGCAAGAACATGCTGTCGGTGCTGATGCAGGTGCTGATGGTGTTCTCGCTGATCACCGTGCTGTGGGTGGTGTACGGCTACACGCTGGCCTTCACCGCGAGCAACCCGTTCTTCGGCACGCTCGACAAGCTGTTCCTCAAGGGCGTGACGCCGGAGAGCGTGGCGGCGACCTTCAGCAAGGGCGTGTACCTGCCGGAGTTCACCTTCATCGCGTTCCAGGGCACCTTCGCGGCCATTACCGCCTGCCTGATCGTCGGCGCCTTCGCCGAGCGCATCAAGTTCTCGGCGGTGCTGCTGTTCTCGGTGCTGTGGTTCACCTTCGCCTACCTGCCCATCGCGCACATGGTCTGGTACTGGGACGGCCCGGACGCGATCACCGACGAGAAGACGCTCGAGGCGGTGACCAACAACGCCGGCTTCCTGTGGGCCAAGGGCGCGCTGGACTTCGCCGGCGGCACCGTGGTGCACATCAACGCCGCGGTCGCCGGCCTGGTGGGTGCCTACGTGCTGGGCAAGCGCGTGGGCTACGGCAAGGAAGCCATGCCGCCGCACAGCCTGCCGCTGACCATGGTCGGTGCCTCGCTGCTGTGGGTGGGCTGGTTCGGCTTCAACGCCGGCTCCAACCTGGAAGCCAACGGCGTGGCGGCTCTGGCCTTCATCAACACGGTGGTCGCCACCGCGATGGCGGCCCTGGCCTGGTCCGCGGGTGAGGCGCTGATGCGCGGCAAGGCGTCGATGCTCGGCGCGGCGTCGGGCGCGGTGGCCGGCCTCGTGGCCATCACCCCGGCCTGCGGCTTCGTCGGCGTGGGCGGCGCGCTCGTCATCGGCCTGGTGGCCGGCCTGCTGTGCCTGTGGGGCGTCAACGGCCTCAAGCGCATGCTCGGCGCGGACGACTCGCTGGACGTGTTCGGCGTGCACGGCGTCGGCGGCATCGTCGGCGCGCTGCTGACCGGCGTGTTCGCGGCCCCGAGCCTGGGCGGCACCGGCATCTGCAACTACGTCACCAACAAGTGCGGCGAGTGGGGCAGCATCGGCGGCCAGGTCTGGATCCAGGCCCAGGGCGTGTTCTGGACCATCGTGATCTCCGCGGTGGTGGCCTTCATCGCCTACAAGATCGTCGACCTGACCATCGGCCTGCGCGTGGCGGAAGAGGAAGAGCGCGAGGGCCTGGACATCACCTCGCACGGCGAGACCGCCTACAGCAAGTAAGCCATTCGATTCTTCTCTCAGGGCGAGATTGGGGCCACCGCGAGGTGGCCCTTTTTTCTGGCGCGCCGGGCCCGCCAGCGCGCCGCGGCGCGAGTTCCTAGAATCGACGCATCTTCCGCCGGCAAGGCCCTTTCATGGTTCCCCACCTCATCACCGCCCTCAACGGCCCGATCAACGAGCTCGAGGCGCGCATCCTCGAGTCGATGCCCGCCATCGAGCGCTGGTTCCGGCTCGAATGGATGGAGCACACGCCGCCGTTCTACAGCTCGGTGGACGTGCGCAACGCCGGCTTCAAGCTCGCGCCGGTGGACACCAACCTGTTCCCCGGCGGCTGGAACAACCTCACGCCCGAGATGCTGCCGCTGGCGGTGCAGGCGGCCATGGCGGCGATCGAGAAGATCTGCCCCGAGGCCAAGAACCTGCTGCTGATCCCCGAGAAGCACACGCGCAACACCTTCTACCTGCAGAACGTGGCGCGGCTGAAGCAGATCTTCCACCAGGCCGGCCTGAACGTGCGCCTGGGCACGCTCGACCCCGAGGTGAAGGAGCCGATGGACCTGGCCCTTCCCGACGGCGGCACGCTGACGGTGGAGCCGCTGGTGCGCAGCAAGCACCGCCTGGGCACGAAGGACTTCGACCCCTGCACGATCCTGCTCAACAACGACCTGTCGGCCGGCATCCCGCCGGTGCTGGAGAACCTTCACGAGCAGTACCTGCTGCCGCCGCTGCACGCCGGCTGGGCGGTGCGGCGCAAGACCAACCACTTCCAGAGCTACGAGGAGGTGGCCAAGAAGTTCGCCAAGCTGCTGGGCATGGACCCGTGGCTCATCAATCCGATGTTCGGCCAGTGCGGCGAGGTCAACTTCGCCGAGGAGGAAGGCCTGGAGTGCGTGCGCAGCAATGCCGACGCGCTGCTGACCAAGATCCGCCGCAAGTACAAGGAATACGGCATCAACGAGAAGCCCTTCGTCATCGTCAAGGCCGACAACGGCACCTATGGCATGGGCATCATGACCGTGCGCGACGCCAAGGAGCTGGACGTCGTCAACCGCCGCACCAAGAACAAGATGAGCGTGGTCAAGGAAGGCCAGCAGGTCACGCAGGTGATCATCCAGGAGGGCGTGCCCACCTACGAGCGCGTCAACGACGCGGTGGCCGAGCCGGTGGTCTACATGCTCGACCGCTACGTGGTGGGCGGTTTCTACCGCGTGCACGCCGAGCGCGGCATCGACGAGAACCTCAACGCCCCCGGCGCGAGCTTCGTGCCGCTGGCCTTTGCCGAGAGCACCCAGCTGCCGCGGCCGGGCGCCAAGCCCGGCGCCAGCGCCCCCAACCGGTTCTACATGTACGGCGTGATCGGGCGCCTGGCGATGCTGGCGGCGGCCTACGAGCTGGAAGCCACCGACCCCGACGCAGAAATCTACGACTGAGCCTTGTTGCGGCGCACAATAGCGCCCACAGCAAGAACGAGGCGGCCCGCGCGGCCGCTGCTCCGCTCCCTTGAGTGCCTCCACCTCGACGAAGACACCGTCGGCCCTGGCCGCCCTGACGCTGGCGGCGCTGGGCATCGTCTACGGCGACATCGGCACCAGCCCGCTCTACGCGCTCAAGGAGATCTTCCACGGCGGCCGTCTGGCCCCCACGCCCGACAACATCCTGGGCGTGCTGTCGCTGATCTTCTGGACGCTCACCACCGTCATCTCGCTGAAGTACGTGCTGCTGATCCTGCGCGCGGACAACAAGGGCGAGGGCGGCCTGATCGCGATGCTGGCGCTGGCCACGCATGCGGTGCGCGACCGGCCCGTGCTGCGCCGCCGGCTGATGGTGGTGGGCCTGTTCGGCACCGCGGTGTTCTATGGCGACGGCGTCATCACGCCGGCGATCTCGGTGCTGTCCGCGGTGGAAGGCCTGGAGGTGGCCGCACCGAAGCTGCACGACTGGGTGATCCCGCTGACGCTGCTGGTGCTGACCGCGCTGTTCGCGGTGCAGCGCTTCGGCACCGCCGGCATCGGGCGCTGGTTCGGGCCGATCACGCTGGTGTGGTTCGCCACGCTGGTGGCGCTGGGCCTGCCGCACATCGCCGCGCACCCCGGCGTGCTGGTGGCGCTGAACCCGGCCTACGCGGCGTCGTTCATCGCCGCGCAGCCGCTGCTGGCCTTCGTGGCGCTGGGCGCGGTGGTGCTGGTGGTCACCGGCGGCGAGGCGCTGTATGCCGACCTGGGCCACTTCGGCAAGCTGCCGATCCGCATCGCCTGGTACGGCCTGGTGATGCCGGCGCTGGTGGTCAACTACTTCGGCCAGGGCGCGCTGCTGCTGTCCACGCCCGCCGCGGTGGAAAGCCCGTTCTACCTGATGGCGCCGACGTGGGCGCGGCTGCCGCTGGTGTTCCTGGCCACCGCGGCCACGGTGATCGCGTCGCAGGCGCTGATCTCGGCCGCGTTCTCGGTCACCAAGCAGGCGATCCAGCTTGGCATCCTGCCGCGCATGGCGATCCACCACACGTCGGTGCGCGACACCGGGCAGATCTACATCCCCTTCGTCAACTGGGGGCTGTTCGCCTTCATCGTGCTGGCGGTGGTGATGTTCAAGTCGTCGTCCAACCTGGCGTCGGCCTACGGCATCGCGGTCACGCTGGACATGACCATCACCACCGTGATGACCTTCTACGTCATCCGCTACGGCTGGGGCTACCCGCTGGCGCTGTGCGTGGCCGCCACCGGCTTCTTCTTCGTCATCGACGTGCTGTTCTTCGCGTCCAACCTGCTCAAGCTGCTGAACGGCGGCTGGTTCCCGCTGGTCATCGGCATCGGCATGTTCACGCTGATGCTCACCTGGGTGCAGGGGCGCAAGCTGCTGGCGGCCAAGCTGCGCGACGACGCGATCCCGCTGACGGACTTCCTCGAGGCCATCTTCGTGAGCCCGCCGATGCGCGCCGACGGCACGGCGGTGTTCCTTACCTCCGAGGCCGGCGTGACGCCCAACGCGCTGATGCACAACCTGAAGCACAACAAGGTGCTGCACGAGCACAACCTGTTCGTCACCGTGAACCTGCACGACGTGCCCTGGGTGGGCTTCCAGGACCGCGTGACGATGACGCCGCTGGGCCACGACTGCTGGGCCGTGGCGCTGAACTTCGGCTTCAAGAACGACCCCGACGTGCCCGAGGCGCTGAAGCTGCTGGAAGGCCGCGGCGTGCCGCTGGAAGACCTGCAGACCAGCTACTTCCTCAGCCGCGACATCGTGATCCCCACCTTCGGCGAGGGCATGTCGATCTGGCGCGAGAAGCTGTTCGCGTCGATGCACCGCAACGCCGCCGCGGCGGCGGACTTCCTCAACCTGCCCGCCAACCGGGTGGTGGAGCTGGGCGCGAAGGTCGAGATCTAGCGTTTCGCGGCGCGCCGGGACATTTGTCACGAGCTGTGTCCGGATGCGTCGGCCGGGCGCGAACCGGGCTCCTTCCGCCCCTTCAGAATCAGGGCAAACCCGCATACGGACGGGTGTGTCGTCAAGGGAGCCCGCCGCAGGCCACGCGCCTGCCGCCCCAGGAGAACCGGTGATGGACGCTACCGCCTACGCCCACCTGCAGGACGCCATGCGACGCATGGTCGTGCCGCTGCGCCGCGAGTTCGGCGTGGCGCTGGACGTGCCGCGCATGGAACGCGACCTCGAGTACGCCGAGTTCGCGGTGTCGCTGGCCATGGGCAGCGACACGCCCGCGCTGCTGGAACGCGCCACGCTGGTGGCGCACTACATCCGCGCTGCGCGCGAACGTGCGGCGCAGCAGCGCATGGCCCGCGTCGCGATGGCCGCGATGGACCGCCGCCAGGCGGCGATGGCCGACCTGTAGCCGCCGCGGCCGCGCTCAGGCGCCGCGCGCCTTGAGCTGGCTGCCCTCGACGGTGACCTTCTGCCCCACGGCCGGGGCCGTGGCCTGCGTGATGGTGCGGTGCGTGCCGTCGTCCATGCGCACCTTCACCTGATACAGCGTCGTCGCGCGCTGGCGCTTCTCGATCTCGTGGCCGGCCATGCTGCCGCCCACCGCGCCCAGCACGGTCATCGCCTTCTTGCCGTCGCCGCCGCCCATCTGGCTGCCGATCAGGCCGCCGACGACCGCGCCGCCCACGGCGCCCACGCCGGTGCCTTCGCCCTTCTTCTGCACCGGCGTCACCGCCTCGACCACGCCGCAGGTGGCGCAGGCCGCGGCGGCGGTGCGCGCGGGGGCGGGGCGCTTGGCGCCGTCGGTGCGCGCGTCGGCGCCGCGTTCGCCGGCCGCCGGGGCCGGCTTGGCCGCCGCGGGCTTGTCGGCCGGGCCGTCGTCGGGCACGGTGCCGGTGGCGCGCTGCGCGTTGCCGGGGGCCGGCAGCGCCTGCGCGGCCACGGCCACCGCGCCGGCATCGGCGGCGGCCATCGGCGACGGCCGCACCGCCAGCGTGGTGGCGATGGCCGTCAGCGCCACCAGGGCGGTGGCGCCGCCGATCAGCGCGGCCGGGCGCGAGAAGCCCGAGCGCGCGCGCAGCGTCGCGTCGCCGGGGGCGGAGGCAGCGGGGTTGGGGGTCGGGTTCATGGCAGGGCCCTCCTGGAGCGTTCTTCGATGCCCATTCAACGCCGCAAACGCGCCGCGGACACGCCGCAGTTGCGTCCAATCGCCACCAACGGTGACGGCCGCTTACCTCCGGGCCTTGGCGATACTCGGGTGTGTTCAGACGTTTCCTCGCCGACCTGTCCCTGTCCGCCGCGGTGGCGGGTTTCGTCGCCGTGCTGGTGGGCTTCACCAGTTCGGTGGTCATCGTGTTCGCCGCGGCGCAGGCGCTGGGCGCCACGCCGGCACAGACCACGTCCTGGGTCTGGGCGCTCGGCCTGGGCATGGGCCTCACCTCGATCGGCCTGTCGCTGGCCACGCGCCAGCCGGTGCTCACGGCCTGGTCCACGCCCGGCGCGGCGCTGCTGGCGGGCACGAGCGGCGTGCCGATGGCCGAGGCCGTGGGCGCCTTCGTCGCCTGCGGCGCGCTGATCGTGCTGGCGGGCGTCACGCGCGCCTTCGAGCGCGTGATGGACCGCATCCCGCAGGCCATCGCCGCCGCGCTGCTGGCCGGCGTGCTGGCGCGCTTCGGCCTCGACGCCGCGGGCGCGCTGGCCAGTGCGCCGCTGCTGGTGGTGGCGATGGCGCTGGCCTTCCTGGCCGGCCGGCGCTGGTGGCCGCGCTACGCGGTGCCCGGCGTGCTGCTGGCCGGCGTGGCGGTGGCCGCGGCGCAGGGCCGCATGCAGTGGGCGCGCGTGGTGCTCGAGCCGGCCTGGCCGGTATGGACCGCGCCGGCGTGGAGCATGAGCGCCTTCGTCGGCGTGGCGCTGCCGCTGTTCGTGGTGACGATGGCGTCGCAGAACCTGCCCGGCGTGGCCGCGCAGCGCGCCGCCGGCTACCGCACGCCGGTGTCGGCGTCGATCACCGCCACCGGTGCCGCGGGCGTGCTGCTGGCGCCGTTCGGCGGCTATGCCTTCAACCTGGCCGCGATCACCGCGGCCATCTGCATGGGCCGCGAGGCGCACGAGGACCCGCAGCGCCGCTACACCGCGGCCGTGATGGCCGGCGTGTTCTACCTGCTGGTGGGGCTGGCCGGCGGCGCGGTGGTGGGCGCGCTGCAGGCGTTCCCGCGCGAGCTGGTGCTGGCGGTGGCGGGCCTGGCGCTGCTGGGCACCATCGGCGGCGGGCTGGCCGCCGCGCTGGCGCACGAGCGGCATCGCGACGCGGCGGTGATCACCTTCCTGGTCACGCTGTCGGGCGTGACGCTGGCGGGCATCGGCTCGGCCTTCTGGGGCGTGGTCGCCGGCACGATCGCGCTCCTTGTGCAACAGTGGCGACCCGGCGCCGCGCGCTGACCCGGATGCGAACACCGATGGACCTGCTCTTCGTCGCCGACCCGCTCGACACCTTCCGCACCTACAAGGACTCCACCTTCGCGATGATGCGCGAGGCGGCGCGCCGCGGCCATGCGCTGTGGGCCTGCGAGCCGCGCCACCTGGTGTGGCAGCGCGGCGGCCGTGTCACCGCGCACGGCGCGCGCCGCATCGGTCTGACCGGCCATGCCGAGGCCTGGTACTCGGTGGCGCAGGAGCGCGACCTGCCGCTGGCCGAGGTGCACGCCGTGCTGATGCGCAAGGACCCGCCCTTCGACAGCGAGTACTTCTACGCCACGCACCTGCTGCAGCAGGCCGAGCGCGAGGGCGCGCGCGTGTTCAACCGCCCGGCCGCGCTGCGCGACCACCCGGAAAAGCTCTCGATCCTGGAGTTCCCGCAGTTCATCGGCCCCACGATCGTCACGCGCGACGCGGGCGCCGTTCGCGCCTTCCACGCCGAGCACCGCGACGTGATCCTCAAGCCGCTGGACGGCATGGGCGGCATGGGCATCTTCCGCGTCGGGCCCGACGGCCTGAACCTGGGCTCGATCATCGAGACGCTCAACCGCGACGGCGCGGTCAGCGTGATGGTGCAGAAGTACCTGCCCGCGATCGCGCAGGGCGACAAGCGCATCCTCGTCATCGGCGGCGAGCCGGTGCCCTACGCGCTGGCGCGCATCCCGCAGGGCGGCGAGGTGCGCGGCAACCTGGCCGCCGGCGGCAAGGGCGTGGCGCAGCCTCTGTCGCCGCGCGACCGCGAGATCGCCACCGCGCTGGGCCCGGTGCTGGCCGCGCGCGGCCTGCTGCTGGTGGGCCTGGACGTCATCGGCGACAGCCTCACCGAGATCAACGTCACCAGCCCGACCTGCTTCCAGGAGATCACCGACCAGGCCGGCTTCGACGTGGCGAAGATGTTCGTCGACGCGCTGGAGCGCGCGCTGGCCTGAGCCGACGGCCGCGCCCGCCTTCCCCATGCTGAGCCCGCGCCCGCGTTCCACCGTCGCCGACCTGCTGCGGCTGGCGTCGGCGTGGCTGGTGGTCGTGGTGCTGGTGCAGGGCGTGGCCGCGGCGCATGCGCTGGGCCTGGGGCCGCTGCACGTGCACCGCCCGGCCGAGGCCGGCGCTGCGCCGACGGCACACGTGCATCACGACACGGCCGAGCGCCATGTGCACGTTGCCTTCGACGCGGGCGTGCAACTCGTCGCCGGCACCGCGGGCGACCTGGGCGAGGGCATCGACGGCACCGCCTTCGCGCTGACCGCCGCGCTCGCCCTGATGGCGATCGGCGCATCGCCGGCCCGCCCCGCCGACGCGCGTCGGCACGTCTGGCATGCCGCCCCCGCGTCGCGCTGGCGCAGCACCACACCGTCTCCTGCCCTGAAGCCGCCCCGCCGCGCCTGAGCCCGGCTGTCCCGACTTCGCCGCCGGCGCCGCGCTCGCGCGCCGGCGGTCCCGCACTTCCAGGCAGGAGCTTGCCCCATGAATTCCGCTTTCCGGCGCCATGCGCTGGCCGCGGCCGCACTGGCCGCCACGACATTGACATCGCCCCTCGCAGGGGCCCAGACCGACACGGAGCCGCCGAAGAAGCCGGCGCCGCCGCCGGACGCGCAGACCATCACCGTCAAGGGCCACTACGACAACGCGGTCGGCACGTCCGACGCCGCGTCGCAGGGCGTGATCCAGCGCGAGCTGCTGCGCAGCCGCCCGGCGCAGCGCCCCGGCGAGGTGCTCGAGTTCGTGCCCGGCATCATCGTCACGCAGCACTCGGGCGACGGCAAGGCCAACCAGTACTTCCTGCGCGGCTTCAACCTCGACCACGGCACCGACTTCGCCACGCGCATCAATGGCATGCCGGTCAATATGCCGTCGCATGGTCATGGCCAGGGCTACACGGACCTGAACTTCCTGCTGCCCGAGCTGGTGTCGCGCATCGACTATCGCAAGGGCCCGTACTTCGCCACCGGCGGCGACTTTGCCTCTGCCGGCGCGGCCGACATCGTCTACCTTCAGCAGCTCGAGGCGCCGTTCGGGCAGATCACGCTGGGCGAGGGCCGCTACCGACGCGGCGTGGCCGGCGGGTCGTGGGCCGTGGCGCCCGGCGTCACGCTGCTGGCCGCCGGCGAGGTGGCGCGCAACGACGGGCCGTGGACCGTGCCCGAGCGCATGCGCAAGCACAACGGCGTGCTCACGCTGTCGGGCGGCACGGCGGCCGACGGCTGGAGCGCCAGCCTGATGGGCTACCGCGCCGAGTGGACCGCCACCGACCAGGTGCCGCAGCGCTTGATCGACGCGGGCACCTTCGACGGCCGACCGTTCGGCCGCTTCGACTCGCTCGACCCCACCACCGGCGGCGACACCACGCGGGCCAGCCTGTCGGCCGAGTGGCACCGCGACGGCGCCCTCGGCCGCAGCAAGGTGGCGGCCTACGCGATCCGCTACACGCTCGACCTGAACTCCAACTTCGCCTATGCGCTGGAGCGGCCCGGCCCCGCCGGTGCCGGCAGCGACCAGTTCAAGCAGCGCGACCGCCGCACCGTGGTCGGGCTCGACGCCAGCCAGGGCATCGACCACGACATCGCCGGCCTGGAAGCGCGCAGCGAGGTGGGCCTGTCGCTGCGCCACGACCGCGCGCGCGTCGGGCTGTACGACACCGTGGCGCGGCAGATCGTGGCCACCACGCGCGAGGACGAGGTGCGCCAGACCATGACCGGCGTCTACGCGCAGACCTCGGTGGCGCTGGCGCCGTGGCTGCGCGCGCTGGGCGGCGTGCGCGTGGACCACCTGCGCAGCCGGGTCGACGCGCTGACGCTGGCCGCCAACGGCGGCCGCTCCAGCGACACGCAGGTCTCGCCGCGGATGGGCCTGGTGGTCGGGCCCTTCGCGAAGACCGAGTTCTTCCTCAACGCCGGCCGCGGCCTGCACAGCAACGACGCCCGTGGCACCACCGCCACGCAGGACCCGCGCACCGGCGACCCGGTGGACAAGGTGCCCCCGCTGGTGGCGTCGCGCGGCGTCGAGGTGGGCGCGCGCACGCAGGCACTGCCTGGCCTGCAGAGCTCGGTGGCGCTGTGGAAGCTCGACTTCGACTCCGAGCTGGTCTATGTGGGCGACGCCGGCGCCACCGAGGCCAGCGGTGCGTCGACGCGGCGCGGCATCGAGTGGAACAACCGCTGGATCCCCGCGCCGTGGCTGCTGTTCGACGCCGACCTGGCCTGGACGCGGGCGCGCTTCCGCAACGGCGACCGCATTCCCAACTCGATCGACCGCGTGGCCTCGGTGGCCGCCACGGTGCGCGACCTCGGCCGCTGGTCGGCCAGCCTGCAGTGGCGCTACCTCGGCCCGGGAGCGCTGATCGAGGACAACAGCGTGCGGTCGCTGTCGTCGCTGTCGACCAACCTGCGCGTGGGCTACCGCATCACGCCCCGCGCCGAGGCCACGCTGGACGTGTTCAACCTGTTCGACCGCCGGCTCAACGACATCCAGTACTTCTACGAGTCCCAGCTCCCCGGAGAGGCCGCCCCGGTGGCCGACCGGCACGTGCATCCGGCAGAACCCCGATCGATCCGTCTCACCCTGCAACTACGCTTCTGACCATGAACAAGCTCATCGCACTGATCGTCGCCGCCCTGGCGGCCGGCCCGGCCTTCGCCCACGAAGCCGGCGACGCCGCCGGCGGATTCGTCTCCGGCTTCTTCCATCCCATCGCCGGCTGGGACCATGTGGTGGCCATGGTGGCCGTGGGCCTGTGGGGCGCCTTCCTCGGGCGCCCCGCGGTCTGGCTGCTGCCGGTGGTGTTCCCGCTGGTCATGACCTTCGGCGGCGCGCTCGGCGTGCTGGGCGTGCCGCTGCCGGGGGTGGAAGTGGGCATCGCCGCGTCGGCCATCGCGCTCGGTGCGATGGTGGCCGCGGCCGCGCGCCCGCCGCTGTGGGTGGCGGCCGTGATCGTCGGCGTGTTCGCGGTGTTCCACGGCCACGCCCACGGCACCGAGCTGCCCGAGGCGGCCAACCCGCTGGCCTACAGCCTGGGCTTCGTCATCGCCACCGGGCTGCTGCATGCCGCGGGCATCGCGCTGTCGCTGCTGGCGCACGGCGCGCGCGGCATGCACGTGGTGCGCGGCCTCGGCGCGGTGATCGCGCTGCTGGGCCTGGTGTTCCTGGCGCGCGCGCTGTGAGGGCGGTGGCTGCCGCGGCGCGCCGGGGCGCGCGCCTGGGCGCCGTCGCGCTGCTGGCGGCCCTGTCGGCGCCGTCGTGGGCGCACAGCCCGATCGAGGGCATCGGCATCTTCTACAGCGGCGCGCTGCATCCGCTGGTGACGCCGCCGCACCTGATCGCGCTGCTGGCACTGGGCCTGCTGCTGGGCCAGGCGGGCCAGCGCGTGCAGGGCGACGACGACGCGCCGCTGGCCGTGCTGGCCGCGCCGCTGGTGGCCCTGGCCGTCGCGCTGGGCGCGGGCGTGCTGCGCGCCGGCCTGCATCCCGCCGAGGAGCCGGACACCGACCGCGTGCTGCTCGCGCTGGCCGCCGCCACCGGGCTCGCGGTCGCGGCGGCGTGGCGTGCGCCGGCCGGCGTGCGGCTGGTCGTGGCGCTGGCGGTCGGCCTGGCCGCCGGCCTCGCGTCGGCGCCCAGCGGCGTGTCCAGCGCCGACCGCTGGACCTCGCTGGCCGGCACCGCGGTCGCGGCGCTGCTGCTGGGCGCCTATGTCGCGGCGATGGTGGCCATGGCGCGCCGGCCGCCCTGGCTGGCCATCGGCGTGCGCGTGCTCGGCTCGTGGATGGCGGCTGCGGCGCTGCTGGTGCTGGCGCTGTCGTTCGCGCCGGCGCGCGGCGGCTGACGCCGGGCCGGCCCGCCTTGCGTAGAGTCGGGGCATGAGCTCCTGCCTGCCCGCGGCGATCGCCGCCGCCCTGCTGTGCGCCGCCTCCGGCGCCCGCGCGCACGACACCTGGTTCGCGCCGCTGCCCGCCCCGGCCGGCGAGGCGCAGTTCGCGCTCGGCACCGGCAACCGCTTTCCCGTCACCGAGCTGGCGGTGGACCCGAAGTACTTCACCCGCGCCGGCTGCCGCGCTGCCGACGGCCGCGCGCACGGCCTGCAGATGCTGCGCTACACCGACACCACCACGCTGCTGCGCGTGCCCGCGGCGCCGCGCGCCGCGCTCGCGTGCTTCGTGCAGCTCGAGCCGTTCGAGTTCGAGCTGCCGGCCGACCGCATCGAGGTCTACTTCGACGAGATCCGCCCGGGCGCGGCGGTGCTGGCGGCCTGGGCCTCGCTGCGCGCGCGCGGCCTGCCCTTCGTGGAGCGCTACACCAAGAGCGCGCGCATCGACGGCGCCAGCGCCGCGCCGCGGCCGGTGGGCACGGCGATGGACGTGCTGCGCGAAGCCCCGGCCGGGCCGCTGGTCAGCGGCGCCGACGCCGTGTTCCAGGTGCTGCGCGAGGGCCGGCCGCTGGCCGACTTCAACGTGGAGCTGGTGCACGAGGGCGCCGCGGCGGCGCAGTGGCTGCGCACCGATGCGCAGGGCCGCGTGCGCGCGCGCCTGCCGCAGCCGGGCCGCTGGCTGCTGCGCGGCACCGATCTGCGCCTGCGCGCGGACGACCCCACGCGCTGGGACAGCCAGTTCATCACGTACGCGTTCGACGTGGCGCGCTGAGCGCAGCGTCGCTCGGCTTCGCGCCAGCGCCCGGTCACGGGCCGGTCGCGCCGCCGTCGCGGGCGAGCGCGATCTCCACCTGCATCACGGCGTCGCCGCCCGGCCGCGGCTCGAAGCGCCCGACCAGCGCCTCGCGCACGCCGAACACCGCGTCGTCGTCGAGGTGCGGGTCCTCGGCGTCGAACAGCTCGGTCACCAGCGTGCGATGGCCCTCGGCCTCGACGACGAGGTGGAAGTGCGCCGGCCGCCAGCAGCCTCGCCCGGCGGGTTGCACCAGGTCGTGCCACACCGGGCCATCGGTCGGGATCGGGTAGGGCACGGGCCGGATCGTGCGCAGCGCGAAGCGGCCGCCGGCGTCGGTGCGCAGGCGGCAGCGCAGGTTGTCGCGCGGCTGGGCCGGGTCCACCTGCCAGTACAGCCCGTTGGCCGCGTTCTGCCAGAAGTCGATCACCGCGCCGGCCAGCGGATGGCCGCCGGCGCCGACGACGCGGCCTTCCAGCCGCACCGGCTGCCCGGCGTTGTCGCGCACCAGGTCGGCCGGGTTGTCCAGCCACGGCGACCCGACGGCATGGAACGGACCGAGCACGCTGCCCGGCGTGGCGCCCGGTCGGCTGGCGATCAGGTCCACCAGGCTGGACAGGCCGAGCACGTCCGACAGCAGCGAGAACTCGCTGCGCTCGGCATTGCTGATGTCGCCGGTGCGGTGCAGGAAGGCCAGCGCGGCGCGCCACTCGGCGTGCGTCAGGCCCACCTCGCGCGCATAGGCGTGCAGGTGGCGCACCAGCGCCTGCGTGAGCTGGCGGCGGCGTTCGTCCGCGATCCCGGCGAAGCTGGCCGCGGCGGCGTCGGTGATGTTGCCGAGGTGGATGTTGCGCATGGCCGGCGGTGCGGGGGCGCGCCCTAGCGCACGGGGTTGCGCAGCACGCCCACGCGCTCGATGTCGATCTCGATCACGTCGCCGGCCTTCATCCACACCGGCGGCTTGCGCGCATAGCCCACGCCGGCCGGCGTGCCCATCACCAGCACGTCGCCGGGCTCGAGGGTCATCGCCTCGGACAGCAGGCTGATGGTGCGGGCCACACCGAACACCATCTCGGAGGTGTTCGCGTGCTGCATCACCTGGCCATTCAGGCGCGACTCGATGCGCAGCCCGGTGCAACCCGGCGGCAGTTCGTCGGCAGTGACCAGGCTGGGGCCGAAGCCGCCCGTGGCGTCGAAGTTCTTGCCGATCGTCCACTGCGAGGTCTTGCGCTGGTAGTCGCGCAACGTCGCGTCGTTGAAGCAGGCGTAGCCGAACACGTGCGTCAGCGCGTCGGCCTCGGCCACACGACGTGCCGTGCGGCCGATCACCACCGCCAGCTCGGCCTCGTAGTCGAGGTGGCTGCTGACCGGCGGCACCACGAGCGGCGCTTCGTGGCCCAGCAGCGACGTGTTGCAGCGCAGGAAGAGTGCCGGGTACTCGACGATGGTGTTGCCGCCTTCCTTGGCATGGTCGTGGTAGTTCACGCCCAGGCAGACCAGCTTGCCCGCGTCGGGCAGCACGGGCAGCCACGTCAGGGACGCGGCCGGCAGGGCGGCGGCGGCCGCTGCCCGCGCCGCCAGTGCGGCGTGCCGCGCCGGCGCGTCGGGCAGCGCGGCGAGCTGCCGGACCCAGCCCGACAAGGTGGCGGGCAGGGCGCCAAGCGACGCGGCGGCGACGACGCTGCCGTCGGCGCGCTCCACGCCCCAGCCCGGCGCGCCCTGATGCAGGAAGCTCACGTAGCGCATGGTGCGGTCCCGGTCCTCAGTCCACCTTGATGCCGATGTCGCGCACCAGCTTGCCCCACTTGGCGACTTCGGCCTCGACATAGGCGCGCAGGCTGGCGCGGTCGCTGGGCTGCGCATCGAGCGACAGCGCCTCGAAGCGATCGCGCACGGCCTTCTGCCCGAGGGCCTTGTTGATCTCCGCGTTGAGCTGGTCGAGCACCGCCGGGGGCGTGCGGCCCGGTGCGAACACCGCGAACCAGGTCACGGCCTCGAAGCCGGGGTAGCCGCTCTCGGCCACCGTGGGCACGTCGGGCAGCGCGGGGCTGCGGCGCGCCGACATTACCGCGATGGGCCGTACCTTGCCGGCCTTGGCATGCGGCACGGCCGGCGGCATGCTGGTGCTGGCGATCGGCACCTGGCCGCTGACCACCGCGTTGGTCGCAGCCGCGGGCTGGAAGGGCACGTGCGTCACGTCCACCTTGGCCAGGGCGCGGAACAGCAGCTCGGCGCCCAGGTGGGTCGTGGTGCCGTTGCCGGAGCTGGCGTAGGCCATCTTCGAGTTGCGCGCCAGCGCGATCAGCTTGGCCAGCGAGTTCGCCTTCACCTCCGGGTGCACGTACAGCAGGTTGGGCGTCACTGCGGCCATGGCCACGGGCTGCAGGTCCTTCACCGCGTCGTAGCCGGCATTGGCGAACAGCGACGGATTGACCGTGTAGGCCACGCTGTGGAACAGCAGCGTGTAGCCGTCGGCCGGCGAGTTCATCACCTGCTGCGTGGCGATGTTGCCGCCGGCCCCGGGCTTGTTCTCCACCACCACGGGCTGGCCGATGGAGGCCTGCATCTGCTCGGCGATCAACCGCGCGACGATGTCGGTGGAACTGCCGGGGGCGAAGGCCACCACCAGCTTGACCGGCTTGTCGGGGAAGGCGGCGCGGGCCGACAGCGGCGCCCACAGCGCCGCCGCAGCCAGCAGCAGCGGAGCGGTTGCGCGGGCGACGGCGGCCCGGCGTGAGAAGCGGGGGTCGGGCATGGCGGCTCCTGACGTTCGAGATGCTTCAATTTAATCGATAAAAAATGGAATGGGTCGTTTTCGCGATAATCTTCGGGCCGGAGTTTCCCGCATGCCGACTCACTCGCCCGACCCCATCGACGCCCGCGCCCGGCTCTTCACGGAGGCGCGCAGCCTGGCCCACTGGCTGCCGCGCGAAGTGCCCGACACCCTGCTGCGCGAGATCCACGAGCTGGCGGCGATGGCGCCCACGTCGATGAACACGCAGCCGCTGCGCGTGCTGTTCCTGCGCAGCCCGGCGCAGCGCGAGCGGCTGGCGCAGTGCGTCAACGCCGGCAACGTCGACAAGGTGCGCCGCGCGCCGGTGGTGGCCGTGCTCGGCATGGACCTCGACTTCCCCGCATGGCTGCCGGTGCTGTTTCCGCACAAGGCCGACGCGCCGGCCTACTACGCCGGCAAGCCGGCGTTCACCGAGGCCACGGCGCTGCGCAACAGCAGCCTGCAGGCGGCCTGGCTGATGCTGGCCGCGCGGCTGGTCGGGCTCGACTGCGGGCCGATGTCGGGCTTCGATGCCGACGCGGTGGACCGGGCGTTCTGGGCCGGCACCACGGTGCGGACGAACTTCCTGTGCAGCCTGGGCTACGGCGACGGCAGCCATCTCAAGCCCCGCCCGAGGCGCCTGCGCTTCGACGAGGCGTGCAGGATCCTCTAGCCGTGGCACGCAAGCCCGCCCTGCCCGTGGCCGCCGCCTCGCGCGGCGCCGAGGCCGACGCCGGCGGCCTGACCCGCGCCAGCGCCGTGTACGAGAGGCTGCGCGACGACATCACGCGCGGCCTGCTGCCTCCCGGCGGCAAGCTGCGCATGGAAGCCATGGTGCAGCGCTACGGCGTCGGCGCCACGCCGCTGCGCGAGGCGCTGAGCCGTCTGTCAGCCGAAGGGCTGGTGCTGCGCAGCGAGCAGCGCGGCTTCAGCGTGGCGCCGCTGCAGTGGGACGAGCTGCCGGTGCTCACCCGCAACCGCATCCAGCTCGAGGAGATCGCGCTGCGCGAGTCGATTGCCCGGCGTGACGCGGCCTGGGAGGACGAGCTGGTGCTGCTGGTGCACAGGCTCGGGCGCACGGCGCGATCGCTGTCGCCCACCCAGTACCAGCCGAATCCCGAATGGGAGGCGCTGCACCGGGCGTTCCACCGCGCGCTGCTGTCGCGCTGCCCGTCGCGTTGGCTGCGCGGATTCTGCGATGCGCTCGCCGACGAGGCCTACCGCTACCGGCAGGTGGCTGCGGGCGCGACCTTCACGCGGCGCGACGAGCACGCGGAGCACCTGGCCATCTTCCAGGCCACGATCGACGGCAAGGCCGACGAGGCAGTGCGCCTGCTGGAAGCGCACTTCCAGCGCACCGAGCGCACCGTGGCACGCCAGGCGCGGCGCAAGGCCTGACGGCGGGTCTAGACGCCCAGCAGCCGCACCGCGAACGCGCGCTCGACGAACCACACCGCCGCCAGCAGCGCGATCGCGAACGAGCCGCCCTGCATCACCCAGCGGCGGTAGAACGAGGTGCGCCGCAGCGCGAAGGCCAGCGGCAGGAACAGCAGCACGATGGCCAGCTGTCCCAGCTCGACGCCGACGTTGAAGCCCACCAGCGCCAGCGCCAGCGCGTCGCCGGGCAGGCCCAGGTCGGCCAGCACGCTGGCGAAGCCGAAGCCGTGCACCAGGCCGAAGCCGAAGGCCACCAGCCACAGCCGCGCGGTGACGCGCGGGTAGACGTTGTTCAGCGCCGCGGCCACCACCGACGCGGCGATCACCGACTCGACGAAGCGCGACGGCAGCTCCACCGCCCCCAGCACCGCCAGCGACAGCGTGATCGAGTGCGCCAGCGTGAACGCGGTGACGACCTTGAGCACGTCGATCCCCGCCTCGCGCGCGCTGGACACGGCACGCCAGCGCGCGGCCGCCGCGTCCCAGACCAGCACCGCCGGCAGCAGCAGCGACAGCAGGAACAGGATGTGGTCGAAGCCGATCCAGATGTGCCAGACGCCCTCGCGCACGTAGTCGGTGAACTGGTTCCAGCGGTTGGCCGCGCCCAGGTCGAACACCTGCGGCGGCGACTGCGGCACCAGCACCGCGGTGCGCGTGCTGCCCCAGGCCTGCAGCTTGAGCAGGCCGCGGTGCTGCGGGTCGAGGTCGGCGAACAGCGAGTACGCCACCGACAGCTGCTGCGGCGCCGTGCGGCCGAGCGTGGGGCAGCGCAGCACCAGCGGCAGCACCGAGTAGGCGCCGTCGGTGTGGTCGTCCACCAGTTGCTCGCCGACGCTGGTCAGGCAGACCGCGCCGTCGCCCTGCACCGTGAGCCGCGCCACGGCGTAGGCGGCGATGTCGTCGTGGCGCGCACGCACCTCGCCCCAGGTGATCTCGCCATTGCCGTCGGCGTCCAGGCCGAGCGCGAAGTCGAGGTCGCGCAGCGCGATGTCCCAGCGACCGGTGATCGTGTCGCCATGCACTTCCAGCGCCAGGTAGCTGTCGGACGGCTTGTGCGCGAGCACGGGGCCCGCCAGCGCCCACAGCGCCAGGGCCAGCAGCAGGCGCATCCGCCGCATCGCGCCGGCCCTCACTTCTTCACCTGCTTCTCGAGCCGGCGCAGCACCACGCCCTGCACGCCGTGGGTGCGCATCCAGGCCAGCGCCGGCTCGGCCGCGGCGGCGTCGCCCGCGGCCACGGCGGCTTCCAGCAGCGCGCGCGCGTCGGCCACCTCGCGCTGGACCTCGAAGTTGCGCCGCGCCAGCGCCACGGCGCGTTTGGCGTCGCCCTGCAGCACGAGGGCGAAGCGCGACTCCTCCTTCTCGTGCGTGGTGTCGCCGCGGGCGCGGGCGGCGTCGAAGCGCGCCGCCAGCTCGCGCGTCCAGGCCACGGCGCGGCCGTCGCCGGCGGCCTTGGCCGCCAGCGCCAGGCGCAGCAGCAGCACGTCGGCGCGGGCGGCTTCCTGCATGCCGCCGCGCGGCGTGGTCAGCAGGGTCAGCGCGTCGGCGGCGCGGTTGCGGTCGAGCAGGAAGTCGGCATACGCCGCCAGCAGGTACACGTCGGGCAGGCCGAGCGCGAGCGCGCTGCGGAAGGCCTGCTCGGCGCCGACGTCGCTGCCGCGGCGGTCCTCGATCTCGGCCAGGCGGGTCAGCGCCCACAGCCGCTCGGCCGCGCTCGTGTCGGCCGGGGCCGCGGCCAGCGCGGCCTCGATGGCGCGCGCGGATTCGTCGATGCGGCCGGTCATCGACTCGGCATAGGCGGTGCAGGCGGCGCCCAGCAGCGGCGTGGTCAGCGGCGCCAGCGTGAGGCAGTCGCGCCGGGCGCCGGCATAGTCGGCCTGCACCATGCGGATCGCCGCCGCGGTGGCCCAGGCTTCGGCGTCGGCGGGGTCGGCGCGCGTCACCGCTTCGAGATCGGCCAGGGCCTCGGCGAAGCGGTGGCCGTACTGCAGCACGCGGGCGCGCTGCACCCGCACCGCGGTGGGCGGGGCCGGGTCGCTCCACCAGGGGCCGAGCGCGGCCTGCGCATGGCCGACGTAGCGCGGGTCGCCCTGGGCCAGCGCCTCGTCGAACCAGCGCCGCGCCAGCCGCACCGCGACGTCCAGGTTGCGCGGGTCGCGCTGCCAGGCGGCGCGCAGGGCCTCGATCTCGCGCGTTCGGGGGTCGGACGCGCGGGCGCTGACGCGTTCCAGCACCTGGGCGTCGGATCCGGGTTTGTACGGAGCCGCCTGGGCCGCTGGTGCCAGCCCGGTCAGGGCGACGCAGGCGGCGGCGCAGAGGCGGCGAAAGGGGATCGGGGAGGTCGCAAGCAAGGCCGGTCATGTTACTCAGGTCCCGTGACAGCGGTCTGCTGCCCGGAACCCTCCGTGCAAGCCCTGTTACAGGCTCGGGGCCGGCTGCGCTATCGTGCGCCGTCGCTGAAATCGGCCCTGGGGTCGCCAGAGGCGGCCTCCAAGCAATCCTGACCCTTTCAAACAAGGAAATCTCATGAGCAAGCTCCTGACCGCCCTCGTCATGGCCCTCGGCGTCGCCGCCGCTCCGGCCTTCGCCGCTTCCCACGCCGCCGCCGCCCCGGCCAAGAAGGAAGAGGCCAAGCCGGCGGCTGCCGCCGCGCCGGCCAAGAAGGAAGAAGCCAAGAAGGACGCCAAGCCGGCTGCCGCGGCTGCCAGCGCCGCCAAGAAGGACGAGAAGAAGAAGTAATCCGCTTCGGACCTTCTCGAATCGAAGGCAGGGGCCGCAAGCTCCTGCCTTTGTCGTTTCTGCCGCTGCCATGAACACCGTCGACACCCCCGACCTGCGCCTGCGCATCGACGATGCGCGCCGGTACGACGCCGAGTACGGCGCCAGCCTGACCAACCACCTGCCGATGGCGCTGACGGCGCTGACCCGCCTGGGCGCCGACGGCGAGCGCTGTGCCGCGTTCGCGCAGCACTACGCGCAGCGGCTGCACGCCGCCCCGCCGGCCGAGCCCTGGCCCACCGGCGACGCCTGGCGCGCCGACCTGGGCCGGCCGCGGGCCTGGCCGCAGTACCGCAGCCTTTTTCGCGACTGGATGTTTCACGAGGGGCCGACCGATGTGCTGGAGCAGGTGCTGCCCGAGCTGATGCGCGGCGTGGGCGCGGCGGCCTTCCACGGCGCCATCCGCACCGCCTATGCCCTGGCGGCCAACCATGCCGACGAACTGGCCGACGCGCTGGCCTACTGGGCCTGCCGCTGGTTCCCGATCGGCGATCCGCCGCGGTCCGGCAGCCAGGCCGACCCGGCGCCGCTGCTGGCTCAGCTCGACTTCGCGTCGTCGCTGCCGGCCGCGCCGCTGATCTCGCAGCGCTTGGCCGCCGCTGCGGCGCACCCGCGCTTCGCGCAGGTGGCCGACCGGCTGCACGTGGACGCGGGCCGCACGCTGCCGCGTCTGGCGCACTGCGCCGCCGAGCGCTACGTCGCCAGCGCCGACTTCACCGTGCTGCACCTCGTGACCAGCGCGCATGCCATGCAGGTGCTGCTGCCCTGGCTGGACGAGCCCGACCGGGCGCTGGCGGTGGCGCACTACGCGCGCGCGTTCCTGGCCGGCTGGGCCACGGTGCCGGCCACCGCCGCGCCGCTGCCGCCGCTGACCCTGCTGCCCTGGCCCGAGATCGTGGCGCGCGCCGCCGAGAGCGACGACGACCACGTGATCAAGCTGGTGGACACCTGCCGCGAGCTCGAGCGCGCCTGGGGCGGCGCGGTGTGGCACGCCGCCGCGGCGCGCGCGCTGGGTTGAGCCGCGCGGCTCAGTGAAGGGCCGAGAGGAACTGCTTCAGCTCGGGCGTGGCCGGGGCGCCGAACAACTGCTCCGGCGGGCCCATCTCGTGGATGCGGCCGGCGTGCATGAACACCACGCGGTCGCTCACCTTGCGCGCGAAGTTCATCTCGTGCGTGACCATCAGCAGCGTCATGCCCTCGTCGGCCAGCGACTCCACCACCTTGAGCACCTCGCCCACCAGTTCGGGGTCGAGCGCGGAGGTGATCTCGTCGCACAGCATCACGCTGGGCTCCATGGCCAGCGCGCGCGCGATCGCCACGCGCTGCTGCTGACCGCCGGAGAGCTGGTCGGGCCAGGCGTCGAACTTCTCGGCCAGGCCCACGCGGTCGAGCAGCTTGCGCGCGCGCGCCTCGGCCTGCGCGGCGTTCTCCTGCTTCACCAGCGTGGGCGCGAGCATCACATTGCGGCCCACGCTCAGGTGCGGGAACAGGTTGAAGCTCTGGAAGATCATGCCCACGTGCTGGCGCAGCGCGCGCATCGCCTTCGCGTTGCCATGCTCGAGCGGCTGGCCGTCCACCTCGAGCGTGCCGTCCTGGAACACCTCCAGCCCGTTGATGCAGCGCAGCAGCGTGCTCTTGCCCGAGCCGCTCTTGCCGATGATGGCGATCACCTCGCCGCGCTGCACCGCGAGGTCGATGCCCTTGAGCACCTCGTTGTCGCCGAAGCGCTTGCGCAGCGCACGCACGCTGACGATCGGACGATCGGAGGGGCGGTCGGTCGGGTTCGCGTCAGTGGGCACGGCTCAGCTTCCTCTCGAGGCGCCGGCTCCAGGCCGACACCGGCCAGCACAGCGCGAAATACATCAACGCCACGCAGGCGTACACGGTGAACGGCTTGAAGGTGGCGTTGCTGATCATGGTGCCGGCCTTGGTCAGCTCGATGAAGCCGATCACCGACGCCAGCGCGGTGCCCTTGATCACCTGCACCAGGAAGCCCACGGTCGGCGCGACCGCGATGCGCGCGGCCTGCGGCCCGATCACGTGGCGCATCTTCTCGCCGAAGGACAGCGCCAGGCTGTCGGCCGCCTCCCACTGGCCCTTGGGAATGGCGTCGACGCAGCCGCGCCAGATCTCGGTCAGGAACGCGCTGGCGTACAGCGTGAGCGCCACGCTGGCCGCCAGCCACGCCGACACCTCCCAGCCCAGCAGCGCCATGCCGAAGTAGGCCAGGAACAGCTGCATCAGCAGCGGCGTGCCCTGGAACAGCTGCACGTACAGCGACACGCCGCGCACCGCGCCGGGCAGCGCGGCCAGCCGTGCCAGCAGCAGTGCCAGCCCCACCAGCGCGCCGCCGACGAAGGCGATCAGCGACAGGGCCACGGTCCAGCGCGCCGCCAGCAGCAGGTTGCGCAGGATGTCCCACAAGCTGAAGTCGACCATCGCGCGCCTACCTTCCTGCCGACGGCACGCGGCCGAAGATCAGCCGCGGCCCGGCCCAGTTCAGCACCTGGCGCAGCGCCACGGCCAGGCCCAGGTACACCAGCGTGGCCACGATGTAGGCCTCGAAGGCGCGGAAGTTGCGGCTCTGGATCAGGTTGGCGTAGTAGCTCAGCTCCTGCGCCGCGATCTGGCCGCACACGGCCGAGCCCAGCATCACGATGACGATCTGGCTCGTCATTGCCGGCCACACGCGCGCCAGGGCCGGCGGCAGCACCACGCGCACGAAGACCTGGGTCTCGGTGAGCGCGAGGCTGCGCGCCGCCTCGATCTGGCCGCGCGGCGTGCCCTCGATGCCGGCGCGCGCGATCTCGGCGGCGTAGGCGCCGAGATTGATCACCATCGCGATCACCGAGGCCAGCTCGGGCGTGAGCTTCACGCCCAGGCTCGGCAGCCCGAAGAACACGAAGAACAGCTGCACGATGAACGGCGTGTTGCGGATCAGCTCCACATAGGTCGCCACCACCGCCGCCAGCCAGCGCGGGCCCCACGCGCGCGCCCAGCCGCAGGCCACGCCCAGCGCCACGCCGAGCACCGCCGACACCGCCGTCAGCCCCACGGTGAAGGCCGCGCCGCGCGCCAACGAGGGCCACTCCCCCAGCACCGCCGCAAAGTCCAACGTCACCATCAACCAGATGTCCTGTGCAAGTTCCCAGCAGGCGCCGCGGATCCGGCTCCGCCGGTCCGCCAGCGCCGCCCCCCCGGGGGGGAGCGCCGAAGGCGCAACGGGGGGGGCCTCAGTTCGGCAGATCGCCCGCCGGGCGGCCGAGCCACTTGACGGCCATCTTGTCGAGGTCGCCCGAGGCCTTGGCGCCGGCGATGATCTCGTTGACCTTGGCTCGCAGCTTGTCCTCGCCCTTGTTCAGGCCGATGAAGTTCGGCGAGTCCTTCAGCACGAACTTGTATTCGGTGCCCAGCTGCGGGTTGCGCGCCATCATGTTGCCGGCCACCGAGGCGCCGGTGGCCAGCACCTGCACCTGACCCGACACGAAGGCGGCGACGGTGGCGTTGTTGTCCTCGAAGCGCTTGATGTCGGCCGTCGGCGGGGCGATCTTGGTCAGCTCCAGGTCCTCGATGGCACCGCGCGTCACGCCCACGGTCTTGCCGGCGAGGTCGGCGGCGCCCTTGACCGGCAGCGCCTTGGCCGCGAACACCGCCTGGAAGAACGGCGAGTAGGCGGCCGAGAAGTCGATGACCTTCTCGCGCTCGGCGTTCTTGCCCAGCGTGGAGATCACGAGGTCGGCCTTCTTCGTCTGCAGGTAGGGGATGCGGTTGGCGCTGGTCACCGGCACCAGTTCCACCGGCACGCCGAGCTTGGCGCCGATGTAGTTGGCCATGTCGATGTCCAGGCCCTGCGGCTTGAGGTCGGTACCGACGAAGCCGTAGGGCGGGAAGTCGGTCGGGATGGCCACGCGCAGCAGCTTGCGCGTCATCACGTCGTCGAGCGCGGTTTGGGCCGCCGCGGTCAGCGGCAGGCAGGGGATGGCGGCCAGGGCCAGGGCGACGAGGCGTCGGTTGCGGTTCATGCGGACTTCTCCTGGGTGCGCCCGCGCACGGCACGGGCTGTGGGGGTTGAGGGGGGAACGAGGGCGGTGAACAGCTTGCGGGCGGGGCGCGCCGCCGCGGCCGACGGCGCGCGCGCCGCGGCGGCCGGCGCGGCGGCGAGCGCCTGGCGCAACTGGTTGATGGGGTCGGCCGCGGCATGGCGCACGCCGAGGTGCTGCGCCACCGTCTCGATGTGCTCGCGCACCAGGCGGCGGGCCTGCGGCAGGTCGCCGTCTTCGAGGGCGGCGACGATCGCGGCATGGTCGGCACAGGACTGCGCCGCGTCGTGGTTGGACTGGAACAGCGTGGCGATCAGCGTGGTGCGCGCGGTCAGGTCGCGCAGGATCTCGGCCAGCACCGGGTTGCCCAGGCAGTCGGCCAGGCAGACATGGAAGTCGCCGAGCAGGTAGCTGCGCGGCCCGGGCTCGCCGGCGCGGATCGCCGCGCGCTCGGCGCTCACGTGCTGCTTGAGCCGGCGCAGCGCGGCGCGCGGCGGCGCCGCGTCGATCGAGTGCAGCAGGCCGGTCTCGATGGCCACGCGCGCCTGGAAGGCTTCCAGCGCCTCCTCGCGCGAGGGCTGCACGACGAACCAGCCACGGCGCGAGTTCACCTCCACCATGCCGCGCGCGGACAGCCGCGCCAGCGCTTCGCGTACCAGCGTGCGGCTGACGCCGAACAGGTCGGCGAGCGACTGCTCGCCCAGGCGCTGGCCCGGCGCAAGGCTGCCGGCCAGGATCGCGTCGACGATGCGGTCGGCGATCTCGTCGGGGCTGGCGCGCGTGCTCATCGGCGGTGCGGGTTCCTCGGAAGGCGCTCCCCGGTGGTGCGGCCGGGACTGGCCGCGCACCCTGGGAGTGCAAGCGTTACATGCCAGACTTGTATGCAAGCCTGCTGAGCAAGCAGCAGGCAAGAGGCATGCCCGAGGGGCACGGCGCGCTAGGAGATAGCGCGGGGGGCGAGGCCGGCGGCCGTCAGCCGGGCCCGCGCCCGCTGCCCCGCCGCGCGGCGCAGCTCGCCGGTGATCGCCAGCGACAGGCCGGCGTCGAGCATGCGCTCGAACACGGCGCGCACCGCTGCGGCGCTGGTGGCCTCGATCGCCGCCAGCCGCTCGGCCGGCGAATGCAGCCGGCCGCGGGCGAACAGGTCGAGCGCGGCCTCCTCGATGCGGCGCAGCGGCTTGTCCTGGGCGCGCAGGCGGCGCACCGCGAGCTGGCGCTTGGCGCGCGCCAGCTCGGCCGGGTCGATGGCCTTCGCGTGGGCCAGCAGCAGTTCCAGCACTGCGTCGAGGCACTCGTCGAAGCGCTCCGGCGCGGTCGAGGTCTCGATCACGAACTGGCCGCACATGTCCATCGCGTCGGCCGCTGCCGACGCGTGATAGGCCAGCGCGCGCTTCTCGCGCAGCTCGTGCAGCAGCGGCGAGCTCATGCCCTCGCCCAGCACCGCCGCGGCCAGCGCCGCCGCCGCCTCCTGCGCCGGCGAGGCCTCGCGCCGCGCCGTCAGCGCGCCGCCCAGCACGGCGTGGGTCTGGCTCGATCCGGCCTGGGCACGCGTGCGCACGCCGCCCACGTAGCCGGGCAGTGGCACCTGGTTGGGCGTGCCTGCGGGCAGCGGCGCGAAGGCCGCGGCCGCGTCGCGCAGGAACGCGTCGGCGTCGAACGCACCGGCGGCGCCGACGACCACGTTGGGCCCGCGGTACTGGCCCTGCACGTACTGCACGAGGTCGTCGCGCGTGAGCCGTTCCACCCGGGCGCGCGAGCCGATCACCGGCATCGCCGCCGGGTGCGTGCCGTAGCAGGCGGCGTCGAACAGCTTGTAGGCGGTGGAGACGGGGTCGTCCTCGTCCTCGGCCAGCTCCTGCAGCAGCACCTGGCGCTCGCGCTCCAGCTCGTCGGCGGGAAACGCCGGCTCCAGCACCAGCTCGGCCAGCATGCGCGTGAACTCGCCCACGTGCTCGGGCAGGCCGCGCATGTAGAACGCGGTGTGGTCGCGGTCGGTGTGCGCATTGACCTCGGCACCCAGGCGCTCGGCGTCCACATTGATGCGCCGCGCGTCGCGCCGCGCCGTGCCCTTGAACAGCATGTGCTCCACCACATGGCTGATGCCGTTGACCAGGCGCGCCTCGTGCGCGCTGCCGCTGCGCACGAACACCGCCACCGTGGCGGTGGCCTGCGCCGGCGTGGGCAGGGCCACGACGCGGGCGCCGCTGGGCAGGGTGAGCGTGTCGGGAGCAGGGGTCGGCATGCGGGCGGGCGAATCAGGGGCTGCGGCCAGCATGCATCGTAGTCGCGCCCTTGATGCGACTGCGCGGCGGGGCGATGATCGCCTCATGCCGCCGACCCGGACCCTGCACCTGCTGTTGCCGCTGGCGCTCGCCGGCTGCGCCGTCGTCGCGCCCGGCGCGGGCGGCACGGTCGACCTGCACGCGCGTGCCGCCGAGGTGCGCGCCGCCGAAACGGCCTTCGCCCGGTCGATGGCCGAGCGCGACTTCGCCGCCTTTGCCGCCCATGTGGCCGACGACGCGGTGTTCATCGGCGGCGGTCGTCCGCTGCGCGGCAAGGCCGCCGTGCTGGCGCAGTGGAAGGCCTACTTCGACGGGCCGGTCGCGCCGTTCTCCTGGCGGCCCGAGATCGTGGAAGTGGCCGCCGGCGGGGAACTGGGCTACAGCGAAGGCCCCGTCACCAATGCCGACGGCAAGGTCACCGTGCGCTACGTCTCCACCTGGCGCCGCGACCCGGCCAGCGGGCGCTGGCAGGTGGTGTTCGACAACGGCTACGCCGTCTGCAATTGCCCGCGCTAGGCCCGGCGCAGGCCTACAGGCGCCGACCCTGCACCGTGGCGGCGGGCAGCGCGAACAGGCCGCCGCCAAGGTGGTGCAGCGTGTGCAACGCGGCGTTGTCGTCGGCGAAACGCCAGCGGCCGTCGGCGAACACGCGCGCGTCGGCCTGCGCCGACACCACCTCGCCGAAGAAGGTGTCGTAGGCCGCCTCGCTGTGCGGCTCGGCGAGGCGGCGGCATTCCAGCCAGGCCACGCAACCCTCGATCAGCGGCAGGCCGAGCGCCGGGCCGTCGAAGGCACCGATGCCGTGCCGCGCGAACTTGTCGCCGTCGCGCCCGCTCTCGCTGCCCACGGTGTAGGCGAGGTCGGCCTGGGCGCGGCACGGCAGGTTCAGCGCGAAGCGGTCCGACGCCAGCAGCAGCTCGCGCGTGAACGTGCTCTTGTCCACCACCACCGCGATGCGCGGCGGGGTGAACTCCACCGGCATGCTCCAGGCCGCGGCCATCACGTTGCGCCGTCCGCCGTGGGCGGTGGAGACCAGCACGGTGGGGCCGTGGTTGACGAGGCGGCAGGCGTGGGCGAGCGCGACGGGGGCGATGCGGGGCGCGTTCACGGGGCGTCGGCACGGGTTGGATGGACGGCCTGCATTGTGTGCCTGGCTCGACAGCGGCCGCCATGCCGCGGCATGCTTTGGCGTCTGCAACCGAAGGAGACACCGATGGCCCTGTATGTGGACGGTTTCGTGCTGCCGGTCAGGATCGCGCGCGTGGCGGACTACCGCCGCCTGGCGCGCGCCGCCGGCAAGGTGTGGATGGAGCACGGCGCGCTCGGTTTCCACGAGTGCATCGCCGACGACGTGAAGCCGGGCAAGGTGACGTCGTTCCCGCAGGCCGTGCTGCTCGAGCCCGACGAGACGGTGATGCTGTCCTGGATCCTCTACCGCAGCCGGCGTCACCGCGACAGCGTCAACCGCAAGGTGATGGCCGACCCCCGCATCGCCGCGATGGACTCGTCGGACGTGCCCTTCGATCCGAAGCGCATGTTCTGGGGCGGGTTCAAGGAGATCGTGGGCATGGGCGACTGACGTGGCGTTCGCGAGCACGCCGCGGTGGGTCGCGGGCCGGCGTCCGGCTGAAGCCGAGCCTCAGCGCCCGGTGAGCCTGCGCAGCCAGCCGCCGGGGTCGGCCGGCGTGGCGGCGTCGAGCAGTTCCTTCGTGCGCGTGTAGCGGCTGGTGGCCCACTTGGTGCGGTCGTGCTGGAAGCGCGCGAGGTCGAAGGCGCGCTGGCCGGGCTCGAACGGGATCACGGGGTCGAACTCGGCGGCCAGCACGCCCTCGCGATGCTCGTAGCGCGCGGTGCTGCGCAGGCGCGGGTCCGCCCCCTGGGCAAGAAGCCAGGCCACGCTGTCGTGGCTGCCGGCCAGCGCGGCCCAGTGCAGCGCGGTGAAGCCGTGCCGGTCCACCGCGTTCACGCCCGCGGGCAGCAGCTCGGGGCCCGGCTCGGCACTGGTCATCAGCGGCGTGCGGCCCAGCGCGTCGCGCGCGGCCACGTCGGCGCCGGCAGCGATCAGCCGCTGGCGGATCGGCGGCCTGGCCCGGTGCAGCGGCGTGCCGCCGTCGTCGCGCGCCAGCGCGGGCGACACGCCCGCGGCCAGCAGCGCGTCGACGCAGGGCAGGCAGTCGTCCACCACCGCGCTGTGCAGCGGTGTCATGCCATGCCGGCCGCGCGGCAGCACACCGCCGGCATCACGCGCGAGCATGCCCAGGCGCGACGCGTCGCGGGCCTTCAGTGCGCTGGCCCAGGCCTCGGGCAGGGTGGCGGCCTGCGCGGAAGCGATCCGCGGGGCCGCGCCCACCAGGGCCCACGCGAGACCCAGCGCCAGCACCAGGCCGCGCGCCGTCGGCCCGGCCGTCATCAGCCGCTGCCGCCCGGCCCGGGCGGATACACCGGCGTGCCGGGCCGCGCCACGCTGTCGTGCACGAAGCTCACCGTGGCTGCGCAGTGGGTGCAGCGCAGCAGGGCGCCGAGTTCGTCGTCGCCATGGCGGTTGCGGTACACCGGCTCCTCGTAGCGCACCGCATCGGACAGCGAAAGGCGGCGCTGCAGCGCCGGCCGGTCGAGCCGGCACGGCACGTGCAGCGACGCGCCCGGCAGCCGGTGCAGGCCGGGCACGGCACGGCGCAGATCGTCCTCGAGCGGCTTCAGGTGGGCGCACAGGGCCCGTGCGTCGGGGTCGAGGTGGTAGTCCACGGCTTCGGGGGTGCGGAGCCCGCCCGCGCGGGCCCGCCACTTCGGCACCTGCACCGCGGCGAACCAGGCCACCACGCCGACCAGCACCGCCAGTGCGGGCCAGAACGCGCGGTCCAGCCCGGCCGGCGCGTGGCCGCCGTGGAACCGGTAGCCGCCGCCGATCAGCGCCACGAAGCCGGCGGCCACGCCCACCATGGCCATCGCCACGCCCAGGGCGGGCCGCCGGTCCCGCGGCCAGGGCCATCGCCGCAGGCGCCGCCACTCGATCCACAGCGCCAGCGCCACCACGGCCAGCGCGGCGGCGATGCCGAGCGCGCCCTTCACGTACTCCGCGGGGTTCTGCCACCACATGGCCGGCAGTGTAGGCATGGTGCGGCGCGCGCCGATGTCATCATCCGCGCTGCGGGCTGGCCCGGCCGGGCGGGCCCGGGTCAGGCACATCGGAGGCTGCCATGCGCATCGCATCCCTCGTCTTCGCTGCGGCGGCCGGTCTGGCGAGCGGCGGCGCGCTCGCGAACGACGGCGGCGTCGAAGCCCTGTCGTGGCTGGCTGGTTGCTGGCAGGCGGATCCCGGCGAGCCCGGTACCGTCGAGCATTGGCTGGCGCCCGCAGGCGGCACGATGCTCGGCGTCAGCCGCACGGTCCGCCAGGGCCGCACGGTCGGCTTCGAGTTCATGCAGCTGCGCCTGCTGCCCGACGGCATGCTCGCCTTCATCGCCCAGCCTTCGGGCCGCCCGCCCACCGTGTTCCGCGCGCAGAGCGTGCGCCCCGGCGAAGCCGTGTTCGAGAACCGCGAGCACGACTTCCCGCAGCGCGTCGTCTATGCGCGGCCGGAGCCGACGCGCCTGCTGGCCCGCATCGAGGGCGTTCGCCAGGGATCGGCGCGAAGCATCGAGTTCGCGTTCACGCGCATCGGCTGCGACACGGCGGCCGGCGGGCCGGCGCGATGAGCGCCGCGACGTCCTTCGACGAGCGGCACAGGTCATGACGCGCCGCATCTTCGTCGACACCGAGTGGACGGCGCCGCCCTGGTCGCCCGACGCGGCGCTGATGTGGGTGGGCCTCGCGGACGAGGACGGCCGCTCCTGGTACGGCATCTCGTCCGAGGTGGAGATCGACCCCACGCGCAACGCTTTCATGTCGGGGGTGTTCCGGCTCATCTCGCCCACCGAGCCTCGCTTCAGCCGCGCTCGCCTCGCGGCCGAGGTGGTGGCGTTCTGCGGCCCGGTCGACGAGTTCTGGGCCTGGATCCCGACATGCCGCAGCTTCGCGGACTGGTTCCGCCTGGGTGACGATGCCCAGTCGCTGTATGACCGCCATTGGGACGTCGACCTGCAGATGCTTCGCGCGCTGCTGCACCCCTGGCCCGCCGGCTGGCCGGATCGGCTGCACGACCTCCAGGCCGCGGCTGTGGCAGCCGGCGTGGAGATCCCGCCCAGGGCGGCGAACCACCTGCATCCTCAGGTCCACGCCGAGTGGAACCGCACGCTGTTCCGGCGCATCGAGGCAGCACGCGGTCGCCCCTGACGCGACCGGTGACGATGCCCCATAGTCCGTCCATGACCCGACCGCCCCCCACCACCCAGGCCCTGGGCCTGGCCGCCTGGCTGCTGGCCAGCTTCGTCACCGGGGCCATCGGCGCCCTGGCGTCCATCGACGCCGCGGGCTTCTACGCCCAGCTCGTGCAGCCCGCGTGGGCGCCGCCGGCCTGGTTGTTCGGGCCGGCGTGGACCGTGCTGTTCGTGCTGATGTCCGTCGCCGCGTGGCTGGTGTGGCGCGACCATGGGTTCTCGGGCGCCGCGCTCGCGCTGCGCCTGTTTGGCGTGCAGCTGGTGGCCAATGCACTGTGGAGCTGGCTCTTCTTCGCCTGGCGACAGGGCGCGCTGGCGTTCGCGGAAGTGATCGTGCTGTGGCTGCTGATCGCCGCCACCGCGTGGCAGTTCTGGCGCCTGCACCGGCTGGCGGCGCTGCTGCTGGTGCCCTACCTCGCGTGGGTGGCGTTCGCGTCGGCGCTGAACTTCACGCTGTGGCGGCTCAACCCGTCGCTGCTGGGCTGAGGGCGGCCGCGATGAGGGCCGGTGCCACCCTGCGGGCCTGGGCTCACCGCGTGCGTCGCGACGGCCTGACCTTGTGGTTCGCCGGCCGACATCCCGGGACGCCCTGGCACGCCAAGGTCCTGGCGGCGGTGATCGTGGCCTATGCACTGAGCCCGATCGACCTGATCCCCGACTTCGTCCCCGTGCTGGGCTATCTGGACGACGTGCTGTTGCTGCCCGCGCTGATCTGGCTGGCCGTGCGCTGGCTGCCGGCCGACGTGCTGGCGCAGTGTCGCGAGCAGGCCGAGGCGTGGATGGCGTCGTCGCGCGAGCGACCGCGCAGTCGGGTCGGTGCGGTGGCAATCGTCGCGATCTGGCTGGCCGCCGCGCTGGGCTTGGGACTGTGGGCCTGGAACAGCTGGGCGCCGGGGCTTCGCTGAAACGCGTGCGGTGCCGTAGCATGGCGTGCGGTGTCCCTCTCCACGGAGCGGCAGATGGCGGCCTGACCCGATCCCGATGGACCGGCCGTCACACCAGGAGAACCCTCTTGCTCACCGGCACCTGCCACTGCGGCGCTGTCGCCATCGAGGTCCCGCGCAGGCCGCGCGGCCTGACCAACTGCAACTGCTCGATCTGCCGCCGCTACGGGGTGCTGTGGGCCTACTACAGGGACTCGCAGGTGCGCCTGGTGGCCGAGCCCGGAGCCACAGACGAGTACACCTGGGGCCGCCGGAGCCAGCGCTTCATCCGCTGCCGCACCTGCGGCTGCGTCATGCAGTGGAAGAAGTTCGTCACCGGGGCCGACACCTGGAGCGGCGTCAACGCGCGCAACTTCGAGCCGTCGGCGCTGGGCGACGTGCGGATCCGCCTCTTCGACGGCGCCGATTCGTGGAAGTACGTCGGGTGACGGGCCGGCGCCGCGCCACCCACCCTGCCGATGCGCAGCCGTCGGGCGGATCGCCGGACGAGTTCTTCCGGGCGCTGGAACTGCAGCGCACGCGGGCCCTCGTCGCGCGCGACCTGCCCACGATCGACAGCCTGCACGCGCCGGAGTACGAACTGGTCACGCCGGCCGGTCGCACTCTCGTGCGCGAGCGGTATCTGGCGCTGATCGCGGCCGAGCCGTTCTACGCCGGCTGGGAGCACGGGCCGATGCGCGTGCGCGTCACGCCGCAGATGGCGGTCGTTCGCTACGAGGCGACCCTCACGTTCCCGTCGGGCAAGGTGGTGCGTTGCTGGCACACCGACAGCTACGAGTGCCGCGATGGCCGGTGGCAGGCCGTGTGGTCGCAGGCCACCGCGCTGCCGGCCGGGCCCGCTTCAGCACCCTGAAGACGGCACAGGGCCCCAGCGCCTGCAGCAGGGTGGTCGTGCGAGCCGGTCAGTCCAGCAGCCACAACAGCTTCTGGTACAGCAGCACGGCCTGAACCGGCTTGGTGAGGAAGTCGTCCATGCCGGCTTCCAGGCAGCGCAGGCGGTCCTCGTCGAAGGCGTTGGCCGTGAGCGCGACGATCAGCGCACTGCGGCTCGCGCCCGCCTCGCGGATTCGGCGGGTGGCCTCCAGGCCGTTGAGCTGCGGCATCTGCATGTCCATCAGCACCATCGCATAACGACGACCTGCGGCAAGCTCGACGGCCTCCTGGCCGTCGCAAGCCACGTCCACCTCGAAACCCGCCAGCCGCAGAAGCTGGGTCGAGATCTCGCGACTGACGGGGTCGTCTTCGGCCACGAGCAGGGGCTCGACCCTGCCGCGGCGCTGCACCATGGCGCGCAGCGCCTCGCGCAGGGTCTCGGGCAACGGTTCGACGGCCTCGTCGGGACCGGCCGGTGCATGCTGCAGCGGCAGCTCGAACCAGAACACGCTGCCCTGGCCAGGACGGCTCTGTACGTCGAGGACGCCACCCATCATCTGCACCAGCTGGCGGCTGATGGCCAACCCCAGGCCCGTGCCGCCGAAGCGGCGCGTGGTGCTGTTGTCGGCCTGCTCGAAGGGCGCGAACAGGCGCTCGACGTCCTGGGGCTCGATGCCGATGCCGGTGTCCTGCACCTCCAGGCGCAGCCGCGACGCGCCAGACGGCGGGGACAGGCGCGACACCCGCACGGCCACGCGGCCCGCAGAGGTGAACTTGATGGCGTTGTCGACCAGGTTGAGCACCACCTGCTTCAGGCGCAGAGGGTCGCCGTAGAGCCACATCTCCACCAGGGCAGGCTCGATCTCCAGAGCGAATGCCAGGCCCTTGGCCGCGGCGCGATGACCGGCCAGCGGCTCCAGGCTGTCGAACACGCTGCCCAGACGGTAGGCGACGCGCTCGAGCACCATGCGCTCGGCCTCGATCTTGGACAGATCCAGAATGTCGTTGATGAGGTGCAGGAGGTGGTTCGACGCCCTTTCGACCATCTCAAGCTGCTTGCCGAGCCGGGCGTCGCCTGCCTGCTGCCGTGCCAGGCCGGTCATGCCGATGATGCCGGCCAGCGGAGTACGCAGCTCATGGCTCATGTGCGCGAGAAACCGCGTCTTGGCGCGGTTGGCCGCCTCGGCCGACGCCTTGGCCTCGGCCAGCGCGGCGGTGCGCTCGGTGACCAGCTCCTCGAGGTGGTGGCGATGGCGCGCCAGCTCGGCCTCAGCCTGGCTGGCCTCGGTGACGTCGCGGCAGATCGCCAGCACGGTGCGCACGCCCGAGGCCGGGTCGCGGTCGGGCACCACGCGCCAGTTGAACTGATGCGGGCCGTCGGCCAGCGGCATCTCGAAGCGCTCCTCGACGGCGCGGCCGCTGTCGAACACGCGCTGGATGCTGTCTTCCCAGAAGCGGCACAGGTGCTCGGGCAAGCCAAGCTCCTGGTGGGTGCGGCCGACGATCTCGGCCGGCGTGAACGGCCCGAGCGTGCTGACGTTCTCCGAGACGAACAGATGTCGGCCGTGGCGGTCCAGGCGCATCACCACGTCGGGCAGCGCCGCGATCAGGGTGCGTTGCTCCTCTTCGCTGCGCGCCAGGGCCTCGCGCGCCTCGCGTTCCCGGGTCACGTCCTGCACCATGCCGACCACGCGCGTGGCCGATCCGGCGGCGTCGCGCTCGCAGACGCGCCCGCAATCGACCACCCAGCGCCAGCTGCCGTTGCGGTCGCGCAGACGGTACTCGGCCTCGTAGCGGGCGCTTCGACCTTCGAGGTGGTCGCGGATGAGCCCTAGCACCCGGCCAGCGTCGTCCGGGTGGATGTTCCGACTCCACGTGGTGAGTTCGGGCGCCATCTCGTCGGGGCCATAGCCGAGCATCCGCTTGAGCTGGGGGCTGAAGAACACCTCGTTGGTCCTGACGTCCCAGTCCCAGAGCCCGTCCATGGCCTCGTTGAGCGCGAACCAGAGCTGGTTCTCGCGCTTCTTCAGTTCGACCTCAAGCGCCGTGCGGCGCGAGATGTCGCGCGCCACCGACAGGAAGTACTCGCGTCCCTGGTCGAAGAAGCGGGTGGTGTTCACCTCCACCGCCACTTCGTGGCCCCCGGCATGGCGGTGGCGGCCGACGAAGGTGTAGCAGGGCGTGGCGCGGATCACCTCGGCGATGTCGCTCCAGGCCGGCAGACCGGTCACGTCCTTCTGCAGGCTCAACACGCTGTGGTCGAGCACCTCTTCGCGCGTGAGGCCCAGGCTCTCCCAGGCGCAGCGATTGCCCCACACGATCTTCGAGGTGCCGGGGTCGAGCAGGTAGACGGCGTCGGCCAGGTGCTCGAACAGGGCCGTGGTGGTGGGCAGCGGGTGATGCAAGATCTCGGGCTCCGCGTCTTTTCGCCGGAGCGCCGACCCGGCTCCGGATGAGGTACCGCATGAATCTGACGAGGCTCATCGTATCCGCTGGCGTGGACCGATCGCTGTTCCGCATTCGGGTAGCCTCGGTGGACAGAAGCTTCCGGTCGGTCGGGCCCGCGCCGCTTGCGGGCCAGGTTCCCGCAGCGCACACTGGCCCGTGAGGTCCGCCCATGGCTGAAGCGAAGACGAAACCCACCACCGCCAGCGTCGACGAGGTGCTGGCCGCGCGCGCCCGGCCGGAGCAGCTGGCCGACTGCAAGGTGCTGAAGGCGATGTTCAAGCGGGTGACGAGGCAGGCGCCGAAGATGTGGGGCCCGAGCATCGTCGGCTACGGCAGCTACCGCTACCGCTACGAGAGCGGCCGCACCGGCGAGTCGTGCATGACGGGCTTTGCGGTGCGCGGGCGCGAGTTCGTGGTCTACCTGGTGGCCGACGGCCCGCAGCAGGACGACCTGCTCGCGCGGCTGGGCCCGCACAAGCGGGGCCAGTCCTGCCTGTACTTCAAGCGCCTGGCCGACCTGGACCTCACCGTGCTCGAAGCGCTGGTGTCGGCGTCGGTGGCCGAGGTGAAGCGGCGGTATCCGCCCGGAGGCGCGGCCTGAGCCCGTGGCGCCCGCGATGACGCGCCCGACGCCCCGGTACACGCAGCTGTGCTTCCGACGCCGGCTGACCTTGGCGCCGCTGCTGTGCGCGTGCGCGCCCCGACTCGCCTTCGCCACCGGGACGGACGGCCACCAGCGCTGGGCCCGCGAGGCCGAGGCGATGCGGCAGCTGGCGCTGTCCTGGGGCGACCAGGCCTATGGCGCCGTGCTCGTGCGCGACGACCGCATCATCGGCCACGGCCCGAGCCGCGTGGTGAAGGACCGCAACCCGGACGCGCATGCCGAGCGCGAGGCGATCCGCGACGCGCTGGCGCGCGTGGGTGCCGGGCCGGTGCGCGGTGCGGACCTGTACTCCACGTCCCGGCCGTGCGCCCTGTGCGAGGCGGCCGCCGCGCGGGCCGGCGTGCGCCGCATGTTCGTCGGTGCGCAGGCGCAGGACGCCGGCGCGCCGCAGGCCCCCTGAGTGGCTTTCGTGCCCACACGACGATGAACCCTCCCACCCTGAAGAAGCTCGACGCCACCGTCGAGCCGCAGCACTACCACCTCGCGCCCGACAAGCTCGTGGCCGGCGATCCGCAGCAGACGGTGTGGATGCACTACACCGACCCGTCGGGCCGCTTCATGGTCGGCGTCTGGCGCAGCGAGCCTGGCGCCTGGCGCGTGACCTACACCGAGGAGGAGTACTGCCACATGCTCGAAGGGCGCAGCATCGTCACCGACGCGGCAGGCCGCGCCGTCACCGTGTCGGCGGGCGAGAGCTTCGTCGTGCCGCGCGGCTTCGTCGGCACCTGGGAGGTGGTGGAAACCACCACCAAGCGCTTCGTGATCTACGAGCCCGCGGCCTAGCGGCAAGGCGCAAGTGGCAACGCACGAGCGGCACGCCCGATGAGCACCGAGGTGGCCCTGCGCGCGCTGGCGCTGTGCGTGGTGCTGGCCGGCGCCGAGACGCTGCACGGCATCGCCCGCACCGTGCTGGTGGTGCCGCGCATCGGCAAGGAACGGGCGCTGCGCTGGAGCATCGTGTCGGGCTCGCTGCTGGCCTTCGCCGTGTGCTGGCTGCTGGTGCCGGGGGTGGGCCTGCGCGGCACGTTGCCGCACCTGGCGCTGGGCCTGGTGCTCGCAGCCTTCATGGCCGCCTTCGACCTGGCGATGGGCCGCTGGGTGATGCGGCGCCCCTGGCGCAAGGCGCTGGCCGACTTCGACCCGTCCACCGGCAACCTGCTCGTCGTGGGGCTGGTGCTGCTGGCCGGCTTTCCGGCGGCCGTGCACCTGCTTCGCGGCGGCGCCTGACGTGGCAAGGTTCCTTGTCGGCGGCCCGGCGCGGGCCGACCATGGCGCATGACCTTCGCGCTCGTCGCCGCCGCCGCCTGCATCGCCTTCGTGGCCGCCGTGGGCCTGCTGTTCGGCCAGCTCTTCGCCGGCCACTTCTCGGTCACGGCCAGCGTGGCCGGCGTGGCAGGGCTGGTGGCGGCCGCGTCGGCCCTGGGCCTGACGGCCGGCGCCCGCTGGGCGCCGCGCGCGGGCTGGGCCGGCAGCGTCGTGGCGCTGGTGGCCACGCTGCTGGACGCGGCGCACTACTACTGGAAGCTCGACATCCCCGGCAACTACTACGGCTGGGGCCAGATGGGGCCGTTCTGCGCCAGCCTGCTGTTCGTCGCGTTCGCCGCGCGGCGGTCGCGTCGCGAGGGGCCCGACGCCACCCGGTGACAATGCGCGCTCCCATCCGCCTGGAGCCCGCACGATGAAGACCCGCGCAGCCGTCGCCTGGAAGGCCGGTGCCCCGCTGACGATCGAGACGGTGGACCTGGAAGGCCCGCGCGAGGGCGAGGTGCTGGTGGAGGTGAAGGCCACCGGCATCTGCCACACCGACTGGTACACGCTGAGCGGCGCCGACCCCGAGGGCCTGTTCCCGGCGATCCTCGGCCACGAGGGTGCCGGCGTGGTGCAGGAGGTGGGCCCGGGCGTGCCCTGGCTGCAGCCGGGCGACCATGTGATCCCGCTCTACACGCCCGAGTGCCGGCAGTGCAAGTTCTGCCTGTCGCGCAAGACCAACCTGTGCCAGGCGATCCGCGCCACGCAGGGCAAGGGCCTGATGCCCGACGGCAGCTCGCGCTTCAGCCTGGGCGGCAAGCCGCTGCTGCACTACATGGGCACCAGCACGTTTGCCAACCACATCGTGGTGCCGGGCATCGCGCTGGCGAAGATCCGCCCCGACGCGCCCTTCGACAAGGTCTGCTACATCGGCTGCGGCGTCACCACCGGCATCGGCGCGGTGCTGTTCACCGCCAAGGTGGAGGCGGGCGCCAACGTGGTGGTGTTCGGCCTGGGCGGGATCGGGCTGAACGTGATCCAGGGCGCGCGCATGGTGGGCGCCGACCGCATCATCGGCGTGGACATCAACCCCGCGCGCGAGGCAATGGCGCGCCGCTTCGGCATGACCCACTTCGTCAACCCGAAGGACGTGCCCAACGTGGTGGACCACATCGTGCAGCTCACCGACGGCGGCGCCGACTTCAGCTTCGAGTGCATCGGCAACACGCAGGTGATGCGCCAGGCGCTGGAGTGCACGCACAAGGGCTGGGGGCGCAGCATCATCATCGGCGTGGCCGAGGCCGGTGCCGAGATCAGCACGCGACCGTTCCAGCTGGTGACCGGCCGCAAGTGGGAGGGATCGGCCTTCGGCGGTGCGCGCGGCCGCACCGACGTGCCGAAGATCGTCGACTGGTACATGAACGGCCGGATCAACATCGACGACCTGATCACCCACAAGCTCAGGCTCGAGGACATCAACGAGGGCTTCGCGCTGATGAAGCGCGGCGAGTCGATCCGCTCCGTGGTCGTGTACTGATCTTCTGTCCATGCAGGCCCTCGAGCACTGGCGCGTGGATGCCGGCGACGCCGACATCGCCACGCTCGACATCCCGCCGGCGCTCGGGCGGGTGCGCCGCTTCCACGTCGACGTGCGGTTCCAGGTGCGCTGCCCCGCGGACGCGGACGGTGCCACGCATGCCATGACGGTGGAAGTGAACGGGCGCCGCGAGTGGTCGCGCCAGCTCCCGACCCACAACCCCGGCCAGACCGACAGCCTGGACTACCACTTCCGTATCGACGTGCCCGAGCGCGCGGCGCTGCGCGTGCGTGCCGCCACGCGCGTGCGGGGCGCGCAGCGAGAGCGCCTGGTGATCGAGGCGCAGGAGCAGTGAGCATGTCGGCCGACCTGCCCTTCAGCGCCGCGGCCGAGCGCAACCGCGGGCCGATCCTGCAGGTGCTGCAGCGACTGCTGCCGCCGCGTACGCGCGTGCTGGAGATCGCCTCGGGCACCGGCCAGCATGCGCAGCACTTCGCGGCGGCGGGCGCGGGCTGGGACTGGCAGCCCACCGACGCCGACGCGTCGATGCTCGCGGCCATCGACGCGCGCTGCGCCGGCCTGGGCGGCGTCGCGCCGGCGCTGCACCTCGACGTGCTGGCGCCCGACTGGCCGGTGGCGGCCGCGTCGCTGGACGCGGTCTACTGCGCCAACATGCTGCATATCTCGCCCTGGCCCACCTGTGCGGCGCTGATGGCCGGCGCGGCGCGGTGTCTCGCGCCGGGCGGGCTGCTGCTGGTGTACGGCCCGTTCTTCGTGGACGGTGTGCCCACATCGTCCGGCAACCTGGCCTTCGACGCCGACCTGCGCGCGCGCGACGCGCGCTGGGGCCTGCGCACGGTGGCGGCGGTGCAGCGCGAGGCGTCGGCGCAGGGGCTCACCCTGCTGGAAGCGGTGCCGATGCCGGCCAACAACCTGTCGCTCGTGTTCCGCCGGGGCTAGACGATGCGCAAGCCTGCAACCGGCGGCCTGGTCTTTTCGACCGAAGGCGGGCGCATGTGCCCGCAGTGCCGGCGCCCGCTGGCGGCCTGTGTCTGCGCCGCGCAGGCCGCCGCGCCGAAGGGCGACGGCGTGGTGCGCGTCAGCCGCGAAAGCAAGGGCCGCGGCGGCAAGACGGTGACGCTGGTGCGTGGCGTGGCGCTGGCGCCCGACGCGCTGGCGGCGCTGGGCAAGCGGCTGCGCAGCGCCTGCGGCAGCGGCGGCACGGTCAAGGACGGCGTGATCGAGGTGCAGGGCGACCACGCCGACCGCGTGGTGGCCCTGCTGCAGGCCGAGGGCATCGGCCAAGTCAAGCGCGCGGGCGGCTGAGCGCCGCGCGCGCGGCGGCGGCTTATTGAGCCTGCTGGATGCCGGCGATAGCCCAGGGGCGGCTCTCGTCCTGCGGACGCACCAGGTGCCACACCTCGTCGAAGGCCTGCGCGTCGGCGCCCGGCTCTTCGCGGATCAGGCCGGTGAAGCGCACGCTGACGATCTGGCGCGAGTCCTCCTGGGCGAAGTCCACCAGCGATGCATCGACCTTGACCACGTCGGTGGTCTGGCGCGCGTCGCCGCGGTCCTGCAGGTCCAGCCGCAGCGCGGCGAACAGCTCGGGCGTGGTGAAGTTGCGCAGGTCGTCCAGGTCGGCTGCGTCGTTGGCGGCCTGCATGCGAACGAACAGCATGCGCGCCAGGCGCTCGAAGCCTTCGGAGTCGAAGCCGGCCGGCAGCACGGGGGCCGACGCCACGGTGGCGGCGGGCGCGGTGACGCCCGGCACGGCCATCGGCGGCTTGAGGGCCGAGCCGATCTCCGGCGCGAGCGCGCTGCGCTGCATGCCCGGGCGCTCGTCGACGAACACCGGCGGGGCCGGGCGCGCGGCGGGCGCGGCCGAGGCCGTGGCCAGGGCCGGCTGCGGGCCGGCATTGCCGAGGAAGCGGCGCATCAGCAGGCGGATCACGATGAAGGCCACCAGTGCCAGCAGCGCGATCATCACGAAGTTGGCGAGTTCCTCGCCCATGCCGAGGTGGCTGAACAGGGCGGCGATGCCCAGGCCGGCGGCCAGGCCGGCGATCGGGCCCATCCACGAGCGCTTGGGCGCGGCGGCTGCCGCGGCCCCGGCCGTGGCCGGTGCGGCAGCGGCGGCCGGTGCCGGGTTGGCGGGCGCGGCCGCCGGCGGCGTCGCCGGCTTGTCGGGGGTGGCGCTGCGCTGCATGCCGGAAGACTTGGCGCCGCCCAGGCGCTTGGCCTCGGCCGGCTCGGGGGCCGTCGCGAACACCAGGCCCGCGGCCAGGGCGGCCATCCACAGGAAGCTCTTCATCGTCCGTCCTCGTCGTAACTCAGGGTGAAGGACTCGTGCGCGTCGGGCGCGCGCGAGGCGAGCGGAGTGTGCGCCATCGGCGCTGGCCCCGGAAAGCGTAGGGGGATGGGCCGGCCGGGGGCGTCGACCGCCGTACCGGTTGCGGTCGTTCGCCTGCAAGGGTTGGCGCCAGCCCAGGGCGCTGGGTGGCCGCTGCGTTCATGTCAGCTCCTGGCCGGGCGCCGGAATTGGCTGGAGGCCGCTTCCTGAAAACCCAGTCGCGATGGACCCGTCTGCGCGTGGGCAACAGCACTGGCGCGCCACGCGGCGCCAAGGCCTCAGGCGTGCGCCGGCTGCGGCGGCAGCTCGATGCGCACTTCCAGCCCGTGCGGCGAGTGTCGCGGCTGCGCGAAGCGCACCTCCACCTCGCGCGGGGCGACCTTCACGTACTTGGCCACCACGAGCTGCAGCTCGCGCTGCAGCGCGGGCAGGTAGTCGGGGGCGCGCGGTGCGCGCGACGCGCGCTGCTGCGAGATCACCACCTGCAGCCGCTGCTTGGCCAGCTGGGCCGAGTTGCGGTTGCTGCGGCCGAGGAGAAAGGACCACCAGGCCATCGCGCTCAGGCCCCCGTCTGGCGCGCAGGGCGCGCGAACAGGCGCTGGAAGAAGCCGGGCCGGGCCGGCTCGGTGGTGAAGCGCATCTCGCGCGCCTCGCCGAGGAAGCGGCGCACCACGTCCTTGTAGGCCTCGGCCACCGGGCTGTTGGCCATGTGGATCGCGGGCACGCCCTGGTTGGACGCGTTGAGCACGGCCTCCGACTCGGGCACCACGCCGATCAGCGGCACGCGCAGGATGTCGTGGATGTCGTCGATCGACAGCATCTGGCCGCTGGCCACGCGCGCCGGGTCGTAGCGCGTGACGAGCAGGTGCTCGCGCACCGGGTCCTTGCCGTCGATCGCGCGCTGCGTCTTGGACGCGAGCATGCCCAGGATGCGGTCGGAGTCGCGCACCGAGGACACCTCGGGGTTGGTCACGACGAGCGCCTCGTCGGCGAAGTGCATCGCCAGCAGGGCGCCGTTCTCGATGCCGGCGGGCGAGTCGCACACGATGTACTCCATGCCCATGTCCGACAGCTCGTCGAGCACGCGGCGCACGCCGTCCTTCGTGAGCGCTTCCTTGTCGCGCGTCTGGGACGCGGCCAGCACCGACAGGTTGTCGCAGTGCTTGTCGCGGATCAGGGCCTGGTTGAGCTTGGCCTCGTCGTGGATCACGTTGACCAGGTCGTACACCACGCGCCGCTCGCAGCCCATGATCAGGTCGAGGTTGCGCAGGCCCACGTCGAAGTCGATCACCGCCGTCTTGTGTCCGCGCAGGGCCAGGCCGGAAGCGAAGCTGGCGCTGGTGGTGGTCTTGCCGACGCCTCCCTTGCCGGAGGTGACGACGATGATCTTGGCCATCGGGTGCAGGTCCTTGTACGGGGGTGAGTGGGAAAGCGTTGCCGGATCAGCCCAGTCGCTCGACGATGATCTCGCCGTGCGCCAGCCGCACCATCGCCGCGCCGCCCATCAGGCCCTCGGGCAGGCCCGAGTCGGTGGTGCGGTGCACGTCGGCGATGGCCAGCACCTGGGCTTCCATCCGGTGGCAGAAGATGCGCGCGTCGGCATTGCCGGCCTTGCCCGCATGGGCGCGGCCGCGCAGCGGCGCGTAGACGTGGATGTGGCCGTCGGCCATGACCTCGGCGCCGTGGCTGACCAGCGCCAGCACGATCAGGTCGCGGTCGCGCGCATAGACCTGCTGGCCCGAGCGCAGCGGCTTGTCCACCACCAGCGGCGGCAGCGGCGCGAGCTGCACTTCCACCACGCGCTCGATCACCTCGGGCGGCGGCGGCACCTCGCGCGGCTGCGGGCGCGCGCCCTCCGGCGCTTCCAGCAGGCCGGCCGCGACGGCCGCGGCCGCCTGCTCGGGCGTGCCGCCGCGCACGGCCAGCGGGCGCATGCGATGGCGGCGCAGCAGCGCCACCAGCGCGTCGAAGTCCAGCGGCGGCTCGGCGTCGCGCACGCAGGCGAGGTCGATCGCCACCGGCTCGTCGTCGAACAGGCCCGGCATCACCGAGGCCCGCTGCTCCAGCTCGTCGGCGAGCGCGTCGAGGTCGGTGGTGCGCAGCACCACGGCCATCAGCGTGAGCGCCGCGCTCTTGAGTTCGAGACGGGCGGAATGACTCTCGCTGCAGACGACGGCGTTCATGCAAGGCCAGTGGAGGGGGAAAAACGATTCTATCGACGGGGTTTGCGCCGACCTTGCAGCACCGGGTGCACCCCGGGGCATTCACTGCGCTCATCCTGGGGGCTTGACACGTCCGCAGTGGTCTGCCAATCGATCCAAAGTGGGCCTGCCGCTTGAGATGGATGTCGTGGCAACCTAGCGCCCGTGACGATCCACGACTACGTCATCGTTGGCGCCGGATCGGCCGGCTGCGTGCTGGCCCATCGCCTGTCACAGGGTGGCCGCCACCGTGTGCTCCTGCTCGAAGCGGGTGGCAGTGACGGCTCGCTGCGTGTGCAGGTACCGATCGGCTATGGCTTGTCCTTCCATGACCCTGCGCTGAACTGGCGCCTGCACACCGAGCCCGAAGCAGCGCTTGCCGGCCGGCGCGGCTATTGGCCGCGCGGCAAGGTCCTTGGCGGCTCGAGCTCGATCAATGCCATGGTCTACATCCGCGGGCAGGCCGACGACTATCAGCGCTGGAGCGATGCGGGCAACCCGGGCTGGGGCTTCGCGGACCTGCTGCCCTACTTCCGCCGCATGGAGAGCTTCCCGGGTGGCGACGGGGCCTGGCGAGGTCGCGATGGCCCGCTGCGCGTGAGCGACGTCTCGCACGAGGTGCATCCGCTGTGCGATGCATGGCTGAGCGCTGGCGAACAGCTCGGCCTGCCGCGCAATGCGGGCTTCAACGGCGCCATCGCGGAAGGCCTGGGCCTGTACGAGATCACGATGCACGGCGGCCGGCGTATGTCCACCGCGCGCGCCTATCTGCATCCGGCACGGCGCGACGGCCGGCTCGACGTGCGCACCGGGGCGCTGGCCACGCGCATCGAGTTCGACGGGCGCCGGGCGGTCGCCGTCCACTACCGCTGCGGCGGCACGCTCCAGCGCGCCGTGGCCGCGCGCGAGGTGATCGTCTGTGCGGGGGCCGTGCACTCCCCGCTGCTGTTGCAGGCCTCCGGCGTGGGGCCGGGCGAGTGGCTGCAGGCCCTGGGGATCCAGATCCTGCACGAACTGCAGTCCGTGGGCCGCCACCTGCAGGACCACCTGTGCATCGATCACCTGTACCGCTCCCGTGTGCCGACGCTCAACGACTCATTGCGACCCTGGCACGGCAAGCTGCGCGTCGGCCTGCGCTATCTGCTGACGCGGGGCGGCCCGCTTGCCCTGAGCGTCAATCAGGGGGGCGGCTTCGTGCGCTCGTCACCGGAGGCCGCGCGGCCCGATCTGCAGCTTTACTTCTCGCCGCTCAGTTACACGAGGGCGGTACCCGGCAAGCGCGCACTGATGAGCCCCGACCCGTTTCCCGGGTTCCTGCTCAGCGCGCAGCCTTGCTGGCCGGCCAGTCGGGGCCAGCTGCGGTTGCGCACGCCGGACATCGGGGAGCCGCCGCTGATCGAGCCGAACTCGCTGTCGGCACCTGAAGACATCGAAGCGCTGGTGGCCGGTGCGCAGTGGCTGCGCCGGCTGGCCGCGACGCCGGCGCTCTCGGCCGTGATCGATCAGGAGTTGAAGCCAGGGGGCGCCGTGCAGTCGCGTGAGGCGCTGGAAGAGGACATCCGCCACCGCGCGTCGACCGTGTTCCACCCCGTCGGCACCTGCCGCATGGGCCCCGATCCTGCCCATGCCGTCGTGGACGCACGTCTACGAGTGCACGGTCTCGACGGCTTGCGCGTGATCGACGCGTCGGTCTTCCCCCACATCACCTCGGGCAACACCAACGCACCGACGATCATGGTGGCCGAGAAGGGTGCCGACCTGGTGCTCGCCGACGCCCGATGAGCACCTATCCGGAGATCGACTCTTGACCCAAGCGCTCTTCACGTCAGACTCGAAGCTCGCGCCTTACTGGTGGGACCGGGTGCCCCGCCCGGAGCTCGAGCCGGTCGACTGGCCGGCCGCGGTCGACGTGCTGGTGGTGGGTTCGGGCTACACCGGCTTGAACGCCGCCCTGCAGACGGCTCGCGCCGGTCGGCACACGCTCGTGCTCGACGCCGAGGACGCGGGTTACGGCTGCAGCACACGCAACGGCGGTCAGGTCTCCACGAGCATCAAGCCCGGGTACGCGCAGCTCGCGCGCCGCCACGGCGAAGCGCTGGCGCGCGAGATCCTGCTCGAAGGCCGGCGCTCGCTGGCATGGCTCGGCGGGTTCATCGCCGACGAGGGCATCGACTGCGACTACCGCGTCGTCGGGCGCTTCCATGCGGCGCACAACGCCCGCCAGTTCGACCTGCTCGCGCATGCGGCGCAGAACCAGACGCCGGGCCTCGAGGTGCCGGTCGAGGTGGTGCCGCGCGCCGAGCAGCACCGGGAGCTCGGCACGGACGCCTACTGGGGAGGCGTGGTCTACCAGGCGCATGCCAGCGTCGATCCTGCGCGCTACCACCAGGGCCTGCTGCAGCGCGTTCGTTCGGCCGGAGGGCTCGTGGTGCCGCGCTGCCCGGCGACGCGCATCGAGCGCGACGGCGCGGGCTTCGTCGTGAACACGGCGCGCGGCCCGCTGCGCGCGCGCGAGGTGGTGATCGCCACCAACGGCTATACGGGCACCCTGACACCCTGGCTGCGGCGACGCGTGATCCCGATTGGCAGCTACATCATCGCCACCGAGCCGCTGGCGCCCGAGCAGATGCGCCGTCTGATGCCGCGGGACCGGATCGTCAGCGACACGCGCAAGATCGTCTACTACTACCGCACGTCGCCGGACCGCAGCCGCATCCTCTTCGGCGGTCGCGTCTCCACCGACGAGACCGATCCGCGCATCAGCGGCCCCCTGCTGCACGCCGACCTGGCGGCGCTGTTTCCCGAACTGCGCACGGTGCGCATCAGCCACTCGTGGTGCGGCTTCGTCGCCTACACCTTCGACGAGCTCATGCACATCGGCCGGCACGAGGGCGTGCACTACGCGATGGGCTACTGCGGCTCCGGCGTGGGCATGGGCAGCTACCTGGGCATGCGCCTCGGGCAGCAGGTGCTCGGACTGGACGAGGGGCGCACCGCGTTCGATGGCCTGGCGTTCCAGACCCGGCCCTTCTACCGCGGCAGGCCCTGGTTCCTGGCGCCGTCGATACGCTACTACCGCTGGCGCGACGCGCGGCCCTGACCATAGCGCTGCGACAGCATCAGCAGCACCGTCGTCACGACGATCATCAACGTGGAGATCGCGGCGATGGTCGGGTCGATCTGGTCGCGCAGCGCATTGAACATGTTGCGTGTCAGCGTGGAGTTGTCGCCGCCGGCGATGAACAGGGCCAGAATCACCTCGTCGAAGGAGGTCAGAAACGACAACAGCGCGGCGCTGACCACCGAGAACCGGATCTGCGGAAGGGTCACCGACCAGAAGGCTCGCGCACGAGATGCACCCAGGCTTCGCGCCACCATTTCCTGGTTCATGTCGTAGTTCTTCAGCGCCGAGGCGACCATCAGCATCACCAGGGGTAGCGCGAGCATGGTGTGCGCCAGCACGATGCCCATCAGCGAGTTCACCAGCTTGAGCTTGACGTAGACGTAGAACACGCCGATGGCGACCAGGATCACCGGCACGATCATCGGCGTCAGCATCAAGGTGTTGACCAGCCGTGCGGCCGGCAGCCGCGACGCGAAGAGTCCGTAGGCCGCCAGCGTGCCCAGCGGCGTGGCCACGAGCATCGTCAGCGCCCCTGCCTGGAACGAGGTGACCGTGGCCTGCATCCAGGCTGCGGAGGCGAAGTAGTTTCGGTACCAGCGCAGCGACCACTCGCGCGGCGGGAACTCAAGGTACTGCGACCCTGAGAAGGACATCGGCACGACGATCAGCGTCGGCACCGCAAGGAACGCCAGCACCAGGGCAGCGATCGCATACAGCCACAGGCGCTGGCGGTGCGTGACCTGCGTGTCCGACGCCGCGCTCTCGAGCCAGCCCTTCATGCGTGACCACCGCCGAACAGGCGTTCGAGTCGGATCAGGCGCGTGGCGATCCACAGTAGCACCAGCGTCAATGCCAGCAGGACCACGCCTAGTGCACTGGCGGCTCCCCAGTTGAAGAAGAGCTCGATGTCGTTGGCGATGTGGTTCGACACCATGATCACCTTGCCGCCGCCGAGCACCGCTGGCGTGACGTAGAAGCCAAGGGAGAGAATGAAGACGATCAGCGTGCCGGCCGCCAGCCCCGGCAGGGACAAGGGCAGGAACACGCTGCGGAAGGCCTGTGCCGGACTGGCGCCCAGGCTCGACGCGGCGCGCATGTAGTCGCCGCTGATGCTGCGCATCGCCCCCAGCACCGGCAGCACCAGGAACGGAAGCATGATGTGCACCATGCCGATCAGGGTGCCGGTGAGGTTGTGCACCAGCGCCAGCGGCTCGTCCCACCAGCCCAGGCGAATCCCCCACTCGTTGATCAGGCCTTTGCGCTGCAGGAGCACGAGCCAGGCATAGGTGCGCACCAGCAGCGATGTCCAGAAGGGCAGCAGCACCGCGATCATGCAGAGGTCGGCGACGCGGCGAGGCATCTGCGACAGTGCATAGGCCAGCGGGTAGCCCAGCAGGACGCACAGCGCGGTCGTGATGAAGCTGACCTTGAAAGTCATTACGAAAGTGCGGCCGTAGGAGGGCCGGTCGAGCATGCGCCGGTAGTGCTCCAGCGTGAGGCTGCCGTCGTCACCGACGAAGGAAAGGCCGAACAGCCAGGCCATCGGCAGCAGCATCGTCACGGCAACGAGCAGCAACGCCGGCGCGCTCAGGCCGAGCAGGCCCCAGCGTTCGCGGCGCTCGTCGCGGCGCAGCCCCTTGGCGTGGAGGTCCTGCGGAGCGGCGATGTCCATCGGCTCAGGATTCGTCGGCCAGCAGCCGGGTGTCGTCGATGGAGAACCCGAGCCGCACGGCCTCGCCGACGGCCGGCAGCCCCCCCCAGGTTCCGGTCTGCGCCACACCGCGGGCGCTGACAGCGCTGCCATCGGGAAGCCGGGCCTGCAGAAGGACGCTGTCGCCCTGGTAGATCAGTGCGTCGACGCGCGCCTGCAGGACGTTAAAGCCTTCGGCGGGGTCGTTGCCGCTGAGCACGCGCAGACGCTCGGGTCGCAGCAGCAGCAACGCACGCTCGCCGGGTGGCGTTGTACCGCCAGTGCGCAGTGGTTGGCCGGCGCACCGCCAGCCGCTCCCTTCCCGGTGTGCCGGCAGCAGGCTCGACTCGCCGATGAACTCGGCGACGAAGCGGGAGACGGGCTGCTCGTACAGTGCGCGAGGCGTGTCGAGCTGCACGATGCGGCCGCCGTTGACCACCGCGACGCGATCGGACATCGTCAGCGCCTCCCGCTGGTCGTGCGTGACGTAGATCGTGGTCGTGCCGAGCTTCTGGTGCAGCTGACGCAGCTCGATCTGCATGCGCTCGCGCAACTGCTTGTCCAGCGCCGACAGGGGCTCGTCCATCAGCACGATGCGCGGTTCGAAGACGATGGCCCGCGCCAGCGCGACACGCTGCCGCTGGCCTCCGGACAGCTCGTCGATGCGGCGACTGCCGAAGCCCCCGAGCTGTACCGTCTCCAGGGCCGCCTGCACGCGGTGCGCCTGCTCGTCCCGAGGCACGCCGCGCAGCTTGAGCGGGTAGGCGATGTTTGCCGACACGTCCATGTGCGGGAACAGCGCATAGTTCTGGAACACCATGCCGATGTCGCGCCGGTGCGGCGCCAGGCGCGTGACGTCCTGGTCGCCGAACAGCAATTGGCCCTGGTCCGGCCTCAGGAAGCCGGCCAGCACCATCAGCAGCGTGGTCTTGCCGGATCCCGACGGACCCAGCAAGGTCAGGAACTCGCCGCTGCGTACCTGCAGGTCGACGTCGTCGAGCGCCCGTACCGGGCCATAGGCCTTGCGTAGCCCGCGCAGCGTGATCGTCAGGGCCTGGCGCTGCATGCGGACGTGGGACCTCGGGCGCCTACTCGGTTAGCATGTTCTGGTAGGCCGCCGCGGCCTGCGCCTCGTACTTGATGTACCAGTCGAGGTTGATCGGCAACTGCTTGGCCGCGTTGTCCGGGTGCGAGGGCAGGCGCTTGGCGTAGGCGGCGTCGATGGTGCCGAGTTCGTAGGCCTTCTTGTTGGTGGGCCCGTAGGTGATGTACTTGGTGAACTCCGCTTGGTACGAAGGCTTGCTGATCTCGGCCAGGAACTTCATGGCCAGATCCTTGTTCGGCGCGCCCTTGGGCACGGCGAAGCAGTCGTAGTCGAGCAAGCCCTGGTTGAAGGTGTAGGCCACCTTGCCACCGTCCTTGGCGACGACGTCGAAGCGGCCGTTCCAGCCGGTGATCATGTCGACTTCGCCGTCCTTCATCAGCTGCGCGTGCTGCGCACCGGACGACCACCACACCGCGATGTGCGGCTTGAGTTCCTTGATCTTCTTGATGGCTCGCTCGATCCCGCCCGGCGCCGACAGCACCTCGTAGACCTTGTTCGCGGGCACGCCGTCGGCCATTAGCGCGGGCTCCAGCGCGCCGGCCACGCCCTTGCGGTACGAGCGCTTGCCGGGAAACTTCTTCACGTCCCAGAAGTCGGCCCAGCTCTGCGGGCCCTTGTCGCCGTAGGTCTTGGTGTTCCAGGCCAGCACGGTGGAGAACACGTCGCCGCCGACGCAGTACTCGGTGGCCAAGCCGGGTGCGAAGCTGCTGATGTCGATCACCTTGTAGTCGAGCTTCTCGAGAATGCCTTCTGCGCCCGCACGCGCCGCGCTGCCCGAGCCGCTGGCCACGATGTCCCAGGTGACCGCGCCGGCCTTCACCTTCAGCCTGAGGTCGGCAATGCCGGTGTACGTCTCCTCCTTGACCTTGATGTTCATCGCCTTGGCTGCAGGCTGGAAGAGCGCCTTGCTCTGGCCGTCCTGATAGGCGCCACCAAAGGACACCACCGTGAGCTCCTGGGCGCTGGCGGCGCCGGAGAAGGCGGTGGCTGCGGCGGCGAGCGCGACGGCGCTCAGCAACTGGCGGGACGATGGCGCGTTGAGCATGTTCGTGTCTCCAGATGAATGGCAGCGTCAGTCTGGTCAAGTGATGGCATCGGCAACAGGGCCATTCTGAACTCTGCGGCAGTCCGCTTTGTCGGGCCGTGGGTCGGTGGCCCGCCGCCTGGGCGCTACAGACGGGCAGCGACGCTCTTGAGCTTGCAGTAGCCGCGCAGCGCCTCGAGGCCCTTCTCACGCCCGAAGCCGGAACTGCGGTTGCCGCCGAAAGGCACCTCGATGCCGCCGGCGAAGTACTCGTTGATGTAGACCTGTCCGGCGTCGATGTCGCGCGCGAGCCGGTGCGCCGCCGAGAAGTCGCGCGTGAATACGCCGGCCACCAGCGCGTAGCGCGTACCGTTGGCCAGCACGACAGCCTCTTCGACCGTGTCGAACACCTGTACCGAAAGCACCGGGCCGAAGATCTCCTCCTGCACGCACTCGTCGTCGGGCGTCAGGGCGTCCAGGATTGTGGGCTCGTGGAACCAGCCACCGTCGATGTCGGTACCGCGACCTCGATGGCCGCCGCAGCGCGGTGCGATGCCACGCTCCCGAGCGCGCTGGACAAAGCCTTGCACGCGCTGCAGCTGCGCCAGCGAGTTCAACGGCCCCATGCCGCGGTCATGCAGGCCATGTGCCAGCGGCAGGGCTGCCGCCCGCGCGGCCAGGCGCTCGACGAGGGGCTCGTGGATCCCGCGCGCGACCAGCAGGCGCGAGCCGGCCGAGCAGATCTGCCCTGCGTTCTCAAAGATGGCGCCCATGGCGTTGTCCACCGCCGCGTCGAGATCGGCGTCTGCCAACACCACCAGCGGCGACTTGCCGCCGAGTTCGAGCACCAGGCGCGTGACATGCTCGGCAGCGGCCCGCATCACCGCCTGGCCGGTGGCGACCGAGCCGGTGAAGGTGATGTGATCGACGCCGGCGTGGGCCACCAAGGGAGCGCCGGCGCCTGCGCCGGTGCCGGTGACCACGTTGCATGCTCCGGCCGGCAGGCCGACCTCGCTCAGCAGTTCGGCCAGAAGCAGCGCGGTCAGCGGCGTCTGCTCTGCGGGCTTCAGCACCACTGTGCAACCCGCGGCCAATGCCGGCGCGAGGCCGCGCGCTGCGGTCGAGATCGGGTAGTTCCAAGGAACGATCTGCGCGGCCACGCCGACCGGCTCTTGAACCGTGTACGCAAGGTGCCCGGGCCCGAGCGGGATCGTGTCTCCCTGCAGCTTGTCGCAGGCTCCCGCGTAGTACTCGAAGCAGCGAGCCGCACCGAGCACGTCGCCCATCGCTTCGGACAGGCGCTTGCCCGAGTCGAGTGTCTCGACCACGGCAAGCCGTTCGGCGTCGGCTCGGATCCTTTCGGCCACGCGCTGCAGCACGCGGCCGCGATCAGCAGGCCGGCTGCGACTCCACGTGTCGAAGGCGCGGCGGGCGGCGCGCACAGCGCGGTCCACGTCCTCGGCGTCGCCGGCTGCCACCTCGGCGAAGTCGCGGCCACGTCCAGGGTCCTGCACCGCAAGCCGCGCACCAGCGGCGGACGGCGTCCAGCGGCCGTCGATGAAGTGCTGCGAAGGCAGGTCGGGCAGCGAGCCGCTCGCCAGAGCCCGTTCGGCCAACGCTCGCAGCGACCGCGAGGTTTCGCTCACGAGTACTCGCTGACCTCGCGCTGCGCGCGCGCGAGCCAGGCAGGATCGATCTCGACGCCCCATCCTGGCGCGTCGGGGACCGTGACGTGGCCGCCGCGCACTGCGTAGGGAGATTCGACGAACAAACCCTCCTGCCAGGGGTAGTAGTCGGGGCCTTCGATGGAGAGCTCCAGATAGGGGCCCGCATTCGGTATGGCGGCCAGCAGGTGCATCGTGAACAGCGTGACCAGGGAAAGGTTGGCGCTGTGCGGCGTGCAGGGCAGGCCCGCGGCGTGCGCCATCTGCGCCACTCGCAGCGTGCGTGCGATGCCGCCGACATAGCAGACGTCGGGCTGCACTACGTCGACCGCGCGCATCTCGATCATGTGTCGCCAGAGCGGTAGGTAGTTGTCCTGCTCGCCGCCTGTGACGTCCAGCGCCAGTGCCTCTCGCACCTGACGCGTCTGCTCGAGTTCCCAATAGGGACAGGGTTCCTCGAAGTGGCAGACACCGTGGTCCTGCAGCATGAGCCCCACCTCGATGGCCCGTGCCGGCGAGTAGCAACTGTTGCCGTCCACCAGAAGGGTCGCGTCGGGCCCGAGCGCGCGTCGCACCGCGGGCACGATGGCCTCGGTACGGCCGGGCCACTCGTCGCGGTCGTGCCCGCACTCGGCGCCAACGCGGAACTTGAAGGCGTCGAAGCCGAAGCGCTCGCGAAGCTCCACGAAGCGCGCCGCCTCGGCCTCGGGGGTGATGTCCCGCTTCATCGACGAAGCATAGGCGCGCAGCCGCTTCGGCGCGCCGCCCAGCAGTGCGCATACCGGCTTGCCTTCGAGTCGACCGCGCAGATCCCACAGCGCGGTGTCCAGGCCACCGATCGCGCGGTACAGGTGCGAGCCTGGAAACTTGTGCTCGCGATCGCAGACCCGGTCTGCCAGGGCGCCGATGTCCAGCGGGCTTTCGCCCAGAACCCAGGGTGCCACCTGGCGATGCAGCACCAGTGCGCTGATGTCGGAGTGGTAGGTCGAGACCTGACCCCAGCCGAAGGCGCCGTCGTCAGTCGTGACCCGCACGAAACCGACATCATGGGTGCAGAAGGATTCGATGCGCTGGATCTTCATCGTGCGCTTGAAGAGGGGATGGCGAATCTTGCGGCGAGGCCATTCCGGTGCGACAGGTCCATTCTGAAACTTCCGTGATACCGTTTCCGGCACAAACTGGTCGGAGGTTGCAAGCGGATGGTCAAGCGTGCGGGCGGTGCATTGCTGCTGTCCATCGCCATCGACCCGCGCTCGTCGCGTTCGGTGAGTTCGCAGCTGCATGGCGCGCTGCGCGAGTTGATCCTGTCGGGCAGCGTGGCGGTGGGCGAGCGTCTGCCGGCCAGCCGCACCCTCGCGCAGGAGCTCGGCGTGTCGCGCACCACGGTCATCGAGGCCTTCGACCGCCTGACTGCCGAGGGCCTGGTGGAGGCGCGCGTGGGTGCCGGCGCTTTCGTCAGCCGCGCCCTCGAGACCGAACGTCCGCGCGCGCCACCGCGCAGTGCTGGCCAGGCGCCAAAGACCGCGCCGCCGGAGTTGTCGCGCACGATGACGCAGGCGGTGCATCGCTTCGCCGACCGCCCGCGCCTGCCGGCGACCGCACGAGCGTTCACGACGGCGCTGCCGGCCTTCGAGGCGTTTCCCATGGCGCAGTGGGCGCGCCTGTCGGCTCAGCAGTGGCGTTGCCCTCGCACCGACGTGATGGGCTATGGGGAGCCCGGCGGCCACCCGCCGTTGCGCCAGGCGATCGCGCTGCATCTTCGCGCCAATCGCGGAATCGCTTGCGATGCCGCACAGATCTTCATTGTCGGTGGGGCCCAGCATGCATTCCAGCTGATCGGCGCGATGCTGCTGAACCCTGGCGACAAGGTCTGGTTCGAGAACCCGGGCGCGATCGGCGCGCGCAACAGCCTCATTGCCGCCGGAGCGGAGCTGGTGCCGGTGCCGCTGGACGATCAGGGCCTGCTCGTGTCCGAAGGCCTGCGCCTGGCGCCTCGATTCCGACTGGCCTTCGTGACGCCGTCCCACCAGCAGCCCTTGGGCATGGTGCTGAGCCTGCAACGCCGCTTTGAACTGCTGCAGGCAGCGGCGCTTGCGGGCGCCTGGATCATCGAGGACGACTACGACGGCGAATTCTCGTTCGGCGGGCCACCGCTGCCCACGCTCAAGAGCGTCGACGACACGGGCCTCGTGATCCACGTCGGCACGTTCAGCAAGTCGCTGTTTCCGTCGCTGCGCCTGGGCTATCTGCTGGCCCCGCCGGCACTGGTGGAACCGCTGAACGCGATCATGAGCCGCGTGCTGCATGGCGTACCCACGCACACGCAGGCGGTCGTGGCGGACTTCATCGGCGAGGGCCATTTCGCGGCCCACGTCCGGCGCATGCGTCGGCTCTATGCCGAGCGCCACGAGGTCCTGTGCCGCTCGGTGCGTGCGCAACTCGGCGGCGTGCTGGAGATCGTGCCCAGTTCTAGCGGGCTGCACACGGTGGGCTGGCTGCGAGGTGGGCATGACGAGGCCAAGGTGGTCGAGGCCGCGGCGCAGCGTCAGGTCACCGTCTCGCCGCTGGCGCGCTACGTGATCGCACCGCGCCCCGACGATCTGGCGCCGGGGCTGGTGCTCGGCTTCGGCGGCGTGGATCCGGCACAGATCGAGCGTGGTGTGGGCGTGCTGGCCGAGGTGCTCGACTCGTTGCGTCCGGTGTTGCCGAGTCACCGACGGGCCTGACGGCGCGCGGCGACCGTCCCGTGGGGCAGGGACAATGCGCGCATGGCCCTGCTGACCCTGCTCGATGCCCACCTCGCCTACGGCCACGTGCCGCTGCTCGACGGCGCCGCGTTTTCGCTCGAAGCCGGCGAGCGCGTCGCGCTGATCGGCCGCAACGGCGCGGGCAAGTCCTCGCTGCTGAAGATCCTGGCCGGGCTGGAGCGCCCCGACGATGGCGGCCTGCAGGTGCAGCAGGGCACGACGCGCTTCTACGTGCCGCAGGAGCCGACGTTCGATGCGGCGGCCACCGTGTTCGACGTGGTCGGGCAGGGCGTGGCGCAGGCGCGCGAGCTGCGCCTGCGCTACGAGCGCCACGCGCCGGGCGAGGACCTCGACGCGCTGCAGACGCAGCTCGAGGCACTGGGCGGCTGGACCTGGGAGCAGCGCGTGCAGGAGACGCTGGAGCGCCTGCACCTGGACGCGTCGGCGACCGTGGGCCCGCTGTCGGGCGGCACGCGCAAGCGCGTTTCGCTGGCGCAGGCGCTGGTCGCGCGGCCGGACGTGCTGCTGCTGGACGAGCCCACCAACCACCTCGACCTCGACGCCATCGCCTGGCTGCAGGAGCTGGTGCGCGACTGGCGCGGCGCGCTGGTGTTCATCTCGCACGACCGCGCCTTCATCGACGCGGTGGCCTCGCGCATCGTCGAGCTCGACCGCGGCGTGCTGCGCAGCTACCCCGGCCACTACACCGCCTACGAGGCCGCCAAGGCGCGCGAGCTGGAGGCCGAGGCGCTGGCCAGCGCGCGCGCCGACAAGCTGCTGGCGCAGGAGGAGGTGTGGGTGCGCAAGGGCGTGGAGGCGCGCCGCACCCGCAGCGTCGGCCGCGTGGCGCGGCTGGAGCGGCTGCGCGCCGAGCGCGCGGCGCGGCGCGAGCGCGTCGGCCAGGTGCGCCTGGAGCTCGACGCCGGCGTGCCCAGCGGCAAGATCGTGGCCGAACTGAAGGACGTGTCGATGCGCTTCGGCGAGCGCGTGCTGGTGGACCGCTTCAGCGCCACCTTCCTGCGCGGCGACAAGGTCGGCCTGGTCGGCCCCAATGGCGCGGGCAAGACGACGCTGCTGCGGCTGGTGCTGGGCGAGCTGGCGCCCACCTCGGGCAGCGTGCGCCGCGGCAGCAACCTGCAGGTGGCCTACTTCGACCAGATGCGCGACGCGCTCGACCTGGACGCGACGCTGGCCGACACCATCAGCCCCGGCAGCGAGTGGATCGAGATCGGCGGCGCGCGCAAGCACGTGATGAGCTACCTGGGCGACTTCCTGTTCGCGCCCGAGCGCGCCAACTCGCCTGTGCGCACGCTGTCCGGCGGCGAGCGCAACCGGCTGCTGCTGGCGCGACTGTTCGCGCTGCCGGCCAACGTGATCGTGCTCGACGAGCCCACCAACGACCTCGACATCGAGACGCTCGAGCTGCTGGAGTCGCTGCTGGCCGACTACGCCGGCACTGCCTTCATCGTCAGCCACGACCGGCGCTTCGTCGACAACGTGGTCACCAGCGTGGTGGCCTGGGAGGGCGACCCGGCCTTCGGCGGCCGGCCCGGCCTGTGGCGCGAGTACGAGGGCGGCATCACCGACTGGCTGCAGCAGCGCGAGCGCGCGCGGGTGGCGCCCGTGTCGCCGGCCCCTGCGCCGGCCCCTGCCCCGGCCCCCGCGGCGGCGCCGGCAGCGGCGCGCACCAAGCTCAGCTACAAGGAGCAGCGCGAGCTCGACGCGCTGCCCGCGCGCATCGAGGCGCTGGAAGCCGAGCAGGGCGAAATCGCCACGCGCACCGCCGACCCGGCCCTGTTCGCGCGCGACCCGCAGCAGGCGGCTGCGCTGCTCGAGCGCTCGGCCCGCATCGAGGACGAGCTGATGGCCGCTCTGGAGCGCTGGGAAGCGCTCGAGGCCCTGCGCACCCCCCGCGCGCCGGGGTAGGCGGCGGGCCGCCGGCCCGTCGGTGTGTGTCGGCGCCGACAAGGGCGCGACATGCCCGCTTCACCGGCGCGTCCTGCAATGCGGGCCCTGCACCACGGAGGAGCCCGACCCATGCACCCTATCACCCGCCGCCGACTGCTCGGCATGCCCCTGGCCCTGGCCGCTGCCGGCGGCGTCGCGTCGCTGACCGCCTGCGGCGGCGGCGACGACGATGGCAGCTCCGGCAGCGCGCGCGTGCGCCTGCTCAACCTGATGAGCGACGTCGCCTCGCTCGACCTGTGGGTCGACGACGCGCGCTGGTTCGCCTCGGCCGTCAACGATGTGATCAGCGACTACGCCACCGTGGCGGTCGACACCTACGACCTGGAGCTGCGCAGTGCCGGTTCGTCGACCACGCTGCTCACCGACGAGCAGGGCTTCGCCGACGACCTCCACTACACCCTGCTGGTGTGGGGCCGCGCCGGCGCGCCGCGGGTGTGGAAGCTCGAGGAAAACCAGGACAGCGACGACATCGACGACGGCAAGGGCGCGCTGCGCGTGTTCGGCGCCACGGAGGACATCGGCCTGCTCGACGTGTACCTCACCGCCGAGGGCACCGACCTGGCCGACGCCACGCCGCTGCATTCGGGCACCGGTGAAGGCAACGCCACCGGCTACGCGCAGCTGAGCGCGGGCACCTACCGCCTGCGAGTCACCGGCAACGGCGATGTCGACGACCTGCGCCTGGACCTGTCGGGCATCGAGGTGGCGGAGGCTGTGTACGTCACGCTGGTTCTCGCGGCCGGCGGCGGCGGCACGCTGGTCCACGCCAGCCTGCTGGCGCAGCAGGGCGCGCTGCGCACCCGGCGCAACGCCAAGGCGCGGCTGCGCTTCGTGGCCGGCGTGGCCGGGCGGCCGTCGCTCGGCGCGAGCTGGGGCGGCAGCACGATCGCGGGCGCGCTGACCGCGCCGATCGTGGGCCCCTACGCGCTGGTGGACGCCGGCACGCAGGCGCTCGAGCTGCGGGTCAATGGCAGCGTCGCGCTGACCGAGACGCGCGTGCTGACCGCGGGGGCCGACTACACGCTGGTCGCGCTCGGCACGGTGGCCGCGCCCGCGCTGGCCTGGATCGCCGACGACAACCGACTGCCGTCCAACAGCGCGCGCGCCAAGGTGCGGCTGGTGCACGGCGACGCCACGCAGGGCTCGCTGACCTTGTCGGTGGACTATGCCGTGGCCGCCAGCGACGTGGCCGCAGGCAGCGCGAGCGGCTTCGCCGCGCTGACGGCCAACGACAGCGCGCGGCTGGACGTCAGCTCGGCGTCGTCGAGCGACGCCGTCTACAGCGCCACCGACGTCAACCTGCAGGCGCTGGGCGTGTACACGCTGTTCGTGCTCGGCGGCCAGGCCACGCCCACGGGCGTGCTGCGCAAGGACCGCTGAGGCGCACGGCGGCTAAAGCCGCGTGTTGCCGAACCAGCTCTCGTTGCTGGCCACCGGGTGCGTGCGGCTGACGATCAGGCCGCCCTGCAGGTACAGCGCATTGAGCAGGCGCATCGCGCGGGCGCGGTTCAGGCCCGGCCATTCGGCCATCTCGCGCAGGTTGGCGCTTTCGCGGTGCAGGCGGTTCACGGCGGCCTGCACCACGCCCGTGAGGATCACGTCGCGCAGGTTGGTGCCCAGCGCCACGCGGTAGGCGGCCGGGCCGGCGATCTCGGGCAGCAGCTGCTCGCGCGAGCCGCGCATCGCCAGCTCCCAGGTGACGGGGCCGAGCGGCTGGTACAGGTGCGGCTCGCCCACCAGCGCCTCCTCCGGGTCGCCCGGTGCGCGCAGCACCGCGGGCTCGACGCGCAGCACCGACATCTCGGACAGGCGCATCGACAGGAACTCGTGCATCGGGAACGGGCAGTGCACCAGGCGCTCGATCGGGAACACGGTCAGCGGCAGCACGCGCTGGTCGCACTGCAGGTAGATCGCCAGCGGCCGCGAATGGCGCACGCAGGCGGCGATCACCTCGAGCAGCTCGGTGCGGCGGCCGTCCTGCTCGAAGCGCAGCAGGTCCTGCAGCAGCGACGGGTTCAGCGACGACAGCCGCGTCAGCGACTCGTCGCCGCTCTCGCGGCGCAGTTCCTCCAGGTAGCGCTCGAACGCACTCACCCGCATCAGTTCGGGTTCGCCCAGAGGCAGGGTGGATTCGAAGGTCACGCAGGAAGCCGCAAGCGGGGGTGGCCCGATGTTACGCCCTGATACGCATCGGCACAGCCCCTGCATCGGTGGGGGGCGCGGGGAGCGCTCCGGCGACGAGGCGCTCGCGTGCGTCGCGCAGCGCACGCCACAGGCGCGCCTCCTGCGCGGCCGCGAAGTTCACCCGCATCAGCGTGGTCGGCCGCGGCCGGGCCTGGAACAGGCTGCCCGGCGCCATCAGCCAGCCTTCGTCGTGCAGCAGCGCGGCCAGGCGGTCGGTGTCCACGCCGCACTCGACCCAGCCGAACAGCCCCTGCGGCGGCGCCGCGAAGGAGAAGCCCGCGTCGTGCGCCAACCGCGTCGTGCGCGACCGCGCCGCCGCCAGGCGCAGGATCACGCGTTCGGCATGGCGGCGCAGCACGCCCTGCTCCAGCGTGATGGCCAGTGCGCGCTCGGCCAGGCCCGGCGCGGCCAGCGACGTGAGCAGCTTGCGCCGGATGGCGCGCTCGGCCAGTGCGGGCGACGCCGCAAGGAAGCCCACGCGCCAGCCCGGCGCGAGGATCTTCGCGAAGCCGCTCACGTAGACCGTGCGCTGCAACTGGTCCAGCGCCGCCAGCCGCGGCGCCTGCGGACTGGCCAGCCACGCATAGGTGTCGTCCTCGACGATGGTCAGGTCGTGCGCCTCGGCCAGCTTGAGCACCTCGTGCGCGGCGGCCAGGGTGATCGAGCCGCCGGTCGGGTTGTGCAGCACCGACACCGTGACGTAGGCGCGCGGCTTGTCGGCGCCGCGCAGCGTTTCCAGCGCGTGCCGCATCGCGGCGCGGTCGGGCCCGTCGGCGGCGCGCGGCACGGGCACGCACTTCACGCCCATCTGCGCCAGGCGCGCGAACTCCACCGGCCAGCCCGGCTCGTCCACCAGCACGCTGTCGCCGGGCGACAGCAGCAGGTGCGACACCAGGTCCAGCGCCGCGGTGGCGCCCACGGTGGTCACCACCTGCGACGCGTCGGCCGCGATGCCGAGCGCTCCCAGGCGGTGCGACAGCGCGGTGCGCAGCCGCGCGTCGCCGGCCGGGTCCCCGTAGCGCAGGCTCTGCGGGTCGCGTGCGTCCTCGGCCATGGCGCGGCGCATCGCGCCGTGCAGCAGCGACAGGTCGAGCCAGTCCGCGGGCAGGGTGCCGATGCCGGGCGAGGGCGCGCGCTCGCCGTGCGAGCGGTCATGCTCGAACATGCTGCGCACAAGGGCCGCGGCGTCCAGCGGCGGGTCGCGCCGCGCCGGCGCCGCCTGGCGCGGCGTGGCCGGCGCGTCGCCGCCGCGCACGAAGAAGCCGCGCTGCGCACGCGCCTCCACCAGGCCCTGCGCCTGCAGCTGGTCGTAGGCGGCCACCACGGTGGACGGGGCCAGCCCGTGGCGCCGCGCCGCCTCGCGCACCGACGGCAGCCGCGTGCCGGCCGCTAGCGTGCCGCCCTGGATGCGCGCGCCGAACCACTGCGCCAGCTGGCCGGCCAGCGGCACGAGGGCGCCGCGTTCGAGCGCGGGCAGGGCGGCGTCGGTCTGTGTCGTCATCGGTGCCAGTACAGGGCGTGTCAGTTGGGGGCAAAGTGTACTGCCCGTGTACTGGTGGCCGCGCCTAGACTGGCGCCATGCCCGCTGCCGAACTTGCCGCCCTGCTGGCCTACGCCACCGCGATGGCGTTCACGCCGGGGCCCAACACCACGCTGTCTACCGCGATGGCCGCCAACCATGGCCTGCGCCATGCGATGCGCTTCGTGCTGGCGGTGCCGTTCGGCTGGTGCCTGCTGCTGCTGGCCTGCGCCGCGGGGCTCGGCACGCTGGTCACCACGGTGCCGGCGCTGGCGGCCGCCGTCCGCACCATCGGTGCGGCCTACATGCTGTGGCTGGCCTGGCGCCTCGCGCAGCGCGTCGTGCCCGGCCGCGCCGGGCCGGCCCACGGCTCGCTCGACGTCGGCTTCGCGCGCGGCGTGGCGCTGCAGTTCGTCAATGCCAAGGCCTGGCTCAACGCGCTGACCATCGCCGCCACCTGGATTGCGGTGGAAGGCCAGGTGGCCACGCGCATGGCCTGGGTGCTGCCGATCGCAGCGGCCTACGGCTTTGCCAGCAACTTCACCTATGCGCTGGTGGGCGCGGCGCTGCGCCGCTGGCTCGCGCACGGCGACCGCCTGCTGTGGTTCAACCGCACGATGGCCGCGGTGCTCGCCGCCACCGCGGTGTGGATGCTCGTGCCATGACGACGACCGCGACCCCGGCCGGCGAGGCGCAGCGCCGCGCGCGCGGCTATGCCTTCGGCCTGCTCGGCGTGGCGATCTTCGCGCTCACCCTGCCGATGACGCGCCTGGCGGTGGGCGACGCGGCGGCGCCGCAGCTTCCGCCGGCCTTCGTCACCGCCGGCCGCGCCGCGGTCGCGGGCCTGCTGTCGATCGCCTACCTGCGCTGGGTCGGCGCGGCGTGGCCGCCGCGGCGCCTGTGGGGCGCGCTGGCGCTGTGCGCGATCGGCACGGTGCTGGGCTTTCCGTTGTTCCTGGCGCTGGCGCTGCGCCACGTGGATGCGATGCATGCGGCCGTGGTCACCGGCGTGCTGCCGCTGGGCACCGCGGTGGCCGCGGCGCTGCTGATGCGCCAGCGCGCGTCGGCCGCGTTCTGGGCCTGTGCGGTGGGCGGCTGCGCGCTGGTGGTGGCGTTCGCCGCGCTGCAGGGTGGGGGCCGGCTCGCGCCCGCCGATGGCCTGCTGCTGGCGGCCGTGGCCAGCGCCTCCATCGGCTACGTGTACGGCGCGCGCGTCACGGCCGCGATGCCGGCCGAGCACGCGATCTGCTGGGTGCTGGTGATGTCGCTGCCGTTCACGCTGCCCGCGGCCGCGCTCACCTGGCCCGCGGACACCGCCGGCGTGCGGGCCACGGCCTGGATGGGCTTCGGCTATGTCACGCTGTTCTCGATGTGGCTCGGCTTCTTCGCCTGGTACCGCGGCCTCGTGCTCGGCGGGCTGATGCGCGTCAGCCAGGTGCAGCTGCTGCAACCCTTCCTGGCCCTGCTGGCGTCGGTGCCGCTGCTGGGCGAGACCCTCGACGCCACGACCGTGGCCTTCACCCTGGCCGTGGCCGCGGTGGTGTTCGCCGGCAAGCGCGTGCCGGTGCGCGCCACGGCCTGAGCCTGCCGACCTTCACGACCACCGCACCGTACGGCCGAACACCGGAGACACCGATGACCGCTTCCAGCCCCTTCAAGCTCGCGCGCCGCGCCGAGCGCATGAACCCGTCGATCATCCGCGAGATCCTCAAGGTGACCGAGCGGCCCGGCATCATCTCGCTGGCCGGTGGGCTGCCCTCGGCCGACACGTTCCCGGTGCAGGCGATGCGCGAGGCCGCGGCGCGCGTGTTCGCCGACGCGCCGCGCGAGGCGCTGCAGTACGCCGCCAGCGAGGGCTTCGCGCCGCTGCGCGACTGGGTGGCCGCGCACCTGAAGCAGCAGCTCGGCATGGACATCGCGCCGACCCAGGTGCTGCTGACCACGGGCTCGCAGCAGGGCCTGGACCTCGCCGCCAAGGTGCTGGTGGACCAGGGCGAGCGCGTGCTGGTGGAAACGCCCACCTACCTCGGCGCGCTGCAGGCCTTCACGCCCTACGAGCCGGTGATCGAGGGCGTGGCGTCCGACCACGAGGGCCCGCAGCCGCAGGCGCTGATGCGCGCCGCGCGCGGGGCGCGCTTCGCCTACCTGCTGCCCAACTTCCAGAACCCGACCGGGCACGTGTACAGCGAGGCCCGGCGCGAGGCGATCGTCGAGGTGGCGCGCGAGCAGAGGCTGGCACTGGTGGAGGACAACCCCTACGGCGACCTCTGGTACGACGCGCCGCCACCGCGACCGCTGGCCGCGCGCTGGCCCGAGGGCGTGCTGTACCTGGGCTCGTTCTCCAAGGTGCTCGCACCCGGGCTGCGCCTGGGCTACGTGGTGGCGCCGCCGGCGCTGTACCCGAAGCTGCTGCAGGCCAAGCAGGCGGCGGACCTGCACACGTCGATCCTGAACCAGCGCATCGTGCACGAGGTGCTGCGCACCGGCATGCTCGACGCGCACGTGCCGGCGATCCGCGCCCGCTACCAGGTGCAGCGCGACGCGATGCAGGCCGCGCTGGAGAAGCACATGACGGGCCTGGCCACCTGGGTTCGGCCCAGCGGCGGCATGTTCTTCTGGCTCGAGCTGCACGAGGGCCTCGACGCGATGGCGCTGCTGCCGCAGGCGGTGGAAGCCGGCATGGCCTACGTGCCGGGCGCGGCCTTCTATGCGCAGGCGCCGCGCGCGAACACGCTGCGGCTGTCGTTCGTGACCGCGTCGCCGGCGCAGATCGCGCAGGGCGTGGAGATGCTCGCGCGCGTGCTGGAGGCGGCCCGATGAGCGCCGTCGCGCAGCGCCCGCGGCGCTTCGCGCAGGTGGACGTGTTCACCGACCGGCCCACGCGCGGCAATGCGCTGGCGGTGGTGGTCGACGGCGACGGCCTGGACGACGCCACGATGGCGGCGTTCGCGCGCTGGACCCAGCTGTCGGAGACGACCTTCCTGCTGCCGCCGACGGATCCGCAGGCCGACTACCGGGTGCGCATCTTCACGCCCACGGTGGAGCTGCCGTTTGCCGGCCATCCCACGCTCGGCAGCTGCCATGCGTGGCTGGCCGCGGGCGGCACGCCGCGCGACCCCGGCACGGTGGTGCAGCAGTGCGGCGTCGGCCTCGTGCGCATCCGGCGCGAAGGCCATGGCATCGGCCAGCGCCTGGCCTTCGCCGCGCCGCCGCGGCGCCGCAGCGGGCCGCTCGAGCCCGACCTGCTGGCGCGCGTGGTGCGCTTCCTCGGCATCGACGCGGCCGACGTGGTGGCGCACCAGCACTGCGACAACGGCCCGGGCTGGAAGGCCGTGATGCTGAAGTCCGCCGCGCAGGTGCTGGCGTTGCGCCCGCGCCTGGGCAGCGAGGCCGAGCTGGAGGTGGGCGTGGTGGCGCCGAACGACGCCGGCAAGGTGGGCGTGGTGGGGTCGCAGCCGGCCGGCCACGACGCCGACTTCGAGGTGCGGGCGTTCTTCCCCGCGCCCGGCGGCACCCTGGCCGAGGACCCGGTGACCGGCAGCCTGAACGCGGCGCTGGCCCAGTGGCTGATCGAGACCGGCCGCGCGCCTGCGCGCTACGTCGCCGCGCAAGGCACGGCGCTGGGCCGCGCCGGCCGCGTGTTCGTCGAGCACGACGGCACCGACACCTGGATCGGCGGCCAGGTCGCCCCGTGCATCCAGGGCACGGTCAGCCTGTGAGCGGTGCCCTCGCGATCGACCACCTGGTGGTGGCCGTGGCGAACCTCGACGAGGGCGCGCGCTGGTGCGCGGCGGTGCTGGGCGAGACCCCCGGGCCGGGCGGTCGCCACGCCGCGATGAGCACGCACAACCGCCTGCTGCACGTGGGCACCGGGGCCTGGCCCGACGCCTACCTGGAGTTCATCGCGGTGGACCCGCAGGCGCCGCCCCCGGGCCGTGCGCGCTGGTTCGGTCTGGACACGCTGGACCTGTCCGGCGGGCCGCGCCTGGTGCACTGGGTGGCCCGCACGCCGGCGCTCGACGCCACGCTGGCCGACTGGCGCTTGCGCGGCGTGGACGCCGGGCAGGCGCTCGACCTGTGGCGCGACACGCCGACCGGGCGCCTGGCGTGGCGGCTTTCGGTGCGCGACGACGGGCAGCCGGCAGCCGGCGGTGCCTGGCCGACGCCGATCGAGTGGGCCAGCGAGCACCCGGCGCGCCGCATGCCGGCCAGCCCCGTCGCGCTGCGCTCGCTGGTGCTGCGCGGCGTGCCGCGCGACGCGTTGGCGGCACCGGGCGTGACGATCGCCGATGATGCGGGGCCGGCGCTGCAGGCGGTGTTCGACACGCCGCGCGGCCCGGTCACCCTGCCCAGTGCCTGACGAGGACGCGATGACCGACGAACTGTTCCGCGAGGACGCCACGCTCGACCACTGCGAGGCGCGCGTGCTGGCGCACGCCGAGGGCGGTGTGGTGCTGGACCGCACCGTGTTCTACCCGCTGGGCGGCGGCCAGGCCGGCGACACCGGCGTGCTGCGCGGCCCGGACGGGTTGGAGGTGGCGGTGGTGGACACGCGCAAGAGCAAGGAGCATCCGGGCGCGGTGCTGCATGTGCTGGCGCCCGATGCGGCGGCGCCGGCCGTGGGCAGCGTGGTGCAGGCCCGCATCGACACGGCGCGCCGCCTGGCGCACCGGCGCTTCCACACCGCCACGCACCTGCTGTGCGCGCTGGTGCCGCATCCGGTGGACGGCTGCTCGATCACCGCCGGCTACGCCCGGCTGGACTTCCACATGAGCGAGCCGCTCGACAAGGACGCACTCACCGCCGGCATCGCCCGACTGGTGCAGGAGGCGCATCCGGTGCGCCACCGCTGGATCAGCGAGGCCGAGCTGGACGCGAACCCCGGCCTCGTGCGCAGCATGAGCGTGCAGCCGCCGCGCGGCCTGGGCCGCGTGCGCGTGCTGGAGATCGAGGGCGTGGACCTGCAGCCCTGCGGCGGCACGCACGTGGGTAACACCCGGGAAGTGGGCGACGTGGTGGTGACGAAGATCGAGAAGAAGAGCGCGATGACGCGCCGCGTGGTGCTGGGCTTCGCCGGCGCCGGCTGAGCGGCACCAACGAAAAGGCCCGCCGAAGCGGGCCCGGGCAAGCTCAGGAGCGCAGGCTCACTGGTTGCGGTAGTTGTCGTGGCAGGCCTTGCAGGTCTTGGCGGTTTCGCCGAAGGCGGCCTTGAGGTTGTCCAGGTTGTTGGTCTTGGCGGCGGCGGCCAGCTTGGCAGCCTCATCCTGCATGCTCTTCATGCCGGCGTCAAAGTCGGCGCGCTTGGACCAGATGTCGGCCTTGGCCGAGCCCTTGGCGGTGCCGGCGGTGCCTTCGACGAAGCCGGCGGCATGCAGGCGCGACAGGGTGGCGACGACGTCGGCGTTGGCAGAGGCCACGGCGCCGTCGAACGGGGCACGGCCGTTGGCCATGGCGCCGATGCGGCCGAAGTGGTTGGCCATCACGAACATCGTGCTCTGCCGATACTTGACGGCGTCCTCGGGCTTCTGGAACTGGGCGGCCGCAGGCAGGGACACCGCGGCGGCGGCAACGGCGAGGGCGGCAAGGATCGGACGATTCATTCGCAAGGCTCCTGGTTGGGGGGTAAGGGCAGCGGGATGCTATCCGCCTGAGTCGCTTACGCGCCAGACCGTCCTGCAATTCCGAGTGTTCGGGTTACCCCCAATCCGCCTGCCGGTCCGGCACCGCGCCAGCGATCGATTGGCGCTATGGTTATGCACCCCGACCCCCCGCGCCACCGACGATGACGACGACCGAGCCGCCACAAGCCCCTTCCGCAGCCGAAGCGCCTGTCGCGCCGGTGGCGCCCGTCGCTCCCGAGCCCACCGGGGCGCTGCGCTCCGTGCGGGTGTGGGACCTGCCCACCCGCCTGTTCCACTGGGTGCTGGCGCTGGCGGTCGTCGGGTCGGTGGTCACCGCCAAGATCGGCGGCAATGCCACCGTCTGGCACTTCCGGCTCGGCTACCTCGTGCTGGGCCTGCTGCTGTTCCGCCTGGTCTGGGGTGTGGTGGGCGGGCACTGGTCGCGCTTTGCCACCTTCGTGCGCGGGCCGGGCACGGTGCTGCGCTACCTGCGCGGCCAGGCGCGGCCGGGTGAGCATCTGGACGTGGGTCACAACCCGCTCGGCGCCGGCTCGGTGATCGCGCTGCTGACCATCCTGTGCGTGCAGGTGGGCACCGGGCTGATCGCCGACGACGAGATCGCCAGCGTCGGCCCGCTCAACCGCTTCGTCGACACGGCCACGGGCCTGGCCGCGACCGGCTGGCACAAGACCGGTGGCCAGTGGATCATCATCGGCCTGGTGGTGCTGCACATCGCGGCCATCGTGTTCTACAAGCTCAAGGGCAAGGACCTGATCGGGCCGATGGTCCGCGGCGACAAGCAGCTGGCCGGGGACGCGCCGGCGTCGGCCGACGACGCGCGCACCCGCGTCAAGGCCGCGGTGATCGTCGCGGTGGTGGCCGCCGCGGTGGCCTACGTGGTGCGGCTCGGGGGCTGACGGCCTTGAGCCCCCGGCCCGAGGTCCGCGTCGTCTCCGCCTGCGACGACGCCGCCGCGCTGGCGGCCGTGCGCACGCTGTTCCGCGAGTACGCCGCGCAGCTCGGCGTGGACCTGTGCTTCCAGAACTTCGACGCCGAGCTGGCCCAGCTGCCCGGCGAGTACGCGCCGCCGCGCGGCGCGCTGCTGCTGGCCCTGGTGGACGGCCAGCCCGCCGGCTGCGGCGCGCTGCGGCCGCTGGCCGACGTGGACTATCCCAACGCCTGCGAGATGAAGCGCCTGTTCGTGCGCCCGGATTTCCGGCGCTTCGGCATCGGCCGGGCGCTGACGCAGGCCCTGCTCGACCACGGCCTGCAGGCCGGCTACTCCAACCTGCTTCTGGACACGCTGGACGACATGGAGGCCGCGCGCGGCCTGTACGCGAGCCTGGGCTTCGAGGAGATCCCGCCGTACTACTTCAACCCGATCCCCGGCGCGCACTACCTGCGCGTCGAGCTGGGCTAGCCGGGCCGGAAAGAACAAAGGGTGGCCGAAGCCACCCTTTCGATCGCCAGGCGCGTGCGCCTTAGGCGGCGTTGAGCCACATCGCGGTGTCGAACGCGCTGCTCATCAGCGGCATGTTCATGCCGAAGCTCGAATTCGCCGCGGCCGCGGCGGCCGCCTTCGAAGGCTTGGCCTTGCTGCCGGTGCCGGTTGCTTCGCTGCTCGTGGGGGCCACTTCCGTCGCCCGCTCCCATGACCCGATTTCCTGGGAGCGGGCTACCGAAAAGAATAGAAGCACCTGAATGGCACTTTCCGCTCGGCCCAGAAGTCCGCCGCGTCGCGGAACACGTCGAGCAGCTGCTCGCGCGTCTCGCGGTCGAAGCGCGGGTTGTCCGGCAGCTGTTCCAGCACCACGACGAAGCCGGGCTGCTGGCCCGCGCGGTGCACGAGGTCGGTCATGCAGTCGTACAGGGCGTCGAGGTTCTTGCCGAAATGCGCCGGAAAGGTGAAGGCTTCGGCGATGCCCTCGAGCACCTCCTGCTTCGACTGCGCATTGGCCACGTTCGCGTACAGGAAGTGCTGCCCGGCCTGCTCGGCCGCGCTCATCAGGTCCGCCACCGTGTAGGCGCGGATCGACTGCACGATGTTCGGACGGACGGTCTGCAACTGCATGGTCACGTTCCTCCAAGGTTTAGAAAAAGAACCCAACGATTCATGGCGGTCCCTCATGGAGCGACCGGCACGATGCGCCGGAAGCTCGCGTAGTGGTCCGCCGTGTAGTAGCAGGCATCGGGCGCCGTGGGCTTGTCGCCGCCGCAGACGATGCGGCGGGCGCCCCGGTCGCGCGACCCCGGCGTGCGCACGGTGTATTCGCGGTAGTAGCCGCGCGGGTGGCGCGGCAGCAGGCGCTCCCGGTTGCCGAAGACGGTGCCGTCCTTGGCGTACGGAAACGGGCCGCCGGAACGGATCAGCTGCTCGGTCTGGCGGGCTTCGACCGGCAGGTCGGCCAGCGCCACGGTGCCCACCGTGCCCGTCCGGGCGGAAACGGCCCCGGCCAGGACCACCGCTCCGAAGAGGGCAAGTGCTGACTTTCTGACGGCACTTGCAATGGAAAGGCGGCGGGCGCAGGACACGGGATAACCCTTGAAAACCAATCCCGCATGGTACCGGAGCGGCCGAAAAATCTCAAGCCGCCTGCCCAAAAATGGAGCATGTCTCCTAGGCTAATTGTGTGCGCACACTTGCATCGCGTGCGCCTTCCAATCAGCGTGCCGCGTTCGCGTCGGCCACCGTCAACGCGGTCATGTTGACGATGCGCCGGACTGTTGCCGACGGCGTCAGCACGTGCACCGGCATCGCCGCACCCAGCAACACGGGGCCGATGGCGATGCCGCCGCCAGCCGCGGTCTTGAGCAGGTTGTAGGAGATGTTGGCGGCGTCGATGTTGGGCAGCACCAGCAGGTTGGCGTCGCCGGCCAGGGTGGTGTTGGGCATCAGCGCCGACCGGGCCTCGCCGTCCAGTGCCACGTCGCCGTGCATCTCGCCGTCCACCTCGAGCCAGGGGGCCTGGGTCCGCAGCAACTGCAGCGCCTTGCGCATCTTGATCGCGCTGGGATGGTCGGACGAGCCGAAGTTCGAATGCGACAGCAGCGCGGCCTTGGGCTCGACGCCGAAGCGGCGCATCTCCTCGGCGGCCATCACGGTGATCTCGGCCAGTTCCTCGGCGCTCGGGTCGGCGTTGACATGGGTGTCCACCAGGAACACCTGCCGGCCCGGCAGCATCAGGCCGTTCATGCAGGCGTAGACCTGCACGTCCTGCGGCGTGCTCGGGCTGCCGCCGGGGCGCTTGCCGATCACCTGGTCGATGTACTGCAGGTGGGCATGGGTCGTGCCCCAGGTGCCGCACAGCAGGCCGTCGACCTCGCCCTTCTTCAGCAGCATCGCGCCGATCAGCGTCAGGCGGCGCCGCATCTCGATCTTGGCGATCGGCGCGGTGACGCCACGGCGCTCGGTCATGCGGTGGTAGGTCTGCCAGAAATCGCGGTAACGGTGGTCGTTTTCGACGTTGACCACGTCGTAGTCCGCACCCTCCTTCAGGCGCAGGCCGAAGCGCTCCACGCGCTGCGCGATCACCGCGGGGCGGCCGATCAGCGTCGGGCGCGCGATGTTCTCGTCCACCACCACCTGGGCCGCGCGCAGGATGCGCTCCTCCTCGCCCTCGGCAAAGGCCACGCGCTTGTTCTTCGCGCGCTTGGCCATCGTGAAGATGGGCTTCATCGTGTTGCCCGACGCGTAGACGAAGCCCTGCAGCTTCTCGCGGTAGGCGTCGAAGTCGGTCACCGGCCGCTGCGCCACGCCGGACTCGGCCGCCGCCTTGGCCACGGCCGGCGCGATCTTGATCATCAGGCGCGGATCGAACGGCTTGGGGATCAGGTACTCGGGGCCGAAGGACAGGTTGGCACCGGCGTAGGCCGCCGCCACCACCTCGCTCTGCTCGGCGCGGGCCAGCTCGGCGATCGCATGCACCGCGGCGATCTCCATCGCGTCGGTGATCGTCGTGGCGCCGGAGTCGAGCGCGCCGCGGAAAATGTACGGGAAGCACAGGACGTTGTTGACCTGGTTCGGGTAGTCGGTTCGGCCGGTGGCCATGATCGCGTCGTCGCGCACCGCCTTCACTTCCTCGGGCAGGATCTCGGGCACCGGGTTGGCCAGCGCGAAGATGATCGGCCGCGCCGCCATCGCCTTGACCATCGCCGGCTTGAGCACGCCCGCCGCGGACAGCCCCAGGAACACGTCGGCCCCCTCGATCACCTCGGCCAGCGTGCGCGCCTTGGTGGGCTGCGCGAACTCGGCCTTGTCCGGGTCCATCAGCTCGGTGCGGCCCTCGTAGACCACGCCGGCGAGGTCCGTCACCCAGATGTTCTCGCGCGGCACGCCCAGCTTGACCAGCAGGCCCAGGCAGGCCAGGGCCGCGGCGCCGGCGCCCGACGTCACCAGCTTGACCTTCTTCAGGTCCTTGCCGGCCACGGCCAGGCCGTTGATGAGCGCCGCGCCGACCACGATGGCCGTGCCGTGCTGGTCGTCGTGGAACACGGGGATCTTCATCCGCTCGCGCAGCTTGCGCTCCACGTAGAAGCAGTCCGGCGCCTTGATGTCCTCGAGGTTGATGCCGCCGAAGGTGGGCTCCAGCGCGGCGATCACGTCCACCAGCTTCTCGAGGTTCTTCTCGTTGACCTCGATGTCGAACACGTCGATGCCGGCGAACTTCTTGAACAGGACGCCCTTGCCTTCCATCACCGGCTTGGCCGCCAGCGGGCCGATGTCGCCCAGGCCCAGCACCGCCGTGCCGTTGGTCACCACGGCCACCAGGTTGCCGCGCGACGTGTAGCGGAACGCGTTGGCCGGGTCGGCCGCGATCTCTTCGCAGGCCGCGGCCACGCCGGGCGAGTACGCCAGGGCCAGGTCGCGCTGGTTCGACAGCGGCTTGGTGGCGGCGATAGCCACCTTGCCGGGCGTCGGGAACTCGTGGTACTCGAGCGCGCTGCGGCGCAGTTCGGCGCGTTTTTCTTCGTAGCTGGACATGGCGTCAGGGCAGATCGTGGGACTGGGGATGGTACGAGCGAACCCGGGCCCGCGGTAGCGCGATTCATGCGAGAAACCGCGTATCGGGTTTGCGTCCGGCGTGGGCAATACTGGCCCGCGATGCCCCCGGCCGAACCCGCCGTCCCCGACCCTGTGGCCGCCGCCGGGCACCGTCCCGGCGCGGCCGCCGACCGGCGGCGCTGGCGCCGGGTGCTGCTGTGGAGCCTGATGATCGGCCTGCTGGCCGTGGCCCAGGCCCTGCTGGTGGCCCTGGTGCTGGTGTACGAGGATTCGCGTGCCCAGGACCGCACCGAGCGGGTCGCCGCGGCGTCGGCGGCCGAGCTGCGCCAGCTGCTGCTGCGCAGCCTGCAGACGATGCAGATCCTGGTCTGGAGCGAGCGCAGCCCGCAGCAGTGGCGCGCCGCCTCGGCCGACCTGCTCGGCGTGCGGCCGGAGCTGGTGCGCGTGGAACTGCGCGACGCCGGTTTCAACATCCTCGACGCGGTGCAGGCGCCGCACCTGCAGACGATGTTCAGCGTGATCCCGCGCCCGTCGCAGAGCCTGGAGGCGCAGGCCGCCTGCGACGACGCGCGCCGCACCGGCTCGCCGGCCTACTCGCGCAGCTACTTCGCGCCTCTGGTCGGCGGCGGCGGCAAGGAGCTGATGGACCTGTGCGTCGTGCTCGACGGCGAGCAGGGCGGCATGCTGGTGGCCACGTTCTCGCTGCAGGAGCTGCTGGAGGCCGCGCTGGTGTCGGACCCCGAGCGCGCGCACGAGCTGTCGCTGGTCGAGGGCGACGGCGCCCGTCTCGCCCGGGCCGGTACCGCCCGCGGCGCCGGTGTCTACCGCGCCGAGCGGGTGGTGGACCTGCCCGGCGTCAAGCTGCAGCTTCGCGCCGACAGCCGCGACGGCCGCCCGCACCTCATCCCCAACCTCAGCGTGGCGCTGGTAGTGGGCCTGTCGCTGGCGCTGATGGCCCTGGTGCTGATGCTGGCGCGCGACGTGCGCCGCCGCGCCGCCGCCGAGGAGCGCCTGGCCGAGGCGCTGGCGTTCCGCAAGGCGATGGAGGACTCGCTGGTCACCGGCCTGCGCGCGCGCGACCTGGAAGGCCGCATCACCTACGTCAACCCGTCCTTCTGCCGCATGGTGGGCTTCGACGCCGACGAGCTGCTCCGCGCGGGGGTGCCGCCGTACTGGCCGCCCGAACGCGTGGAGGAGTACACCGCGCGCCAGGCGCAGCGCCTGCGCGGCGGCAGCGCCGACGCGCGCATCGGCTACGAGACGGTGTTCATGCACAAGAGCGGCGAGCGCATCCCGGTGGTGATCTACGAGGCGCCGCTGGTGGACAGCAGTGGCCGCCAGACCGGCTGGATGAGCGCCGCGGTGGACCTGACCGAGCAGCGCCGGATCGAGGAGCTGTCGCGCCAGCAGCAGGACCGGCTGCAGGCCACCGCGCGCCTGGCCACCGTGGGCGAGATGGCCTCGCTGCTCAGCCATGAGCTGAATCAGCCGCTCGCGGCCATCGCCAGCTATGCCAGCGGCTCGCTCAACCTGCTGGAGGACGGCAGCCCGCCCGACCCGGCCGACCGCGAGATGCTGCGCCAGGCGATGACGCGCATCGCCGAGCAGGCCGACCGCGCCGGCCGCACCATCAAGAGCGTGCACGACTTCGTGCGCCGGCGCGAGCAGGCCCGCGAGGCCGTGTCCACCACGGTGCTGGTGGACGCCGTGATGCCGCTGGTGCGCCTGCAGGCACGCAAGAGCGGCACCCGCATCGACGTCGAGCAGCCCACGCCGGCGCCGCGCGTGATGGCCGACCGCACCATGGTCGAACAGGTGCTGCTCAACCTCACCCGCAACGGCATCCAGGCGATGGAGGGCGCCGACACGCCGCCCGAGCGCCGCGTGCTGCAGATCCGCGTGCGGTCGGTCAATGCCGACTGGGTCGAGTTCTCGGTCGTCGATGCCGGCCCGGGCATCCCGCCGGACGTGGCGCAGCGCCTGTTCACGCCCTTCTTCACCACCCGCAGCGAGGGCATGGGCCTGGGCCTGTCGCTGTGCCGCACGGTGGTGGAACAGCACGGCGGCGCGCTGGACTTCGACACCGGCCTCGGCGGCACGCGCTTTCGCTTCACCCTGCGCAGTGCGCGCTGACGGGGCGCTTCCGCGATACTTGTCCCATGCACACGCCGCTCGGACTGCCGATGGTCTACATCGTCGACGACGAGGACGTGCTGCGCGACGCGCTGGCCTGGCTGCTGCGCACGCGGCGCCTGCTGTCGGAGGCGTACGCCAGCGCGGAGGCATTCGAGGCCATGCTCGACGCGCGCCCGCCCGGGCCCTGGCCGACCGCGCCGTCGTGCCTGCTCTTGGACGTGCGCATGCCCGGCATGAGCGGCCTGGCGTTGTTCGACCGCCTGGTCGAGCGCGGCCTCACGGCCAGCCTGCCGGTGATCTTCCTCACCGGCCACGGCGACGTGCCCACGGCGGTGGCGGCGGTCAAGCGCGGCGCCTTCGACTTCGTCGAGAAGCCGTTCTCCGACAACGCGCTGGTCGACCGCATCGAGCAGGCGCTGGAGGCCAGCCGCAGCGGCCTGGAGGGCCGGCGCGAACGCGACAAGGTGGCGCAGGCCCTGGCCGAGCTCACCGAGCGCGAGCGCGAGGTGATGCGGCTGGTGATCGACGGCAAGCCCAACAAGCTGGTGGCCGACGCGCTGGGCATCAGCGTGCGCACGGTGGAAGTGCACCGCGCCCGCGTGTTCGACAAGATGAAGGTGCGCTCCGCGGTGGAGCTGGCCAACCTGCTGCGCGCTCAGGATGCCGGCGCGGGGTAGCGAACCTCGATCACCTCGATGCGCTGCGGGCCCATCGGCGTCACCAGGGTCACCTCGTCGCCCACCCGCGCCTTGAGCAGCGCGCGCGCCACCGGCGACACCCAGCTCACCTCGCCGGCCAGGTTGTCGGCCTCGTCGATGCCCTTGATCGTCACCGTGCGCTCCTCGCCGGACTCGTCGGCATAGGTGACCGTGGCGCCGAAGAACACCTGGTCGCGGCCATGGTGCAGCGCCGGGTCGGCCACCTCGGCGATGTCCAGCCGGCGCGTCAGGAAGCGGATGCGGCGGTCGATCTCGCGCAGGCGCTTCTTGCCATAGAGGTAGTCGCCGTTTTCCGAGCGGTCGCCGTTCTTGGCCGCCCACGACACGGTCTCCACCACCTTGGGCCGCTCCTCGTCGAGCAGGCCCAGCAGCTCGGCGCGCAGCCGGGCATAGCCGGCCGGGGTGATGTAGTTGCGGGCGCCCGCGGGCAGTGGCGGCAGGGCCGACGCGCCGTCGTCGTCGTCCTGGTCGCCGTCGCTTTCCCGGGTGAAGGCCTTGTTCACGCTGCTGGCGCCGCCGCAAAGGACAACGGGCTACGAACTCACGTTCGTAACCCGTTGTGGATGTTGGCGCGGCTGGCAGGATTCGAACCCACGACCCCTTGGTTCGTAGCCAAGTACTCTATCCAACTGAGCTACAGCCGCGAAGGGGCGAGAGTATAGCAGGCGCTAAAGTCCCCCCATGACGGACCTTTCCCACGAGTCGCTGGACTGGGCTCGCCGCCTGCTTCGGTTCAACACGGTCAGCCGTGAATCCAACCTGCCGCTGATCGGGTGCATCGCCGATCACCTGCGCACGCTCGGCGTGCCGGTGCGCCTGACCTACGACGAAGACCGGCGCAAGGCCAACCTGTTCGCCACCCTCGGCGCGGGCAAGCCCGGCGGCGTGATCCTTTCCGGCCACACCGACACCGTGCCCTGGGACGGCCAGGCTTGGACGCGCGACCCGCTGGGTGCCGAGCTGGCCGACGGCCGCCTGTACGGTCGCGGCAGCGCCGACATGAAGGGCTTCATCGGCCTGGCGGTGGCCCAGGCACGGCGCTACCTCGAGGCCGACGCGCCGTTCGCCATCCACTACGCGTTCTCGTACGACGAGGAGACCGGCTGCTTCGGCGTGCCGCACCTGATCGCCGACCTGCGCGACGCCGGCATCGCCCCGCGCCTGTGCTTCGTCGGCGAGCCCACGGGCATGGTGCCGGCCGTGGCGCACAAGGGGGTGTTCCGCTGGCGCTGCTGCATCAAGGGCAAGCCCGCGCATTCGTCGCTGACGCCCAGCTCGGTCAACGCGATCGAGGCCGGCGCGCGGCTGGTGACGCGCATTGCCGACATGGGCGAGCGCTGGCGCGCCGAGGGCCCGTTCCACGAGGGCTTCGACGTGCCCTTCAGCACCACCAGCGTGGGCGTGATCAACGGCGGCATCGCCGACAACGTGGTGCCCGAGGACTGCAGCTTCCACTACGAGTTCCGCAACCTGCCCGGGCACGATGCGGACGCGATGCAGCGCGCGGTGCGGCAGGCCGCCGCCGCCCTGGAGCGGCCGATGCAGGCGGTGGACGCGTCCACCGGCTTTCGCTTCGAGACGATCTGCGCCGTGCCCGACTTCCTGGCGCGCGCCGACGAGCCCGCGCTGGCCTTGGCGCAGCGCCTGGCCGGCACCAGCGACACCACCCTGGTGGCCTTCGGCACCGAGGCCGGCCTGTTCCACCGCGCGGGCATCTCCACCGTGGTGTGCGGGCCCGGCTTCATCGCGCAGGCGCACCAGCCCGACGAGTTTGTCAGCCTGGAACAGCTGGCGCACTGCGAGCGCTACCTCCAAGCCCTGGCGGGGCCGGGCGTCGCGGCGTCGATCGTCTGAGGCGGGGTCAGCGCACCGCCATCGCGGCGCGCTCGCAGTCCAGCGCGCGCGGCTCGTCGCCCTCGGCGCGTGCCAGCTGGGCCAGCCGGCGCCAGGCGTCGCGCCGCGCGTCGCCGGCCAGCGTGGGCGCCACCGCCGCGCGCTCCAGCGGCGCCCGCGCCTTGCCCCACAGGCCGCGCTCGGCATAGGCGCTGCCCACCACGGCCTGCACCGCGGGTTCCAGCGGCAGGGCCTGCTCGGCGCTCTGCAGTCGCGGAAGCCAGTCCGGGCCCAGCCCGTCCAGGTTGCGCGCCAGCGCCAGGGCCACGGCCTCGCGCTCGTCGCGCGGCAGCTCGGCCAGCCGGTCCCAGCTCGGCTGCAGCCATTGCCGGCCCAGCGCATGCGCGCCGAAGCCCGCCGCGCGCCGGGCGGCGCGCGCGGCCACCAGGGGGTCGAGATGGTCCAGCGAGTCGAGCTGCTGCCAGGCGCGCTGGAGTTGGTCCGCGTCGCGGGCGGCGTCCAGCGCCTCCACGGCCAGGGACCGCAGCAGGCCCTGGGCCGCCACCGGCGAGAACGCCTGGTGCTTGGCCAGCAGGCGCGCCGTGCGCAGTGCCTCGCCCGGATCGCCGGCCAGTCGCTGGGCCTGCAGCTTCAGGCGCAGCGCCTGGGTGCGACGGGCCACGCCCGGCGGCAGCGCCGCCAGCACGGCCAGCGCCTTGGCCGCGTCGCGGTCGTCCAGCGCCCACTCGGCCGCCAGCAGGGCCAGCGCGTCCTCGGAGCCGCGCGCGCCGCTGCGCGGCAGGCGCTGCAGCTTTTCCAGCCGCGCCACCTGGCGGTCGCGCTGCGGGCGGTCCTGCAGCCGGTGCAGGCTGGCGCCGGCCAGCAGATGCGCCAGCGCGCGCGTCGAGTCCTCGCCGGTCGCGTCGGTGGTGGCGTCGAGGATGGCGATGGTGCGGGCCGCGGCCTTGTGAGCGCGGCCGTAGCGCGCGCCGAAGTACTCCAGCAGCGCCTCGCGCAGCGCCGCCTGCGCAGCCCGCTCGCGGCGGTGGGTGCGCCATTCCCGCGCACGCTCGGGCAGGGTGAGCAGCGACTGCAGGCCGCGCATCACCACCACCAGCGCGAGGCAGGTGCCCAGCAAGCCCAGCACGAACAGGTTGAGCGACAGGTCCAGGCGCCAGCCGCTCCAGTACAGGCTGACCAGGCCGTCGTTGCGGCCGAGCGTGGTGGCGGCCACCACGGCGGCGATCGCCACCAGCACCAGCCAGATCGCGGAACGCATCGGCGCGCTCCTCTCAGCGCCCGGCGGCAGCCGCCGCCAGGGCCGACAGCGACTCGTCCGGCCGCGGCAGCGCCGACTGGCGCGCCTGGGCCCCCACCTGCCGCAGCAGGTCCGTCACGGCGGTCACGCGCTTGGAGCTGCGGTCGAAGTAGCGGTCGATCGACGCCTGCGCCTCGCGCAGGTCGGCCTGGGCGATCTCGAACTGGCGCGCGAACAGCGCCAGCCGGGCATTGAGCAGGCGCAGCTTGAGGTTCTCGCGCACGAAGAACTGCTGGTCCGGCGCGATCAGCGCGCTGTCGGCCGGCTCCACCCGGGTCACGCGCACCAGGGCGCGCAGCTCGTCGCCCACCTGGGTGGCCACGCTGCGCCACCACGCCGACGCGCGGGCGCGCCAGTCGCCCGTTGCCGGCGCGGCGGCCGAGGCCGCTGCGCTCGCCGCCGCCGGCGCCGCGCCGGCGGCGCTGCCGGCCGGGGCGGTGGCGCGGGCCGCGCCCGGGCGCGGGGCCTGGGCCAGCATCGGCAGGTCGTCGACCTGGCGCACCGCCTCGTCGATGCGCGCCGTCAGCGTGGACACGTCCACCAGGCCGAGCGCGCGCGTGCGCTCGAGGTCGCGCTGCACCGCGCGCCGCACCCGCTCCAGGCGCGGCTGGTTGTAGCGCGCCAGGCGCTCGTCGGCCTGGCGCAGCGTGGCCAGCAGCGGCTCGGCGCTGCCGGTGATTGCGCTTTGCTGCATCGCCACGCGGATCGCCGCTTCCACGTCGGCCACCACGTTCTCGTCGCGCGAGCGCGCCACCGACTGCAGCAGCTCCTCCACCTGCGACCGCTGCATCGCCGCCTCGGCCACGCGCGCCTCCAGCAACGCGGACTTGGCCGCCGCGTCGCGCGACTGGTCCTGCGCGGTGCGGGCCAGCGCGCGGGCCTCGGCGGCGTCGCGCTGGCTCGCGTCCTGGCGCTGCACCAGCTCGCGCTCGAGCGACTTGATGCGGCGCTGCGAGTCCCAGGCGATGGCCAGTGCCAGCGCGGCCAGCGCGATGGCCAGCAGGGCGATCCACGCCGGCAGGCGGCGTGGGGCAGGGGGTGCGGGTGCTGCAGGAGCCGAGGCTGCCGCCGCGGCAGCGTCGACGAGAGGCGTGTTCACGATGACGCCGATTCTACGGAGCCGCCTCTTCCAGGCCGCGCAGCGCGGCCACCACCGCCCCGATCGTGGGGGGGGCCAGCGCCACCCGGCCGAAACCGGCGTCGCGGGCGCGCCCGGCGATGCGCTCGTGCGAAGCCAGTGCCCGGGCCTCGTGCCACGCCGCGCCCGGCAGCAGGTGTGCCAGATGGCCCACCGCCTCGCCGCTGCTGAGCAGCCACACGTGGCGCCCGGGGGCGGCCAGCGCCGCGGCGGCCAGGGCGCGTTCGGCGTCCGTCCAGCGCGGCAGGCTGCGCCGGTAGGCCTGGACGAAGTCGACCCTCGCACCGGCCCCGCGCAGCGCCTGCGCGAACTCGTCGCGGCCGCCGTCGCCACGCACCACCAGCACCGAGCGTCCGGTCCAGTCCTCTGCCGAAAGCCGCGCCCACAGGCCGGCCGAGTCGTAGGGCGGGGTGTCGGGCGCCACGCAGGCCGCGGCGGGCACCCCGGCGCGGGTCAGCGCCTCGACCGTGCCCGGGCCGGTGGCGCCGGCGCGCAGGCCGTCGGGCCATGGCAGCCCGTCGGGCCGGGCGCCGAAGAAGCCCTCGACCGCATTCGGGCTGACGAACATCGCCAGGGCCCGACCCGCGAGGCCGTGCCACTGGGCCTGCAGCGCGGCCCGGTCGTCGGCGCCGTCGGCGGGATCGATCGCCAGCAGCGGCAGTGCCCGGGCGTCGAAGCCGGCCTCGCGCAGCCGCTGCACCCACGCACCAGCCTGGGCCGCGGGCCGAGTGACCAGCACCGTGGGCCCCACCGTGGTGCCTCAGGCGCCGGCGGCGAGGTAGTCGGCGGCGCCCTGTCGGCGCAGCAGGTCCACGGCCGAGGCGCCCAGCGCCTCGGCGGCCGCGGTGTCCGTCACCGCGGCCTGCACCCGGGCCTGCAGCAGGGCCCGCGTGGGCGCCTTGGCGTCGCCGAGCGCGGCGTCCAGGCGCAGCGTCGCGCCGTCCCAGGTGGCATGCGCGGCCAGCGGCACCGAGCAGCTGCCGCCGAGCCCGCGCGACACCGCGCGTTCGGCATGCACCGCCAGCCAGGCGGGGCGGTCCACCAGCGTGCCCAGCGCGTCGCGCAGGGCGGTGTCGGAGGCGCGCACCTCGATGCCCAGCGCGCCTTGTCCGGCCGCCGGCAGCATCTGCCCGGCGTCGAAGCGGGCGCGGATGCGATCGGCCAGGCCCAGGCGCATCAGCCCGGCGGCAGCCAGCACGATCGCGTCGTAGTGCCCCTCGTCGAGCTTGCGCAGCCGGGTGTCGAGGTTGCCGCGCAGCGGCTCGATGCGCAGGTCGGGCCGGCGCGCGGCGATCTGCACCACGCGGCGCAGGCTCGAGGTGCCGACGCAGGCGCCGGCCGGAAGATCGTCGAGCGAGGCGTGGCGCGGCGAGACGAAGGCATCGCGCGGGTCCTCGCGCTCGAGCACCGCGGCCAGCGCGAAGCCCTCGGGCAGGTCCATCGGCACGTCCTTGAGCGAGTGCACCGCGAGGTCGGCCCGGCCTTCCTCCAGCGCCACTTCCAGCTCCTTGACGAACAGGCCCTTGCCGCCCACCTTGGACAGCGCCCGGTCGAGGATCTGGTCGCCGCGCGTGGTCATGCCCAGCAGTTCCACCTCGACGCCGAAGCGCGCGGCCAGCAGGGCTTGCACATGTCTTGCTTGCCACAGCGCCAGGCGGCTTTCGCGCGTGGCGATGGTCAGGCGTCGACCGCTCAGGAGGGTGTCACGGGGCGAGCTCATGCGGCCATTATCTGGCCCGCGGGCGCGCTTGGTAACATCGATTCCCGTAACCAGATTACACCGCGCCGAAGCGCCCGACCGCCATGCCGCGACCGCCTGCCCGCACCGCCTCCGGCGCTTCCCGTGCCGCCCGCGCCGAACGCGCCGATGCCGACGCCGCCGCCAAGAACCGGCCGCTGATGGAGGACATCCGGCTGCTCGGCCGCATCCTCGGCGACGTGATCCGCGAGCAGGAGGGCGCCGAGGCCTTCGAGCTGATCGAGCGCGTGCGACAGTTGTCGGTGGCCTACCGGCTCAAGCGCGATGCGTCCGCCGGCCGCGTGCTCGACCGCCTGCTGAAGAACCTGAGCGGCGACCAGACAGTGAGCGTGATCCGCGCCTTCAGCTACTTCTCGCACCTGGCCAACATCGCCGAGGACCGCCACCACGTGCGGCGGCGCGAGGTGCACGAGCGCGAGGGCCACCTGCAGGAAGGTTCGCTCGCGATGGCGCTGGAGCGCCTGTTCGACACGGGCATCCGCGCCGGCGAAGTGGCCTCGACGCTGCAGCAGGCCCACATCAGCCCGGTGCTGACGGCGCACCCGACCGAGGTGCAGCGCAAGAGCATCCTCGACGCCGAGCGGGCGATCGCCGAACTGGTGGGCGAGCGCGACCGCTTGGCCACCGAGCGCGGCCGCGAGGACAACGAGGCCCTGCTGCGCGCGCGCGTGACCCAGCTCTGGCAGACGCGGATGCTGCGCCCGGTGAAGCTGACCGTGGCCGACGAGATCGAGAACGCGCTGTCCTACTACCAGGCCACGTTCCTGCGCGAGATCCCGCGCCTGTACCGCGACCTGGAGCGCGCGCTGCACGGCCACGAGGTGCCGTCGTTCCTGCGCATGGGCCACTGGATCGGCGGCGACCGCGACGGCAACCCCAACGTCGGCGCGCACACGCTGGAGCTGGCGCTGTCGCGCCAGGCCGAGGTGGCGCTGCGCCACTACCTCACCGAGGTGCATGCGCTGGGTGGCGAGCTGTCGATCTCGCAGACGCTGGCCCCGGTGAGCCCGGCGATGCTGGCGCTGGCCGAGCGCAGCCCGGACCGCAACCCGCACCGCGAGGACGAGCCCTACCGTCGCGCGCTGATCGGCGTCTACGCGCGCCTGGCGGCGACGCTGCAGGCGCTGACCGGCACCGAGGCGCTGCGCCACGCGGTGGCGCCGCAGAACCCGTATGCCACGGCGGACGAGTTCCTGGCCGACCTGCGCACGGTGGAGGCGTCGCTGCACCACCACCATGCCAGCTCGCTGATCGCGCCGCGCCTGGCGCCGCTGATGCGTGCCGTGCAGGTGTTCGGCTTCCACCTCGCCACGATCGACCTGCGCCAGAGCTCCGACCAGCACGAGGCGGTGGTGGCCGAGCTGCTGCGAACGGCGCGCATCGAGGACGACTATGCCGCGCTGGACGAGACCGCCCGGCGCCGCTGCCTGATGGCGCTGCTGTGCGACGCGCGCCCGCTGCGCGTGATGGGGCACGACTACAGCGAGCTGGCGCGGGGCGAGCTGGCGGTGTTCGAGGCCGCGCGCCGCGCGCTGGCCACCTTCGGCCGCCACGCGATCCGCCACTACATCATCTCCCACACCGAGGAGGTGAGCGACCTGCTGGAGGTGCTGCTGCTGCAGAAGGAGTGCGGCCTGATGCGCGGCACGCTCGACCGCGACGCCCAGGCCGACCTGATCGTGGTGCCGCTGTTCGAGACCATCGGGGACCTGCGCCAGGCCGAGCCGATCATGCGCGCCTACTACGAGCTGCCCGGCGTGCTGCCGATGATCCTGCGCAGCCGCGTCGGCCCGCATGCCGAGCAGGACATCATGCTCGGCTACAGCGACAGCAACAAGGACGGCGGCTTCTTCACCAGCAACTGGGAGCTCTACCGCGCCGAGACCGCGCTGGTGGCGCTGTTCGAGCCGCTGCGCCAGGCGCACGGCCTGCGCCTGCGCCTGTTCCATGGCCGCGGCGGCACGGTGGGCCGCGGCGGCGGCCCGAGCTACCAGGCGATCCTGGCGCAGCCGCCGGGCACGGTGAACGGCCAGATCCGCCTGACTGAGCAGGGCGAGGTGATCGCCTCCAAGTACGCCAACCCCGAGATCGGCCGGCGCAACCTGGAGACGCTGGTGGCGGCCACGCTGGAAGCCACGCTGCTGCACCCGACCAAGAGCCCGCCCAAGGCCTTCCTCGACGCCGCGGCGGAACTCAGCCAGGCCAGCTACGACGCCTACCGCGCCCTCGTCTACGGCACGCCGGGCTTCACCGACTACTTCTTCGAGGCCACGCCGATCCGCGAGATCGCCGAGCTGAACATCGGCTCGCGCCCCGCGTCGCGCAAGGCCGGCCGCCGCATCGAGGACCTGCGCGCCATCCCCTGGGGCTTCTCGTGGGGCCAGTGCCGCGTGGCCCTGCCGGGCTGGGCCGGCTTCGGCAGTGCCATCGAGTCCTGGCTCGGCACCTCCGCGCCGCGCCGGCGCGAGCGGCTCGCGCTGCTGCAGAAGATGCATCGCCAATGGCCGTTCTTCCGCACGCTGCTGTCCAACCTGGACATGGTGCTGGCCAAGAGCGACCTGCGCATCGCCGCGCGCTACGTGGAACTGGTCGAGGACAGGAAGCTTGCGCGTCGCATCTTCGCGGCGGTGCAGGCCGAGTGGACGCGCACCGACGAGATGCTGTCGCTGATCACCGGCGACAAGGCACGGCTGGCGTCGAACCCCGCGCTGGCGCGATCGATCGAGCACCGCTTTCCCTACCTGGACCCGCTGAACCACCTGCAGGTCGAGCTGATGCGGCGCTACCGCCACCCGAAGGCGGGTGACCCGGGCGTGGAGCGCGTCAAGCGCGGCATCCACCTGTCGATCAACGGCATCGCGGCGGGCCTGCGCAACACCGGCTGAGCCACGGCGCTGGGCTGCGTGGGAATCGCCACGCCGCGGGCCATGCGGCCGGGCCGGGTCAGCCGGCCGCCAGCGCCTCGCGCACCGCGCTCACCTGCCGCCGCGACACGGCCAGCCACTCGCCGGTGACGGCCACCTGCACGGCCCAGCCGGGCTCGGCGTCGTCGCCGTCGTCCTCGTCGTCCTGCAGGCGGCGCCGCTCCAGCGCCCGCATCGCGTGGCGCGCCACCAGCGCATTGCGGTGCACGCGAAGCACCTGGTCGCCCAGGCGCTGCTCCAGGTCGGTCAGCGAGTCGTCGAGCAGGTAGCTGCGCACGCCGGTGCGCAGCGTTACGTACTTCAGTTCGGCCTTCAGGTACAGCACCTCCGACAGCGGCACGCGCACCACGCGACCGCGCTCGCTGACCACCAGCACCGGTCCCGCGGGCGCGGCGCCCGCCGCCGCGGGCGCAGGCCGGCGCCGTGCCGCGCGGTCGAGCGCCGCGAAGAGGCGGTCGCGCTTGACCGGCTTGGTCAGGTAGTCGGCGGCGTCGAGGTCGAACGCCGCCAGCGCATGCTCGCCGTGCGCGGTGACGAACACCACCACCGGCGGCTGCTCGGCGCGGCGCAGCTCGGCGGCCCACTCCAGCCCGGTGGCGCCCGGCATCTGGATGTCCAGCAGCACGAGGTCGGCGCCCTGCTCGCGCAGCGCCTCCATGCCCTGGCGCACGTTGGCGCACTCGCCCACCACCTCGCAACGGGGGTCGAGACAGTCGCGCACCAGCGTGGCCAGCCGGCTGCGCGCCAGCGCCTCGTCGTCGACGATCAGCACCCGCAGCGGCGCCGCGCCGGTCATGCGCGCTCCCCGATCGGCACCACGATGCGCACGCGCCAGCGCCCGTTGTAGGGGCCGGCCTCGAACTGCGCGTCCAGGTCGTGCAGCAGGCGCAGGCGCTCGCGCACGTTGGCCAGCGCCACGCCGTGGCCCGGGTTCGGCGCGGCCGAGCCGTCCGGCAGCGAGTTGTCGATCACGATCTCGGCGCGACCGAGCTGGGCCCGCGTGCGCACCCTCACCAGGGCGCCCGCCTCGGCCGGCTCGACGCCGTGGCGCACCGCGTTCTCCAGCAGCGGCTGCAGCGCCAGCGGCGGCAGGCGGGCCGCGTCGGCCGCGGGGTCGAGCTGCCATTGCAGGCGCAGCCGGTCGCCGAAGCGCAGCGACTCGATGGCGAGATAGCGCTGCGCGAGGTCGATCTCGGAGGCCAGCGTGGTGGTGCCGCTGCCGCCGCTTTCGAGCGCCACGCGGAACAGTTCGGCCAGGTCCTCCAACACGCCTTCGGCGCGCACCGGGTCGCTGCGCACCAGCGAGATCGCGGTGTTGAGCGTGTTGAACAGGAAGTGCGGCCGGATGCGCGACTGCAGCTCGGCCAGCCGCGCCCCGGCGTCGGCCGGCGAGCGGGCGCGCTCGCGCGACTGCAGCCACAGCGCCAGCGGCAGCGCCAGCGCCGCCCCCGCCAGCGGCAGCGCCCACAGTCGCAGCGGCGACGGCTCGATCAGCCCGAGCGCCTGCACCGGCCACGCGCCGGCCGTCGCGAGCACGGCCCCCAGCGCCATCAGCGCGGCGGCGCGTCCGGCCGGCGCGAGGCGAGCGATGGGACGCCGCAGCGCGCAGGTCAGTCCCAGCCACAGCAGCGTGGCCGGCAGCGCCACGGCCAGCGCCGGGCCCAGGGTGGCCAGCGCCTGCAGCCCGGTGTCGCTGGCCAGCAGCACGCCGATGAGCACCGTGCCGCTGACGGCCAGCAGCGCCCGCAGCGCCAGCGCACCGTGGCACACGTCGAAGGCCGCGCCGTCGTGCGCCGCGGCGGCGCGGCGCAGTTCCGCCGTCGGCTCCAGCGTCGACAGCGTGGACAGCGGTGCGGGGGCGGTCTCGGGCGGCGGCATCTCGCGGCGGTGCGTCGATAAAATGGGCGCAGCCTCTCCAGGGGGCGCGCTTCATTGTCATACACGGCCGCCGGGCCGGCACGGATGTCACACGATCCCAAACACGACCCGCTGGCCAACAAGTCACAGGCCTGGTCGGCCCTGTTCTCCGAGCCGATGAGCGAGCTGGTGCAGCGCTACACCGCCAGCGTGCCCTTCGACCGCCGCCTGGCCCAGGCCGACATCGCCGGCAGCCTGGCGCACGCGCGCATGCTCGCCGCCCAGGGCGTGATCTCGGCCCAGGACCTGGCCGACATCGAGCGCGGCATGGCGCAGATCCGCGCCGACATCGAGGCCGGCACCTTCGAGTGGAAGCTCGAACTGGAGGACGTGCACCTCAACATCGAGGCCCGGCTCACGGCCCTGGTGGGCGACGCGGGCAAGCGGCTGCACACCGGCCGCTCGCGCAACGACCAGGTGGCCACCGACGTGCGCCTGTGGCTGCGCGGCGAGATCGACGCGCTGGCGCCGCTGCTGGCGCAGATGCAGCATGCGCTGCTGGACATGGCCGAGCCGCACACGCAGACCATCCTGCCCGGCACGACGCACCTGCAGGTGGCCCAGCCGGTGAGCTTCGCGCACCACCTGCTGGCCTACGTGGAGATGTTCTCGCGCGACGCCGAGCGCCTGGCCGACGTGCGGCGCCGGGTCAACCGCCTGCCGCTGGGCGCGGCGGCGCTGGCCGGCACGTCCTACCCGCTGGACCGCGACCGCGTCGCGGCGGAACTCGGCTTCGACGGCCTGTGCATGAACAGCCTGGACGCGGTGAGCGACCGTGACTTCGCGATCGAGTTCTGCGCCTGGGCGGCGATCACGATGATGCACGTGTCGCGGCTGGCCGAGGAGATCGTGCTGTGGATGAGCCAGAACTACGGCTACATCGATCTGGCCGACCGCTACTGCACCGGCAGCTCGATCATGCCGCAGAAGCGCAACCCGGACGTGGCCGAACTCGCGCGCGGCAAGACCGGCCGGGTGTACGGCCATCTCACCGCGATGCTGACGCTGATGAAGGGCCAGCCGCTCACCTACAACAAGGACAACCAGGAAGACAAGGAGCCGCTGTTCGACGCCGTCGACACGCTGGCGGCCACGCTGCGCATCATGGCCGAGATGGTGCGCGGCATCGTCGTCAAGCCCGACGCCATGGAGCGCGCGGCGCGCCGCGGCTATGCCACCGCCACCGACCTGGCCGACTACCTGGTGAAGAAGGGCGTGCCCTTCCGCGATGCGCACGAGGTGGTGGCCGCCGCGGTCAAGGCCGGCCTGCAGCAGGGCGTGGACCTGTCCGAGCTGCCGCTGGCCACGCTGCGCGGCTTCCATGCCGCGATCGACGCCGACGTGTACGAGCGCGCGCTCACGCTGCGCGCGTCGCTCGACGCGCGCAAGGTGGCCGGCGGCACCGCCCCCGAGCGCGTGGCCGAGCAGATCGCCGCCCACCGGCGGCGCCTGGGCTGAGGCGCAGAACGGGGGCGCGGGGATGCGGCGCGCCATGACCTACGAGCGCCGCCACCAGCGGCCGGCCACGGCCGCGCACTTCGCGCACCGGATGGCCTGGCACGGCGGCTTCGCGCTGCTGCTGGTGGCGCTGTCGCTGGCGGCCGGCATGGCGGGCTACATGGCGTTCGAGGGCCTGGCGCCGATCGACGCCTTCCTCAACACGGCGATGCTGCTGGGCGGCATGGGCCCGGTGGACGTGCCGCGCACGCCGCAGGGCAAGCTGTTCGCGGGCCTGTTCGCGCTATACGCCGGCCTGGTGTTCATCGTGACCGCGGCGCTGGTGTTCACGCCGGTGCTGCACCGGGTGCTGCATCGGTTCCACTGGAGCGAGGACGACGAGCCACAGAAGCCGGCGGGACGCCGTCGCTGACCGCCGTGGCGGCCTGTCTGCGCGGGCCGTGGCGCCAGCTCAGCCGCCGAACAGCCGCTCCATCTCGCGCCGCAGCTCGAGCGCGCGCGACGCGGGCATCTGCACGTCGGCCCAGGTCAGGCTGCGGCCCGCGGGCACCGGCCGCACCACCTTCACGTCGTGGGCCAGGCCCAGCGGCAGCCCGCCCGCGCCGTCCAGCGTGCGCGACGTGGCCGCCGGCAGCAGCTTGCCCCACACGGTGTAGCCGCCTTCGCCGTCGAGCATCTCGCCGGGCTTCAGGTCGCGCTTGGCGGTGGCCACCACGTCGGCGTTCCAGCCGCGTGCCACGCCGGTGGGCTCGCCGCGCAGCGCCACGCTGGCCACCGACAGGCCCACTTCCAGCCCGATCAGGTGCCAGCGCTTGTAGAGCGTGAAGTAGCGGCCGCTCGGGTCGGTGTGGGCGTTGTACTCCTCGAAGCAGTGCTTCACGTAGTCGGTCTCGGCCTCCACCGTGACCCACACGCCCATGCGGATGTCGTAGCGGATGACGCGGCCGTCGCGCTCCAGGCTGGAGATCACCTCGACCATGCCCTTGCGCTCGAGCACGCCGCCCTCGGCCACCGGGCGCGTCACGAAGGGGATGTCCTCGACGCTGGCCGGCGGGTACTTCAGGCCGTCCGACGGCACGGCCAGGCCGGTGGCGTTGGACACCGCGGTGGACTCGATCGACGGCTTGCTGCCGTCGAGGAAGCTGTTGAACATCTTCGGGTTCAGGCCGCCGCGCTCGGCCTGCTCGGGCGTCAGGCCGTAGTAGCCCCACACCGTCTCGGGCGTGCTCTGCGCGAAGTGCGGCAGCCACTTGTGGCCGCGGCCGGCCGCCACCACCGGGAAGCCGCAGGTGCGGGCCCAGTCGACCAGGTCGCAGATCATCGCCGGCTGGTCGCCGTAGGCCAGGCTGTAGACCACGCCGGCCTCGGCCGCGCGCCGCGCCAGCAGCGGGCCGCAGAAGGCGTCGGCCTCCACGGTGACGTTGACGACATGCTTGCGCTGCCCGATCGCGGCCAGGATGTGGTCCACCGCCGCCACCGGCGCGCCGGTGCACTCGACCACCACGTCGATCTCGGGCAGCGCGACCAGCGCCTGCCAGTCGTCGGTGACCCAGGTGCTGCCCTCGCGCAGTGCGGTCTGCACCGACGCGGCGGCGCAGCGCTCGGGCGCCCAGCCCACGCGCGCCAGGTTGCGCCGCGCCGCGGCCGGGTTCAGGTCCGCGATGGCCACGAGGTGCACGCCCGGCGTGCGGGGCACCTGCGCGAGGTACATCGAACCGAACTTGCCGGCGCCGATGAGGCCGACCCGGACGGGACGGCCCGCGGCCGCGCGTTGCTGGAGCTGGTGGTGCAGGCTCATCGATCGCTTCCGGTGTGACGACGCGCCAAGCGTAGGTGCGCGGCGGTGGCACCGCAAGGGCGCCCGCTAGACTCGCGTCACGCCCCCGCACAGCCTGCACCGCCGCCGATGCCGACCGGAGAGTTCGACCTGATCCAGCGCTGGTTCACGCGGCCGGCGCGCCGCGCCGTGCTCGGCGTGGGCGACGACTGCGCGCTGCTCGCGCCCGCGCCGGGACAGCAGTGGGCGGTGTCGACCGACACGCTGGTGGAAGGGCGCCACTTTCTGCCCACCGTGCCGCCGGCGCGCCTGGGCCACAAGGCCCTGGCGGTGAACCTGTCCGATCTGGCCGCCTGCGGCGCCGCACCGGTGGCGTTCCTGCTGTCGCTGACGCTGCCGCGCGTGGACGAGGCCTTCCTCGACGGCTTCGCGCAGGGCCTGCACGCGCTGGCCGACGCGCAGGGCATCGAGCTCGTCGGCGGCAACACCACGGCCGGCCCGCTGGCCATCGGCATCACGGTGTTCGGCGAGGTGCCGCCGGGGCAGGCGCTGCTGCGCTCCGGCGCGCGGCCGGGCGACGACGTGTGGGTGAGCCATCCGGTCGGCGGTGGCCTGGGCGACGCGCGCCTGGCGCTGGAGGTGTTCCGCGGCCGCGTGGCGCTGCCTGCCGATGCGTTCGAGCGCGTGCGCGCGTGCATGGAGCAGCCTTCGCCGCGCGTGGCGCTGGGCGTGGCGCTGCGCGGCGTGGCCAGCGCGGCGATCGACCTGTCCGACGGGCTGGCCGGCGACATCGGCCATGTGCTGGCGCGATCCGGCGTCGGCGCCACACTGCGCCTGGCCGACCTGCCGTGCAGCGCCGATCTGGCGGCCACGCCCGCCCCGCTGCGGCGCGAGTGCCTCGCCGCCGGCGGTGACGACTACGAGCTGCTGTTCACCGCGCCGCCGGCGCACGCCGCGCGCGTGCGCGAGGCGGCGGCGTCGGCCGGCTGCGCCGCGAGCGTCATCGGCCGCATCGACGCCGCACCGGGACTGCGCCTGCTCGACGAACAGGGCCGTCCGCTCGAGCGTCCGCCCGGCGGCTTCGACCATTTCAAGGCATGACCACGCCCATGGCCGAGCCCGACGTGAGCGACGCGAAAGTGCTGCGCGACGCAGCCGGCGCGCCGCAGCGGGCCAGCGCGGCCTTCATGCGCCGGCATCCGGCGCACTGGGTGGCGCTGGGTTTCGGCAGCGGCCTGTCGCCCAAGGCGCCGGGCACCGTGGGCACGCTGTGGGCCTGGGCCGCGTTCCTGGTGTTCGACCTGTGGCTCGCGCCGCTGGGCCCGCTGGCGTGGGCGGCGGTCATCGCCGTGTCGCTGGCGCTGGGCGTGTGGGCCTGCGCCGTCACCGCGCAGCACCTCGCCGTGGCCGACCCCGGCAACATCGTCTGGGACGAGGTGGTGGCGTTCTGGATCGTGCTCTGGCTGGTGATGCCGGCGGGCTGGCTGGCGCAGCTGGTGGCGTTCGGGCTGTTCCGCTTCTTCGACGCGGTCAAGCCCGGCCCGGTGGGCTGGTGCGACCGCCGCTTCAAGCAGGCGCGCGGCGCGATGCAGGGCGTGGGCATCATCGCGGACGACCTCGTGGCCGCGCTGTGCACGCTGCTGGTGATCGCGCTGTGGCGCTTCGCGATGTCATGACGTCCGCGCTGCTGCCCCCGTCCCACCCCGGCCTGCTCGACGCCGGGCAGGCCGAGGCGCTGGTGTCGGCGCTGGCCGACGCCCTGCGCGCGCGCGGCTGGCGCATCGCCAGCGCGGAGAGCTGCACCGGTGGCCTGATCGCCGCCGCCTGCACCGCGCTGGCCGGGTCCAGCGACTGGTTCGACCGCGGCTTCGTCACCTACAGCAATGCCGCCAAGACCGCGCAGCTGGGCGTGGACGCCGCGACGATCGCGGCGCACGGCGCGGTCAGCGAGCCGGTGGCGCGCGCGATGGCCGAAGGCGCGCTGGAACGGTCGGACGCCCACCTGGCGGTGGCCGTCACCGGCATCGCCGGGCCCGGGGGGGCGGTGCCGGGCAAGCCGGTGGGTACCGTGTGGCTGGCGCTGGCGCAGCGCGGCGCGGCCACGGGAGCGGAGCGCCTGCAGCTCGACGGCGACCGGGCCGCGGTGCGCGACGCCACCACGCGCGTGGCCGTCGAGCGGCTGCTGCAACGGGCGCGGGCGGGCTGACCATGCTGCCGATCGGCCTGCATCGCCGGCACGCGTCGTTGCGGTCGGTCTTCGCCGGCGGGGGTGGCCGGTGAGCGGCGGGCGCCCGGTGGCCTTGCTGGCCGGCAGCTTCGAGCCGGCCGAGCGCGAGGCGTGGTGGCAGGCCCTGCAGGCTGCCGCGCCCGACATCGACTGGCAGCGCGAGGACCGGCCGTTCGAGGCCGCCTCGATCACCATCGCCGTGGTGGCCAACCCGGCGCCGGGTCGGCTTGCGTCGCTGCCGAACCTGCGCTTCGTGCAGTCGCTGTGGGCCGGCGTGGACCGGCTGCTGGCCGACCCCACGCTGCCCGCCGGCGTGCCCGTGGCGCGCATGGTGGACCCGGCCATGAGCACCGCGATGGCCGAGACCGCCGCCTGGGCCGTGCTCGGCCTGCACCGGCGCTACTTCGACTACCAGCAGCAGCAGCGCGACGCGGTGTGGCGCCAGCTGGCCCAGCGGCGCGCCGACGAGGTGCCGGTGCGGGTGCTGGGCACCGGCGCCATGGGCGGCGCGGTGGCGCAGCGCCTGGCGGGCCTGGGATACCGCGTCAGCGGCTGGCGCGCCAGCGATGGGGTGCCGCTGGTGCAGGCGCTGGCCGGCGCCGAGGTGGTGGTGAACCTGCTGCCGCTGACGCCTGCCACCCGCGGCCTGCTCGACGCGCGGGCGTTCGCCGCGCTGCCGCGCGGGGCCAGCGTCGTCAACCTCGCGCGCGGCGCGCACGTGGTCGACGCCGACCTGCTGGCCGCGCTGGACAGCGGCCATCTGCATCGCGCGGTGCTGGACGTGTTCGCCACCGAGCCGCTGCCGGGTGAGCATCCGTTCTGGCGCCATCCGCGGGTGACGGTGCTGCCGCATGCCGCCGCGCTGACCGACGAACGCAGCGCGGCCGCCGTCGCGGCGGCCAACCTGCGCGCGGTGGCGCGCGGTGAACCGCCGGCGCATCTCGTCGACCGCGCGCGCGGCTACTGAGGGCGCCGGCCCGGCTCAGGCCTGCAACGCGAGCTGCAGCCGGGCGCCGGTGCCGGCGGCGCGCGCCGGGGCGGCCGGGGCCGACGTCACCTGCTGCAGCGTCAGCAGCACCAGGCGCTTGAGCGCCGACCAGGCGTCCAGCGGCCAGTCCGGGTGCTTCAGGCCCTTGATGACGCCGTCGCACACGCTGGCCGCCTGCACCAGGTGCGCGAGCTGGTGGTCGGCCAGCGCCGGCACCACGCGCTCGAACAGGCGCTCCTTCACGCCCCAGACGCGCGCTTCCTTCAGCGCCATCGGCAGGGGCTTGCCGTCGGCCACGGTGTCCTTGATGCGCTTGAGGGCGCGCAGGTCCTCGGCCAGCGTCCAATGCACCAGCACCGGCGCCTCGCCCTCGGCCTCCAGGCCTTCGAGCATGCGCAGCGCGCGCGCCACCTGGCCGGCCAGCACGGCCTCGCCGAGCTTGAACACGTCGTAGCGCGCCACGTTGAGCACGGCGGCTTCCACCTGCTCGTAGCTCAGCACGCCCTGCGGATGCAACAGCGCGAGCTTCTGCAGCTCCTGGTGCGCGGCCAGCAGGTTGCCTTCCACGCGGTCGGCGAAGAAGGTCAGCGTGCGCTGCCCTTCGTCACCGTCGGCCACGCGCTGGCCCTGGGCCGACAGGCGCCGGGCGATCCACGCCGGCAGGTCGCGCCGCTCCACCGCGTCCACCCGCACCACGACGCCGTGCTGGTCGAGCGCGCCGAACCAGCCGCTCTTGGCCTGCTGCCAGTCGAGCTTGGGCAGGTGGACGATCGTGACCACGTCGTCGGACAGCGACTCGCAGTAGCGCTGAAGCGCCTCGGAGCCGTCCTTGCCCGGCTTGCCCGAGGGGATGCGCAGCTCGATCAGCTGGCGCTCGGCGAACAGGCTCATCGCCTGCGAGGCGCCGAGGAAGCCGTCCCAGTCGAAGTGCGCCGCGTTGCCCACGGTGTAGACCTTGCGCTCGCCATAGCCGGCGTCGCGCGCAGCGGCCCGGATCGCGTCGCCCGCCTCCTGCGCCAGCAGCGGCTCGTCGCCGTGCACCACGTACAGCGGCCTGAGCCCGCGGGCGAGGTGCGTGCCGAGCTGGTCCGGCTTGACGTTCATGCGCCCAACTGTACCGAGGCCAGCCGCCGCATCACCTGGGCCACGATGTCCTCGTCCATCGCGCCGTACAGCAGGGCCTCCTCCTGCTGCTTGGCCAGCGCGGCGGTCTCGCTGTAGCTCATGTCGCGCGTGAGCAGCAGCTCGGTGGGCGCGATCAGCAGCCGGCCGGCGGGCGTGGCCAGCCGGAAGCGCAGCCGCACCCGCAACTGCAGCTCGCGCACCTGACCGACGGCGGTGGACGCGGCCACGGTGCGCTCGCGCGTGTCGGCCAGCGCTTCCAGCACCACCTCGGCCTGCGCCGGGTTGTCGCGCAGCGCCACGCCGCTGTCGCGCAGCGCGCGGCGCATCCCGGCGGCCAGCGGCGAGCCGGGCGTGAAGCCCGTCAGCGCGACGGACTTCATCGGCAGGGCGACGGCGCGGCGCAGTTCGAAGCCGCAGCCCAGCAGGGCCCCCGCGGGCCACAGGGCGGCAGCGACGAGGGCGGCGCGGCGCGTGCGCATCAGCCGACGACGACGTTGACCAGCCGACCCGGCACGACGACGACCTTGCGCACCGCCTTGCCTTCGCCGAAGCGGGCCACCTCGGGCGCAGCCGCTGCGGCGGCCTCGATGGCGGCCCTGTCGGCCGTGGCCGGCACGCGGATCGAGCCGCGCGTCTTGCCGCCGACCTGCAGCACCAGCTCGATCTCGTCGCGCACCAGGGCGGACTCGTCCACCGCCGGCATCGGGGCGTCCATCAGCGCGCCGGTGCCGCGGGCCAGACCAAGCGAGTCCCACATCACCTGGGTGATGTGCGGGCAGGCCGGGTACAGCACGCGCAGCAGCACCGAGGCGCCTTCGCGCAGCACGGCCGCGTCGCCGGCCTCGCCCGCGCGCGGCTGGAAGCCTTCCAGTGCATTGAGCAGCTTCATCGCGCCGGAGACCACGGTGTTGTACTGCATGCGCTCGTAGTCGTAGCTCACCTGCTTGAGCACGGTGTGGATCTCGCGGCGCAGCGCGCGTGCCGCGTCGCCGCTGGCCGCGCCGTCGCCCGCGTCGCGGATCAGCTCCGCATGCCGCGCTCCGAACTGCCAGACGCGGCGCAGGAAGCGCGACGAGCCCTCGACGCCGGAATCGGACCAGACCGAGGCGTCCTCGGGACCGCCGACGAACATCACGAACAGCCGCGCGGTGTCGGCGCCGTACTTGTCGATCAGCTCCTGCGGGTCGACGCCGTTGCGTTCGGTCTTGCCCATCTTGCCCACGCCGCCGTACTCCACCGCGCTGCCGTCGGCCAGCGTGCCGCCGACGATGTGGCCCGCCGCGTCATGCACGGGCCTGACCTCCAGCGGCGGCACGTAGTCCTTGCCGCCCTTGGCGTTGCGCGTGTAGTAGATGTGGTTGAGCAGCATGCCGTGGTTGACCATGCGCACGAAGGGCTCGTCGTAGTGCAGCAGGTCCATGTCGCGCATGACCTTGGTCCAGAAGCGCGCGTACAGCAGGTGCAGCACCGCGTGCTCGATGCCACCGATGTAGATGTCCATCGGCATCCAGTAGTCGTTGCGCGCGTCGACCATCGTGGGCGCCCCCGGCGTGCAATAGCGCATGTAGTACCAGGCGCTGTCGACGAAGGTGTCCATCGTGTCGGTCTCGCGCCGCGCCGGCTTGCCGCACTTCGGGCAGGCGCACTTCAGGAACGACTCGCACTTGTTCAGCGGGTTGCCGCTGCCGTCGGGGATCAGGTCCTCGGGCAGCACGACCGGGAGGTCCTTCTCGGGCACCGGCACCACGCCGCAGCTGTCGCAGTGGATCACCGGGATCGGCGTGCCCCAGTAGCGCTGGCGGCTGATGCCCCAGTCGCGCAGGCGGAACTGCACCTGCTTGTCGCCCAGGTTGCGCGCCTTGAGGTCGGCGGCGATGGCGTCCACGGCGGCCTCGTGCGCCAGGCCGTCGTAGGGCCCCGAGTTGACGCAGGTGCCGGACTGCTTGTCCGCGTACCACTCCTGCCAGGCGTCGGTGGAGAAGGTCTTGCCCGGCACCGCGATCACCTGCGGGATCGGCAGGCCGTACTTCCTGGCGAAGGCGAAGTCGCGCTCGTCGTGCGCGGGCACGCCCATCACCGCGCCTTCGCCATAGGCCATCAGCACGTAGTTGCCGACCCACACCTCGACCGGCGCGCCGGTGAGCGGATGCGCGACGTGGAAGCCGGTGGGCATGCCCTCCTTTTCCATCGTGGCCATGTCGGCTTCCATCACGGAGCCCTTCTTGCACTTGTCGATGAAGGGCAGCAGCTCGGGCCTGTCGCGCGCCAGCCGCGTGGCCAGCGGGTGCTCGGCCGCGATGGCCACGAAGGTGACGCCCATGATGGTGTCGGCGCGCGTGGTGTAGACGCGCAGCAGCGAGGCCTGGCCGTCGATCGTGTACGGGAAGCCGAAGTTCACGCCGGTGCTCTTGCCCAGCCAGTTCTCCTGGATCAGGCGCAGCCGCTCGCTCCAGCCCGGCAGCTTGTTCAGCGTGCAGTCGAGCAGCTCCTCGGCGTAGCGCGTGATGTTCAGGTAGTAGCCGGGGATCTCGCGCTTTTCCACCGGCGCGCCGGAGCGCCAGCCGTGGCCGTCGATCACCTGCTCGTTGGCGAGCACGGTCTGGTCCACCGGGTCCCAGTTGACGATCTGCGTCTTTCGGTAGGCGATGCCCTTTTCGAGCATCTTCAGGAAGAACCACTGGTTCCACTTGTAGTAGTCGGGCGAGCAGGTGGTCAGCTCGCGCGACCAGTCGATCGCCAGCCCCAGCGCCTGGCACTGGGCCTTCATGACGCGGATGTTCTCGTAGGTCCAGGCCGCCGGGGCAACCTTGCTCTTCATGGCCGCGTTCTCGGCCGGCAGGCCGAAGGCGTCCCAGCCCATCGGCATCAGCACGTTGAAGCCCTGCATGCGCTTGTAGCGCGCGAGCATGTCGTTGATGGTGTAGTTGCGCACGTGCCCCATGTGCAGCTTGCCGCTGGGGTAGGGCAGCATGGAGCAGGCGTAGTACTTGGGCCGGGCGGTGTCTTCGGTGACACGGTAGGCGTCGGCGGCCACCCATTCGGCCTGGGCGGCGGCTTCGACTTCGGCGGGGACGTATTTCTCGTTCATCCGCCGATTCTAGAAGTCGGCTACCGCTTCGGCGCCTCGGTGACGAAGCCGATGCGGGTCAGGCCCGCCTGCTGCACCAGCGCGATCAGGTCCGCCACCTGGCCGTAGGGCACCTTCTGGTCGGCCCGCAGCTGCACCTCGAGCTGCGGGTTGCCGCGCGCGGCTGCCGCGACGCGCTGCGCCAGCTGGTCGCGCGTCAGGGCCTCGTCGCCGAAGTACAGCCGGCCGTTGCCGTCGATGGCCACCGCCACGAAGGTGGGCGCGGCCGTCGGCGTGGCGGCGTCGGTCCTGGGCAGGTCCAGCTTGAGGCTGGAGGTCATCAGCGGCGCGGTGATGATGAAGATCACCAGCAGCACCAGCATCACGTCGATCAGCGGCGTCATGTTGATGTCGCTCATCGGCGCGGGGCCGGGGTTGCGTTCGAGGCGGCCGAAGGCCATGGCGGTCAGGCCGCGCGGCCGGTGTCGGCCAGCATCTCGCGCAGGTCGTGCGCGAAGCCCTCGAGCTCGGCCTCGGCCGCGCCCACCCACTTGCCGAACACGTTGTAGGCCAGCACGGCGGGGATCGCCACCGCCAGGCCGGCGGCCGTCATGATCAGCGCCTCGCCCACCGGCCCGGCCACCTTGTCGATGGTGATCGAGCCGGCCGAGGCGATGGCCACCAGGGCGTGGTAGATGCCCCAGACGGTGCCGAACAGGCCGATGAAAGGGGAAGTGCTGCCGATCGAGGCCAGCAGCACCTGGCCGAACTGCAGGTGCGCCAGGCCGCGGTGCAGCGCGTCGCGCAGGCGCCGCGTGATGCGCGAGTCCGCCTGCGCGCCCGACTCGAGCGTGCCGGCCGGCGCCTCGGCGGTGGCAGCCTCGATCAGCGGCAGCAGCACGCCCTCGCGGTCCAGCGAGGCCAGCCGCGAGCGGCCCTCGGCCAGGGCGGGGGCGGCCCAGAACGCCGGCACGGCGCGCTCGATGTCGCGCCGCACGCGCGCGAGCACCCAGCCCTTCCAGAGGATGGTGACCCAGCTCGCCACGGACATGGCCAGCAGCATCAGGGCGACCGCGCGGCCGATGGCGTCGCTGGCGTTCCAGAAGGTGGCAAAGCCGTCCATCAGCGCAGCCCCAGCACGTCGTTCATGTCGAACAGGCCGGACGGCTTGTCCATCAGGAACCGGGCCGCGCGCAGCGCGCCCTGCGCATACGTGGCGCGACTGGCGCTCTTGTGGGCGATCTCGATGCGTTCGCCGGTGCCGCAGAACATCACCGTGTGGTCGCCGACGATGTCGCCGCCGCGCACGGTGGCAAAGCCGATGGTCGACGGGTCGCGCTCCCCGGTCACGCCCTCGCGCCCGTAGACGGCGCACTGGCGCAGGTCGCGCCCCAGCGCGGCGGCGACCACCTCGCCCATCTTCAGCGCGGTGCCGCTGGGCGCGTCCACCTTGTGGCGGTGGTGCGCCTCGACGATCTCGATGTCGTAGCCCTCGGCCAGCGCGCGCGCGGCCGTGTCCAGCAGGCGCAGCACCACGTTGACGCCCACGCTCATGTTGGGCGAGACCATCAGCGCCAGGTGCTGCGCATGGCCGGCGATCTCGGCCTTCTGGGCGTCGCTGAAGCCGGTGGTGCCGATGACGGCCTTGACGCCGAGGCGGCGGCAGGCGGCCAGGTGCGCCATCGTGCCCTCGGGCCGGGTGAAGTCGATCAGCACCTGGGCGCCGGACAGGCCGGCGTCGATGTCCTGGCCGATGTCCAGCGTGCCGGCCAGGGCGCAGTCCGGCGCGGCCTGCACGGCGTCGATCAGCATGCGCCCCATGCGGCCGGAAGCGCCGGCCACCGCGATGCGCAGCGTCATGCCGGCTCGAGCGGCGGGTAGGTCCGCGCGGCGCCCTGGGGCTGCACCGTCGCCGGCGTCTCGGTCTTCACCGGCGGCGGCAGGGCCTTCTTCTGCTCGTCGGTCAGGGCCAGCACCGGCTCGGTGCCGCTGCGCCGCGGCAGCACCGAGGTGACGAACTCGGTCTCGGAGGGCAGGTCGGGCGCCTCGAGCCGCTCGAGCTTGCCGTCCTTGCCGAAGTGCGCCACGACGCTGCGGCGCTGCGGCTCGACGCCCTGGCGCCTCAGGGTGAACACGTAGTCCCAGCGCTCGGCATGGAAGGCGCTGGCCAGCAGCGGCGAGCCGAGCAGGTCGCGCACCTGCTCCCGGCTCATGCCGGGCCTGACCTGCGCGGCCAGTTCCTTGGTGACCACGTTGCCCTGCATGATGTCGATGCGGTAGGGCGTGACGACGCCCAGCAGCTTGTCCTTCGGCGGCTGCAGCGAGGAGCAGCCGGTCAGGGCGACGAGGGCGAGAACAAGGCAGGAGCGTCGCATGGGGCAGGTCCGGGCCGCTGGGCGGCGCTGGCTATGATGCGGGCGATTTTACCGACCGCCATGACCCGCGCCGACGACCTCAAGAGCAGTGGCCTGAAGGCCACCCTGCCGCGCCTGAAGATCCTGGAGGTCTTCCAGCGCTCGAAGCAGCGCCACATGACGGCCGAGGACGTCTACAAGCTGCTGCTGGCCGAGGACGCCGACATCGGCCTGGCCACGGTCTACCGCGTGCTGATGCAGTTCGAGCAGGCCGGGTTGCTGTCGCGCAGCCATTTCGAGAGCGGCAAGTCGGTGTTCGAGCTCAACGAGGGCAAGCATCACGACCACCTGCTGTGCCTGACCTGCGGCCGGGTCGAGGAGTTCTTCGACGCCGAGATCGAGGCGCGCCAGCGCGCCGTGGCCGAGCAGCGCGGCTTCGCGCTGCAGGAACATGCGCTGTCGATGTACGCGGTCTGCACCAAGACCGACTGTCCGCACCGCCCGCGCTGACGTCGCGCCGGCCGCCGCGGCTCAGCCGTCCTGCGGGCCTTCCATCGCTTCCTGGTGGCGGCGCACGAACTCGCCGTAGGTGTCGATGCCGCGCAGCTGCAGGATGGTGTTGCGCACGGCCGCTTCCACCAGCACCGCCAGGTTGCGGCCCGCGTCCACCGCGATCACCACCTTGCGCACCTGCACGCCGAGGATGTCCTCGCGCAGCGGCTCGTAGGGCAGGCGCTCGAACTCGCGTTCCATCGTCTCCTTGCGCACCAGGTGCACCAGCAGCTGCACGCGCATCTTCCGGCGCACGGCGGTCTCGCCGAAGATGGCCTTGATGTCGAGCAGGCCGATGCCGCGCACCTCGAGCAGGTTGGCCAGCAGCGGCGGGCAGCGGCCCTCCAGCGCCGTCTGCGACGTGCGGTAGATGTCCACCGCGTCGTCGGCCACCAGGCCGTGGCCGCGAGAGATCAGTTCCAGCCCGAGCTCGCTCTTGCCCAGGCCGGACTCGCCGGTGAGCAGCACGCCCAGCCCGAGGATGTCCATGAACACGCCATGGCGCGTGGTGCGGTCGGCGAAGCGCTGCCCGAGATAGGCGCGCAGCACGTCGATCACGTGGCCGGCCGACTCGCGGGTGACGAACAGCGGGATCTCGGCGCGGTCGCACATCGCCACCAGGCGGTCCGGCGGCGTCTGCGCGTCGGCAACGATCAGCAGCGGGGGCTCGAGCGTGACGATGCGGGCGATGCGCTTGTCGATCACCTCGGGCGCGGCCTCGCTGAGGTAGGCCACCTCGCGCCGGCCGACGATCTGCACCCGGTAGGGGTGGATGTAGTTCAGGTAGCCGATCAGGTCCGCGGCGGAGCGGGCGTCACGGATGGCGGCGTCGTCGAAGCGGCGTTCCGGGTGCGCATGGCCCGCGACCCACTCCCACTGCAAGGCGTCGCGGTGGGCTTCGAACAGCGCCTCGGCGCTGATCGAGGTGGGTTTCACGAGGGCAGCCTCGCCGCAATGCGGCCCGGCGCGATCATGCGACCGACTTCAGCGGTTCCCAGTCGGCGATCAGCTTGTGCAGGGTCGCGGCGTCGGGCGCGGCCTTCAGGCGCTCGCGCAGGTCGCGGTCGGACAGCATCTCGGCGATCTCGGACAGGATCTCCAGGTGCCGCTGCGTCGCCGCCTCGGGCACCAGCAGGAAGATCAGCAGGCACACCGGCTCGTCGTCCGGCGCGTCGAAGGCGATCGGCTGCTGGGCGCGCAGCACCGCGGCCAGCGGGTTCTTCAGCCCCTTGATGCGCCCGTGCGGGATGGCCACGCCGTGCCCCAGCCCGGTGGAGCCCAGGCGCTCGCGCGCGAAGAGGTTGTCGGTGACGGTGGCCCGCGCGATGGCGTGCTGGTTCTCGAACAGCACGCCGGCATGTTCGAACGCCCGCTTCTTGCTCGTGGCGTCCACGCCGAGCATCACGTTGGTGGCGGGCAAGATGGCGGCAAGTCTGTTCATGCGGGCGGCGTCCTTCCGTGGCATTCAACGCAGCGTCGAACGCGCGGCTGACACGCTAGGAAACATGTCGGAGCCGTGGATTATGGGAGCCGTGGGGCGCCGCAGATAGAGGGCCGTCCCGCCAAAGCCGGGGTGTGTTGCACTTTTGCTGCGCTGCGGCATCCCGGTCGCCGCGAGGGCATGAAAAAGCGGCCCGAAGGCCGCTTGTCAGTAGACGCTTACTTGCCTCAGGCGCTAGCTTCCAGGCGCTTGGGCGATGCGTGATGGTGGTCCTGGACACGGTCCTTGTGACGGCACACCTGGCGGTCGAGCTTGTCCACCAGCTGGTCGATGGCGGCGTAAAGATCCTCGTGGGCCTGCTCCACGTGGATGTCGCGCCCCTTCACATGCAGGTTCACCTCGGCCTTCTGCCGTCGTTCCTTCTCCTTCTGCTTCTCCACGCTCAGCAGCACGGTGATGTCGACCACCTGGTCGAAGTGCCGGGTGACTCGGTCCAGCTTGTTGACCACGTACTCGCGCAGGGCGGGAGTGACATCGAGGTGGTGTCCGCTGATCGTCAGATTCATCGAGTGCTCCTTTTCAGCAGGGAAGGCAAGGGCAAGGCGGCCGGCGGCCGCAGGGGAAAACTGGGGGGTGGATTGCAGAATGAAAGACAAGGTCGCGTGGGCCAGTGTGCCCAGGGGCCGGCGGTCTGGCAACCCGAAGCCGCCACCCCTGTCGAGACCATGATGACAGCTTCGCCGCAGGATCGCGGTGACATAATCCTTCGTCTTTGTCCGGAGACCCGTTTGGACCCGAGTCACCCTCGGTGACCGTCCGCTCCAGCCGCCATGCGCCGGGGTGAGACGGAACACCGATCCCCCATTGCATGCCCCTTGCGCCCGTGCCGGCGCCGGAGCCGAGTTCCATGCTCAACGTGTTCACGCTGGTCAATGGCCGGCTGGTCCAGCAAGAGATCGACGACCCCCGACAGCTCGACGGGCTGCAGCCGGTATGGGTCGACCTGGAGGCGCCCACGCCGGACGAGAAGGGCCTGCTGCGCGCCCGCTTCGGCCTCACGCTGCCCGACGACATCGTCGACGATGACCTCGAGGAGTCGGCGCGCTTCTACGAGGAGGACAACGGCGAGCTGCACATCCGCTCGGACTTCCTGATCGACGACGACCAGGCCCCGCGCAACGTGCGGGTGGCCTTCATCCTGCACCAGCATGTGCTGTTCTCGGTGCATGCGGAGGACCTGCCGGTGTTCCGGCTGCTGCGGCTGCGTGCGCGCCGGATCCCGGCGCTGATCGAGGACGCCAAGGACGTGCTGCTCAAGCTCTACGACGCCGACGCGGAGTACAGCGCCGACGCGCTCGAGGGCATCTACGACAGCCTGGAGAAGGTCGGCGCGGCGACGCTCAAGCAGGAGGTGGACGACCGCGCCGCCGGTGCCGCGCTGGCCGCCATCGCGCGCGAGGAGGACCTCAACGGCCGCATCCGGCGCAACGTGATGGACACCCGGCGCGCGGTGAGCTTCATGATGCGCAGCCGCATGCTCAATGCCGAGCAGTTCGAGGAGGCACGCCAGATCCTGCGCGACATCGACTCGCTGGACTCGCACACCGCGTTCCTGTTCGACAAGATCAACTTCCTGCTGGACGCCACCGTCGGTTTCGTCAACATCAACCAGAACAAGATCATCCGGCTGTTCTCGGTGGCCAGCGTGGCGCTGCTGCCGCCGACGCTGATCGCCAGCGTCTACGGCATGAACTTCGACGCCATGCCCGAACTGCGCTGGGCCTGGGGCTACCCGTTCGCGATCGGCCTGATGGTGGTGTCGGTGGCGGCGCCCTTCATCTATTTCCGCCGCAAGGGCTGGCTGCGGTGAGAACTGCGTCGCGGTAACCAATCGCAAGCGGCGCGGCGGCGTGCGGAACGCACGCCAGGGCCCGGACCGCAATTCCTAGACTGCCCCCATGAACACCACCCGCCTGCCCCGAATCGCCGCGCTGGCCCTGTGTGCGGCCCTGGCCGCGCCCGCCGCCCTGGCGCAGACCAAGAACTTCGCCACCACGCCCCCGGTCACCGGCGCGTTCAAGCGGCCGTCCCAGGCCGAGTCGCCGCTGGAATACCGCAGCGACGGCGCGCGCCACCTCTACGCGGCGTACGGCAAGCACATCCACAAGGGCAAGATGCCGCCGCTGCTGTACGGCATCGCCATCATCGAGACCGAGATCGACGCCCAGGGCGTGGTCCAGAACGTGCGCGTGGTGCGCCAGCCCGCGGCCGCCGAGGTGGCCCCCTGGGCGGTGAACATGATCAAGGCGGCCAGCCCGTTCCCGGCGCCGGCCAAGATGGGCACGGTGCGCTACACCGACATCTGGCTGGTCGACAAGAGCGGCCGCTTCCAGCTCGACACGCTGACCGAAGGCCAGCGCTGAGCCGGCCTACTCGCTGGCGCGGCGCCTGAGCCAGCGCATCAGCACGCCCACGGCGGGCAGCTTCTCGTACAGCTCCTGTGCCGCGTCCCAGTAGTCGCGGTGCAGGCGCACGCGCCCGTCGGGCGCGAAGCGCAGGTGGCTGCTGCCGCGCACGCACTGCTCGGTGCCACGCGCATAGCGCAGGAATCCGAAGCGGAAATCCCAGGTCAGGAAGCACTGGTCGCCCTCGGCGACGGCGTCGTGCACGATGAAGCGCGGCATGTCCAGCGAGCGGTACATGTGCTCGAACACCTGCCGCACCGCTGCCACGCCGCGAACGTCGTTGAACGGGTCGACGAAGTGCGCATCGTCGGCGTAGAACTCGCCGAGGCGCGGCAGGTCGTCGGGCGTGAGCTGCTCGAACAGGTCGATCACGCGCGCGACGCGCGGGTCGGCGTGGCGGGCCACGGTCACAGCCCGGTGGCGCGGCGGATCGCCGCGAAGTAGGGCCCGTCGCCGAGCAGGCGCAGCGCCTTGAGCCACAGCGTGAAGCGCTTCGGGAAGTGGATCTCGAAGCGCCCGGCCTCCCAGCCGGCGACGATCTGGCGCGCCGCTTCCTCCGGCGTGATCAGCGCCGGCATCTCGAACGCATTGCTGGCGGTCAGCGGCGTGGCGACGAAGCCCGGATTGATGATCGACACGCCGATGCCGCGCGGCTGCAGGTCGAGGTAGAGCACCTCGGCCAGGTGGATCAGCGCGGCCTTGGTCGGGCCGTAGGCCAGCGCATTCGGCAGGCCGCGGTAGCCGGCCACGCTGGCCACCAGGCTCAGGTGCCCGGGCTGGCCGGCGGCGCCCTGGCGCAGAAGCTGCGGCAGCACCGCGTCGAGCAGGTAGTAGGCACCGGTGACGTTCACCTGCTGGTGGCGCAGCATCTCGTCGAGGTCGAACTCGGTGGCGCGCAGGGCCTTGTAGTGGCCGGCGCAGTACACGACGAGGTCGACGCGGCCGTGCCTTTCCAGCACCTGGTCGAAGGCCGCGTGCACGGCCTGGCGGTCGGTGGCGTCCAGCACGATGGCCTGGGCGTTGGGGCGGTCGGCCACGATCGCGCGCAGGCCGGCTTCGCTGCGCGCCGACACGACGACCTGGGCGCCGGAGGCCAGCAGGCGCTCGGCCGTGGCGCGGCCGATGCCGGTGGAGGCGCCGACGATCCAGACGACCTTGCCGTTCCAGTCGGTGATGCGGGGGTTCAGGCTCATCGGGTGCTCAGGGTTTGTAGAAGGCGAGGGTGACCTCGCCCAGCGTGATGCCGAACTTGCTCATCACGGCCTTGTTCAGCATCACGCGCTCGTCCATCAGGTACATCCAGTCGTCGAACTGGACCTCGTAGACCCGGCCGTCGACGGGCAGCGCCAGGGTGTAGCGCCAGTTCAGCGCGTTGCCGGCGGCCTGGCCCACGGCCTCGCCGACGACGTCGTCGGCGCGACCGCGGTAGCGGCCGCCGCCCAGGTCGTCGATGCGCCAGACGCGACGCTCGACCTTGCCGTCGCTGTACTTGAAGTCCTCCTCCAGCACGCCGGAACTGCCGGTCCAGGTGCCGCGCAGCTGCACCACGAAGCGCCGCACCACCTTGCCGCTGCGGTCGGTGAACACGCCGTGCGCCGTGAGCGGGCCGTTGAAGTAGGTGCGCAGGTCCAGTCGCGGGGTCTCGTTGGCGTAGTCCTGCGGCACCGGCGCACTGGCGCAGCCGGCCAGGGCCAGGGCCGTCAGCAGCGCGGCTACGGGGCGGAAGAAGCGTCGGCGCAGGGTCGTCATGCAGGGTCCTCGGAATGGGGAGAGCGCATCCACAGGCCCCACAGCAGGCCGGCGGCCAGCAGCTTGAGCACGCAGGGCAGCAGGCAATAGGCCAGGGTCAGCGCCGTCAGTGCGTCGGGGTCGCGGGCGCCGGGCGTGTAGCCCAGCAGGGACAGCAGCGGCAGCGCCAGGCCGGCGGCCAGCGCGAGGTTCAGCTTGGTGGCGAAGTTCCACCAGCCGAAGTAGCTGCCCTCGGCGCGGCCGGCCTGGCCGGACCGCGCGATCACGCCGGCCAGCATCGCGCCCGGCAGCGCCAGGTCAGCGCCCAGGGCCAGGCCGCTGGCCACGCACACGGCCAGGTAGCCGCCGAGCTGGCCCGGGCCCAGCGTGGCGGCCCACACGAAGGCCGACACCGCCAGCAGCATGCCGGCCAGCCAGGGGCGGGCCAGGCCGAACCGCGGCACGAGGCGGACCCACAGCGGCATCGAGGCCGCGCCGGCGACGAAGTAGCTGGCCAGGAACAGCGGCTCCCAGGCGCCGAGCTGCAGCCGGTCGCGGATGAAGAACAGCACCAGGGTGGCGGGCACCGCGCTGGCGATGCCGTTGACGATGAACACCGCCAGCAACCGGCGCAGCGCAGGGTCGGCCAGCGGCCGGCTCATCGCGAGCGCTTCCACCAGACGACCCGGCGAGGGCCGGGGCGCCAGCGTCAGGCAGGCCAGACCGACCAGAAGCGCCACCGCGAAGGTCGCGCTCGTGGCCCCCAGGCCGGCCGTGGCCGGCAGCACGCTGGCCGTGACCACGCCCACCAGCGCCAGCCCCTCGCGCCACGCGACCACGCCGGCACGCTGGCGCGCGTCGCCGCCCAGGCGCGCGCCCCAGGCCTGGTGCACGACGCTGAGCACGCTGTAGGACAGGTAGGTGACGGCCAGGCCGACAGCGCACCAGGTCAGCAGTGCGCCGACGCCCTGCACCTGAGGGAACAGCAGCGCGTGGAAGCCCATCACGGCGAACAGGGCCGCGAAGGCCGCCGCCACCAGCGCGCGCCCCGGCGAGTGGGCGAACCAGCGGTCGGTCCACAGGCCGATCCAGGGGTCGGCCACCGCGTCGAGCAGGCGTGCCGCGAGCAGCATCGCGCCCAACGCGGCCAGCGGCACGCCGAACTCGCTGGCATACAGGTTGGGCAGCAGCACGTATAGCGGCAGCGCCACGAACGCCAGCGGAAAGCCCAGCGCGCCGTAGGACAGGCCCGCGGACACGCCCGAGGCGCCGCCGGGCAGGGCGGGCGCGGGAGTGGCCGTGGCGCCGGCCGGTGTCACGGCCGGGTCCCGAGCAGAGCGCTGCGCAGTGCCGGCTCCGAGGTGCTGTCGGACAGCCAGATGCCGAAGAAGCGTCGCGCGAACTGGGCGTCCGCCAGTTCGCCGGACAGGCGGCCGTTGACATGGAAGCGTGCACCGATGCCCGGGCGCTGGATGCCGGTGATGCGGTCGCCCTCGTCGACGTCGGGGAACAGCCCGGTCATCGCGGCCAGCCAGCGGCGCGCGTTCTCGTCGTCGATCGGGCCCTGCCGGCGCATCTCGTCCAGCGACCGTTCAGCGATCAGAGGCCCCTTCAGGCGGCGCGCGTAACGCAGCTCCAGCGCCAGCGGCGCATTGACCGCGTCGGCGGGGGTGAGCGGCGTGCGCGACCACAGCAGGGCGTCGTAGACCCGCAGGCCCAGCCAGCGCAGCGTGCCCTGGCCCTGCAGCCTCGCGCCGGGCAGGTCCAGCGCCACCTCGGGCGGCGGCGCGGCCTGCGCGCCCGCGGCGGGCGCGAGCGCGACCAGCGCAGCCGCGCACAGCAGGCGCCGGCGCTCAGGCGCGACGCAGCGTGAACTGGACGACATCGGTGTTGCCGCAGGAGAACGCGGCTTCGCAGTAGGCAAGGTAGAACTCCCAGGTCCGCATGAAGCGCGTGTCGAAACCCAGCGCCCGCACCTGCGGCTCTTCGACCAGGAAGCGCTCGCGCCAGCGGCGCAGGGTCTCGGCGTAGTCGCCGCCGAAGGCCAGCTCGTTGACGACCTCCAGGCCCGCCGCGCTCGCGGCCTTGCGGAACTCGCTCGGGCTGGGCAGCAGGCCGCCGGGGAAGATGTACTGCTGGATGAAGTCGGTGCCGCCGACGTAGCGCTCGAACAGGTCGTCGCGGATCGTGATGCTCTGGATGCAGGCGTGGCCGCCCGGCTTGAGCTTGCTGCGCACGGTGTCGAAGAAGCCGGCCCAGTACTCGCGGCCGACGGCCTCGAACATCTCGATCGACACCACCGCGTCGTAGGGGGCGTCGGGAATGTCGCGGTAGTCCTGCAGGCGCAGGTCGATGCGCGGCGACAGGCCGTCGGCGGCCGCGGCATGGCGCGCCCAGTCCAGCTGCTCGGTGGACAGCGTGACGCCGGTGACCTGCGCGCCGAACTTCGACGCCGCATGGCGCGCCAGCGTGCCCCAGCCGCAGCCGATCTCGAGCAGGCGGTCGCCCGGCGCCACGCGGCACTCCTGCAGCGCGCGGTCGAGCTTGGCGGTCTGCGCGTCGCGCAGGCTGGTGCTGCGGTCGCCCTGGAACCAGGCCGACGAGTAGCTCATCGACTCGTCGAGCCACAGGCGGTAGAACGGGTTGCCCAGGTCGTAGTGGGCATGGATGTTCTTGCGGCTGCCGCGGCGCGAGTTGCGGTGCGTCAGGTGGCGCAGCCGGTGCAGCAGCGAACCCCACCAGGTGCCGTAGACCACCGACTCGATCGAATCGCGGTTGGCGACGAACAGCTGCAGCAGCGCGGCCAGGTCCGGGGTGTGCCAGTCGCCGGCGATGTAGGTTTCCGCGAAGCCGATGTCGCCGGAGCGCAGCGCGGCGGCGCAGACGTTCCAGTTGTCGAGCCGGATCGCCCCGTGCGGCTCGGTCGCGCCCTCTGCACCGAAGCGCGCGGTCGAGCCGTCGGGCAGCTGCACGTCGAGGCGGCCGACGGACAGCTTCGACAGCAGATGCAGCACGGCACGGGCGGAGGCCGGGGCGGCGGGCGGGACGGACGCGCTGGCGCGCAGGGTGCGGGCGATGGTCATCTCGTGAGGGCGCTGGGCGCAGACGGAGCACCGTGCGACAAGGCTTGCAGCGGTGCGGGAGGTTTGCTGAAGAAGGGCACGCGCTTGAGCATCAGCTTCAGCGCCTGCCAGTGGATGCGGGCGATGACGCCCAGGGTCATCGCGGGCTGGCCGTAGAACGCGCGGCGCTGCCGCGCGGCGGTGGCCGGTTCGAGTTCGCCGCCGACGCTGGTGACGAGCAGTGCGCCGTCGGCGTCGTCGAGTTCGACCCGCGCCACGATGCGCTCGTCGGTGCGGGCGAAGCGGAAGCGGTAGGTACCCTCGACGCGGCAGAACGGCGACACATGGAATACCTTCTCGGCCGTCAGCTCGCGGCCCCAGGCCAGGCCGGGCCCGCTCAGCAGGTAGAAGTGCCGTTCGCCGAAGGTGTTGTTCACCTCGGCCACCACGGCGGCCAGCGAGCCGTCGCGCCGGTGGCAGTACCAGAAGCTTACCGGCTTGAACACGTAGCCCAGCACGCGCGGATACGCCTGCAGCCACACCTCGCCGTCGGCGTCGTGGATGCCGGCCTCGGCCAGCTTCTCCTCGAGCCAGGCCAGGCAGTCGGCGCGGCCGTCGCCATGGTCACGGTCGTGGAAGGCGACGGGCGCGAAGCGGTTGCGCGCCAGCGCCGGATCCGGTCGGTCGCGCAGGCTGCGCAGCGGCAGCAGCAGGAAGTAGGTGGCGTAGTCGAACGCATGCACCGCGGGCTTGAGCCGCGTGTGGCGCACGCGCCCGATCGCCAGCTGCGCCCGGTGGGTCACGCCGCGGCTCCGGCGGGCGTGGCGGCCCAGCGCGCGGCGAGGGCCTGCGCCACGGCTTGGCCGGACATCAGGCCGTCCTCGTGGAAACCGTAGCGCGCCCAGGCGCCGCAGAACCACACATGCGACCGGCCCTGGATCGAGGGCAGGCGCTGCTGGGCGTCGACCGCGGCGCGGTCGAACACGGGGTGGTCGTAGATCCACTCGCCGAGCACCGCGTCGTCGCGGATCGGGCGCAGCGGGTTCATCGACACGACCACCGGCTGCTGCCAGGGCAGCGGCTGCAGCCGGTTGATCAGGTAGTGCAGGCACACGGCGGCCTGCTCGCGCGAGCGGTCGGCCGCGCGCTCGTAGTTCCAGGCGGCCCAGGCGCGGCGGCGCTGGGGCAGCACGGACGCGTCGGTGTGCAGCACCACGCGGTTGGGCTGGTAGCGGATGGCGCCCAGCACGCCGCGCTCGTCGGCGTCGGCGTCCTCGAGCAGCGCCAGCGACACGTCGGTGTGCGTGGCCAGCACCACGTCGTCGAAGCGCTCGGTGCCGTGGTCGGTGCGCACCAGCACGCCGGCGTGCCCGGCGCCCGGCGGCAGCCGCTTCACGCCGCGCACGGCCACGCCAAGGCGCTTGTCGTCGATGCCCCAGACGATGCGCTCGACGTACCGCACCGAGCCGCCCTTCACCGTGTGCCACTGCGGCCGGTCGGTGAGCTGGATCAGGCCATGGTTGTGGCAGAAGCGGATCATCGTGCCGACCGGGAAGCGCAGCATCTGGTCCGTCGGGCAGGACCAGATGCAGCCGATCATCGGCAGGAAGTAGCCGTCGCGGAACGCCGCACCGAAGCGGTGGCGATCGAGGAAGTCGCCGATCGGCTCGTCGAGCGCGCCGCCGTCCTGCGCCAGTGCCGTACAGAGCCGGTTGAAGCGCACGATCTCGGAAAGCATCTTCCAGAAGCGCGGCGACACCAGATTGCGGCGCTGGGCGAACACCGAGTCGAGGTTGCTGCCGCACCACTCCCAGCCGGTGGCGGGTGACTGAACCGAGAACGACATGTCCGACGGCGCGGTGGCCACGCCGAGGTCGGAGAACAGCCGGATCAGGCCCGGGTAGGTGCGCTCGTTGAACACCAGGAAGCCGGTGTCCACACCGTGGCGCCGGCCTTCCAGCTCCACATCGACGGTGTGGGCATGTCCACCGAACCAGTCGGCAGCCTCGTACAGGGTGACCCGGGCCTCACGCCGCAATGCGTGGGCGGCGGACAGGCCGGCGATGCCGGAACCGATGACGGCGACACGGCGCATCGCTCAGCTCCCGGCAGAAAAGGAAAGGGCATCGCGCCTGGCGATGCCCTTGGGTGTAAAGACTGCTGCGCGGCGCCCCGGAGCGAAGGAGGGAGGGAGGGAGGAGGAGGAGAAGCGCTCAGGGATTGCAGCCAGACTCGCTGGAAGGCTGCGCAGCAACGAAACCGGTACTTCTGCATGGACACGGCGCCGCCGCGGAAGTTCCGCACCGCCGATTGCAACGGCTTGTGACCGCCGGGCCAGGGGATGGGCGTGTCGTGAACTCATGAGTTCAATCTTATACTATCAAGTACACGCTCCGCAACCACCGTGTCCGGTTCCACCCGCCAACCCTCCGAAACCCCGCCCGCCGGCCCCCTGTCCGACGCGGTCGCGCTGCGGCGTGACCTGCTCGACCTGCTGATCGGCAACCGGGCCCGCGACTTCCAGGTCCGGATGGACGACGCGCTGACACGCCTGGGACTGGGGCGCTTCGTGCGCGAGGTGATTGCGCCGCTGACGACCGAGGTGGGCGACGCCTGGATGCAGGGCCGCCTCGAACTGTTCCAGGAGCACTTGTACACGGAACTGGTGCAGCGGCAGCTGCGCACGGCCCTAGCCTCGCGCCCCGGTGGCGGCGGGCTGCGTCCGCATGTGCTGCTGACCACGTCCAGCGGCGAGCCGCACTCTCTCGGGCTGCTGATGGCCGAGGTGGCGCTGACGCTGGAAGGGTGTCGCTGCACGTCGCTGGGCGTGCAGACCCCGGTGTGGGACATCGCACGGGCGGCTGCGGCCCTCGACGCCGACGTCGTGGCGCTCAGCCACTCCGGCAGCGTGAGCCCGAACGAGACGCTGGACACGCTCAACGAGCTGCGCACCAAGCTGCCGCGCCGGGTCGCGATCTGGGCCGGCGGCAGCGCGCCGGTGCTGCGCCGGCGCACGATCGACGGGGTGACGCCGCTGACGACCCTGGAGTCCGTGGCGGCTGCCGTGGCGGCCTGGCGCGTGGTGCAACCTCCCGCTGCTTGACCGGGGTAAGGCCCGGCGCCTTAGACTTCGCGTTCGCCCCAAGCCGACCGTCATGCTCTACCCTGAACTGTTCAAGCAACTCGAGTCCGTGCGCTGGAACATGGCCAGCGACATTCCCTGGGATCGGTTCGACGCCGCCCTGCTCACCGAGGAGCAGGCGCAGACGATCAAGATGAACGCGATCACCGAGTGGGCGGCGTTGCCGGCCACCGAGATGTTCCTGCGCGACAACCGCGAGGACAGCGACTTCTCGGCCTTCATGAGCGTGTGGTTCTTCGAGGAGCAGAAGCACTCCCTGGTGCTGATGGAGTACCTGCGGCGCTTCCGGCCGGACATGGTCCCCACCGAGGAGGAGCTGCACGCCGTGCGCTTCGAGTTCGACCCGGCGCCGGCCCTCGAGACGCTGATGCTGCACTTCTGCGGCGAGATCCGCCTGAACCACTGGTATCGCCGTGCCGCCGAGTGGCACACCGAACCCGTGATCAAGACCATCTACGAGACCCTGGCGCGCGACGAGGCCCGCCACGGCGGCGCCTACCTGCGCTACATGAAGCGCGCGATGCAGAACTTCGGCGACGAGGCCAAGGCGGCCTTCGCCAAGGTGGGCGTGCTGATGGCCAGCGCTCGCCGCACGGCGCAGGCGCTGCACCCGACCAACCTGCACGTCAACGAGAAGCTGTTCCCGCGCGACACGGTGCAAAGCCGCCTGCCCGACCCGCAGTGGCTCGAACACTGGCTGGACCGGCAGATCCAGTTCGACGCGGTCTGGGAAGGCAAGGTGGTCGAGCGCATCCTGCACAACCTGTCGCTGCTGTTCGAACGCAGCTTCGCCAGCGTGCAGGAGCTCAACCGCTACCGCAAGGAACTGGGGCGCTCGCTGGCGCCCAGCGGCGCCGCGCCGGCCTGAAGCCGGCCGCTCAGCCCGGCGACCGCGAGTAGCCGGCGGCCCGGGCGGCGGCCAGCGTGCGCTCCTGATCGGCCTTGCGGTCCGCGTCCACGCGCTGGGCCGAGGCCCGCTGCCCGATCATCTTCACGTAGGGCTTCCAGTCCACGCCTCCCGCGGCGACGAGGTCCTCGCCCCAGACCGCGCGCGTGCACAGCGCCACCACCGGCAGGTGCACGTAGGCCGCGCAGTCGGCCAGCGTGAAGCTGTCGCCCGCGACGAAGGGCGAGAACCGCACGAGGCGTGCGAAGGCGGGGATGTTCGCCACGAGACGGCTGCGCACGCGCTCGCGGTGCGAGTCGCTGGTGGGCGGTGCGCCGAAGAACGCCTGCCCGTAGACCTCGCGCGCCACCAGCTCCAGATGGAGCTCGAGGAACTGCGCGATCTCGCGCGCCTTCGCGGCCGCCCACGGGTCGGCCGGCAGCAGCGCGGGCCGGGGCGCGAGCTGCTCGAGGTATTCCACGATGACGGCGCTCTCGCACAGCGTGCCCTGCGGCGTGCGCAGGAAGGGCACCTTGCCCAGCGGCGACGCCGCGCGCACCTCGTCCGTCTTCAGCGAGCTGAAGGTGTGCAGTTCCTCCTCGAACGGCAGCCCCTTCTCGAGCAGCACCAGCTTCGCCTTGTTGTAGTAGTTCGACAGCGGGAAGCCGCACAGGGTGAGGGTCATGAGGTTCTCCTTCGTGAGGCGCCGAGCTTAGCGGCGGCTGACGAGCGCCAGCCCTGCCACCACCGCCACCAGCGCCACCGCCAGCCGCAGCGTGAGGGCCTCGCCCAGGATGAGCACGCCGGCGAACAGCCCGGCCACCGGGGTCAGCAGCGTGAACGCGGCGATGCGGGCGGCAGGATAGTGGCGCACCAGCCAGAACCACGCCAGGTAACTCGCGAAGCTGACCACGACGGTCTGGAAGGCCATCGAGGCCAGCGACACCGCGCCCCAGCTCGCCGGCCAGCGCTCGCCGGCCAGCGGCGCGGCCAGCGCGAGCAGCACGCCCGACACGGCCAGCTGGTACAGCAGGGTCTTCTCGGCCGGCGCCGAGGCCAGGGCCGTGCCGCGGATGGCCAGCGTCGTCGCGCCCCACAGCAGTGCCGCGCCCAGGCCCAGCGCGTCGCCCAGCCATTGCCGGGGCGGCGCCGCCGCGCCGGGCGCGAAGCCCTCGGCAAAGGCCCAGGCCACGCCGACAAACGCCAGCGCCAGGCCGGCCCATTGCGGCGCCGACAGCCTTTCCGACCGCGACAGCAGCGGCATGCCCAAAGCGACGACGAATGGCGACATGTAGATGAACACGGCCATGCGCGACGCCGACGTGAACTGCAGGCCGACGAAGATGCAGGCGAACTCCGCGGCGAACAGCGCACCGGCCAGCAGGCCGCCGCGCAGCGTGCCGTCGCGGCCGAACAGCGCGATGCCGCGCCAGCGGGCCCAGGCCAGCACCAGCACCGCCGCGCCGATCGACCGCAGCGCGGCCTGCGTCAGCGGCGGCACCTCAGCCAGCGCGGCCTTGGCCGCCACCTGGTTCAGCCCCCACAGCACGCAGCACACGAGCAGGATCGACACCGCGCGCGCATCGAGCCGGTCGTGACGCAGCGTGCCGGCACTCATCGCGCGGCCCCCCTCGCGCGGCGGGCGGCGAGCGCGTCGGCGGCCCAGGCGCAGAGCAGCCCGCCGACCGCCCCGGTGGCGTGGGCCAGCGGCGCCACCGCGAAGTCGTCGCCCGGCGCCAGCCGCGTCGGCGCACCCCACGGCGCCTCGAGCACGATCTTGGCCGCCAGTCCGGCCAGCACGAGCCGGCCCACGCGCCGGCGCCCGACCGCGGCGTCGTGCCGGGCGAGATGCCAGGCCGCCACGGCCACCCCGCCGTGCAGCACGCCCGACAGCCCGCCGTAGCTGGCCAGCGCCGGCTGCAGCGCCAGCAGCAGGTGGCCGACCGGCCAGGCCGCCAGCCAGGCGAAGGTGCAGCGCAGGGGCACGCGCGCCGCGATGCCGAACGCCGCCACCACCGCGCAACCCAGCGCATTGATGCCCAGGTGCCACGGGCTCCAGTGCACCGCGGCCGCGGTCCAGGCGCGCCACGGTTCGGCCAGGGCCCGCGCGGGTTGCCAGTCAAGCAGGCCGCGCGGGCCGAACCAGCCGGCAGCGGCCACCGCCAGCAGCGCGGCGCAAAGCGCCAGCCAGCCGCGGGCGCCCGCCGTCACGGTACGGCGGGCGGCCCGAACACGGCGTGCCAGAGCGCCAGCACCGCGTCGCGTTCGGCCTGCAGGGTGTCGGCCGGAAACTGCGTCGGCTGCTCGTCGAGGCGGGCGCGGTGCTGCGCCCGCCGGAGTTCGCGGTAGGCATCGGCCGCCCCGTGGCCCACGCCGGGCGGCAGCAGGCCGGCCGCCTCGGCGCGCTGCAGCAGCGCGATGTTCCCCACGTTGTCGAGCAGGCCGGGGTGCGCATGCGAGTGCGCCAGCACCAGGTACTGCACCGCGAACTCGGCGTCCATCATGCCGCCCGCGCTGTGCTTCACGTCGAACAGGCCGTCCTTGACCGGGCGCGCGCTGCGCACCTTGTCGCGCATGGACAGCACCTCGGCGCGCAGCGCCGCCGCGTCGCGCCGCGTGGCCAGCACATCGCGGCGCACGCCCTCGATGCGCGCGGCCAGCCCCGACGGCCCGGCACAGCAGCGGGCGCGCGTCAGGGCCTGGTGCTCCCAGGTCCATGCGGTGTTGCTGCCGCGTCCGCGCTGGTACTGCTCGAACGCGGAGAACGACGTGACCAGCAGGCCCGAGTTGCCGTTCGGGCGCAGCGCGGTGTCGATGTCGAACAGCTCGCCCGCGGCGGTGCGTACCGTCAGCCACGTGATCAGCTTGCGCACGAAGGCCCCGTAGGCCTCGACCGCGCGGTCGGTGTCGGCCTCGTCGCTGTCGTCGAAGACGAACACCACGTCGAGGTCGCTGCCGTAGCCCAGCTCCTTGCCGCCGAGCTTGCCGTAGGCGATGACGGCGAACTGCGGCTCGGGCCGGTGGCGCTGGCGCAGCTGGCTCCAGGCCCAGCGGATGGTGCAGCCGAGCACCGCGTCGGCCAGTGCCGACAGGTCGTCGGCCACCTGCTCCACCGTCAGCCTGCCTTCCACGTCGCGCACCAGCGTGCGGAACACCTCGGCATGGTGCGCGCGTCGCAGCGTGTCGAGCAGCGCCTCCTCACCGGCCTCGCCCGACCGCTCCCAGGCGGCATGCCGCTCCTGCAGCTCGGCCACGAGCTCGTCGCGCTCGAAGCGGCCGGCCACCAGCCGCGCGTCGGCCAGCTCGTCGATCACGCCCGGGTGCTGCATCAGGTAGCGCATCGGCCAGCGCGCCAGGCCCAGCAGGCCGAGCAGCCGGTGCTGCACCTCGGGCCGCTCCACCAGCAGCGCGAGGTAGCTCTCGCGCCGCAGCAGCGGCTCGACCCAGTCGATGAAGCGCAGCGCCGCGTCCTCGGCGCAGCGGCCTTCGGTCACGCAGTCGGCCGCGCGTTGCACCAGGCGCGCCAGGCGCAGCTTGCTCGGGTCGCGCAGCGACTGCACGCGCGGGCCCAGGGCCCAGCGCCGCGCCCGCTCGGCGATCGCCGGCGGCAGCCGCTCGAGGAAGGCCTCGCTGTCCACCGGCAGCGGCCCGGGGCCGCAGGTGCGGCACGGGCCCTTGCCGTTGCCGTTCCCGTCGCCTGCGCCGGCCGATCCGCGGCCCTCGTGGAGCAGCGCGTCGAACTCGGTGGCCACCAGCTCGCGCACGGCCACCAGACGCTCCAGCAGTTCGCACACCTCGGCGCTGCAATGCAGGCCGAGCGAGCGCGCGATCCAGCCCAGGTCCTCGTCGGCGTCGGGCAGGCGATGCGTCTGCTGGTCGTCGAGGAACTGGATGCGGTGCTCGACCCTGCGCAGGAAGACGTAGGCCTGGCCCAGCTGCGACGCCGTGCCGGCCTTCATCAGGCCGCGTGCCGACAGGCGCTCCAGGGCGCGCAGCGTGGAGCGGGTGCGGATCTCCGGGAACTGGCCGCCGCGCACCACCTGCAGCAGCTGCACGATGAACTCGATCTCGCGGATGCCGCCGCGCGACAGCTTGACGTCGTTGCCGCGCTCGGGCCGGCCGGCGGCGCGGCGCTGGGCCTCCTCACGGATCTTGGCGTGCAGCTGCCGCAGACCCTCGAACACGCCGTAGTCGAGATAGCGGCGGTAGACGAAGGGCGTGACCAGCGAGCGCAGCGCCAGCGCCCGTCCGCTGGTCACCGCGTCGCGCGGCGCCACCACGCGGCTCTTCAGCCACGCGAAGCGCTCCCACTCCCGACCCTGCGTCTGGAAGTACTCCTCCAGCATGGCCAGGCTCACCACCGGCGGGCCCGAGTTGCCGTTGGGCCGCAGCGCCAGGTCGACGCGGAACACGAAGCCGTCGTCCGTCACGTCGCCGATCAGCGCGTACAGCCGCCGCGCCACCTTGGCGAAGTACTCGTGCGCCGACACCGGCTCGCTGCCGTCGGTCTGGCCCTCGTCCTCGTAGACGTAGATGAGGTCGATGTCGGACGACACGTTCAGCTCGCGCGCGCCGAGCTTGCCCATGCCGACGATCCAGAAGTCGATCGGCTCGCCCGTGGCGGTGCGCGGCGCCCCGTGGCGCAGGTCGGTCTCGCGCCGCGCCTCGGCCAGGGCCAGCTCGAGCGTGGCCTCGGCCAGCGCCGTCATTGCGCCGGTGATGTCGGCCAGCGGTGCGTCCTGTTCGATGTCCAGCACGGCCAGCCGCTCCAGCACGAGCTGGCGCGCGATGCGCAGCGCCGACGGCAGAGGCTGGCCCTGCGCCCGCAGCAGCTCGATGCAGGCCGTGATGCGGGCCACGTCCGGCACGCCCGCGGCCAGATCGGCCAGCCGGGCTTCATGGCGCCGCCGCACGCGCTGCACGAAGCGGCTGTGGTCGGCCCGCGCGTTGGCCGGGCGGTGCAGGTGGTCGCTCGTCACGTCTGGTTGCGCCCTGGGCCTGTGCTAGATTGGTTCGGGCCGGTACCGGCGTGTCGACGAGGTGACGCCATGGGGCGTTGCAGGAGCGATGGCTCCGGCCCCGCGTGCCGCGCTGCTTCGCCTCGCTCCCGCCGCATCACCCTTGCCCTCCGTCTCCACTGCTTCCCCGCCCGCGGCTCCCGGCGCGGACCGGCGCCGCCGTCGTGGCCTGCGCCTGGCTTGGCGCGTGGCCTTCACGCTGTTGTTGGGCGCCTGGAGCTTATTGCTGCTTGCATGGCTGACTCTCCAGTGGGGCATTGTGCCGCGCATCGGCCAGTGGAAACCCGAGATCGAGCAGAAGGCGAGCGACCTGCTCGGCGTGCCGGTCAGCATCGGCGCGCTGCGGGTGCGCTCCAGCGGCTGGATGCCGCTGTTCGAACTGGACGACGTGGTGCTGTCGCGTCGTCCGGACGCCGGCTCGGGGGCTGCCGCGGCCCAGGCGCTGCGCTTGCCGCGCGTACATGCGGCCCTGTCCGCGCGCTCGCTGCTCGGCCTGCGGGTGCGCTTCGAGCAGCTGCATGTCGAGGGGGCCGACCTCGAGGTGCGGCGCGACGCCCAGGGGCGCCTTTTCGTGGCCGGCATCGAGGTGCGGGCCGGCGGCCCGGACGACGACGAGCAGGGCGCCGGCACCGACTGGTTGCTCGCCCAGCGCGAGCTGGTGGTGCGCCACGGGCGGCTGCGCTGGGTGGACGAGCGCAGCGGCGCCGCGCCGGTCGAGCTGACCGACGTCGACCTGGTCGTGCGCAACGGCCTGGCGCGGCACGACATCCGCCTGGATGCCACGCCCCCGGCGCAGGCCGGGGCCCGCTTCACGCTGATGGGGCGCTTCACGCAGCCACTGCTGTCGCAGCGCAGCAACTGGCGCCGCTGGCACGGCACGGTGTATGCCGAGCTGCCGCAGGCCGACGCGGCCGCGGTGGCCGCGTGGCTGCCGCCGCTGCCGGTGCAGGCGCGCGCCGGCACCGGGTCGTTGCGGGCCTGGGTCGACATCAAGGACGGCCGGCCGCAGGGCGTGACGGCGGACCTGGCCCTGCTCGACGTGGCGCTGCACTTCCCGGGCCCGGACAAGCTGCTGGCGCTGGACCGGCTGCAGGGCCGCGTCGGCGCGCGGCGCGACGGGCGCACGCTGCGCTTCTCGGCCGACGGTCTGACCTTCGCCGCGAGCGACATCGACTGGCCCGCCACGCGCCTGGCGCTGGCGCTGCGCGAGGCCGAGGCGCCCGCGCCCGCCGCCGCGGGCGCGTCGGCGCCGCCCTGGGTGTTCGACGGCGGCGAGTTCAGCGCCGACCGGCTCGACCTGGCCGCACTGGCCCGTCTGGCGGCACAGCTGCCGCTGGGCGCCGCCATCGACACGCTGCTGGCCGACCTGCTGCCCAGCGGCCTGGTGCGCGACCTGTCGGCGCGCTGGGACGGCGCGCTCGGCGCGCCCGCGCGCTATCAGCTCAAGGCCCGGGCCCAGGGGCTGACCGTCGCACCAGCCGTGCCGGTGGAAGGGCACCGCCTCGGCCGACCCGGCTGGCGCAATGCCAATCTCGACCTCGACGCCAGCGAAACCGGCGGCACGGCCCGCCTGTCCATCGAGCGCGGATCGATCATCGTGCCGGGCGTGTTCGAGCAGGCCGAAGTGGCCCTCGACAGCTTCTCGACCCGCCTGGCCTGGCGCATCGCGCCGCAGGCCGCGGGCCTGCCGTCGGCGGTGGAGGTGTCGCTGTCCGACACCGAGTTCGCCAACGCCGACGCCCAGGGCAAGGTCAGCGTGGCGTCGTGGCGCACCGGGCCCGGCACCGGCAGCGGCCGCGGCGGGCGGTTCCCCGGGCAACTCGACCTGGCCGGGCAGCTGACGCGGGGCGACGCCGCTGCGGTGGCACGCTACCTGCCGCTGGGCGTGTCCGAGGCGGCGCGCCGCTACGTCGAACGCGCCGTCGTGTCGGGCAAGGTGGCGTCGGCCACCTTCCGCGTGAAGGGCGACCTGGGCGAGTTTCCCTTCGTTGCGCAGCCGGCGCCGGCCGGCAGCCGCACCGCGGTGGCGCCGCCGCCGGGCGAGTTCCGCATCGTCGGCCGCGTGCAGGACGTGCAACTGGCCTACGTGCCGGCGCAAGGCGACGCGCCGTCGGCGTGGCCGGCGTTCAGCGGCGTGTCGGCCGATCTGGTGTTCGACCGCACGTCGATGGAGATCCGCAATGCGCAGGCCCGGCTCTGGGGCCTGGAGCTGACCAAGGTCGGCGGCACGATCCGGGACCTGGCCCACCCGACCCTGGCCATCGACGGCCAGGTGCGCGGGCCGCTGGCCGACCTGGTGCGTTACGTGAACGCGTCGCCGGTGGCCGGCTGGACCGGTCAGGCGCTTCGCGACGCCAATGCCGGCGGCAACGCCGACCTGCGGCTGGCCCTCGAGCTGCCGCTGGCCGAGATCGAGCGCGCCACGGTGCAGGGCACGCTGACGCTGGCCGGCAACGACCTGCGCATCGCCCCCGTGATGCCGCTGCTGGCCGGCACGCGGGCGCGTGTGGGGTTCACGCACAAGGGCCTGACCGTGACCGGCGGCAGTGCCCGGGTCCTCGGCGGCGACGCCACCTTCGACGGTGGTACCCAGCCCGACGGCAGCCTGCGCTTTGCCGGCCAAGGCGTGGCCACGGCCGAGGGCCTGCGGCGCGCCGTCGAGTTCGGCAGCGTGTCGCGCCTGGCCGCGTCGGCCACCGGCCAGGCCTCTTACCGTCTGACCCTGGGCATCGCGAAGGGGCGCACGGAGTTCGCGCTGACCAGTCCGCTGACCGGCCTTGGGCTGGAGCTTCCCGCGCCGCTGCGCAAGCCCGCCGAAGCGTCCTGGCCGCTGCGAGTGGAGACGCGCGCCGTGCCCGATGCGCCCACCCGCGACACGGTGCGGGTGGAACTGGGCAACGTGCTCACGGCCCAGTACCTGCGCGACCACCCGCCCGACGCGCCGACCCAGGTGCTGCGCGGCGCCATCGGCGTGCAGGAGCCGCTGCCGCCGCTGCCCGAGCGGGGCGTGCATGCCGTGTTCGCGCTCGACGCGGTCGATGCCGACGCGTGGCAGGCGGCGATCGACCGCGTGCCCGCCGGTGGCGCCCCGGCGGCGGCGGCCGGCGACGGCTACCTGCCGCGCACGGTGGCGCTACGTGCCCAGTCGCTCGTGTCCGGCGGGCGCCGCCTCACCAACCTCGTGGTCGGCGTGAGCCAGGACGCGCAGGACGGCACCTGGCGCGGCAGCCTCGACGCGGACCAGCTCGGCGGCTACGTCGAGTACCGCGCCGGCCGCACCCCCGCCCAGCCGGGACGCGTGTACGCGCGGCTGGCCCGCCTGGCCCTGCCGCCGTCGGACGCGAGCTCGGTCGAGAGCCTGCTGGCCGAGGCGCCCGCCACCGTGCCGGCGCTGGACATCGTCATCGACAACTTCGAGCTGCGCGGCAAGAAGCTCGGCCGGGTCGAGGTCGAAGCCGTGAACCGGGGCACGCGGGAGTGGCGCATGACCCGCTTCGCGGTGACCACCCCGGAGGCTCAGCTCACCGGCACCGGCCAGTGGCAGGCCGGCGGCGCGACGGCCCAGCGCATGGTGATGGACTTCCGGCTCGACCTCGCCGACAGCGGCGCCTTCCTCGACCGGCTCGGGTTCCCCGGCACGTTGCGCGGCGGCAAGGGCCGGATGTCGGGCCAGGTGTCCTGGGCCGGCTCGCCGCTGGCCTTCCACGTGCCCAGCCTCGACGGCCGGCTCAACCTGGCGCTGGACAGCGGGCAGTTCCTCAAGGCCGGCCCGGGCGCGGGGCGGCTGCTGTCGGTGCTGAGCCTGCAGTCGCTGCCGCGCCGGCTGGCGCTGGACTTCCGCGACCTGTTCCAGGAGGGCTTCGCGTTCGACAACATCACCGGCGAGGTGACCGTGGACGACGGCGTGGCTGCCACGCGCAACCTGCGCATGCGCGGCGTGCAGGCGGTGGTGCTGATGGAAGGCAGCGCCGACCTGCAGCGCGAGACCCAGGACCTGCGCGTGGTGGTGGTGCCCGAGATCAATGCCGGCACGGCCTCGCTGGCCTATGCGGCGATCAACCCGGCCGTGGGCCTGGGCACCTTCCTTGCGCAGATGTTCCTGCGCCGTCCGCTGATGGCGGCCAGCACCCGCGAGTTCACCGTCCAGGGGTCCTGGGTCGACCCGAAGGTCGAGCGGGTCGAGCGCAAGCTGGGCGAGCCCATGCCCGATCTCGACGCGCCAGCCGCACCGGCGTCGGCGCCGCCCGGCAATTCGTGAGGGCCAGACGATGAGGATCGCCGCACTGCAGACCGTGTCCACGCCCGACGTGGACCGCAACCTCGAGGCGGCCGCCCGACTGATCGCCGACGCGGCGCGCCAGGGCGCCGAGCTGGCGTCGCTGCCCGAGTACTTCTGCCTGATGGGCCGGCGCGACGCCGACAAGCTCGACATCGCCGAGCCTGCGGGCCACGGGCCGATCCAGGACTTCCTGTCGGCCCAGGCGCGCGAGCACGGCCTGTGGCTGATCGGCGGCACGCTGCCACTGCACGCCGGCACGCCCGGGCGCGTGCGCAACGCCTGCTGCGTCCATGCGCCCGACGGCTCGCTGGCCGCGCGCTACGACAAGATCCATCTCTTCCGCTTCGACAACGGGCGCGAGAGCTACGACGAGGCCCGCGTGCTCGAAGCCGGCAGCGAGCCGGTGGCCGTGCAGACCGGCGCGCTTCGCGTGGGCCTGTCGGTCTGCTACGACCTGCGCTTCCCGGAGCTGTACCGTGCGCTGTGCGCGCCGCCGTGCGACGTGCTCAGCGTGCCCGCCGCATTCACCTACACCACGGGCCGCGCCCACTGGGAGCTGCTGCTGCGGGCGCGGGCGGTCGAGAACCAGTGCTATGTGCTGGCGGCCGCCCAGGGCGGCGTGCACGAGAACGGGCGCCGCACCTGGGGCCACAGCATGATCGTGGACCCGTGGGGCGAGGTGCTGGCGGTGCGGCCCGAGGGCGAGGGCGTGGTCGTGGCCGACGTGGACCCGGCGCGGCTGGCCGCCGTGCGCCAGCAACTGCCGGCGCTGGCGCACCGCAGGCTGTAGCGCAGGCCGTCGCGCGACGCCGGGCGCACCGCGTCAGCGGCCGCCGAACATCATCCGGCGCGCCAGCGCCTCCTTCACGAAGGGCAGGCGGTTCATCGCCACCAGCCCCAGCCCGCGCAACGTGTCCACGCCGGGCAGCTGCCACGTGAAGGTGCGCGCCAGGAAGTCGGTGGTGGCGATCATGGCCCAGCGGTCGGGCGCGCGCTGCCAGGCCACGCGGCCGAGCGCGGCGTCGATGTCGGGGGTGCTGCGCGTGGGGCCGAGGCCGCGGTCGCAGGCGTCGCGCAGCGCGTCGGCCAGTGCCCAGGCATCGCGCAGGCCGAGGTTCAGCCCCTGGCCCGCCACCGGGTGCAGGGTCTGCGCCGCATTGCCGATGCGTACCTGCCGGCCGCGCACCAGGCTGCGGTGCGCCGACAGCCCGAGCGCGAATCGCTTGAGCGGCGACACCGCCACGATGCGGCCCACACCCGGGTCGAACACGGTGTTGAGCACCGCCACGCGCTGGGTGTCGTCGAGCGCGGCCACCGGGTCGTCGTCGCGCGGCACGCACCACACCAGCGCCGCGCGGTTCGCGCCCAGCGGCAGCAGCGCCGCGGGCCCGTGCCGGGTGAAGCGTTCCACCGCCATGCCGGGCGCCGCGCCTTCGAGCGTGACCGTGCCGACCCAGGCGTCCTGCCGGTAGTCGCTGGCCACGTCGGCCAGCCCCTTCTGCTCGCCGAACACGCCGCCCTCGGCCACCACGGCCAGGTCGAAGGCCTCGGCCACGCCGGCGTCGACCTCCACCCCGCCGGGCACGTCCTTCAGCGCCGCCACCGGCATGCCGAAGCGGCTGGCCAGCCGGGCCGGCTCCGCCGCCACGGTGGCCTCCCAGGCCTTCTGCATTGGCGCCACCAGCGCGCCGTAGCCGAGCACGGCGCCGAGCATCGGCACGCCCAGGTCGGCGGCGCGCAGGCGCACCTCGGGCACGCCCAGCCAGGCCGGCGCGGCCAGCACCGCCGCCTGCTGCGACACCCACACCTCGCGGATCGGCTCGGCCCGCGCCGGGTCCCAGGCCGACAGCCGCTCCAGCAGCTGGATGCTGCCCAGCGCCAGGGCCAGGGTGCGGGCGTCGGAGGACACGTCGCGGTCGGCCGGGCGGGCGTCGAACAGCGACACGCTGGCGCCCGGCAGGCGGCGGGCGGCCAGCAGGGCCAGGGCCAGCCCGACGGGGCCGGCGCCGACGACGGCAATGCGCAGGGTCTTCATGAGGGCGCCGATCGTAGCGGGCCGGGGCCTTCGTCTAGAATCGCACGCCTTTCGGGCACCCCGGGTTCACCCTGGCATTGCAGCCCTTGCATTGGTGCCGGCGCGGCCGCAACTGCCGCCACTCTTCCTGACGACGAGGAATCAACCGTGTTCATTTCCATCGCCCACGCCCAGACCGCGCCCGCTGCCGCCGGTGGCGCCGAGTCCACCTTCATCACGCTGCTGCCGCTGGTGCTGATGTTCGTGGTGCTCTACTTCATCATGATCCGCCCGCAGATGAAGCGCCAGAAGGAGCACAAGGCCATGATCGAGGCCCTGGCCAAGGGCGACGAGGTCGTCACCGCCGGCGGGCTGCTGGGCAAGGTGAGCAAGCTCGGCGAGACCTACATCTCCATCGAAGCCGGCACCGGCGAGCTGATGGTCCAGCGCACGGCCGTCGTGCAAGTGCTGCCCAAGGGCACCATCAAGTGACCCCCGCCGCGGCCCGCGAGGCCGCGGCCCATCGAGGCTTTCGCCGATGAACCGCTATCCCTGGTGGAAGTACGCGATCATCCTGGTCGCGCTGCTGATCGGGGCGCTCTACACCGCGCCCAATTTCTTCGGCGAGTCGCCTGCCGTGCAGGTGTCCTCGGGCAAGGCGACGGTCAAGATCGACAGCTCCCTGGTGGGCCGTGTCGAGTCCGCGCTCGCCGCGTCGCAGATCAAGGCCGACTTCGTCCAGCTCGAGGGTACATCGGTGCGGGCCCGCTTCGGCGACACCGACACCCAGATCAAGGCCAAGGACGCGATCGCCAAGGCACTCAACCCGGACCCGGCCGATCCGTCGTACATCGTCGCGCTGAACCTGGTGTCGCGCTCGCCGCAGTGGATGTCCAGCCTGCATGCACTGCCGATGTACCTCGGCCTGGACCTGCGCGGCGGCGTGCACTTCCTGATGCAGGTCGACATGAAGGCGGCGCTGACCAAGCGTGCCGAGGCCTACAGCGGCGACGCGCGCACCCTGCTGCGCGACAAGGGCATCCGCGCCGCAGTCACGCGCGACGGCAACAACATCGACGTGCGCGTGCGCGACAAGGCGGCCGCCGACGCCGCGCGCAACCACCTGGTGGACAACCTGCCCGACCTGGCCTGGGCCGAGTCGGCCGAGGGCGACACCTTCCGCCTGACCGGCACGCTCAAGGCCGAGGCCGCGCGCCGCATCCAGGACCAGGCGGTCAAGCAGAACATCACGACGCTGCACAACCGGGTCAACGAGCTCGGCGTGGCAGAGCCGGTGATCCAGCAGCAGGGCCTGGACCGGGTCGTCGTGCAGCTGCCCGGCGTGCAGGACACCGCCAAGGCCAAGGACATCATCGGCCGGACCGCCACGCTGGAAATGCGCATGGTGGACGACAGCGCCGAGGCCGCTGCCGCGGCGGTCGGCTCCGCGCCGGTGCCCTTCGGCAGCGAGCGCTACATCGAGCGCGGCGGCGCGCCGCTGATCCTGAAGCGCCAGGTCATCATCACTGGCGACAGCCTCACGGACGCCCAGCCCGGCATCGACACGCAGAACCAGGAGCCCAAGGTCGACCTGACGGTGGACGCCAAGGGCGCGCGCATCATGCGCGACGTCTCGCGCGAGAACATCGGCAAGCGCATGGCCATCGTGCTGTTCGAGAAGGGCAAGGGCGAGGTGATCACCGCCCCGGTCATCCGCGGCGAGCTCGGCGCCCGGTTCCAGATTTCCGGCCGCATGACCACGCAGGAAGCCAGCGATACCGCGCTGCTGCTGCGCGCCGGCTCGCTGGCCGCGCCGATGGAGATCATCGAGGAACGCACCATCGGCCCCAGCCTGGGCGCCGAGAACATCAGCAAGGGCTTCGACAGCGTGCTCTACGGCTTCGCCGCGATCGCGCTGTTCATGTGCGCCTACTACCTGCTGTTCGGCGTCTTCTCCACCGTGGCGCTGGCGTTCAACCTGCTGCTGTTGGTGGCGTTGCTGTCGATGCTGCAGGCCACGCTGACCCTGCCCGGCATCGCGGCCATCGCGCTGACGCTGGGCATGGCCATCGACGCCAACGTGCTGATCAACGAGCGCGTGCGCGAGGAGCTGCGCGCCGGCGTGAGCCCGCAGATGGCGATCCAGGTCGGCTACGAGCGCGCCTGGGGCACCATCCTGGACTCCAACGTCACCACGCTGATCGCGGGCCTGGCGCTGTTCGCGTTCGGCTCCGGCCCGGTGAAGGGCTTCGCGGTGGTGCACTGCCTGGGCATCCTGACCTCGATGTTCTCGGCGGTGGTGTTCTCGCGTGCGCTGGTCAACCTCTGGTACGGCCGCCAGAAGAAGCTCAAGAGCGTGTCGATCGGCCAGGTCTGGAAGCCGGCGGCGGTGCCGGCCGCCGGCACCGAGCTGGACATCAACGTCAAGCCGGAGGCCTGAGCCATGGAATTCTTCCGCATCCGACGCGACATCCCGTTCATGCGCCATGCGCTGGTGCTGAACGCGATCTCCTTCCTCACCTTCGTGGCCGCGGTGTTCTTCCTCGCCACGCGCGGGCTGCACCTGTCGATCGAGTTCACCGGCGGCACCGTGATGGAGGTGGAGTATGCGCAGCCCGCCGACATCGCCAAGACCCGCTCGGCGGTGGAGGCGATGGGCTTCGGCGAGGTGCAGGTGCAGAAGTTCGGCACCTCGCGCGACGTGCTGATCCGCCTGCCGCTGCGCGGCGGCGAGAAGCAGGACGCCGTGGCCGCGCGCGTGTTCGGCGAGCTGTGCAAGGCCGAGGGCGGCGCGGTGGTCGACCGCCAGTACACCACGCCCCAGGGCGAGCAGGTGGCGCGCAAGGCGTGCGACGCGGCCGGCGGCGAGCCGATCAAGCTGTCGCGCACCGAGTTCGTGGGCCCCACGGTCGGCCAGGAACTGGCGCTCGACGGCGCGCTGGCGCTGACGGTGACCGTGATCGGCATCATGATCTACCTGGCGATGCGCTTCGAGTGGAAGTTCTCGGTCGCCGGCATCATCGCCAACCTGCACGACGTGGTGATCATCCTCGGCTTCTTCGCGTTCTTCCAGTGGGAGTTCTCGCTGCCGGTGCTGGCCGCGGTGCTGGCGGTGCTGGGCTACTCGGTCAACGAGTCGGTCGTCATCTTCGACCGGGTGCGCGAGTCGTTCCGCAAGTACCGCAAGCTCGACACCCAGCAGGTGATCGACCATGCCATCACTTCGACCATCAGCCGCACCATCATCACCCACGGGTCGACCCTGATGATGGTGGTGTCGATGCTGATCTTCGGCGGGCCGACGCTGCACTACTTCGCCCTGGCGCTGACGATCGGCATCCTGTTCGGCATCTACTCGTCGGTGTTCGTGGCGGCGGCCATCGTCATGTGGCTGCGCGTCAAACGCGAGGACCTCGTGAAAGCTGCCTCAAAGGGCGGCGATCCGAACGACCCCAACGCCGGCGCGGTGGTCTGAGGGCGCAGGCCCTGGTGTAGAGTCCCCGTGTAACAACCGGGCCCCACACCAGCAACACCCATGGCGACCATCGGCGAGAGTGCCGGCCTGGCCTATCAGGCCCGGCGGGTCTACACCGAAGAACTGGTCAAGGGCCTGCCCGCGCTGGTCAACGCGGTCGCCTTTTGGGCCGTCGCGCCCGAGCGCGCCACCACGCCGGGCGCCGATCCCGTCACGCTGATGCGGCTGCGCGACCTGGCCGCCGACCTCAAGCGCAACGGCGTCACCTGGCACCAGGGCATGGTGGGCTCGCTGCAGCACGCGCTGCACCACGGCACCGCGTCGTCGACCGGCGGCGATGCCGGCCAGTCGACCCGCAAGCTGTCGCTGGTGGACGACGAGACGATCGAGCGCGAGATCACCTCGTCGCGCCTGGCGCTGGCCATCATGGACCGCGCGGGCACCGAGTTCAATGACCTGCGTGCCCGCGTGGCGCTGCTCGAGCGGCGCGAGGAACTGGACCCGAACGACATCCTGCGCAGCCATGTGCTGGCGCGCTTCGTCATCGACGCGTGGACCGAGGCCCGGCTGCCCGACGCCGGCCTGCGCGACCTGCAGTCCGTGCTTCACGAGGAGTTCGCGGTGCTGGTGCAGGAGGCCTACCACGAGGCCAACAGCATGCTGCTGTCGCACAACGTGATGGCCGATATCGACCTGCGCCCGCTGATCCGCCGCTCCCGCGGCGCGTCGACCTCCGGCTATTCGGGACTGGTCGGCGAGGAGACGCGCATGATGACGCGCTCTGGCGCGGCCAGCGCGCCGTCGGCCCAGCAGGGCACCGGCGAGAATGCCGCCGCGGTCCTGGGCCGGCTCAACCGCATGATCGAACGCCAGGTGCCGGCCTTCGCCAACACCGCGCATGTCGGCCAGCGCACGGTGTCGCCGGCGCTGGCAGCCGCCATCGGCAATGCCCAGAGCAGCGTGCAGCGGCGCTTGCAGAGCGATGGCGGGGCGGCCCAGGTAGCCACCGTGTCGCCGGCCCTGCTGGAGGAACTTCAGGCGCGCAAGCAGGCGCTCAAGCGCGCCTCCGATTCGCCGGTGGAGCGCGCGACGATCGAGATCGTGGCGCTGCTGTTCCAGAGCATCCTCACCGAGGAGCGCATTCCGTCGTCGGTGCGGGTGTGGTTCGCGCGGCTGCAGATGCCCGTGCTGCGCGTGGCGGTGGGCGAGCCCGACTTCTTCGCCACCATCGACCACCCCGCGCGGCGCCTGATCGACCGCATGGGGGCCTGCGTGATGGGCTTCGAGGCGTCGGCGCGCGCCGTCAGCGACGCGCTGGAGACCGAGATCAAGCGCATCGTCCAGGTGGTCGAGGCCTACCCCGACACCGGCCGGCGCGTGTTCCAGACCGTGCTGACCGAGTTCGAGCGCTTCCTCGAGAACTACTTCAAGAGCGACGCGGCCACGCGCAAGGGCGTGTCGCTGGCGCAGCAGGTGGAGCAGCGCGAGACGCTGGCCATCCAGTACACGATCGAGCTGCGCAAGCTGCTCAACGAGGTGCCGGTGCAGGAGGGCGTGCGCCAGTTCCTGTTCCAGGTCTGGGCCGACGTGATGGCCGTCACCGCGGTGCGCAACGGCGCCCAGAGCGACGCCACCAAGGGCATGCGTGCCGCCGCCGGCGACCTGATCTGGTCGGCCGGCGCCAAGGTCACGCGCGAGGAGCGCGCCGAGGTGATCCGCCGCCTGCCGCCGCTGCTGAAGAAGCTGCGCGAGGGCATGGAATCGGCCGGCGTGCCGGCCGACAAGCGCGACGAGCACATCCGCACGCTCAACGAGTCGCTGGCGGCAGCGTTCTCGGCCAAGGCGGCGGCGATCCCCGCCGAGCGCTTCGAGGAGCTTCGCGAGCGCCTGGAGCAGCTCGAGGAACTGTTGCCCGACGCCGGCGACGTGCAGCTCGACCAGACCATGATGCTGGACCTGTCCGGCGACGACCGCGACGCGCTCGAGGTGGTGGGCGAGGGCGGCTCGATGCCCACGCCGGCCATGCTGTCGTGGGCGCGCGAACTGCAGGTGGGCAGCTGGTACATGCTCGAGTACGGCGGCAAGACCGAGGCCGTGCAGCTGGCGTGGCAGGGCATGCGGCGCCACCTGTCGCTGTTCGTCACGGCCACCGGCCGCTGCCTGCTGTTCGAGCAGAACCGCCTGGCGTCCTATCTGCAGGCCGGCCTGCTGCTGCCGGCGCAGGACGAGGCGCTCACCGTGCGCGCCACGCGCACCGCGCTGGCCAAGCTCGACGCCGACCCGGCCCGCCTGCTGAACTGAGCACGGCATGCAAACGGGGCCCGCAGGCCCCGTCCGTCGCTGCCCGACCCACGGCGGGCGTCAGTGGACCGCGCGCTCCTCGGGCGCCACGAACAACTCGTCGAGGATCAGGGCGTCGGGCTCCTCGCCCAGGCTCCAGAACACCATCAGCACGATGACCTTCAGGTCCTCGAGGTCGATCGGGTGCGCGCCCACGGCCATGGCCCGGTCGATCACCATCTCGCGCATCGGCGGCGGCAGCACGCCGGCCGATTCGAGGAAGGCGATGAAGCCCAGCGAGTCCTCGCCCACGTGCTCGTGCTCGGCGGGCGAGTACACCCGGATCGCGTGTTCGCTCTGCTGCCCCGAGTAGCTCTGCGCCGCACCGGCCAGGCCGTCGAGCCAGTTCAGCGCCTCCTGGATCTCGTCGGTCTCGAACCCTGCCGCCGACAGCTTGCGCGTGAGCTGCGCATGGTCGGGGCATGCATCGGGCCGCCAGTAGGTTTCGTACAGGTAGACCAGCACGTCGAACATATGCGAACCACTATAGCGCAGCGTTCAGGCGCTGCCACGCCGCTGGAACAGCCCTCCCGGCAGACGGGCCACCCGGCCGTCGAGTTCGAGTTCGAGCAGCCGCGCCTGCAGGTCGGGCGTCGGCCAGCCGGTGCGCGCGCCGATCGCGTCCATGCTCGCCGGGTCGTGGCCCATCGCGTCGAGCACCGGGTCGTGGGTGCTGTCTCCTTCGGGCAGGGCGGCGGGCGCGGCGCGTGCGTTCCAGTCGAGTTCGCCCAGCACGTCATCGGCGGATTCCACCAGCTTGGCGCCCTGCTTGATCAGCGCATGGCAGCCGCGCGACTGCGGCGCATGGATCGAGCCGGGAATCGCGAACACCTCGCGCCCGGCCTCCAGCGCGGCGCGTGCGGTGGACAGCGACCCGGACGGCAGCGCGGCTTCCACCACCAGCGTGCCGCGCGCCAGGCCCGCGATGATGCGGTTGCGCATCGGGAAGTTCTCGGCGAGCGGCGGCGTGCCGAGCGGGAACTCCGTCAGCAGCAGGCCCTGGGACGCGATGCGGTGCGCCAGATCGTGGTGGCGGCCGGGATAGATGCGGTCGGCGCCGGTACCCATCACGGCGATGGTGGAGCCGGCGCCGGACAGCGCGCCATCGTGCGCGGCGCCGTCCACGCCCAGTGCCAGGCCCGACACCACCGTCAGGCCGGCCTGCGACAGGTGGCGGGCGAAGGCGCGCGCGTTGTCGGCGCCCTGGGGCGTCGGGTTGCGGCTGCCGACGATGGCGATGGACGGCGCGGCCAGCAGCTCGAGCCGGCCGTGCGCGAACAGCATCAGCGGCGGGTCGGCGGTTTCGAGCAGCGCGGCGGGAAACTGCGCGTCGCCCAGCGCGACGACGTGGCGCGCCGGGTCGGCCGCGAGCCATTGCCGCGTCGCGGCCACCTGCTCGTCATGCCGGTCGGGCGGGGACGACAGCGCACCGGCCTGGGCGGCGTCGACGAGTGTGCGGCGGGCGGTGGGGGCGGCGTCGAAGATGCCCTGGGCCGAGCCGAAGGCGGCGAGCAGGCGCCGCGCCGTGTCGCGCCCGACGCCGGGGGTGCGCAGCAGGCGCAGCCAGGCGTCGAGGTCGTCCGGAGCGGACAACGTCAACGCCCCATGCCGTTCAGGGCTGGGTGAAGTGGTCGCCGGCCACCACCGGCTGCTGCACCTGCAGCACCAGCGCGTAGGACACGCGGTCGAACACGCGGAACACGAACAGCAGGCCGTGACGCTCGTCGGGCAGCTTGATCGCTTCGGGCTTGGCGTAGGTGCGGTCGACCCGGCGCTCGCCGTCGCGCAGCACGGCCACCACGTGGCCGCGCTCCATGCCGTCGCGGGTGCCGCGGTTGATCGACACCACCTGGTTCTGGCCGGCGTTCAGGCCGTCGCCGTAGACGCGCACCACCTGGCCGGACAGCGGCTTGGTCGGCGCATGCGGCACGAAGGCGCTGAAGTCGCGCGGCGGCACGGCGGCCAGGCGGTCGCCCACGCCGACCTCTTCCTTGGCGGCGGTGATCTCGAAGGTGGCCGGCACGGGCACCGAGCCCTTGCCGTCGGCCGCGGTGGCCGTGCCGGCCTCGCGGATGTAGGCGGCGGTACCGACGAAGTGGGCCTCGTAGCCGAGCACTTCCTTGGTGGCCGGGTCCACCAGCGGCGTGGCCTGGCGGAACAGGCGCCAGTCGGCGATGCCGGCCACGTTGCCACGCACGTAGGCGCGATCACCGCGGCCCATCACGACGCGGCTCTCGGGGGCGGCCACCACGCGCGGCGCATTGGCCAGCTCGTCGGCGGTGAACACCACGGCCTCGTTCAGGAACGGGGCGATCAGGTTGAGCGGAATCGACGGGATCGCGGAATCGCCGAGGCCTTCGCTGCGGATGCGCGGGCTGAGCCTGACGGTGCCGTCGGGGCCGGCCTGGCCGATGGTCAGGCGCGCGCGCCCGCCGGACTTGTCGAGCACCAGCACCTGGCCCGGGTAGATCAGGTGCGGATTGCGGATCTGCTCGAGGTTCATGCCCCACAGCTGGGGCCAGCGCCACGGCGACTTGAGGAACAGCTTGGAGATGTCCCACAGCGTGTCGCCGCGCTTGACGGTGTGGCTATCGGGCGCGTTGGGCGCCAGGTCCTCGAGCGGCACGCCGGCCTGGGCCGTCTGCTGCGCGGTGGTGCGCTGCTGCGACGTGATCGGGAAGTTCTGCGCCAGCGCGGTGCCGCAGCCCAGCGCGAGCAGGCTCGCGATCAACGGTGTGGCGTGGCGCTGAAACGGGCGTCGGATCATGAAGGGGGCTCCCGGGGCGCGGCGATCGCAGTGCGAAAATGGCGCCGCTTTCGAGGTCTTCGAACACGCTGCCGACGCCCGTGGGCAAGGCCGGCAAAATGCTCACTTGGTTTGGCAGATTCTGCCCCTAAACCCTTGATGCCGCAATGAAAGTGCCCCGCCGGGCAGTCCCGCGCGGCCCGTGTGTGTCACCTTTCACGAATCATGTCTTTGTTGCCGATCCTGCGTTACCCGGACCCTCGACTGCATACCGTGGCCAAGCCTGTGGTAAGCGTCGACGAGCGCATCCAGCGCCTGGTCGACGACATGCTCGAGACCATGTATGCGTCCGACGGCGTGGGCCTGGCCGCGACCCAGGTCGACGTGCACGAGCGGGTGGTGGTGATCGACACGTCCGAGTCGCGCGACCGTCCGCGCGTGCTGATCAATCCCGAGATCACCGCACGCAGCGACGAGCTGGTGCTGGGCGAGGAAGGTTGCCTGTCGGTGCCCCAGATCTACGACAAGGTGCAGCGCCACGCGCGCGTCACGGTGCGCGCGCTCGGCCGTGACGGCCAGCCCTACGAGTTCGAGGCCGAGGGGCTGGAGTCGGTGTGCGTGCAGCACGAGCTCGACCACCTCGTCGGCAAGGTGTTCGTGGAATACCTCAGCGCGCTCAAGCGCGACCGCATCCGCACCAAGATGCAGAAACGCACGCGCGACGAGCAGGCCACCGCCGGCGCCGCGTCGCGTCGCCTGTAGCGGCCGATGACGCTGCGTGTCGCCTTCGCCGGCACGCCGGAGTTCGCCGCGGTGGCGCTGCGGCGGGTGCTGGCGGCCGGGTTCGCCGTGCCGCTCGTGCTGACGCAGCCCGACCGGCCGGCCGGTCGAGGATTGCGCCTGCAGGCGTCGGCCGTCAAGCAGGTGGCCCAGGCGCACGGCATCGCCGTGGCCCAGCCGATGAGCCTGCGCCTGGACGGCCGGTACCCCGACGACGCCGCGGCGGCCCGCGCTGCGCTCGACGCGGCACGGCCTGACGTGATGGTGGTGGCGGCCTACGGGCTGATCCTGCCGGCCTGGGTGCTGGCGCTGCCGCGACTGGGCTGCCTGAACATCCATGCCTCGCTGCTGCCGCGCTGGCGCGGCGCGGCGCCGATCCAGCGCGCGATCGAGGCCGGCGACACGCACACCGGCATCACCATCATGCAGATGGACGAGGGCCTGGACACCGGCGCGATGCTGCTGGTGGAGCGCCTGCCGATCGGCCCCGACGAAAGCGCCGCGACGCTGCACGACAAGCTGGCCGGTCTCGGCGGCCGTCTCGTCGTGGACGCATTGGAAGCCGCGGCCTGCGGCGGCCTCGTGGCCACACCGCAGCCCGCCGACGGCGTGACCTACGCCCGCAAGCTCGACAAGTCCGAGGCGGCGATCGACTGGCATGCCGATGCAGCGACGATCGAGCGGCGGCTGCGGGCCTTCGATCCGCAGCCTGGCTGCCATGCGGACGTGGGCGGCGAGCCGCTCAAGATCTGGCGTGGCAAGGTGAGTGCCGGCTTCTTGGGCACGCCCGGCCAGCTGGAAGTGTCGTCCGGGCGTGCCGTGGTGGCCTGCGGGCGCGACGGCCTCGAACTGCTGGAAGTGCAGCGCCCCGGCGGCAAGCGCCAGCCAGCGGCGGCCTGGCTCGCGTCGCGCGGCTGAACCGGCGCGGCAGGCACGCGACGCGGCGGGCGCCGCCAGGGCGGCCCGCCGGCCGACGCCGCCCGCTCAAGCTGGCGGCGCGGGCGCCGATAAACCGGCACACCCGAGTCGTGCCCATGAAACGTCTGCTCCTGTCCCTGCTGATCGCCGCGGCCCTGCCGGGGCTGGCCGGCTGCGACCTGTTCGGCGGCGAGTCCGCCGAGGCGGTGGCCGCGCGGCGCGAGGCCGAAGGCAAGGCCGTGGGCGGCGGCTGCCGGCATGCCGGCCGCGCCATCGAGGACTGCTTCGCGCTGAACAAGCGCGCCGACAAGGCCGCGGTCTTCGCCGGCTGGCGCGAGATGAACGACTACATGCGCGAGAACAAGGTCGAGACCGTGGTGCCGCAGGCCACGCCGGCGCCGTCGGAGACGGCGGCCAAGGCCGACGTGCCGCCCGCGGGCGACGAGGGGCCGGCCAAGGCGGGCGCCAAGCCGCGCAAGACCGACAAGGCCGAGGCGCCGGCCAAGGGTGACAAGGGCGACGCCGCGGCGCCGTCCAAGGCCGACAAGGCGCCCGCCAAGCGCGAGTCCTGAGGCCGGCGGCGCCGCGCGGCGTCCCCTTCCGCGCGTCGGCGTCCTGCGTTCCGTCGCTCCCCGCTGCAGGTGGTCGCAAGGCTTGCGACGCCGCGGTGCGCGTGCGGCATCCTTGCGGCTCCTCCAACTTCTGCCTTCGCCGCCCGCCATGCATGCCACGAATCGCCGCCCGCTGATCGCCGGTCTCGTCTTCGCCCTGGCCCTGGGTGCCGCCCCGCTGGCCGGCGCCGCCACCGTCGGCTCCGGCACGGTCGCCACCGAAACCCGCGACCTGTCGGGCTTCGGCGCCATCTCGATGCACGGCAGCATCGACGTGGTGGTGCGTCAGGCCACGCGCGAGTCGGTGCAGGTCAGCACCGACGCCAACCTGCTGCCGCTGCTGCAGACCGTGGTCGAGGGCAGCGGCGACCAGCGCAGCCTGCGCATCCAGTGGAAGCCGGGCGAGTCGATCACGACGCGCAGCCGCACCGTGGTCACGGTCGACGTGGTGCGCCTGGGGGCCGTCGCGCTGTCCGGGTCGGGCGACCTGGACCTGCAGACGCTGAAGACGCCCTCGCTGAGCCTGTCGCTGTCGGGTTCGTCCGACGCCCAGCTGCGGCAGCTCGACACCGACGAGCTGCGCATCAGCGTCGCGGGCTCGGGCGACGTGCAGGCCCGCGGCAAGGCGACCCGGGTCGACGTGTCGATCGCCGGTTCCGGCGACGTGCGCGCACGCGACCTGGCCGCCGACGACGTGCGCGTGTCGATCGCCGGCTCGGGCGACGCCAGCGTGACGGCCGCGCGCAGCCTCAACGTGTCCATCGCCGGCTCCGGCGACGTCGACTACGGCGGCGGCGCGACCCAGGTGATCAGCCGGGTGATGGGCAGCGGGTCGGTGCGGGCACGCAAGTAGGCGGGTAGCGACAATCGGGCCATGCCCGATCTGCCCACCGAGCCGCGCCCGATGTGGCGCGACCCCGAATTCGCCCGCGGCGCCCGCGACATGACCGGCACCGCGCTGGGCATCGCCGCGTGGGGCCTGCTCACCGGCATCGCGATGGCCAAGAGCGGGCTGGCCCTGCCGCTGGCGGTGCTGATGTCGCTCATCGTGTTCGCCGGCAGTGCCCAGCTCGCGGCACTGCCGCTGCTGGCCGGCGGCGCGCCGCTGTGGGTGATCTGGGCCACGGCGCTGTGCGTCAACCTGCGCTTCGTGATCTTCAGCGCCGGCTGGCGCCGCTACTTCGGCGGCCTGCCGCGCGGGCAGCGCATGCGCATGTCCTACTTCGCGGCCGACCTGAACTACGTGCTGTTCATGCGCCGTTTCCCCGATCCGCCGCCGCTGTCGCAGGGCGTGCCGTACTTCTGGGGCGGGGTGGCGCTGAACTGGACGTCGTGGCAGGTGCCTTCCATGGTCGGCCTGTTGCTGGGCGACCGCATCCCGCCCGAGTGGGGCCTGGGCTTCGCCGGCACGCTGGCCCTGCTGGCGCTGACCTACTCGCTGCTGACCGATCGCGCCACATGGATTGCCGCGGTGGTGGCCGGCGCCGCGGCCGTGGCCGCCTACGCGCTGCCGCTCAAGCTCAACATCCTCGTGGCGATCGCTGCGGCGGTGGCGATCGGCCTGGTCATCGACCACACCACGCCGCGCACCGTGCAGCCCGAGGAGGACCTGACATGAGCCTCGTCGAGGGCGTGATCGCTGTCGTGGGGCTGGCGCTGATCACCATCGTCACGCGCGGCTTCTTCCTGTTTCCCGAGCGCGAGCTGCCGATGCCGGCGTGGCTGCAGCAGGGCCTGCGCTATGCCCCGCTGGCGGCGCTGGTGGCCGTGGTGGCGCCGGAGATCGTGCTCACGCAGGGCCGCCTGATCGACACCTGGATGGACGCGCGGCTGCCCGCGGTGGCCGCGGCCACCGCCTACTTCTACTGCCGGCGCGACATCCTGGGCACCATCGTCACCGGCACCGCCGTCTTGCTCGCGCTCAAGCTCGGCTTCGGCTGGTGATTCCTAGAATCCCCTCATCTCCCGCGTCCAACCTCCTCCTTCCAGCATGAACGTCATCCGCTTTTCCGATCTGGTGTCCCAGGGCCGCGTGCGCGGCCAGCGCGTGTTCATCCGCGCCGACCTCAACGTGCCGCAGGACGACGCCGGCCGCATCACGGAGGACACGCGCATCCGCGCGTCGGTGCCGTGCATCCGCATGGCACTGGATGCCGGCGCGGCGGTGATGGTCACGTCGCACCTCGGCCGCCCGACCGAGGGCGAGTTCAAGCCCGAGGACTCGCTGGCGCCGGTGGCCGCGCGCCTGTCGGAACTGCTCGGCCGCCCTGTGCCGCTGAAGGCCGACTGGGTCGACGGCGTGGACGTCAAGCCCGGCGAGGTGGTGCTGCTGGAGAACTGCCGCCTCAACAAGGGCGAGAAGAAGAACGCCGAGCCGCTGGCGCGCAAGCTCGCCGCGCTGACCGACATCTTCGTGCACGACGCCTTCGGCACCGCGCACCGCGCCGAGGCCTCCACCTACGGCATCGCACAGTACGCCAGGGTGGCGTGTGCCGGGCCGCTGCTGGCCGCCGAGATCGACGCCATCACGAAGGCGCTGGCGCATCCGAAGCGTCCGCTGGTGGCCATCGTGGCCGGCTCGAAGGTGAGCACCAAGCTGACGATCCTGCAGAGCCTGGCGAAGAACGTGGACGGCCTGGTGGTGGGCGGCGGCATCGCCAACACCTTCCTGCTCGCCGCCGGGCTGCCCATCGGCAAGAGCCTGGCCGAGCCGGACCTGGTGGGCGAGGCCCGCGCCGTCATCGACGCCATGGCCGCACGCGGCGCCGAGGTGCCGATCCCGGTGGACGTGGTCTGCGCCAAGGCGTTCAAGCCCGACGCGGAGGCCACCGTCAAGGCCGCGGCCGATGTGGCCGCCGACGACATGATCCTGGACATCGGCCCGCGCACGGCGGCGATGCTGGCCGACAAGCTCAAGGCGGCCGGCACCATCGTCTGGAACGGCCCGGTGGGCGTGTTCGAGTTCGACGCCTTCGCGCACGGCACCGAGACGGTTGCTCGCGCCATCGCCGACAGCAGCGCGTTCTCGATCGCGGGTGGCGGCGATACGCTGGCCGCGATCGCCAAGTACGGCATCGAGAAGGACGTGGGCTACATCTCCACCGGCGGCGGCGCCTTCCTCGAGGTGCTCGAGGGCAAGACGCTGCCGGCCTTCGAGATCCTCGCGCAGCGCGCGGCGGGCTGAGCGCAGCGAGTGGGGGCGGTCACTCCACGGGCTGGGTGGCCTTGAACAGCGACGGCCGGAAGCTCATGGGCGCCGCGCCGGTGTCGTCCATGGCCCAGACCGCGAGCGACGCTGCCGGCATCGGCTTGCCGAACAGGTAGCCCTGCAGTTCGTCGCAGCCCATGCCGACCAGGATGTCGCGCTGGGCCTCGGTCTCCACGCCCTCGGCCACGACGCGCAGGCCGAGCGACTTGGCCATCTGCATCACCGCCAGCGCGATGGAACGCGCGCCCTCGCTGTCCGCGAGGTCGCTGACGAAGGCACGGTCGATCTTGAGCTCGGCCACCGGCAGGCGGCGCAGCATCGCCAGGCTGGAGTGGCCGGTGCCGAAGTCGTCGATCGACACGTGCACGCCCATCTCGCCGAGGCGGGCGAAGGCGCGCTGCGTGGCCTCGGTGTCCTCCATCGCCACGGTCTCGGTGATCTCGCAGGTGAAGCGGCCCGGGCTCAGGCCGTGCTGGGCCAGCCCGCGCTCGAGCTGCCCGACGAAATCGCCGGCGCGCATCTGGTGCCCCGACACGTTGATCGCCACCCGCATGCGCAGGCCCTTGTCGCGCCAGGCGGCGGCCTGGCGCAGCGCCTCTTCGAGCACCCAGGTGCCGATCTCCTGGATCAGGCCGGTGCGCTCGGCCAGCGGGATGAACACCGCCGGGCTGATCATGCCGCGCTGCGGATGCTGCCAGCGCAGCAGCGCCTCGGCGGCGGTCACCTGCTGGGTGGCTGCGTCCACCTTGGGCTGGTAGTACAGCGTGAGCTGGCGCTTCTGCACCGCGTGGCGCAGGTCGCGTGCCAGCGCCGCTTCGGTGGCGGCCGCCTCGGCCATGCGCGGCTCGAACTCGGCGAAGGTGCCGCCGCCGGCCCGGCGCACCGAGCGCATCGCGGCGCTGGCCATGCGCACGATGCGCGGCGCTGCGCCATGCTCCGGGTACAACGCGAAGCCCACCGACGACGTCAGCGGGAACGGCTGGCCATCCACTTCCACCGGGGCGGCCAGCACGTCGGCCGTGCGCCGGGCCATCTCTTCGCCCGCCGCCAGCGGGCCGTGCGCCAGCAGCGCGAACTCGTCGGGGCCCAGGCGCGCGGCGGCGCCATGGCGCCCGCCGACCGCCTGGAGCCGTCGGGCCAGCGCCACCGTGGCCTTCTGGGCGACCGCGGTGCCGTGCTCGTTGCCCAGCGCCCGCAGGTCGTCGACGCCGACGTAGATCACCGCCACGGCCGCGTCGCCGCGGTCGGCGCGCGCCGTGGCCAGGTCCAGCGCCCGCGCAAAGGCGCGCGGCGAGGCCAGGCCGGTGGCCTCGTCGATGTCGGCCAGGCGTTCGCTGGCGGCCTGGGCCTGCCGCAGCCGCTCCCGCAGCTTGCGGCTCACGCGGTAGTAGTTCACGCTGGCGGCGACGGCCAGGGTCGCGACGACGATGGCCAGGACGCCGACCCAGGCCGGCAGGGTGACGAGGAAATCAGGCATGTGCCCCTTATCGGCGCATGCCCCCGTCGCTGAAGGGCCCTTTCAGCGCACGACGCCCGGCCGCGGCCGGCCGGCGTCGTCCCAGGCCGGGCCGGCGAACCAGGGCTCGTCCTGCAGCGCGGCGCGCAGCAGCGGCAGGGCGTCCAGGCCCCAGAACAGGCGGCCGTCCAGCACGAAGGTCGGCACGCCGAAGATGCCACGCGCGAGCGCCTCGTCGGTGGCCGCGCGCAGTTGCGCCTTCACCTCGGCCGCGGCGGGGTCGCGCGCCGGCGCCAGCGCCGCCTGCAGGGCGGCCAGGCGCGTCGGGTCGTTCGGGTCGGCGCCGCCGCCGCGCCAGGCATGGTGCATCACGGCTTCCACGACGCGCCGGTTCGGCCCGGCTGCCACGGCCAGCCGCAGCAGCGCGAGCGGATTGAACGGGTGCTGTGCGGGCACCTCCAGCGGCACGTTCCACTGGTGCGCCATCCAGGCCACGTGGCGGAAGGTCCAGGCGCGCTTGGGCTCGATCTCGGCCGGGCCCTTCTGGCCCCAGTGCGCCAGCAGGCCGGCGAACAGCAGCGGCCGGTAGGCCACCTCGTAGCTGCAGCCCTGCAGCGACTCGGGCAGGCGCTCGAACGCCAGGTAGGCAAACGGCGACACGGGGTCGAACCAGAACTCGATCCGCTTCATGGTGTCCGCTCCTTCAGCCCGCCTGGGCTTCCAGCTGCGCCAGGCGTTCGGGCGTGCCGACATCGGTCCAGGCGCCGTCCCAGCGTTCGGCGCCGAGCCGGCCCGAGGCCAGCGCGGCGTCGAGCAGTGGGCGCAGCTTCATCACCGTGCCGGGCACCACGGCGGCGAACATCGGGGCGCGGAACAGGCCGACGCTGGACCAGGTCAGGCGCGGCGGCTGCGCGGTGGCCAGGCCGCCGCCGGCGTCGATGCCGAAGTCGCCGTCGGGGTGGTGCGGCGCATTGGGCACCAGCCACAGGTGGGCGAGCCGGTCGCTGGCGGCAAAGCGCGCCGCCGCCGCCGCGTCGAAGGCGAAGCCGGGCACGAACACATCGCCGGACACGACCCAGAAGTGATCGTGGTGCGGCGTCAGCCAGGGCAGGGCCTTGGCGATGCCGCCCGCGGTTTCGAGCGCGCCGCCATGGTCGCGCCCCTCGGTGGAATAGCGGATGCGCAGGCCCCAGCGCGAGCCGTCGCCGAGCGTGGCGGGGAACTGCGCCTCCAGCCACGCGGTGTTGACCACCACGTCGCGCACGCCGGCGCGGGCCAGCGCCTCGAGGTGCCACACGATGAGCGGCTTGCCGCGCACCGGCAGCAGCGGCTTGGGGCAGCGGTCGGTCAGCGGGCGCATGCGCTCGCCCCGGCCGGCGGCCAGGATCAGGGCGGCGGGGGGCGCGTGCGGCGTCATCGGCGGGCAGTGTAGGGGCGCCGCCTAAAATCGCCGCTTCGCCTGCCGCACCCCCCTTCGAGACCCCATGGCCAGCAACGACACCCAACGCGTTCCCGACACCAGCGGCCCGGCGCCGCAGACCGCCAGCAGCCGCGAGGCGCTGATGGCCAACGCCGTGCGCGCCCTGGCGATGGACGCGGTGCAGCAGGCCAATTCCGGCCATCCCGGCGCGCCGATGGGCATGGCCGAGATGGCGGTGGCCCTGTGGGGGCGCCACCTGCGCCACAACCCGGCGCATCCGCAGTGGCCCGACCGCGACCGCTTCGTGCTGTCCAACGGCCACGCGTCGATGCTGCTGTACGCGCTGCTGCACCTCACCGGCTACGAGCTGCCGATGAGCGAGCTGCGCAACTTCCGCCAGCTACACAGCAAGACCCCGGGCCACCCGGAGGTGGGCATCACGCCGGGCGTGGAGACCACCACCGGCCCGCTCGGCCAGGGCCTGGCCAACGCGGTGGGCATGGCGCTGGCCGAGAAGCTGCTGGCGCAGGAGTTCAACCGCCCCGGCCACACCGTGGTCGACCATCACACCTACGTGTTCATGGGCGACGGCTGCCTGATGGAAGGCATCAGCCACGAGGCCTGCGCGCTGGCCGGCGCCTGGAAGCTGAACAAGCTGGTGGCTCTGTACGACAGCAACGGCATCTCGATCGACGGCCGCATCGAGCCCTGGTACGCGGACGACGCCGCCAAGCGCTTCGAGGCCTACGGCTGGCAGGTCGTGGGCCCGGTCGATGGACACGACGTCAAGGCGCTGGACGCGGCCATCGCGCAGGCGAAGAAGAGCGCCACGCGGCCCAGCATCGTGATCTGCCGCACCAGCATCGGCCGCGGGTCACCCAACCGCAGCGGCACCGCCAAGGCGCATGGCGAGCCGCTGGGCGCCGACGAGATCAAGGCCGTGCGCGCCGCGCTCGGCTGGACGCACGAGCCCTTCGTGGTGCCCGAGTCGGCCTACGCGGCCTGGGACGCCAAGGCCGCCGGCGTGGAGGCCGAGGCCGCGTGGAGCGCACGCTTCGCGTCCTACAAGGCCGCGCATCCCGAGCTGGCCGCCGAGCTGGCACGGCGCCTGAAGGGCGAGCTGCCGAAGCACTTCGCGCAGACCGCGGTGGACGCGATGGTGGCCGCGCACACCAAGGCCGAGACGGTGGCCAGCCGCAAGGCGAGCCAGATCGCGCTGGAGGCCTTCACCAAGGCGCTGCCCGAGCTGCTGGGCGGCTCGGCCGACCTGACCGGCTCGAACCTGACCAACACCTCTTCGACGCCGGCGCTGCGCGTGGGCGACGACGGCCTGCCCAACGGCGGGCGCCACATCAACTACGGCGTGCGCGAGTTCGGCATGGCTGCGGTGATGAACGGCGTGGCGCTGCACGGCGGCTACATCCCTTATGGCGGCACCTTCCTGACCTTCAGCGACTACAGCCGCAACGCGCTGCGCATGGCCGCGCTGATGGGCCAGCGCGTGATCCACGTCTTCACGCACGACTCGATCGGCCTGGGCGAGGACGGCCCCACGCACCAGAGCGTGGAGCATGCCGCGAGCCTGCGCCTGATTCCCGGGCTGGATGTCTGGCGCCCGGCCGACACCGCCGAGACGGCCGCCGCCTGGGCCTGCGCGATCGAGCACCGCAGCCGGCCGAGCGCGCTGCTGCTGTCGCGCCAGAACCTGCCCTACGCGCCCAAGGCCAGCCTCGACCTGATCAGCCGGGGCGCCTACGTGCTGGCCGAGCCCGCCGAGGTGGGCCTGGCGCGCAAGGCGCAGGCGGTGATCGTGGCCACCGGCAGCGAGGTGCAGCTCGCGCTGCACGCGCAGGCGCAGCTGGCGAAGGACGGCATCGCGGTTCGCGTGGTGTCGATGCCCAGCACCAGCGTGTTCGACCGCCAGTCGGTCGACTACAAGAGTTCGGTGCTGCCGCCCAAGGTGCCGCGCATCGCGGTCGAAGCCGGCGTCACCGACGGCTGGTGGAAGTACGGCTGCGCCGCCGTGGTCGGCATCGACCGCTACGGCGAGTCCGCGCCTGGCGGCGTGCTGTTCAAGCACTTCCGCATCACCGCCGAGAACGTGGCGGATGTCGTGCGGCAGGTGGTTCGGGGATGAAGTGGCGGGCTGCCGCGCTGGCCTGGACGCTGTTCGCGTGCGGGCCTGCGTGGTCCCAGGCCGAGCGTTTCGTCGTGGAGCCTCCCGACTCGCTGGCCTGTCTCGAACCGTCGGCGGCGGCACGTGGCGTGCCGGAGTTTCCTCGGGTGCTGCTGGACGCGCGCCAGAGCGCCACGCTGGAGGTCGAGCTGGCCTTCAATGCGGCCGACGGAGCACCCGAGGTGACCGTGCTGCGCAACAGCGGCAGCAAGGGGTTCGAGCCGGCGGTGCGCGAGTTTGTGGCTCGGTACCGCGTGCCTTGTCTACCGGCAGGGCAGCGCTGGACGCTGCGGCAGGAGTTCGTGTTCGACCCCAGCGACCGCCGGCCTGTGTTCTGGTTCGACCCCACCAGCGAGGACCAGCTGAAGACCCGCAATGCGATGTCCTGCCTGACGCGAGTGCAGGGTGCCCCAAGGCTCGAGTACCCTGCTGCGGCCGCGCGGGCCGACATTTCGGGCAAGGTGCTCGCCCGGCTGCGGTTCGAGTCTGCCGACGGCCCCCCCAAGATCACCATCGTCGAAGGGCGGCAGTTCAGGGACCTCGCGCGCGCGGTTCTGGGCGAAGCGGCCACGATTCGCCTTCCCTGCTATGACGGTGTGGCGACGACCCTGACGGTGCTGTACGACTTTCGGCTGGAAGGCGACCCCCGCATGGCCCTCAAGGACATGCCTCTGGCCGGGTTGCTGCGCTTCCTGAAAGGTGTGGATAGGGCCACCGTCTACTTCGACTTCGGTCGCATGGCCTGCCCTTTCGACCTGCGTGTCAGATTCATGCAGCCCTTCTCCAGCAACATCGTTGGCGAGGTCGGCAGCGTGCATCCCGAGCGGCGCCATTTCGTCGAGTGGCTGCAGCGGCAGCAACTGAATCTCGATTCGCGCATGCAGAACCGGGTGCTTGGCGAGTCATTGACGGTCAGCGTGCCATGCGGCGTGCTCGACCTGGGCAACAGCGGCGGAGGTGGCGCGTCACAATGAGCGGCTTAGGAATCCAACGGACACAGTCCAAGCCCCCGGCCGGCACACCGCAGTTCCAGATCCGACAACCCCTCACTTCCTCACGGAGCACGACGACATGGCAATCAAGGTAGGCATCAACGGTTTCGGCCGCATCGGGCGCATGGTGTTCCGCGCCGCGGTGCAGAACTTCAAGGACGACATCGAGATCGTCGGCATCAACGACCTGCTCGAGCCCGACTACCTGGCCTACATGCTGAAGTACGACAGCGTGCACGGCCGCTTCAAGGGCGACATCGCCGTGGACGGCAACACGCTGGTGGTCAATGGCAAGCGCATCCGCCTGACCGCCGAGCGCGACCCCGCGGCGCTGAAGTGGGGCGAGGTCGGTGCCGACGTGGTGGTGGAAAGCACGGGCCTGTTCCTCACGCTCGACACCTGCCAGAAGCACATCGACGCCGGCGCGAAGAAGGTGATCCAGAGCGCGCCGAGCAAGGACGACACGCCGATGTTCGTCTACGGTGTCAACCACGCCAAGTACGCCGGCGAGGCCATCATCTCCAACGCCTCGTGCACCACGAACTGCCTGGCCCCGGTGGCCAAGGTGCTGCACGACAGTTTCGGCATCAAGCGCGGCCTGATGACCACGGTGCACGCGGCCACCGCCACGCAGAAGACCGTGGACGGCCCGAGCAACAAGGACTGGCGCGGCGGCCGCGGCATCCTGGAGAACATCATCCCCAGCAGCACCGGCGCGGCCAAGGCGGTGGGCAAGGTGATCCCCGAGCTGAACAAGAAGCTCACCGGCATGTCGTTCCGCGTGCCCACCTCCGACGTGTCGGTGGTCGACCTGACCGTGGAACTGGTCAAGGACACCACCTACGAGCAGATCTGCGCCGCGATGAAGGCCGCGGCCGCGGGCCCGATGAAGGGCGTGCTGGCCTACACCGAGGACAAGGTCGTGGCCACCGACTTCCGCGGCGAGCCCTGCACCAGTGTCTTCGATGCCGACGCCGGCATCATGCTCGACGGCACCTTCGTCAAGGTGGTGGCCTGGTACGACAACGAGTGGGGCTACTCGAACAAGGTGCTCGAGATGGTGCGCGTGATGGGCCGCTGACGCGCCCGCGTGGCCTCCCGACAAGCCGCCTGCGGGCGGCTTTTTCGTGGGGGCGTGAGGCCGGCGGACCGAGCCGTATTTCACGGGCGGCTGGGGGTCGCTCCGATGGCACACACTGCTTAACACCTTCGGGCCAATCGGTCTTTAGACTCCCGGGATGCGCATTGCCTCCCTCTGCCTGGCGGTCTCGGCCGCCTTCGCCGCCTTCGCTCCCCCCGTCGCCGCCCAGGCCGAACGCGTGCCGACCCGGCCGCTGCCGCTGGCCGACAGCGCCGGGCACGCCCGGGTGATCGTCAAGTTCCGCGAGGCGTCGACGACGCTGCGCGCGCATGCGCTCGCTGCCGGTGCGTCGTCCGCTGACGTGGCCGGCCGCCTGGCCGCGCGCGCTTCGGCCCTCGGTTCGCGCCACGGGCTGGTGCTGCGCGCCGGCGTGCCGGTGGGCATGGACTCGCAGGTGGTCATGGCCGACGGCATCGGATCGGCCGCGCTCGCGGCGCGCCTGGCCGCCGACTCCGAGGTGGAGTACGCCGAGCCCGACCGCCGCGTGCGCCGCGTCGCCGTGCCGAACGATCCGTTGTTCAGCAGCGTGACCGGCCCCCAGGGGCCGGCCGCGGGCCAGTGGTACCTGCGTGCCCCGGACAGCACGCTGCGCTCGGCCATCAACGCCGTCACGGCCTGGGACCTGCACACCGGCAATCCGTCGGTCATTGTTGCGGTGATCGACACCGGCGTTCGCCTGAACCACCCGGACCTCGCCGGCAAGCTGCTGCCTGGCTACGACTTCGTCTCCGACCTGCGCATCTCCAATGACAGCAACGGCGTCGACGAGGACCCGAGCGATCCGGGCGACTACCTGACGCAGCAGCAGATCGACGCCGACACCACGTTCTGGGACGGGTGCGAGGTGTCCGAAAGTTCCTGGCATGGCACGCAGGTGTCCGGCATCGTGGCCGCCTCGACGCAGAACGCGCTCGGCATGGCCGGTTCCGGCGGACACGTGCGCGTGCTGCCGGTGCGCGCGCTGGGCAAGTGCTTCGGCTACACCAGCGACATCGTCAACGCCATGCGCTGGGCCGCGGGTCTGTCCGTGCCGGGCGTCCCGAACAATCCCACGCCGGCCAAGGTGCTGAACCTGAGCCTGGGCAGCAGCGGCGCCTGTTCGGTAAGCGAAACCAATGCGGTGGCGGCGGTCAATGCCGTCGGCGCGGTGGTGGTGGCCGCCGCCGGCAATTCGGCCGGCCGCGCCTCGGGATCGCCGGCTAACTGTGCCGGCGCCATCGGGGTGGCCGGCCTGCGCCATGTGGGCAGCAAGGTGGGCTTCTCCGACATCGGGCCCGAGCTGTCGATCGCCGCACCCGGGGGCAACTGCGTCAACCTCAGCGGCAGCTGCCTCTATCCGATCCTGACCACCACCAATGCCGGGACGCAGGGCCCGGGCACGAACACCTACTCGGACGGCAACAACGCCAGCGTCGGCACCAGCTTCTCGGCCCCTCTGGTGTCGGGCGCGGCGGCCCTGATGCTGTCGGTGCGGCCGAACCTCACGCCGGCGCAGCTGCGCTCGCTGGTGATGTCGAGTGCCCGGCCATTCCCGGCGAGCGGCCTGCTCGACAGCAACAACCAGCCGTTGCAGGCCTGCCAGGCACCGGGCAACTTCGACCAGGGTGAGTGCTACTGCACCACCAGCACCTGCGGCGCGGGCATGCTCGACGCGAATGCGGCGGTGCGTGCGGCCATCGGAGCGGCCAACCTCGGCGAGCTGCTTCAGCCGGCCGTGGCGCTGGCCGTGCCGACCTCCAGCCCGCAGGCCGGCACGGCCTTTTCCCTCACCAGCAGCGCTTCGCTGGTTCCGGGCGGGCGCAGCATCGCGTCGCGGCGCTGGAGCCTGGTACAGGCGGGCGGGATCGTGTCGGGTTTCGACGGCGCAACCGATGGCACGACCGTGGCACTGACGGCGTCGGCGGCCGGGCGCGTGGTGGTGCAGCTGGCCCTCACCGACGACCGCGGCTTCGTCACGGCGGTCGACTTCCCGGTCGACGTGGCGGCGGCCTCGGGCGGTGGTGGTGGTGGCGGCTCGGGCGGCGGTGGTGGTGGTGGCGGCGGCGGGGGCTCGATGTCCTGGGCCTGGCTGCTGGCGCTGGCCACGGCGACGGTCCTGCTCGCACGCCGCGGCGCCGCGGCGCGGGCGATGCGCCGCGTGCGCGTTCGCCCGGTGCCGCTGCGCCAGGACTCGAGACGGTTCGTGGAATAGGGCGAAAATGCCGGCGCTGACGCCGGCCAGTCCCCTGGGTGGTCGGCTCGATAATCCCCATCCGATGAGTTCCGCCGATTGCCCGGCGCGCGAGGCCGGAGCCGGCCCCGACTGCGCCCGTCCCGTGATGCAGAGTGCGTCCCGCCGTGCAGCCCTGACCCTGGCCGCCGGCCTGTGGCTGGCGCTGACCGGAGCCCACGCCGCGCCCCCCATGGCCGCCGCCAGGGCCGCCACGCCGGCGACGCCGCCGGTGCGGGCGATCCTCGTCGAGCTGCGCGATGCCCCCACCCATGCCAGCCTGATGCGCGGCCGCGCCGACCGCGCCCAGCGCGCGGCCGCGGGCCTCGGCGAGGGGGGGCCGTCAGCGTCGCTGCGCGAAGCCGCCCGCTGGCAGGGCGTGGTCGCGGCCACGCCCGGGTTGCGTCTGGCGGCGCGCCGCGCCACCGGCTCGCGCGCCCAGCGGCTCGAGCTCGACCGCCCCATGTCGCGCGAGGAGGCCCAGGCCCTGGCCGCCCGGCTGGCGGCCCGGCCCGAGGTGGCCTGGGCCGAACCCGTGACGCGTGAGCACCGGCTGCAGCTGGCGGGCCAGCCGCCGTCGGACCCATTCTTCGGCGGATTTGCCGGCCAGTGGTGGCTGCAGCCGGCACAGGGCAGCGACGCCGTCCCGCTGGAGCAGCGGCTGCGCGGCGTGCCCGGCTTCCTGAACGCCTGGGTGCAGGTGGGCATCGGCAGCGCCGCGTCGCGCGTGGCCGTGCTCGACAACGGCATCACCGCCCATGCCGAGCTGACCGGCCGCGTGCTGCCCGGCTACGACTTCGTGGCCGACACCGCGTACTCGAACGACGGTGACGGCCGCGACCCCGACCCGAGCGACCCGGGCGATTGGGTCGACCAGGCCGACCGCGCGCGCGACGCCACCCGCTTCGGCAGCTGCGCCATCCAACCCAGTTCCTGGCACGGCACCGCGATCGCCGGCATGCTGTTCGCCAACACCGACAACGGCGTCGGCGTGGCCGCGATGAACTGGCAGGGCCGCGTGGTGCCGGTGCGCGTGGCGACCAAGTGCGGCGCCGACGTGGACGACATCGTCGACGGCATGCGCTGGGCGGCCGGCCTGGCCGACGTGTGTCGGCGCAGCGACTCGGCGGGCAACTGCATCGAACTCGCGCCGCGCAACGCCAACCCGGTGCGCGTGATCAACATCAGCTTCGGCGGCACCGGCAACTGCGCGCCCTACCAGGGCGCGATCGACGAGCTGCGCTCGCTGGGCGTGGTGGTGGTGGCGGCGGCCGGCAACGAGTACGGCACGCCCACGCGCCCGGCCAAGTGCCCCGGCGTCGTCGGTGTGGCGGCACTCAACCGCGACGGCTTCAAGAGCAACTACTCCAACTTCGGCCCGGAGTTGACGGCCAGCGGCATCGCCACCGTGGGGGGCGACGACAACGACGGTGCCTGGGCCAGCCTCGCCGACAGCGGGCTGCTGTCGATCGGCAATCTCGGCGACACCGCTCCGGCGGGCGAAGCCTACTTCTCGTACTTCGGCACCAGCTTCTCCGCACCGGTGGTGGCCGGCGCGGTGAGCCTGATGCTGTCGGTGAACCCGGCGCTGACGCACGCGCAGATCGTCGACGGCCTGCGCCGCTCGGCACGCCCGCACGTCGTGTCGCCGGTGCCCGGCGTGGCCGAGTGCAGCAGTGCCAACCCGGGACGCTGCCTGTGCACCCCGCAGACCTGCGGGGCCGGCATCCTGGACATCCGCCAGGCGCTGGCCTATGCCGCCGACCCGGCGGCCTATGTGGCACCGGCACGCGGTGCGGAGTCGATCGACAGCGCCGAGCTGCGCGCCGCGGCGGCGCTCGGCCCGGACCGCCCGGGCGGCACGCCGCCGGCCAGCGGCGGCGGGTCGGGCGGCGGGGGTGCGTCCAGTGGCGGCTGGCTGGCCGCGCTGGCGCTGGTGAGCCTCGGGCTGGTCGTGGCCGGCCGGCGGCGGCGCGGCGCCCCGTCAGCGTGACGGGACGGCCGCGCTGGCGCAGGCCACGAGGCCGCCCGTGCCCAGCGACGGCGTCCTGAAGGCGCGCAGCGCGTCGGCCTGCGCCGGCGTCACGTTCTCGATGCGCAGGCGGGTCTCGGTGCCGGCGCCGCGCAGCAGCAGCACGCGGGCCGTGCGCACGCCGCGCTGCGCGAAGCCGTCGAGGGCGGCCTGCGCCGCAGCTGGCGTCTCGTAGCGGCCCAGCGCCAGCCCGGTGCCGGCGTCACCCGGCAGGCGCACCTCCTCGGCCCCCACGCGCAGCCGCGCCAGTTCGTCGCGCTTCTTCTGCACCGCCTCGCGGCCGGCGAGCGGGCCCACCACCACCGCGTGCTGCGCCGGCGTCTCGCGGCTGGCACGGATCCAGCCGCGTGCCGGCAGCACGGCCACCAGGGCCTGCTCGGTGGCCAGCAGCGCGGCGGGTTCCAGCGGCGGCGACTCGAAGCAGGCCAGCGCCGACTTGGCCGCGGCCGAAGCCGCCAGGGCGGCGGACGCGGGCGCGGCCACGCCGCTAGCCGCACCGGCAGGGGCACTGGCGGGTGCGCCGGACGGCGCGCTGGCGGCCAGGGTCGCACTGGCCGCACTGGCCGGGCCCAGGGCGGCGCTGGCCGCGCTGGCGGCAGCGGCCGGCGGCACGCTGTCCGGCGGCAGCACGCGCACGCTGTCGGGGCGCACCTGCTGGTCCAGGCGCCAGGGCTCGCGCTGCGGGCCCGGCGTCACGCCGAGCCAGCCCCGGCTCCAGGCCCAGAACAGCCCGTTGGCCAGCAGCAGCGCAAGCACCGCCCAGCGCAGCATGTCAGTTCCCGGAAGACGGCGTCAGGCGCACGCTGACTTCGCCGCTGGCGATCTCGCGCACGGCACCGTCGTCGGTGCGAAGGCGCAGCGCGCCGTGGGCCGACACGCCGTCGGCCGTGCCTTCGACGGTGCCGTCGGGACGGCCGGCCGCGGCGGTGTCCACCGCGCTGACCCGCTGGCCCCGCAGCAGGTCGCGTCGCGCATAGGCGCTGGCGAAGCCGGCGAACCCTTCGCGCTCGAACTGCTGCAGCGCGCGCACCAGCGGCAGGGCCACCCGGTGCAGCACGGCGGGCGGGGTGAGGGCGGGCGCGATCTCCTGCAGGCAGGCATGGCCGTGCGTCATCGGCGGAAGGGGTGCCGGCGACGCGGGCAGCGGCGCCACGTTCAGGCCCACGCCCACGACCACCATGCGGCGCCCGCCGACCGGCACGGTCTCGATCAGCACGCCGCCGAGCTTACGACCCTGGCCCGGGGCGTCGACCAGCCACAGGTCGTTGGGCCACTTCAGGCCGATGCGCGGCGAGGGCGCGCCCGGCTCGGGCGGCTCCAGGGCGTCGGCCAGTGCCACGCCGACGGCCAGCGACAGGCCCGACCAGTCGCGCGGCGACAGCGGCAGGCCGATGGAAAAGGTGAGCGACGCCCCCGGCGCCGACAGCCAGCCGCGGCCCATGCGGCCGCGCCCGAGGGTCTGGTGCTCGGCCACCAGCAGGCAGGGCTGGGTGTCGCCGGAACGGCGGCCGTAGGGGCCGGCGCGTTCGTCGCGCGCGCCGCGCTGGCGCAGTGCCTCCAGCTCGCCCGGGGTGGTGATGGGCGCGTCGTGGCGGCCGCCGCCGGAGCGGGCCCGCTCCAGCAGCAGCGTGTTGGTGGACTCCGCCCGCGCCAGCACCTCCACCGAGATGCCCGGCAGGTGCGGCTCCAGCTGCTGCCACAGCGCCTCCGCCGCCCAGTGCAGGTGCGCTGCCGGGGCGTCGAAGTCGCGCGTGCCCTGGATCATCGTTTCGGGGCCAGCATCGTGCCGCGGCAGTTGCGCGCGCCGCAGCGGCAGGCGTACTCGCGCTTGAGCTTCGGGGTGTAGCGGTCGTCGATCGTCAGCCCGTAGTCGTAGAACAGCTCCTCGCCCGGCTTGATGCTGCGCAGCGCCTTGATGAAGACGCGGCCGTCCTGCTCGTCGGCCTCGCAGTTGGGGTTGCAGGCGTGGTTGATCCAGCGCGCGGCATTGCCCCCCACCCCGGCGTCGATCACGTGGTCGTCGTCGATGTGGAAGAAGAAGGTATGGTTCGGGTCGTCCGGGTTGCTCGGGTGGCGCTTCAGGGCCTGGGGCCAGGTGATGCGCTCGCCCTTGTACTCGATGATGGTCTCCCCCTTGGCCAGCGGCTGCAGGGCATAGACCCCCTTGCCGTGGACACCGGAGCGGCGGACCTGGATGCGGCGGCCGGCGGCGGCAGCGGGGTTGGCTTGCTTGTCGGTCTTCATTCGGTACATTGATTTCATGGGCGCGCGCGTGCGCATGCACGTGCGCGCGAGGCCCGGATTGTAGGCACCCGTATTCGTCAGGCACGACACCACATGACCAAGTCACTGATCATTGCCGAGAAGCCGAGCGTGGCGCAGGACATCGTGCGCGCGCTCACGCCCGTGGCCGGCAAGTTCGAGAAGCACGCCGACCACTTCGAGAACGACCGCTACGTGGTCACCTCGGCGGTGGGCCACCTGGTGGAGATCCAGGCCCCCGAGGAGTACGACGTCAAGCGCGGCAAGTGGAGCTTCGCGCACCTGCCGGTGGTGCCGCCGCACTTCGACCTGGCCCCGATCGACAAGGCCAAGTCGCGCCTGTCGGCGGTGGTCAAGCAGGTCAAGCGCAAGGACGTCACCGAGCTGATCAACGCCTGCGACGCGGGCCGCGAGGGCGAGCTGATCTTCCGCCTGATCGTGCAGTACGCCGGCGGCAAGAAGCCGATCGACAAGCCGGTGCGCCGCCTGTGGCTGCAGAGCATGACGCCGGCGGCGATCCGCGAGGGCTTCGACAAGCTGCGCAGCGACGAGCAGCTGCTCGGCCTGGCCGACGCGGCGCGCAGCCGCTCCGAGGCCGACTGGCTGGTGGGCATCAACGGCACGCGGGCGATGACCGCCTTCAACTCGCGCGACGGCGGCTTCTTCCTCACCACCGTGGGCCGGGTGCAGACGCCCACGCTGTCGATCGTGGTCGAGCGCGAGGAGAAGATCCGCAAGCACGTCGCGCGCGACTACTGGGAGGTCAAGGCCACCTTCCTGGCCGCGGCCGGCAGCTACGAGGGCAAGTGGTTCGACCCGGCCTTCAGGAAGGGCGACGACGCCGAGGCGCGGGCCGACCGGCTGTGGGACGAGCCCACCGCGCAGGCGATCCGCCAGGCCTGCCTGGGCGGCAGCGCCACCGTGGTCGACGAGGCCAAGCCCAGCACCCAGGCCAGCCCGCTGCTGTACGACCTGACCACGCTGCAGCGCGAGGCGAACTCGCGCTTCGGCTTCTCGGCCAAGACCACGCTGTCGCTGGCGCAGGCGCTGTACGAGAAGCACAAGGTGCTGACCTACCCCCGGACCGACAGCCGCGCCCTGCCGGAGGACTACCTCAAGGTGGCCAAGGACACCATGGCCATGCTGGCCGGCGAGGACCTGCCCGGCCCGCTGGCGGAGCTGTCGCGCCACGCCGCCAAGGCGGTCAAGCAGGGCTACGTCAAGCCGTCCAAGCGCGTGTTCGACAACACCAAGGTGTCGGACCACTTCGCCATCATTCCGACGCTGCAGGCGCCCAAGGCGCTGACCGACATCGAGGCCAAGCTGTACGACCTGGTGGTCAAGCGCTTCATCGCGGTGTTCTACCCGAGCGCCGAGTTTCTGGTCACCACCCGCGTGTCCACGGTGCACGCCGGCGGCCGCGACCACCGCTTCCAGACCAACGGCAAGGTGCTGGTCAACGCCGGCTGGCAGGCCGTGTACGGCAAGGAAGTGCAGGAGGACGACGCCAACCTGGTGGCGGTGGCCGAGGGCGAGAAGGTCAAGGCGGCCGACATCGACGTCAACGCGATGAAGACCCGCCCGCCCGCGCGCTACACCGAAGCCACGCTGCTGTCGGCGATGGAAGGCGCGGGCAAGCTGATCGACGACGAGGAACTGCGCGCGGCGATGAACGAGAAGGGCCTGGGCACCCCGGCCACGCGCGCGGCCATCATCGAGGGCCTGCTGGCCGAGAAGTACATGCTGCGCGAGGGCCGCGAGCTGATCCCCACGGCCAAGGCCTTCCAGCTGATGACGCTGCTGCGCGGCCTGGACATCGACGACCTGACCAAGCCCGAGCTGACCGGCAACTGGGAGTACCAGCTGTCCGAGATGGAGCACGGGCGCCTGGCGCGCGACGCCTTCATGGCCGAGATCGCCAAGATGGCCGAGCGCATCGTGCGCAAGGCCAAGGAGTACGACCGCGACACGATCCCCGGCGACTACGCGACGCTGGCGACGCCCTGCCCGAACTGCGGCGGCACCGTCAAGGAGAACTACCGCCGCTACGCCTGCGAGGCCTGCGACTTCTCGATCACCAAGATCCCCGCAGGCCGAGCCTTCGAGATCGCCGAGGTGGAAGCCTTCCTGCGCGACAAGAAGGTCGGGCCGCTGGAGGGCTTCCGTTCCAAGGCCGGCTGGCCGTTCACCGCCGAGCTGAAGCTGGTGTTCGACGACGAGATCCGCAACTGGAAGCTCGAGTTCGACTTCGGCGACAGCGCCAAGGACAAGGCCGACGGCGAGCCGGTGGACTTCACCGGCCAGGACAGCCTGGGCGCGTGCCCGAAGTGCAAGGGCCATGTCTACGAGCACGGCACGAGCTACGTGTGCGAGCACGCCGTGGGCGCGCACGTCACCTGCGACTTCAAGAGCGGCAAGATCATCCTGCAGCAGCCGGTGCCGCGCGAGGAGATGACGCGCCTGCTGGCCAGCGGCAAGACCGCGCTGCTGGAGAACTTCGTCTCCAACAAGACGCGGCGCAAGTTCAAGGCCTTCCTCGCCTACGACAAGAAGGAAGGCAAGGTGGTGTTCGAGTTCGAGCCGCGCGCGGCCAAGGTGCCGGCCAAGGCGGCAGCGAAGAAGACCGCCGCCAAGAAGGACGCCGCGTGACCTTGCCGGGCGGGGCGCGCCGGTGACCGCCGCCATCGCGATCAAGCTGCTGGCGGTGCTGGCCACCGCGGCCATCGGCTACGTCGCCGGGCGCATGAAGTGGCTGCTGGCCGGCACGCCGGGCAGCGACGCGGCGCGCGTGCTGTCCAACGTGGCGTTCCACGTGTTCATCCCGGCGCTGCTGTTTCGCACCACGGCGCGGCTGGACTTCGCCACCATGCCCTGGCGCACCATCGCCGCGTTCTTCGTGCCGGTGATCGGCGTGATGCTCGCGGTGTACGCCTGGCAGCGCCTGCGCGGGCCGGCATCGCCGGCCGTGCCCACGGCGCGCGCGATCTCGGTGGCCTTCGGCAACACGGTGCAGCTGGGCATCCCGTTCTCGGCCGCGCTGTTCGGCGAGGCGGGGCTGGCGATCCACATCCCGCTGATCAGCATCCACGCGCTGCTGATCCTCACCATCCTGACGGTGCTGGTGGAACTGGACCTGGCGCGCGCCGCCGGCCGCGACGGTGCGCCGGCGTCGCTTCGCAGTACCCTGTTGACCACCGCGCGCAACACGCTGATCCACCCGGTGGTGCTGCCGGTGCTGGCGGGGCTGGTGTGGAACCTCGCCGGCCTGCCGCTGCCGTCGCTGATCGACGAGATCCTCGCCACGCTGGGTACGGCGGTGGTGCCGCTGTGCCTGGTGCTGATCGGCGTGTCGCTGTCGCAGTACGGCGTGAAGGGGCACCTGCGCGGCGCCACCGCGGTGATGCTGGGCAAGCTGGTGCTGCTGCCGGCGGCGGTGCTGGCGGTGGCGCACTGGGGCTTCGGCCTGTCCGGCGTGCCGCTGGCGGTGCTGGTGATGGCCGCGGCGCTGCCGGTGGGCAGCAACGCGCTGCTGTTCGCGCAGCGCTACGCCACGCTGGAGGCCGAGGCCACGGCGGCCATCGTGGCTTCCACCGTGGCCTTCGTCGTGACGGCGGGCCTGTGGCTCGCGGTGCTGTCGCGCTTTGCCTGACGCCCTTGGGGCGACGCGCCGGATCGCTCAGCGCAGCAGCGACGCCAGCTGCCACAGCGCCAGTCCGGCCAGCAGCGCGGCCGAGCCCTGGTTGACGCGGCGCTGCCAGCGCGCGTCGAAGCGCGTGCGCAGCCGGCCCACCACCCAGGCCAGCACCAGCCACCACAGCGCCGAGCCGACCAGCACGCCGCCCACCATCAGCCACGGCGACGCGGCCGCGGTGCGGCCGGCGATGGCGCCGAAGACGGCGATGAACGACAGGATCGTGGTCGGGTTGGACAGCGTCAGCAAGAAGGTCGAGCCGAAATGGCGCAGCCAGTCGGCCGGCCGCGACGCCGCTGCGCCCGGCGTGGCCGGCGCCTGGCGCGCGATGCGCCACGCCATCCACAGCAGCACCAGCGAACCGGCGCCGACGAAGGCGCTGCGGTGGTCCACCAGCCAGGCGATCAGCGCGCCGACGCCGAAGGCGCCGATGGCGCCGTAGAGCGCGTCGGCCACCGCCGCCCCCAGGCCGGTGGCCAGCCCGGCGGCCCGGCCCTGCTGCAGCGTGCGCTGGATCGCCAGCACACCGATCTGCCCCACCGGCGCGGCGATCGACAGGCCGATCAGCATCGACTGGCCGAACAGCACGAGGCGGGCGTCCATGGGCCGCCATTGTGGAGGGCTGCCGGGCCGCGGCGCGGGCGATTTGGGACAATGCCGCCCATGAGCCCCAGCGACATCGCCTCCACCCTGGCCCTGATGGGCGCCGCCGCGCGCGCCGCCTCGCGTGCGATGGCGGCCGCCCCGAGCGCGGCCAAGGACACGGCGCTGCGCGCGCTGGCGCGCCGCCTGCGCGAGGCCGGGCCGGCGCTGGCCCGGGCCAATGCGCAGGACGTCGACGCGGCCGCGGCGGCCGGCCTGGCCGCGCCGATGGTGGACCGGCTGCGCCTGACGCCGTCGATCCTCGAGACCCTGGCCGTGGGCTGCGAGCAGCTCGCCGCGATGCCCGACCCGGTGGGCGAGATCACCGAGCTGAAGCGACGCCCGAGCGGCATCCAGGTGGGGCGCATGCGCGTGCCGCTGGGCGTGTTCGGCATGATCTACGAGAGCCGGCCCAACGTGACCATCGAGGCCGCGTCGCTGGCGATCAAGAGCGGCAACGCCGCGATCCTGCGCGGCGGCTCCGAGGCGCTGCACTCCAACCGCGCGCTGGCGCAGATGGTGCAGGCCGCGCTCGGCGACGCCGGCCTGCCCGCCGACGCGGTGCAGCTGGTGCAGACCACCGACCGCGACGCCGTGGGCCGGCTGATCGCCATGCCCGAGTACGTGGACGTGATCATCCCGCGCGGCGGCAAGGGCCTGATCGAGCGCATCAGCCGCGAGGCGAAGGTGCCGGTGATCAAGCACCTCGACGGCAACTGCCATGTCTACGTCGACGCCGAGGTCGACCTGGAGATGGCGCTGCGCGTCACCGACAACGCCAAGATGCAGAAGGTGAGCCCGTGCAATGCGGCCGAGTCGCTGCTGGTGCACGAGGCGCAGGCCGCGGCCTTCCTGCCGCGCCTGGGCGCGCTGTGGGCGCCCAAGGGGGTGGAACTGCGCTGCGACCCGCGCGCGCGCGCCCTGCTGGCCGGCGTGCCTGGCCTGAAGCTGGCCGACGCCACCGAGGCCGACTGGTCCGAGGAGTACCTGGCCGCGGTGATGAGCGTCAAGGTGGTGGCCTCGCTCGACGAGGCGATCGAGCACATCACCCGCTACGGCTCGCACCACACCGACGCCATCCTCACGCGCAACCACGCCAACGCGATGCGCTTCCTGCGCGAGGTGGACTCGGCCAGCGTGATGGTCAACGCCAGCACCCGCTTTGCCGACGGCTTCGAGTACGGCCTGGGCGCCGAGATCGGCATCTCGACCGACAAGTTCCACGCCCGCGGGCCGGTCGGCCTGGAAGGCCTGACCTCGCTGAAGTGGATCGTGCTCGGCCAGGGCGAGACCCGCTCATGACCCGAGCGCGCGCCCGATGAAGGTCGGCATCCTGGTCTTCACGGCCGTCGAGGAGCTGGACTTCGTCGGCCCCTGGGAGATGCTCGGCATGTGGAGCCTCGTGGCCGGCAAGCCCGCGCCGACGCTGGTGGCGCAGACCACCCAGCCGGTGCGCTGCGCCAAGGGCCTGAGCGTGGTGCCCGACCACGACTTCGCTTCCTGCCCCGAGCTCGACGTGCTGGTGGTGCCGGGCGGGCAGGGCACGCGGCGCGAGGTGGATAACCCGGCGCTGATCGACTTCATCGTGCAGCGCGCGCCGGCGGCCAAGGCGATCCTGTCGGTGTGCACCGGCGCCTTCCTGCTGCACAAGGCCGGCCTGCTCGCCGGCCGCAGCGCCACCACCCACTGGTCGTCGCTGGAGCGGCTGCGCAAGTTCGGCGACGTGCGCGTGGTCGAGGAGCGCTTCGTCGTCGACGGCCCGGTGTGGACCTCCGCCGGCGTGTCGGCGGGCATCGACATGGCGCTGGAGTTCATCGCCCGCCACGACAGCCCGCAGGTGGCGGGCAAGGTGCAGCTCGCCGCCGAGTACTACCCCGAGGGCGTGCGCCACGGCGGGGCGCAGGCGCATCGCCAGGCGCCCGACTACGTGCACGTGGTGCCGCGCCGCCAATGACCCCCGCGCCCGACGCGCGCACGGCGCTGGTGCTGTTTTCCGGCGGGCAGGACTCGTCCACCTGCCTGGCCTGGGCGCTGCAGCGCTTCGCCCGCGTCGAGACGGTGGCGTTCGACTACGGCCAGCGCCACCGCATCGAACTCGACTGCCGGCTGGCGGTGCGGCGCGGGCTGCGCGACGGCTTCCCGCACTGGGCCGCGCGCCTGGGCGACGACCACCTGCTGGACCTGTCGCTGCTGCGCGCGCTGGGCGATTCCGCGCTGACCAGCGAGCGCGCCATCGAGATGCAGGCCGACGGCCTGCCCAACACCTTCGTGCCCGGGCGCAACCTGCTGTTCCTGACCGCGGCGGCGGCGCTGGCCATGCGCCGCGGCGCGTCGGTGCTGGTGGGCGGCATGTGCGAGACCGACTACTCCGGCTACCCCGACTGTCGCGACAACACGCTCAAGGCGATGCAGGTGGCGCTGTCGCTCGGGCTGGCGCGCCCGATGACGGTGGAGACGCCACTGATGTTCCTCGACAAGGCCGCCACCTGGGCCCTGGCGCGCGAGCTCGGCGGCGACGCGCTCGTGGACCTGCTGGTCGAGCACACCCACACCTGCTACCTGGGCGAGCGTGGGCAGCGCCACGCCTGGGGCCACGGCTGCGGCCGGTGCCCCGCCTGCGTGCTGCGCGCGCGCGGGCATGCCCTCTGGCTGCAGTCGGCATCCGCCTGAGCCCGGCGATGGACGCGGAAGTGATCGGCTGGCTCGTCGCGGCGGTCGTGCTGCTGGCCTGGGTGGTGGGGGCCTACAACCGCGTGGTCGCGCTGCGCGCCGCGATCGTCGCCGCCTGGGCCCAGGTGGAGGAGGCGGTGCAGCGCCGCGAGCGCCTGGTGGCGTCGCTGGCCCTGCGCCTGCGCGGGCTGCTGCCCGACGGGCACGGCACGCTCGACGCGGTGGTGGCGGCGCTGGCGCAGTGCCGCGCCGACGTCGCGGCGGTCGCGCATCGCCCCTTGAAGGAGACGCAGACCCTGGCCGCGCTGGGCCTGCACGAGGCGGCGCTGGCCGACGCACTGGGCGACATGCACCGCGCGATCGAGCGCGTGGCGGCGCTGCGCAAGGACGCGCCGCTGGCCGCCGCTCGCGCCGAGATCGACGGTGCGGTGGCGCGCGTGGTGGCCACGCGGCAGTGGTTCAACGACGCGACCGCCGCCCACGATGCCGCGGTCGCGCAATGGCCCACGCGGCTGCTGGCGCCGCTGTTCGGCTTCCGGCGCATCGGACGTCTTTGAAACTTCCTGTGTCCGCGGGCCCCGCAAGGTGGTCCGCGGCGGGCCTTCGTGGTGCAATCGCGCCCATGTCGCTGTCGCCGTCGACGCTGCCCCGGTCGGCCCATCTGGTGCATGTGCGGCCGTCCCGGTCGGACAAGGGCGACCCGGCGCTGCGCGAGCCGCTGGCACGGCTGTCCGCGCTGCAGGAACCGCTGGCCTGGCAGTGCGCGACGCTGGCGCTGATGGTCACCGCCCGCAGCTCGCACGAGCGCGTGGTCTGGATCGAGTTCGCGCGCGACCTGCCCGACGCGCTGCGCCTGTTCGACGACATCGCCTCGCTGCCGGCGCATCGCCGCCTGCCGTGGTTCGAGCACTTCGCGCGCCGCCTCGCTCCGGGGCCGGTGGCCGCGCGGCAGGAGGTGGTCATCGCGGCGCGGCGCATGATGACCGCCGACGGCATGGTCACCCGCATGGACCAGCTGCGCTGGGTGGCGTTGCGGCACCTGCTCGCGGGCAGCGCGGTGTCGCCGCCGGAGGCGGCCCGCGCCGACCTGGACGTGCTCGACGAGGACCTCGCCCACTGCGTGTGCGTGTTCTCGGCCTTCCTGTCGCACCTGGTGCCCGCGCCCGACCTGACGCTGGACCTGTCCGGCCACCAGCTCGTGGGCCAGACCTGGTACGACATCGTCGCCTCGCCCTGGCACGACCGCATCTCGGTGCCCCTGCGCTCCGGGCACGACATCGACGCGTCGCTGCGCGCGCTGCGGGCGCTGCAGGCCATGCCCTGGCTGCTGCGGCCGGTGCTGGTGCGGCGCTGGTACGACGCGGCGCGCGAGCTGACCGACGGCCAGGCCCTGCATGGCGAGGCGGCCGACGCGCTGCGCCTGGCCGCCACCCTGCTGGACTGCCCGATCCCGCCCGAGCTCGGGCGCCAGTTCGTCGAGGTCGACCCGCCGCGCGGCTGAGCCGCCGCGGCGCGGCTACTGGCCCATGATCGCGGCCGTGGCCACCAGCTCCTCGAACAGCGCCATCGTGGCCTTGCCGCTGACCGCGTAGGGGTCCAGTCGCGCCGACTCGGAATACTTCAGCAGCAGCGCCGGGTTCAGGCGCGACATGTTCACCTGCCCCATGGACCAGCCGGGAAAGCGCCGCTCGTCGATCTCCTGGTAGTGCAGCAGCACCGCGTCGGTGTGGCGCGCGTCGGCCAGGATGCGCCGGTACAGCGCGTTGACCGCCTCGCGGCCGCCCTCGAGCACCTGGATGAAGATGCGCTCGGTGCTGCACAGGCACAGCGCGCCGGTGACGCCGCTGCGCGTGTTGTTGGCCTTGCTCTGCTTCAGGATCGCGAGCAGTTCTTCCTGGTCGACCGCGGCCACGGCGCGGCTGGTGTACATCAGTCGGACAAGCATGGTCAGTTGGCGCTCTTCTTGGGCAGCAGGGACAGGAACTCGCGACGCAGGTTGGCGTCCTTCAGGAACGATCCGCGCATCACCGAGTTGGTCATCGCCGAGTCGTCGTCCTTGACGCCGCGCCAGTGCATGCAGAAGTGGTCGGCTTCCATCACGATGGCCAGGCCGTCGGGCTTGACGCGCTGCTGCAGCTCGTCGGCCAGCATGATGACCGCCTCCTCCTGGATCTGCGGGCGGCTCATGATCCAGTCGCAGATGCGCGCGTACTTGGACAGCCCGATCAGGTTGGAGAACTCGTTGGGCATGATGCCGATCCACACCTTGCCCAGGATCGGGCACAGGTGGTGCGAGCAGGCGCTGCGCACCTTGATCGGGCCGACGATCATCAGCTCGTTCAGGCGCGACGCGTTGGGGAACTCGGTCACCGAGGGCGCGGCGCGGTAGCGGCCGGCGAACACCTCGTCGATGAACATCTTGGCCACGCGCTTGGCGGTGTCGTTGGTGTTGTGGTCGCTGTCGGTGTCGATCACCAGTGCGGCCAGCACCTCCTTCATCTTCGCCTGCACCTCGGCCTTGAGCTCCTCGAGCTCGCCGTCGCGCACGTAGGCGGCGATGTTGTCGTTGGCGTGGAAGCGGCAGTCCGCGCCGACCAGGCGGTAGCGGATGCGTTCGGACGCGGGCAGCTTGGCGAGGTCGTCCTCGTTGCGGAAGATGGGCATGGTGGCCTGGCTCATCGGACGATCCTCTGACGCCTTGAGTGGGCTGGCGATTGTGCCGCCTCGCGGCCCGGCGTGCCGGGCGGTGCGTAGACTGCGCCCGTGACCCCCGCCGCCGCCCCCGCGCTCGCCCTGCTGCTCAACCATGCCGCCGACATGGTCCAGGGCGTGCAGGCCGGCCGCTCGTTGACCGACCTGCTGGCCGGGGTGCCGGCCGCGGCCCGCCCGGGCACCCAGTCGCTGGCCTTCCACGCCCTGCGCCGCCTGGGCAGCGCGCGCGCGGCGCGCGCCCTGATGGCGCCCAAGCCGCCGCCGCGCGAGGTGGACGCGCTGCTGCTCACCGCGCTGGCGCTGCTGTGGCCGCCCGGGCCCGGCGAGCGCGCCCCCTACCCGGACCACACCCTGGTGGACCAGGCCGTGCACGCGGCGCGGCGCCGCGTCGGCGCGGCCGCCGGCTTCGTCAATGCGGTGCTGCGCCGCTTCGTGCGCGAGCGCGACGCGCTGGCCGCCGCCGCCGCGCACGACCCGGTGGGCGCCTTCAACCACCCGGCGTGGTGGATCGAGCGCGTGCGCCGCGACTGGCCGGGCCAGTGGGAGGCGCTGCTGGCCCAGGCCAACCGCCACCCGCCGATGACCTTGCGGGTGAACCGCCGCCGCGGCACCGCGGCGCAGTACGTGCAGCGCCTGGCCGTGCAGGGCCTGGCCGCGCAGGCCGTGGGCGACGTGGCCGTGGTGCTGGCCGAGCCTTGCCCGGTGAGCGCGCTGCCGGGCTTTGCCGAGGGCGACGTGTCGGTGCAGGACCTGTCGGCCCAGCTCGCCGCGCCCCTGCTCGTGGGCGAGGGCGCCCACCGCCTGCCCGACGGCGCCCGCGTGCTCGATGCCTGCGCCGCGCCGGGCGGCAAGACCGCCCACCTGCTGGAGCTGGGCGACTTCGATGTCACCGCGATCGATTCCGACGCCCAGCGCCTGCTGCGCGTGAAGGACACGATGGCGCGGCTGCACCTGGCGGCCACGCTGCGCGCCGCCGACGCGCGCCACCCCGCCACCTGGTGGGACGGCCGGCCCTTCGACGCCGTGCTGCTGGACGCGCCCTGCAGCGCGTCGGGCATCGTGCGCCGGCACCCGGACGTGCGCTGGCTGCGCCGGCCCGACGACATCGCCGCCCTGGCCCGGGTGCAGGCCGAGCTGCTGGACGCGCTGTGGCCGCTGGTGGCGCCGGGCGGGCGTCTGCTTTACGCCACCTGTTCGGTGTTCGTGGCCGAGGGCCGGGCGCAGATCGACGCTTTTTTGCAACGGGCCGGTGCCGACTCGGCCCGCCTCGACCCCGCGTCGCCCGGCCACCTGCCGGGCCTGCCGGACAATGGGCCGGCAGGGGCAGCGCCGTCGGGTGACGGCTTCTACTACGCCCTGTTGCACAAGGCACCCAGCCCACGCTGAACCGAGCCCCGCCCATGTCCTCCGTCGTCGCGGCACGCCAGCCCACCGGGCTCCGCGCAAGGCGGGGCCTGCGGGGCATGGCCGTGCGCGCCGCGGCGGCGGCCCTGGCCGTGCTGCTGCTGATGCTGGCGCCGCGCGCCTGGGCCCAGGGCGTGGAAGTGCTGGCACTGTCCGCCGCCCGCGGTGCCGACACCGTCGCGCTGGACTACCAGCTGCGCGTGACGCTGCCGCGCGCCGTGGAGGAAGCCGCCCAGCGCGGCGTGCCGCTGTACTTCAGCGCCAGCGCCACGCTGTGGAAGCCGCGCTGGTACTGGCGCGACGACCGGGTGGCGCGCGTGCGGCGCGAGTGGCGGCTCACCTACCAGCCGCTCACGTCGAGCTGGCGCGTCAGCCAGGGCGGCCTGGGCCAGAGCCATGCCACGCTGGCCGAGGCCATGGCCGCGATGACCCGCGCCAGCGCCTGGCGCGTGGCCGACGCCGCGGCCGTGGACGCCGACGCCAAGCCCTACGTGGAGTTCTCCTGGGAGCTGGACACGTCGCAGCTGCCGCGGCCGCTGCAGATCGGCCTGACGGGCGTGGGCGGCGGCGGCGACTGGAACCTGGGTGTCGACCGCACCGTGCGGGTGGACGTGCGGCCCGAGGCCCGCCCCGAGGCCCGCCCCGAAGCCCGCCCCGAGGTCCGCCCCGAAGGCGCGCGGCCCGACGCGCGCCCCGACGCCAAATGACCAAGTCCTCGCGCTGGGGCTGGGTGGTCGCCGCGGTGGCGTTCGCCGGCGTGGCCCTGGTACTGCTGTTCGTGCTGTCGCTCACCGGGCAGGGCGGCAGCTTCGTCGAGCGCCACATGGCCTGGCTGTTCTGGCTCAACCTGGCCGTGGCCGCGGTGCTGTCGCTGGTGATCCTGCTGGCGGCGCTGCGGCTGGCGGTGCGCAAGCGCCAGGGCAAGTTCGGCAGCAACCTGCTGATCAAGCTGGCCGGCATCTTCGCGCTGGTGGGCGTGCTGCCGGGCGTGCTGATCTACACCGTGAGCGTGCAGTTCGTGTCGCGCAGCATCGAGGTGTGGTTCGATGCCAAGGTGCAGAGCGCGCTGGACGCCGGCATCGACCTGGGCCGCGGCACGCTCGACGCGCTGGTGGCCGACCTGGGCACCAAGACCCGCGTGGCCGCCGAGCGCCTGGGCGAGACCCGCACGCTGCCGGGGCCGCTGGCGTTCGAGCGGCTGCGCGAGCAGCTCTCGGCGCAGGAGGTGGCGCTGGTGTCGGCCACCGGCCAGGTGCTGGTGACCGCCAGCCGCGGCGGCCTGTCGATCGCGCCCGAGCGGCCCACGCCCACCATGCTGCGCGAGGCGCGCAACCAGCGCGTGGTGACGCAGATCGAGGGCCTGGACGAGGAGTCGGTGGCCAACGCCGTGGCGCGGGCCCGCGTCAAGGCGCTGGCGCGCCTGCCCGCGGCCGACGTGGCCTTCGGCAGCGAGGACCGCTACCTGCTGGTGGTGCAGGCCATCCCCACCGCCGTGGCCAGCAATGCGCTGGCGGTGCAGAGCGCCTACCGCGAGTACCAGCAGCGCGCGCTGGCGCGCGACGGCCTGCGCCGCATGTACCTGGGCACGCTGACGCTGGCGCTGATCCTGGCCGTGTTCGGTGCGGTGCTGCTGGCGGCGGTGCTGGGCACGCAGCTGGCGCGGCCGCTGCTGCTGCTGGCCGAAGGCGTGAAGCAGGTGGCCGCCGGCGACCTGGGCGCCAAGCCGGTGTCCGCGTCGCGCGACGAGATCGGCGGCCTGACGCGCAGCTTCGCGCAGATGACCGAGCAGCTGGGCCACGCGCGCGAGCAGGTGCAGCGCGGCGTGACCGAGCTGGAAAGCGCGCGCACCCACCTGCAGACCATCCTCGACAGCCTGACCGCCGGCGTGATCGTGTTCGACGCCGAGCGCCGCATCGACACCGTGAACCCCGGCGCCACGCGGATCCTGAAGCTGCCGCTGTCGGCCTACCGCGGCCAGGAGCTGGCCGACGTGCCCGGCCTGGCCGACTTCGCGCAGGCGGTGTGGCAGCGCTTCGACCTGCACGCCGCCAGCCCCGAGGCCGGCGAGCGCGACCACTGGCAGGACGCGTTCGAGCTGCCGGCCCCCGGCAGCGCGCCGGCCAATGTGCCCGGCGCCGGGCGCGACTCCGACACGCTGAGCCTGCTGGTGCGCGGCGCCGCGCTGCCCGCCGACGCGCGGCTGCTGGTGTTCGACGACATCTCCGAGGTGGTGTCGGCGCAGCGCCAGGCGGCCTGGAGCGAGGTGGCGCGACGGCTGGCGCACGAGATCAAGAACCCGCTGACGCCGATCCAGCTGTCGGCCGAGCGACTGCAGCACAAGCTGCAGGCCAAGCTCGGCGGCGACGATGCCGGGCTGCTGCAGCGGTCGGTGGCCACCATCGTGGCGCAGGTCGACGCGATGAAGACGCTGGTCAACGAGTTCCGCGACTACGCGCGCCTGCCCGCTGCGCAACTGGTGCCGCTGGACCTGAACGCGCTGGTGGGCGAGGTGCTGGCGCTGTACGGCGAGGCGGCCGACCGCGGCCGGCTGGAGGCGCAGTGCGCGCCCGGCCTGCCGCGCATCCGCGGCGACGCCACCCAGCTGCGCCAGGTGGTGCACAACCTGGTGCAGAACGCGCTGGACGCCGTGGCCGACCGCCCGGACGGTCGCGTCATCGTGAGCACCGAGCTGCTGCGCGGCGACAAGACCGAGCGCGCCGACCGCCCGGACGAGCGCGCCCCCGCGCGCGCCGTGCGCCTGGTGGTGCAGGACAACGGCCCCGGCTTCGCCGACAAGGTGCTCAAGCGCGCCTTCGAGCCCTACGTCACCACCAAGGCCAAGGGCACCGGCCTGGGGCTGGCGGTGGTGAAGAAGATCGCCGACGAACACGGCGCGCGCATCCGCCTGGGCAACCTGCCGCCCCCTGCCGGCACCCCCGAGAACACCCCCCCGGGCGGCGCGCGGGTGTCGCTATCATTCGCGCTGCTTCCCGACGCACCGCCGACCCCGAAAGACGCCGACCGGACCCCCGCCTGACCGAGCCGGCCCCCCACGCCCCCCCATGGCCACCATCCTCGTAGTCGACGACGAAGTCGGAATCCGCGCGCTGCTGTCCGAGATCCTCACCGACGAGGGTCACGCCATCGAGATGGCCGAGAACGCCGCCCAGGCGCGCGCGGTGCGCGAGCGCCTGCGGCCCGACCTGGTGCTGCTGGACATCTGGATGCCCGACGTGGACGGCATCAGCCTGCTCAAGGAGTGGGGCGCCACCGGCGCGCTGAACATGCCGGTGATCATGATGAGCGGCCACGGCACCATCGACACCGCCGTGGAAGCCACCAAGTTCGGCGCCATCGCCTTCCTGGAAAAGCCCATCACGCTGCAGAAGCTGCTGCGCGCGGTGGACCAGGCCCTGGTGAAGCCGGCCGCGCCGCCGGTGCGTGGCGGCCTGCCGCAGCCCGGCGCGTCGCTGATGGCGGGCCACCCGGCCGGGCTGCCCGCGCCGCTGCGCAGCGACTTCGGCGCCCTCGGCGGCACCGACCTCACCGTCGGCCACGCCCACGGGGCCCCGGGCGCCAACGGCGGCCCGCAGCCGGTGCAGAGCTTCGAGCTCGACCGCCCGCTGCGCGAGGCGCGCGACGCGTTCGAGAAGAGCTACTTCGAGTTCCACCTCGCCAAGGAAAACGGCTCCATGACCCGCGTGGCCGAGAAGACCGGCCTGGAGCGCACCCATCTGTACCGCAAGCTCAAGCAGCTGGGCGTGGACCTGTCGCGCAACAAGCGCGGCGGCGCCCTCTGACGCCCCGCGCGGGCCCCTTCCGGGCCGCCGCTATAATGCGCGGCTCTTTGGCCAAGTAGCTCAGTTGGTAGAGCAGCGGATTGAAAATCCGCGTGTCGGTGGTTCGATTCCGCCCTTGGCCACCAAACAAATCAACGGCTTGGACTTCACGGTCCAGGCCGTTGTGCTTTGGGGCGTAGCTTCACCGTAGCCGCAGGGCACTGGATGGCCGTCGTGTTTCTGCAATATCCTTGGAGACGCTTCCCAAGGGAGGGTTATATGTGGGCTGTTCGTGCAACAGTTTCGGCACTGTGCTCCTTGCTGTTGTGCGCTTGCGTTTCCAGCGGACAGTCGAGTGCAGAGACGATTCATACAACGGCCGAACGCGCTGCAAGTGCAATGGCAGTTGAGTGGGGCTTGTCTCCGGGGGCCCCGAGGGAGGTAAAGCTCCGCGGCTGGTTGGTGGCCCTTTACTCCGACCCAAACGTCCAGGCAGCAGCAGGCGCCAAACCCTGGAACATGGATTGGGAAGCTTGGGGACGGGTCATGACCAATGAGGGACTGTTGCTGTTGTCGGACGATTTGCAGCGCAGCTACCTTGAAGCCAAAGAGCGGCTGCTTGGCGAAGCGACTGAAGCCGAATGCCAAGCTTTCGCCAACGTCGTTTTGGGAAACGGCACGTTTGGGAACACTATGGCTTGGCGCGAGAGGCTTGCTAAGGTGTCAGAGGCAGACTTTGAGGTCCTTAACAAGACGGAAGTATCTGCTTTCGCCGAGCGTGCTCGGCGACGGGGTGAGCCCCTCCCTTCGTTGAATGAGCAAGAGGAACGCGCAGCCATCCGGGCCTTCGAAGCAGCGGTCAAGTCGCGTTTCTCGAGAGAGCAAATCGAAGATGCGTTGAGCACCTCGGAAATGACGTCCCGGGACATGAGTTCGATCACACCAGAGGCGGCCTGCAAAGTATGGAGGTTTTTCTTGGTGGGCGCGGTCGCGGCTAGCGGACGTGATGCGAGACTCGCCCGTAGACTGGCACTGACTGCGATGACCAAGATCAGCCGCTGACTTTGCCTGAGTCGCTGTGGTCACAGTCCGAGGTTTTCGAAGTCGGCATCGCATTGCCGGCTCTGCGTGTTGATGTCGATTGATTGAGTATTGCTTCCATGTGTCCGTCGAGCCGAGTGGCCGCACTGTGAAGCGCCTCTGGCGCTAGGTGCGCATAGCGCTCGACCATTGCGCCAGTCTTCCATCCGCCTAGGCGCTGCAATTCGTGTGTCGGGGTGCCTGCCTGACGATGCCACGTGGCGAAGGTGTGCCGCAAGTCATGCCACCGGAAGTCTTCAATGCCTGCACGCTTGAGAGCGTTCGACCAAGCGCGGGTGTTGACCTGTCCAATGGGATTTCCCTGGTACGTAAACACGCGAGTCGGGTGCATGCCGACTTGGCGCAGCAGTACGGTATGGGCCACTTCGTTGAGAGGAACGGAATGGGGTCGACCATTCTTGTGCTGCGATCCGGGCACCCAAAGGTGCCGCTGCGCCAGGTCAACGTACTGCCACTCCAGGCCCTTGACGTTACCTTGCCGCAGCCCGGTTGCGACCGAAAAAGCGGCCATGTCCGCAAGGTGCGGTGGCAGTTCCGACAGCAGCCGCTGGAACTGTTCCGGCGTGAGGGAACGAACCCGCCCATCGGCCTCACGAAAGAGATTGAATTTGGGCACCCTCTCGATCCATTCCCATTCGCTGCAGGCTCTGCGGAGGATCGAGCGCACCAACGCAAGGTAGCGGTTTGCGGTGCCCTGCGAGGCGAGGCGTTCTCGCTCGAACTTGATCTTGTCGATCAGTGTGCGGTCGATCTCGTCCAAATACCGCTGACCAAGGAAAGGGTCCAGCCACCGCAGCTTGGCCTTGTCACCTTGGTGGGTTCGCTTGTGCTGTGTTTCCTGCAGCCAGCGCAGCACAGCTTCCTCCCAGGTGTGCCTGGGCTTGACGCCTAGCCGGTCCTGCTCCCATCGCATGTGGGCCCACCGGTCGTGGACCTTCTGGGCTTCTCGCTTGTCGCTAGTCCCAGTGCTTTGCTGTAGCGGTTTCGACTCGCCACGAATGGGCGGGAGCTTGACCCACCAGTACGGAGAGTCCTTACGGCGGTAGAGCGACATGCTGCGTCCTCCGCCAGCTCAGGAGCGACCACTCGGGAGAGTGACCGGGCTTCGAGGTAGTCCAGCAGCAAGCGCTCCATGAAGACCCAGGCCCGCCCCACCTTGCAGGACGGCACGAGGCCGCGTCGGGCCATGCCTTGCAGCGTCTTGGGGTGCACCTTCAGCAGCGCGGAGGCTTGCGCCAGGTCGAGAGTGGTCATGTCTCATCGCCTTTACCGGGCCGGGAGCGCGCACCACGGTCCCGGCGTGTCCCGTAGTGCCTCTGGGTGTGTGAATAGCCGAGTCGCTCGAGCAATGCCTCCGCTGAAGGACACCCGCCAGGGCGATTGCATGCAAACCCCCGTACCCCGTTCAACCAGTCCCTGACCTTTGACTCGCACAAAGGCGCTGTCAATTCCCACGAGACATTTGAGCCATGAGGGCAGGTTGAACCACCGACGAATCGAGCGGGCGACACCTTCGAAGCCCCCGGCTCCGTGGAGTCGGGCGTGCTTGGGCAGCTCGTGCTGGGAGTCGAACTTGCTGACGTACTTGCAGAGGTATCCGATGGGGTTTCGGGCCCACTCGATTCGGGTGCTTCCATGGCGCCACCAGCCTTGCTTGTCGGGTTTGGGGAGGGTCAGGCCGCGGGGCAGCCAGATGAGGACGTGGTAGTGCAAGGCGCCGCGCTGCTGCAGCTCCGCGACCCAGACGTAGTGAAGGCGGAAGCCACGCCGCTTGAGCCACTCGCGGATGCGCTTGATCAGCGAGGACACATCCTTGGGCTCGAACCCATCGACGTCGCGATAGGTGAGCGTGAGCATGGCCGGCTTGAAGTTGCGCCGACCGAGGAAGAAGTCGAAGAGTCGGGCCGCGACGTTGACCGACCGGCGCATGCGCCGGAGTCGAGCCTCCTTGGGATCGATCTCTATCGTGTTCGGGTCTGGCGTGTCACTTGTCTTAAGGGTGACAAGCCCAGGGCCGTCGCCAGCGTCCGGCGCGCCTGGCGGCGCGGCCGGCCGCTGCTGCGGCCCGGCCAGGTGGTCATTGAGATGATGGGCATTCATGTTCCCTCAATAATGAGGGAACATCAAACCCCTGTCAAGGAACTTCAGCTTCCCTTCGGAATGAGGGCTCGCTTGTCCTCGACCTCGACCGGAGGCTTCTCGTCGCCGGAGACGACCTTCCAGAAGTTGCTCACCGCCGAGATGATCTTGAAGGCGTTGGTTCGGTCAGCGTCCGGGCCGACCGGATCGAAGACCTCGGTGACCTTGATCCCCAGGATCGCCTCGTACTTCTTGATCGTGCGCTTGCTGTGGATCATGTAGAGCACCTTCCACCCGAAGTGGAAGCCGACCAGGTACATGCCGAGTGCCGACTCCAGCTCGTCAAGCTGGCACTCAGCATTGCGGACAACCTGGTCGAGAAAGCGATAGCGCTCCACCGACTGGCGTTCAGTCGGGAGCGGTGTATCGGCAGGCTTGGCGCGCTTGGTTGCCATGTCTGCAGGATATCAGGGAAGGAATATGAAACACCCTTCTGATCGCGAGAAGGTTGCCCACCGCGGCGGGCGCTCGGGCTTGGCGTCGCATGCGCCGCCCGCCCGCCCGCCGCCGTGGACAACCTCGCAGATTTCGCCAACGAACATGATCAGTAGATGAAAGTTGAAACTCATGTACAAAGGGCATGCTCGATTGAACGTTGGAGGTCCCGATGCGATTGACCGAGATCACTATTGAAAACTACAAGAGTTTTCTTGAGCCGCAGACGATTAAATTTGACTCGGGCTTCAATTTACTAGTTGGGGGTAACAACTCGGGAAAAACAAGCGTGCTCGAGCTGTTGGATTGCAATCAAGGGGTCAATGAGCCGCATAGATCTCAAAAGACCATTCCGGTAGTGGACGGGGTGCCAAATAGAACTACACGCGTCCGGCTGGTAGCTTCTTTTGGGGTTGAGGAATTGCCGCTTACCGGTGACTCAATAGTCTTGCCGATCCGCCCGGAGAAGGTCTCTGATCCCATCCGTGCGGCGCATGAAATGCTATCTCCGGGCAATCGCGTTACCGTGGCTATCGACTTCGGCGGTGGTGGCTTTGAGCTGACGTTTGGGGGTCACGAGTATCTTGAGGGATCCTCTGCGAACAATAGGGGGGCTGTTCAATGCATCCAGGTCAAGCGCGTTCCCGGTGGGTCCATTCAGCAGTCAGTGATGATGGCACAACAGCACGGACTCCCCCTGCTTGGGCCGTACTTCGATGTCATCAAGCGAAAGATTTACAAGTTCATAGCGCTCAGACAGCCCGGCGCCATTGGCGTTGCATCAGGATCAACAACCCTTGAAACGACCGCGGCAAATCTACCCTATTGCCTAAACTTCCTGCAGACGAGTGATTCATTCGCCCATCGAAAGCTTTGTCAATGGGTGACTAGAGTTATTCCAAGTGTTCGATGGATCCAGGCTACACCCACCGGGGGGCAGTTTGAAGTCAGGTGTCTTCACATGGATCCGGAAGCTCAGCGGGGCGATCTTGCTATCCCATTGGCGCGCATGGGGTCAGGGATTGGAAACGTAATTGCAATGCTGTTTGTGGTTCTGGTGTCCCGAGAGCCCCAAGTAATCGCGATTGACGAACCGAACGCATTCCTCCACCCACGGGCTCTACGTGAGCTGCTTGCGATTCTTGCCTCTGAAGGCAGGCAGCACCAGTACATCATGACGGCCCACTCGGCAGACGTCATTGCGGGAACTAATGCCAAGTCGATTGCAGTTCTGAAGCTGTCCGAAGGGAGCACTACCGTTGCGCAAGTAATGAGCCCTGGACTGCATGCTTTACGAAGCGAACTGGCGGAACTGGGTATTCAGATGACCGACCTCCACGGGAAGGATAGAGTTTTGTGGGTGGAAGGTCAGACCGAGGAAGTGGTGTTTCCGAGTTTGCTCAGATGGGCTTGCCCGGAGATTTCGGCGGGCACGGCAATCCTGCGAGTCGAGCACACAGGCACATTCGAAACGAAAGGCGTCTCACCTGTTGAAGTGGCGAATTTGTACGATCGCTTGGCGCAGTCAGCAGCGTTGGTCCCGCCCATGGCGTCTATCCTGCTAGATGCTGAGAGGCGGTCTAAGCAAGAGTGCGCTGCAATCCAACGGGAATCAAACGGAAGAATTCGCTTTCTTCAACGGCGTATGCTTGAGAACTACATTCTCTGTCCTACCGCGATTGCTGCATCACTTGGGGAGTTAGGTGAGCGAGTTGAACTGGGGCTGATCGAAGAGAGGCTGAGGCGTGAGCTTGCTACTTCAAATTTGGAAAACATCGATGGTGCAGGGCTACTAGCAGGCATCTACTCAGATCTCACTAGTGCAAGGCATTCATTCAGGAAAACCCGAGACGTTCCTGCCATCGTCGATTGGCTGCTGGAGTTTGACCCCGAGTTCCTCGCTCCACTACGGGGAGAAATTGAACAGCTGTTCCGGTAAGCAAGCCGCGGTCGTCTACGTAGCCAAATCGTCACAGAGAGACGTCCTCCTACAGCCTTGTACGCGGGTATCGCTTCTCACTGGTTGCATGCTTCCGATGCATGGTGGCGACTGCGGTGCGCTTGAAAATCCGCGTGTCGGTGGTTCGATTCCGCCCTTGGCCACCAATCAAATCAACGGCTTGGACTTCGCGGTCCAGGCCGTTGTGCATTGAGGCGCGGCCTGCTCGCCGCCCCCCCCCGCGCTACCCCGCCCCCATCTCCCTGCGCAGCCACGCCCGCGCCAGCGTCCAGTCGCGCTTCACGGTGGCCAGCGACAGGTTCATCGCGTCGGCGATCTCCTCGTTCTCCAGGCCGCCGAAGAAGCGCAGTTCCACGACCTTGGCGGCGCGCGGGTCGATCGCCTCGAACGCGAGCAGCGCCTCGTGCACCGCGACGAGGTCGCGGTCGGGGCCGGCGCCGATCTGTTCCAGGGCCGACCAGGTCAGCGGCACGAGGTCGGCGTCGCGCTTGTCGGCGCGGCGCGCCAGTTCGTGGTTGACGAGGATGCGGCGCATCATCGTGGAGGCCACGGCGAGGTAGTGGCCTCGGCTCTTCCACAGCGTGCGTGACTGCTCGGCCATGCGGAACCACGCCTCGTGCGCCAGCGCGGTGGCAGACAGCGTGTGCCCGGGCTGCTCGCGTCGCAGGTGGCCGCGCGCCACGCGCCGGATCTCGTCGTACAGCAGCTCGAAGAGGCGCTGCCCGGCCTCCGGGGTGGGCGCGTCCAGCTGGGACAGCCAGCTCGTCACGTCCGGCGGCAGCGTGTTCGGCGGGTTCGGCGCGTTCATGGCTTCGGCGCGATCCTAGTCCGAGACCGTCGCGCGCCGCAGCGGCCTGCGCACCCCGGGGCCGGGTGGGTGCCGCGGCGCGGCGTGGGGCCTAACATCGCCCGACATGCCGCTCGAACCCGAGTCCCGACCGGGCCTGGCCTGGGCCGACGTCAAGGCGCTGTTCGACCAGGCCCTCGCGCGGCCGGCCGGCGAGCGCGAGGCGTGGCTGCGCGCGTCCGGGCACGACCCAGCGCTGGTGGCCGAGGTGGCAAGCCTGCTCGCCCACGCCAGCGACGGCGGCGGCAGCGGCTTCCTGGCCGCGCCGGCCGCAGCGGCCGCCGCCGGCGCGCCGCCGGCGCGAGAGGGCCTGGCGCTGGGGCCGTGGGTGCTGGTGATGCCCTTGGGCAGCGGCGGCATGGGCGACGTCTGGCGCGCTCGCCGTGCCGACGGGGCCTACGAGGGCGACGCGGCGGTCAAGATCCTGCGCCGCGGCATGGACTCGGCCAGCGTGCTGGCGCGCTTCGCGCTGGAGCAGCGTACGCTGGCGCGGCTGCACCACCCCAACGTGGCGCAGCTCTACGACGCCGGCATCACGCCCGACGGTCTGCCGTACTTCGTGATGGAGCTGGTGGAAGGGCGCTCGATCGACGAGGCGGCGCAGGGCCTGCCGCTGGCCGCGCGGCTGCAGCTGTTCCTGCAGCTGGCCGACGCGGTGTCGTACGCGCACCGCCAGCTGCTGGTGCACCGCGACCTGAAGCCGAGCAACGTGATGGTGGACGCCGAGGGCCGCGTCAAGCTGCTGGACTTCGGCATCGCCAAGGCGATCGACCCGGCCGAGGCCGACCGAACCGGCACCCAGGCGGGGCTGCGGCCGTTCACGCCGCACTACGCCAGCCCGGAGCAGGTGCGCGGCGAGCCGGTGGGCACGGGCACCGACATCTACAGCCTGGGTGTGCTGCTGTACGTGCTGCTCACCGGCATCCGGCCTTATGGGCGCGACGCCAGCACGCCGGCCGAGGCGGCGCGCAGCGTGCTCGAGGAGCAGCCCACGCGCCCCAGCGCGCTGAGCCCGCAGCTGGTGGCCGACCCGCTGTGGCTGGCCACCCGCCGCCAGCTCGAGGGCGACCTGGACAACGTGCTGCTCAAGGCACTTGAAAAGCCGGTGGAGCGGCGCTACGCCAGCGTGGACGCGCTGGCCGCCGACGTGCGCGCCTACCTCGACGGCTACCCGGTGAGCGCGCGGGCGCCCTCGCCGGGCTATCTGGCCGCGCGCTTCGTGCGGCGGCATCGCGCGGCGGTCGGTGCGGCCGCGCTGGCCGTGCTGGCCCTGGTGGGTGGCATGGGCGCCACCGCGTGGCAGGCGCACGAGGCAAGGCTGGCGCGCGACCGCGCCGAGCAGCAGCTGGCCGAGCTCAAGCGCCTGACGCGCGACGTGGTGTTCCGCTACGGCGACGCCGTCACCTACCTGCCCGGCGGTCTGCAGGTCAAGGAACAGATGATGCTGGACGCGGTGCAGCGCCTGGAGCGCTTCGCCGCCGTGGCACAGGGCGACCCCGGCCTGCGCGGCGACCTGGCCACCGCCTGGGCGCGCGTGGCCTACATCCAGGGCGACGAGTCCACCGCCTCGCTCGGCAAGCCGGAAGACGCGATCCGCAACGCCGACCGCGCCATCGCCGCGGCCCAGGGCGCGATCGACGGCCGCGAAGGCGACGCCGAGTTCATGCTGTGGCTGTCGCGCGCGCACACCGCGCGCGGCCACGCGCTGCGCCAGGGGGGCCGCAAGGCGGAGGCGATGGCCGGCTTCGAGTCCGCCATCGCGCTGCTCGAGCGCGGCCTGGCCCACCAGCCCGCGGACCGCAACCTCCGCACCGAGCGCGCCACGCTGCGCCATGCGACCGGCCAGCTGCTGTACCAGCCCGGCAACCAGCACCTGGACCGGCCGGCCGATGCACTCGCACAGCTGCAGCTGGCGCAGCGCGAGCTGGAGGCGATCGAGGCCGAGCGCCATGACGTGGAGGTGATCTACCAGCTGGGCACCGTGGTGGGCGCGATCCACCTCGTGCACCTGGGGCAGGGCCGGCTCGACGAGGCCATCGCCACCGGCCGGCAGGCCGTGGCGCTGCGGCGCCGCAGCGCGGAGGAAGACCCGAGCAGCATCGTCTACCAGGACGGGCTGTGCACCGAGGCCAACAACCTGGGCTTCGCGCTGCTGCGCGCGATGCGCCCTGCCGAGGCGCTGCCGGCCACCACGCTGGCGCGCGACACCGGCCTGCTGCTCGCGCGCCAGAACGGCCCGCAGAGCAAGTGGCCGCGGCTGACGCGCCTGTACGCCACCAGCCATGGCCGCGCACTGGCCGGCGTTGGGCGCCATGCCGAGGCGATCGCGATGTACGAGGAGTCCGAGGCCGAGTGGCAGCGCATGCAGGCCGAGAACCCGGCCACGACGCAGCTGTTCCGTCGGACCTGGGTGACCGTGCAGCGTGCCAAGTCGCTCGTCGCGCTGGGCCGCCGTGCCGAGGCGCTGCCGCTGCTGCGCGAGGCGCACGAGCGCTTCCTGGCCTGGGGCAGCGAGCCCGCGCTGCGCGCCAGCGCACTGGTCAACCAGGGCGAGGCGGCGCTGGCGCTGCAGGGGCTGGAGCCGGGCGCGGGCTGGCGCGACAAGGCGCGCGCGGCCTACCTGGCCGCGCAGGCCCTGCGCCCGCTGATGGGTGACCAGGCAGCGGCGCTGAAGGCGGCTGGCGGCTGAGGGCAGCGCACCGGCAGGGGCCGGGACGTACCGCGTTGAGCCTTTTGGGCGATGGGGGCTGCGTAAGGGGGCAAGACCCGGCGCGGGCCGGTGTCCGACACCCTCGACCCCTCCAGGAGAACCCCATGAACCCGACGACGCGAACCCTCCATCACCTGATCTGCGGTCTGTGCCTGGCCTCGCTGGCGGCCTGCGGCGGCGGCGGCGACGACCCGGCCGATGCCGGCGGAAACGGCGGTGGCGGGGGCGGCGGCAACGGCGGTGGCGGCGGCGCCGTGACCCTGAGCTGCAACACCGCGCTGTTCCAGGCGGGCACCGTCGCCGTGCCCACGGCCGGCCAGATGTCGGCCTACGCCGGCACCTTCAACGGCAGCGAGGGCAGTTTCGGCCCCAACCCCGGCGACCCCTTCGTCGCCAGCGGCCCGGCCACGCTGATCCTCGCGGCCGACGGCACCTTCACCTACAAGGGTGTCGCCTACACCGCCAGCTCGGTGTGCATCGACAACGCCAGCGGCGGCCTCGGCCGCATCCTTTACGTGCACTCCGGCAGCGGGCACTTCGACATCTCCGACCAGAACAACGGCGGCGACCTGGGCCAGGCCTGGGGCGTGTCGCCCGTCAACGGCGTGCTGTTCCGACGCGGCCAGCGGCCCTGACCGGGCGCCGCCGCGGCGCGGCGGCCCGCTGGCGTGCAAGCGCTTGCACGCCGGTCGCGAGCCCCTACACTTTCCGGCCGTTGAAGCCGGCGAGGTCGGCCAGGGGAGAGGGAACAGCGTGCACAAGTCCATTCGCAGCCGCGGCGCGGCGCCGGCCAAGGCCACGCTCGGCATGGTGGCCGAGCGCGCCGGCGTGTCGCCGAGCACGGTGTCGCGCATCCTCAACGGCACGGCGGTGGTCAGCGACGAGAAGCGCGCCGCGGTGGACGAGGCCATCGCCACGCTGGGCTTCGTGCCCAACCCGGTGGCGCGCGGGCTGGCCGGCGGGCGCACGCTGAGCATCGGCGTGGTCACGCAGGCGATCGACAGCCCGTTCTATGGCGCCGCACTGCGCGGTATCGAGCAGGCGCTGGGTGGCGCGGGCTACAGCCCGCTGTTCATGAGCGGCCACTGGCGCACCGAGGAGGAAGCGCGCTGCATCGACGTGCTGCGCTCGCGCCGGGTGGACGGGCTGATCGTGCTCACCGGGCGCCTGTCGGACACCGCGCTGCGCTCGGTGGCGAGGTCGCTGCCGGTGGTGGTCACCGGGCGCACCCTCAAGGCGGCGAACCTGTACTCGCTCGACTTCGACAACCGCGAGGGCGCGCGCCAGGCGACTCAGCACCTGATCGACCTGGGGCATCGCCGCATCGCGTTCATCAGCGGCGACGGGGACCACCCGGACGCCGTGGAGCGCCAGCAGGGCTACCAGCAGGCGCTGGAAGCCGCGGGCCTGAAGCCCGACCCGGCGCTGCTGCTGCCGGGCAACTTCACCGAGTACAGCGGCCTGCTGGCGGTGGAGCGCTTGCTGGATGCGCGCACGCGCTTCAGTGCCATCTTCGCCGCCAACGACCAGATGGCCTTCGGTGCCGTGCTGGGCCTGCACCGGCGCGGCAAGCGCGTGCCGGACGACGTGTCGCTGGTGGGCTTCGACGATGTGGCCGGCGCGCTGTACATGGTGCCGCCGCTGACCACCGTGCACAACCCGATCCAGGAGATCGGTGAATTGGCCGCTGCGGCCATGCTCAGCCTGCTGGCCGGCGAACGGCCGCAGCTCGAGGTGCCCGTGCCGCGCCTGATCCCGCGCGAGTCGACGCGGCCCGCGACCCCCTAGCCGGGGCCCCGAACTAACCCGCGATTGACAGGCCGGGGGCTCGGCCGATACAGTGTGAAAGCGCTTTCAAAGTGCGGCCGCCGCCCGTCCGGGCCGGGTCCGGCCGCCCTGGTGAAGCGCGCTGTCATCCGATCGCCATGCCCGTATCCGCCGACTCCCTGCACCGCTTCCCGCCCGGCTTCGTCTGGGGCGTGGCCACCAGCTCGTTCCAGATCGAGGGCGCCGCGCAGGCCGACGGCAAGGGCCCGTCCATCTGGGACCGCTTCTGCCGTCAGCCCGGCGCCATCGCCGACGCCAGCACCGGCGACGTGGCCTGCGACCACTACCACCGTCTCGAAGAGGACCTCGACCTGATCGCCGCGCTGGGCGTGGACGCCTACCGGTTCTCGGTGTCGTGGCCGCGCGTGCAGCCGCTGGGCCACGGCGCCTGGAACCCGCGCGGCCTGGCCTTCTACGACCGCCTGGTCGACGGCCTGCTCGCGCGCGGCATCAAGCCCTACCTGACGCTGAACCACTGGGACCTGCCGCAGGCCCTGCAGGACCGCGGCGGCTGGGCCGACCGCGACACCGTGCACCGCTTCGTCGACTACGCGCTGGGCATCGAGGCCCTGCTCGGGCCGCGCCTGGCCGCGATCACCACCCACAACGAGCCGTGGGTCGTGTCGCAGATGGGGCATGAGTGGGGCGTGTTCGCGCCCGGGATCAAGAGCCGCGCCGTCGCCACGCAGGTGTCGCACCACCTGCTGCTCAGCCACGGCCTGGCGCTGCAGGCGCTGCGCGCGGCCGGCAGCCGCGCCCGGCTGGGCATCGTGCTCAACCTGGCGCCGATCCACGCCGCCACCGACACCGACGCCGACCGGGCCCAGGCGCGCCTGGACGACGGCCGCCTGGTGCGCTGGTACATGGACCCGCTGTTCCACGGCCGCTACCCCGACGACGTGCTCGCGCACCTGGGTGCCGACGCGCCGCGCGTCGAGGCCGGCGACATGGCGGCGATCCGCCAGCCGATGGACTTCCTGGGCGTCAACTACTACTCGCGGGCCGTGGCCAGCGCCGACGGCTCCTGGCAGGCCGGACGCACCGGGTTGCCGCTCACCGACATGGGCTGGGAGATCTACCCGTCCGGCCTGACCGAGCTGCTGGTGCGGATGCACCGCGACTGGCCGGTGCCGCCGCTGTACGTCAAGGAAAACGGCGCCGCCTTCCAGGACCAGCTCGTCGACGGCCACGTGCACGACGCCGAGCGCGTGGCCTATCTCGCCGCGCACATCTCGGCCGTGGCCGACGCGCTGGCGCGTGGCGTGCCGATGGCCGGCTACATGGTGTGGAGCCTGCTCGACAACTTCGAGTGGGCATCGGGCTACGCCAAGCGCTTCGGCATCGTGCACGTGGACTACGCCACGCAGCGCCGCACCCCCAAGGACAGTGCGCTCTGGTACCGCGACTTCCTCCAGCGCCTGCGCGCCCGGCAGGCGCCGGTCGGCGCTGTGCCGCGCACCGGCGAGCCGGTCGCGTCCTGACCTGCCAGACCCCCGCACCGAGGAACTGCAAGATGCCCAAGGCCCCCCCGCGCAGGAAAGGCTGGAAGCTCGTCTGGCACGACGAGTTCGACGGCCGCGAGGTCGACCGCAGCAAGTGGGACTTCGACATCGGCAACGGCTTCTACGACTACAAGAACCACGCCTGGGTGCCGGGCTGGGGCAACGATGAGCTGCAGTACTACACCCACGAACCGGAGAACGTGGTGCTGCGCGACAGCTGCCTCGTCATCCGCGCCGTCAAGGCGCCGCTGCACGGCTGCGGCTACACGTCGGCGCGCCTGAAGACGAAGAAGCGCGACGGCACGGTGCTGTTCGCCACCACCTACGGCCGCGTCGAGTTCCGCGCCAGGGTGCCGTGGGGCAAGGGCCTGTGGCCGGCGCTGTGGATGCTGCCGGTGGACGACAAGTACGGCGGCTGGGCCGCCAGCGGCGAGATCGACCTGATGGAAATCGTGGGCGAGAAGCCGCACGAGGTGCTCAACAGCATCCACTTCGGTTCCACCTTTCCCGGCCGCGAGCTGATCACCACCGTGCATGCGCTGCCCGGCGGCAGCCTGGTGTCGGACTGGCACACCTATGCGGTGGAGTGGGAGCCGGGCGAGATCCGCTTCTACGTCGACGACGTGCAGACCTGCACCTACGACCACTGGTGGAGCTGCAGCAAGCTCAAGGACGGTGCCGGCGTGCCGGCCCGCAAGGAGGCCGACCTCAACCCCTGGCCGGCGCCCTTCGACCAGCCGTTCTACCTGGTGATGAACGTGGCCGTGGGCGGCAACTTCCCCGGCGCGCCGAACGACGAGACACGCTTCCCGGCCGAGCTGGTGGTGGACTACGTGCGCGTGTACGACAAGGTGGGCGGCTATGGCGCCACCCGGCCGCGCGGCGCCGGCCGCATGCCCTGGCAGAAGAAGAAGGGCGCAGGGCCCAAGCCCTGAGCCCGAGGCCCCGACGCCCCTGGCGACCGAAGGAGACGACATGACTTCCCATTCGAACGACGGCGACGCCGCGGGCGCACGCCCCGTCTCCGCACCGCATCAGCCGGCCTTCGCGACCCCGGGCCATGGCGCTGGCGCGGGCACCGGCACGGGCGCCGGCCCCGCGGGCCCGGCGCTGCGCCCGCCGCCGCTGCCGCCTCAAGAGCGCGCGTCGCTGGCCGCCGAGTTCCGCGGCGTGCTCGACGCCGGTGTGCACGGCCTGTGCTTCAGTCCCTACCTCGAGGGCCAGGCGCCCGGCGCGCAGGTCAGCGCGGATCAGATCCGCGCCCGCCTGGAGGTGATCCGTCCCTACACGGGCTGGATCCGCACCTTCTCCTGCACCGACGGCCACGAGCAGACGCCGGCGATCGCGCATTCGATGGGCCTCAAGACCCTGGTGGGCGCCTGGCTCGGCACCGACGCCGACATCAACGAGCGCGAGATCCAGGGCGTGATCGAGGTGGCCCGTGCCGGCCATGCCGACATCGTGGCGGTGGGCAACGAGGTGCTGCTGCGCGAGGACCTCACCGAGGACGAGCTGCTGGCACAGATCCAGCGCGTGAAGCAGGCGCTGCCCGGCGTGCCGGTGGGCTACGTCGACGCCTACTACCTGTTCGAGAAGCATCCGCGCGTCACCGCCGCCTGCGACGTGGTGATGACCAACTGCTACCCGTTCTGGGAGGGCTGCCCGCGCGAGCAGGCGCTGGCCTACATGCAGACCATGATGCAGCGCACGCGCGCCGCCGCGCCCGGCAAGCGCGTGCTGATCAGCGAGACCGGCTGGCCCGACCAGGGCAGCAACTTCCACGGCTCGGTGCCGTCCGAGGAGGGCGCGATGCGCTACTTCATGGACACCGTGCGCTGGGCGCGCCAGGACGGCATCGAGGTCTTCTACTTCGCCGCCTTCGACGAGGCCTGGAAGGTGGGCGCCGAGGGCGACGTGGGCGCGTACTGGGGCCTGTGGGACAAGGACGCCCGGCCCAAGTTCGGCTGAGCCGCGGCGCCCGCCCACGAGATCCACACGATGACACTCGCACTGCCCCAGGGCAACGCCATCTGCTACTCCGGCTACCGCGAGGGGCAGGACCCGAACCGCAAGCTGTTCCCGTCGGTGGACGAGATCCGCGAGGACCTGCACATCCTGAAGAAGCACTGGCGCCTGCTGCGCCTGTACGACTGCAGCCTGCACGCCGAGCGCGTGCTGCAGGTGATCCGCGAGGACCGGCTGCCCTTCCAGGTGATGCTCGGCGCCTACCTGGGCGCGGAGATGAACAACTTCGGCTGCCCCTGGGGCGGCACCTACGACGAGGCCACGCTCGACGCCAACCGCGCCGAGAACGACGCCGAGGTCGGCCGGCTGATCGCGCTGGCGCGCAGCCACGAGGACATCGTGTTCTCGGTGGCCGTGGGCAACGAGGCCACGGTGGACTGGACCGACCACTTCGTGCCGGTGCCACGCATGATCGAGCATGTGCGCCGCGTCAAGGCGGCGGTGCGCCAGCCGGTCACCTTCTGCGAGAACTACGTGCCGTGGCAGCACAAGCTGCGCGACCTGGTGACCGAGCTGGACTTCATCTCGCTGCACACCTACCCGGTGTGGGAGTACAAGCACATCCACGAGGCGCTGGACTACACCAAGGCCAACGTCGCCAGCGTGGCGCAGCTCTACCCCGACAAGCCGCTGGTCATCACCGAGGCCGGCTGGTGCACCAACAGCAACGGCCGCGGCATGCATGCCGAGCACGCGGTGCAGGAACTGCAGGCCATCTACTACCAGGACCTGATGGACTGGACCCGCAGCGCCGGGCTGCTGTGCTTCGTGTTCGAGGCCTTCGACGAGCCCTGGAAGGGCTCGCCCGACCCGCTGGAACCCGAGAAGCACTGGGGCCTGTTCACCGTGGACCGTCGGCCCAAGCGGGTGATGGAAGCGCTGTACCCCGAGCGGGTGGCGCGCCCGCTCGGCGCCGCGGCCTGAGACGGCGCCGTGGGGCCCGACGTGACGCCGATGCACACGCACCGCACGCCCGACGTGGCGCTGTGGGACCAGTACCGCGCGCTGCGCGAGCAGTGGACGCACGAGGACATGCTCGTCGGCCAGCGCATCACCTGGCTGATCCTGTCCGAGGGCCTGCTGTTCAACGCCTACGTCACGCTGTCGGCCCGGGCGCCGGGCTGGCTGGCGCTGGGCTTCCCGCTGTTCGGCATCGCGGTGGCGGCGTTGATCGGCGTGGGCGTGTTCACCGCGCTGCGCGCGTCGGACCAGGTGCGGCGCGAGTACGAGCACAGCGGCCTGGCCGACCTGTGCCCGCTGGCGCCCGAGGTGCATCTGGCCCGGCGCGGCCGCTGGGCGCCGAAGGCGCTGCCCTTCGTGTTCGGCGCGATGTGGCTGCTGGCGCTGGCGGCGGCGGTCGGCGGCGCGGGCTGAGCGCGCGGCCGTCGCGGACCGGGCCAGCCCGGTTCCCGTGCATCACCGCATCGGCGCCGTGGGTGCGGTCTCGGGCCGTGCGACGGCCCCGAAGTGGTCCTTCAGCGCCTGGGTGAACCGCTCGCGGCCGTGGCTGCGACGCTCCAGCAGGCCCACGTGGCGCTCCACCGTGGCGCCCGGCAGCGGCACCAGCCGCAGCGCCCGGTCGCGGCTCCAGCGCAGATTGGCCAGCCGCGGCACGATGGAAATGCCGAAGCCCTGGCGCACCAGTTCGACGATGGCCTCCACCGAGTTGAGCTCCAGGCCTTCCACGACGGTGGCGTGGCACTGCGCCAGCACCTCGTTGACGAGGTGGCCGGTCCAGGTGCGGCGGTCGAAGCGCATGAACGGGCACTGCGCCAGCATCTGCAACGGCTCGGCCGGCAGCGCGAAGTGCGGGCGGGTCGGCACGATCAGCACCATCGGCTCGAGGTACAGCGGTGTCCATGCCAGCGTGGCCGGCAGGCGCGAGGGCGGCTGCGTAACGACGGCCGCATCCAGCTCGCCGCGTTCCACCCGCGACATGAAGTCGGCCGATTGTCCGGCCAGCAGCGTGACCTCCAGCGACGGATGCCGGCGCTTGAGCGTCCACAGGGCATCGGCGAAGGCGCCCATCAGTGCGGACACGAGCGCGCCCATCACGACCGTGCCGCCGATCTCGTCGCCGGCCCGCGCCGACTGGAGCTGGAGCCAGCGCTCGACCAGGTCCTTGACCGCCGGCACGCGCTGGCGCCCCTGCGGGTTCAGCACCACGGCGCGCGCGCTGCGGTCGAACAGCGTCACGCCGAGTTCGTCCTCGAGCGCCCGCATCTGCAGACCCACGGCCGCCGAGGTGAGGCCCACCTCCGCGCCGGCGGCGGCGAAGCTGCCCAGGCGTGCGGCGGCGAGAAAGGTCTGCAGGGTGCGGATCGACGCCATGCCCGGGTTCTCCCTGAAGAAAAGAAAGGAAAGCTTTCTCTCAGTGGCAGAAAGACTCGCTTTTGCTTGAGCGGCCCGAAGTCTACCCTCCAGGCCCTCGACCGGTGCAGGTCACGGCGCGCACCGCCCGACCTGACCAGCGCCGACCCGCCACACCCGCCTGCCGATGGCCACCTTCCGCTATCTCACCGACATCCACCTCGACTTCGGCGCCGTCGGCCAGCTGCCGGCCGAGTGCGCGCGCGCCGGCATCTCGCGACCGCTGATCGTCACCGACGCGGGCGTGCGCGCCGCCGGCGTGCTGGCGCAGGCCCTGGCGGGGCTGGGCGGCCTGCCGCACGCGGTGTTCGACGGCACGCCGTCCAACCCCACCGAGGCGGGCGTGCGGGCGGCCGTCGAGCTGCTGCGCGCGCAGCGCTGCGACGGCCTGGTGGCCGTGGGCGGCGGCTCCAGCATCGACCTGGCCAAGGGCGTGGCGATCGCCGCGCGCCACGACGGGCCGCTGAAGCACTACGCCACCATCGAGGGCGGCAGCCCGCGCATCACGGCCGACGCGCTGCCGCTGATCGCCGTGCCCACCACTGCGGGCACCGGCAGCGAGGTGGCGCGCGGCGCGATCCTGATCGTCGACGACGGGCGCAAGCTGGGCTTCCATTCGTGGCACCTGATGCCGCGGGCGGCGGTGCTCGACCCGGCGCTCACGCTGGGCCTGCCGCCAGCGCTGACGGCGGCCACCGGCATGGACGCGATCGCGCACTGCATGGAGACCTTCATGGCGCCGGCGGTGAATCCGCCCGCCGACGGCATCGCGCTCGACGGCCTGGCGCGCGGCTGGGCCCACATCGAGCGCGCCACCCGCGACGGCCAGGACCGCGAGGCGCGCTGGAACATGATGAGCGCCAGCATGCAGGGCGCGCTGGCCTTCCAGAAGGGCCTGGGCTGCGTGCACTCGCTCAGCCACAGCCTGGGCGGCGTCGATCCGCGGCTGCATCACGGCACGCTGAACGCGCTGCTGCTGCCCGCGGTGATCCGCTTCAACGCCGGGGCCGACTCGGTGCGGCGCGAGCGGCGGCTGCAGCGCATGGCCCATGCGATGGGCCTGCCGGGCTGCGACGACGACGGGGCGCAGGTGGCCGACGCGGTGCTTGCGCTGAACCGGCGGCTCGGCCTGCCGTCCGGGCTGGCCGCGATGGGTGTGGCCGAGGCCGCGTTCGACCGCATCATCAACGGCGCGCTGGCCGATCACTGCCACAAGCTCAATCCGCGCGAGGCCACGCGCGACGACTATCGCGCGCTGCTGCGCGATTCGATGTAGGGCGCGGCCGTGGCAGACGCGACCCTTCACGTGCGCATCTGGCGCGGCGGCCCGGCCGTCGACGCGGGCGGCTTCGTGCGCTACGAGGTGCCTCGCCTGGATCACCAGACCGTGCTGGACGTGGTGACCCACGTGCAGCGCGTGCTCGACCCCACGCTGTCCTACCGCTATGCCTGCCGCGTGGGCATGTGCGGCTCGTGCGCGATGACGGTCAACGGCCAGGCGCGCTGGACCTGCCGCACCCACGTGGCCAAGGTCGTGGGGCCCGAGGGCGCGCTCGAGATCGCGCCGCTGGCGCACCTGCCGGTGGTGAAGGACCTCGCCACCGACATGAGCGAGTTCTTCGACAAGTGGGCGCGCGCGCGCGGGCGCTTCCAGGGCGAGCGCACGCGGCACGACGACTTCGCGCGCGTCTCGCCCGCCACGCCCGAGCGCCGGGCGGCCAATGCCGGCATCGAGTGCATCGGCTGCGCCGTGTGCTACGCCTCGTGCGACGTCGTGCCCTGGCGGCCCGACTTCCTCGGCCCGGCGGCGCTGAACCGCGCCTGGACGCTGGTCAACGACGTGCGCGACGTCGACCGCGTCGAGCGGCTGCGCGCCGTGGCCGGCGACGCCGGCTGCCACAGCTGCCATACGCAGGGCTCGTGCACCGAGCGCTGCCCCAAGGGCATCGCGCCGACGCTGTCGATCGCGGGCCTGAAGCGCACCGTGGCGCGCGCCGCCGTGAAGGGCGGGCTGTGACCCCGTCGGCCCGCGCGCCGCAGGTTGCCGGGCCGCAGGCCGCGGCGCCTGACGCCGGCCTGCAGGCCGCGCTGGCCCAGGCGCGGCGCTGGTACTGGCAGCGCGTCAGCGCGATGGTGCTGGCGCTGTGCGTCGTGGTGCATCTGGCGGGCATGGTCTGGGCCGTGCGCGGCGGCCTCAGCGCCGCCGAGATCCTGTCGCGCACGCAGGGCAATGCGCTGTTCGCCGGCTTCTACGCAGTGTTCGTGCTGGCATGTGCCGTGCATGTGCCCATCGGGCTGGTGTCGATCGCGCGCGAGTGGTGGCGCTGGCCGGCGCCGGCGGCGGCCTGGTTCGCGCGTGCGGTCACGGCCGCGCTGATCGTGCTCGGGCTTCGCGCGGTGTGGGGCGTCTACGCGCCCGGTGCCTGAACGTCCCCACCGCCATGCGACGCAACGACCATCGCGCCCACGGCCACCCGTCCTGGTGGGCGTTCTGGCTGCACCGGGTGTCGGGGCTGCTGCTGGCCCTGTTCCTGCCGCTGCACTTCCTGGCCCTGGGCCAGGCGCTGACCGGGCCGCAGGCGCTGGAAGGCTTCCTGCGGTTCGCCGACGCACCGTTGGTGAAGCTGGCCGAGTGGGGCCTGGTCACGCTGCTGGCGCTTCACTTCACCGGCGGCGTGCGGCTGCTGCTGATCGAGTTCGGCCGCGCGTCCGACCTGCTCAAGAACTGGATCGCCGGCGGCATCGGCGTGGCCGTGGCCGTCGGTCTGGCGTTCGCGCTCGCGCTGTGGGCCTGACCCGCCGCCGTCCCATGCAACCCACCACAGGAGACCCGACCATGACGACCCGCATCCATCGCCGCCGCGCGCTCGCGGCCGCCGCGCTGCTGGCCCTGGGCGGCAGCGCCCTGGCCCAGGACGCCTGGCCGAACAAGCCGGTACGCATGATCGTGCCCTTCGCCCCCGGCGGCTCCACCGACGTGGTGGCGCGCATGCTGGCGCAGAAGCTGTCGTCGCAATGGGGCCAGCCGGTCGTGGTCGAGAACCGCGCCGGCGCGGGTGGCAACGTCGGCGCCGACGTGGTGGCCAAGGCGCCGGGCGACGGCTACACGCTGCTGATGGCGTCCGGCTCGGTCACCATCAACCCGGCGCTGTACAAGAAGATGCCCTTCGACACCCGGAAGGACCTGCTGCCCATCACCAACGTGGCGCAGGGGCCGATGCTGGTCGTGGTGCAGGACGCTGCGCCGTACAGGTCGCTGAAGGACCTGATCGCTGCCGCGAAGGCGCGGCCCGGCACGATCAACTTCGCCTCCGCGGGCGTCGGCAGCCAGGTGCACCTGGCCGGCGAGAACTTCGCCGACGCCGCCGGCGTGGACATCCAGCATGTGCCCTACAAGGGCGAGGCGCTGGGTTACAACGACCTCATCGCCGGTCAGGTGCAGATGATGGTGGGCAACTTCGCCGCCGCGTCGGCCCTGGTGGGCCCCAACCGGCTGCGCGCGCTGGCCGTCACCAGCCGCCAGCGCATGCCGCAGATGCCCGACGTGCCCACGGCGCACGAGGCGGGCCTGCCCAACTTCGAGAACATCGGCTGGTTCGGCCTGTTCGCACCCGCCGGCACGCCGGCCGCCGTGGTCCAGAAGGTCCACCGCGACGTGTCCTCGGCGATGGCCGAGACCGAGATCAAGGCGCGGCTGTACGTGCAGGGCATGTCGCCGGTGGTCAACAGCACGGCGGCGTTCTCGGCACAGCTCGACCAGGAACTGGTGCGCTGGGCGCAGGTCGTGGCCGCGCGCAAGCTGCAGGCCAACTGAGGGCGCCGGGGGTCACGATGCAGGTCGACCTGAGCGCCGTCGAAGAGGCCGCCAAGACGCTCTACATCCGGGCGCTCAAGGTGCTGCCGCCCGACATCAAGCAGGGCTTCGAGCACCTGCGGCAGCACGAGACGGGCGCCACCGCGCAGTCGCTGCTGGGCACGATGGTGCGCAACATCGCGGTGGCCGAGCAGACCGACAACCTGCTGTGCCAGGACACCGGCATTCCGATCTACAACGTCACCATCGGCCGCGGCGTCAGGGTCGACGGCTTCGACCTGCGGCAGGCGCTGCGTCGCGGCTGCGAGCGTGCCACGCGCGAGTACCCGCTGCGCAGCTCGGTCGTGCACCCGCTGACGCGGCGCAACGAGCACAGCTCCTGCGGCATCGGGGTGCCGGTGATCCATGTCGACTTCGACGACGCGCCCGACATGCTGAGCATCGAGATGATCCCCAAGGGCAGCGGCAGCGAGAACGGTTCGTTCCTGCGCATGGCGGTGCCGGCCGAGGGCATCGACGCGATCAAGACCTTCGTCGTCGACTGCGTGCTGGCCGCCGGCGGAAAGACCTGCCCGCCCACCATCGTGGGTGTGGGGCTGGGCGGCACGTCGGACCTGGTGGTCGCGCTGGCCAAGCGCGCCGCCACGCGGCCGCTGGGCAGCGTGTGCGGCGATCCCGAGGGTGCCGCACTGGAGCGTCAGCTGAGCGACGCCGTCAACCGCCTCGGCGTCGGCCCGCAGGGCCTGGGCGGCGACTCGACCGCCTTCGCGGTGCACATCGAGCTGGCCGCCACGCACATCACGATGAACCCGATCGCGGTGAACATGCAGTGCCACTCGGCCCGCCGCGCCCGCGCCACCTTCACGCCGGCCGGCGTGAGCTACGGCTTCTGACGGGAGGCCCGGCCATGGCCCACCACGTGCTGGAGATGCCTGTCACCGAGGCGCAGGTGCGCGCGCTGCGCGTGAACGACACGGTGACCCTGCAGCGCACGCTGTACGGCATCCGCGACGCGACGCAGATCCACATGTTCGACCGCGACCGCCGCACGCGGCTGGACCTGCGCGGCCACGCCGTCATCCACACCGCACCCAACGTGCGCAAGGTGGCGGCCGGCCCGGCGCATCCGGCCGGCTATGCGCCGGTGTGCATCGGCACCACCACGTCCGACCGCATGGAGCGCTTCACGCGCCCGCTGATGGCGCGCGAGGGCGTGCGCCTGATCGTCGGCAAGGGCGGGCTGCGCGAAGACTCGTCGCAGGCCTTTGCCGATCTGGGCGGCGCCTACCTGGCCATCGTCGGCGGCACCGCGGCCCTGGAGACGACCTGGATCGAGCAGATCGAGGACGTGGACCTGGACGACCTGAATCCCGAAAGCCTCTGGCGCTTCCGCATCCGCGACTTCGGCCCGCTGCTGGTGGCGATGGACAGCCACGGTGCCAGCCTCTACCGCACGGTGCAGGCGGACACCGCGGCGCGTCGCGCCCAGGTGTTGGCGTCGCTGGGGGTGAAGTCGTGACCCAGGGCGCCGGCGTGCGCCGGCTGCAGACCGACATCCTGATCCTCGGGTCGGGCGGGGCCGGGCTGTTCGCGGCGCTGCACGCGCATCAGCGCGCGCCCGAGCTGAAGATCACGGTCGCGGTCAAGGGCCTGCTCGGCAAGTGCGGCTGCACGCGCATGGTCCAGGGCGGCTACAACGTCGCGCTGGCGCCGGGGGACTCCGTCGAGCGGCACTTCATGGACACCATCGACGGCAGCAAGTGGCTGGCCGACCAGGACCTGGCCTGGACGCTGGTGTCCACGGCGGTCGAGCGCGTGCGCGAGCTGGAGAACGAACTCGGCTGCTTCTTCGACCGCAACCCCGACGGCAGCATCCACCAGAAGGCGTTCGCCGGCCAGACCTTCGACCGCACGGTGCACAAGGGCGACCTGACCGGCATCGAGATCATCAACCGGCTCGCCGAGCAGGTGTGGGCCCGCGGCATCGACCGCCTGGAGGAGCACCGCGCCATCGAGCTGGTGAAGACGCCCGGCGGCGACGCGCTGGCCGGCGTGCTGATGATCGACATGCGCAGTGGCGGCTACGTGTTCGTGCAGGCCCGGGCCGTGCTGCTGGCCACCGGCGGCGGGCCGACGATGTACAAGTACCACACGCCGTCGGGCGACAAGAGCTGCGACGGGCTGGCGATGGCGCTGCGCGCTGGGCTGCCGCTGCGCGACATGGAGATGGTGCAGTTCCATCCCACCGGGCTGCTGGCCGGCAGCGGCACCCGCATGACCGGCACGGTGCTCGAGGAAGGCCTGCGCGGCGCCGGCGGCTGGCTGCTCAATGGCGACGGCGAACGCTTCATGTCGCGCTACGACGAGCGCGCCGAGCGCGCCACGCGCGACATCGTCAGCCGGTCCATCTACCGCGAGATGCGCGACGGGCGCACCACGCCCAATGGCGGCGTGTGGATCCAGATGAACCACCTGGGCCCCGACGAGGTTCGGCGCCAGTTCAAGGGCATGGTCGAGCGCTGCGCCGACTGCGGCTTCGACCTGGCCGGCGGCCGTGTCGAGGTGGTGCCCACCGCGCACTACATGATGGGTGGTGTGGTGTTCGCGCCCGACACGAGCACGCCCCTGCCGGCGCTGTTCGCTGCCGGCGAGGACACCGGCGGCGTGCATGGTGCCAACCGCCTGGGCGGCAACGGCGTGGCCAACTCCACCGTCTTCGGCGGCATCGCCGGCGACACCATGGCCGACTGGGTGCGACGCGAGGGCACGCTGCGCGCCCCCGACGAAGCCGCCATCGACGCGGCCGTGGCCCGCGCCGAGGCGCCGTTCCGCCTGCCCGCCGGCGATCTGGAGGCCGTGCGCGAGGCGTTGTACGACTGCATGTGGACCGACGTGGGCATCCTGCGCAGCGCCGCGTCGCTGCAACGCGGGCTGCAGCGGCTGGACGAGCTGGACGCGCAGCTGTCGCGCACCGGCGTGGCCGACATCGACCGCGCGTTCCACATGGGCTGGCACGACTGGCTCAACCTGAGGAACCTGATCGGCGTCAGCCGCGTGATCGCGCTGTCGGCGCAGGCCCGCGAGGACTCGCGCGGCGCGCACTTCCGCGAGGACTTCCCCGACACCAGCGCCCTCGAGGCGTCGCGCTACATCGTCGTGCGACAGCGCGAGGGCATGCTCGACCTGTCGCGCGAGGCGGTGCGCTTCTCGCGCGTGGCGCCGGGCCAAACCCTGCTGGCGGATGCTTGATCTCGCTGTCCCTGCCCGAACTGGTGGCGATGGGCGCGGCGATTGCGCTCGGCTACACCGTGTTCGGCCTGGGGGGCTTCGGGGCCAACGTGGTGGCGCTGCCGCTGCTGGCCCACCTGATGAGCCTGCGACTCGCGGTGCCCCTGCTGCTGATGCTGGACCTGTTGTCGGCCGCGCTGCTCAGCGTGCGGGCGCGGCCGCTGATCGACCGCGCCGAGCTGCGTCGGCTCGCGCCCGCGATGCTGGCCGGCATGGCCCTGGGCCTGCCGGTGCTGCAGCTGGCTGCCGAGCGCTGGCTGCTCTCGTTGCTGGGGATCTTCGTCGGCGGCTTCGCGCTCTGGAGCCTGCTCGGCCGCGCCGGCCTTCGACCGGTGCGGGCGCATTGGGCCTGGCCGGCGGGCCTGGCCGGCGGCGTGTTCAGCACCCTGTTCGGCACCGGCGGGCCGATCTACACGCTTTACCTGGCGCGCCGCATCGCCGACGCAGGGCGGTTGCGGGCCACGATCGGCGCGGTGGTCCTGGGCTCCGCGCTGGTGCGGCTGCTGCTGTTTGCCGGCGGCGGCCTGCTGACGCAGCCCGGCCTGCCAGCGCTGGCGCTGGTGGCGCTGCCCTGCGCGCTGGCGGGCTATGCAGTCGGCAGCCGCCTGCATGCGCGGCTGCCGCAGGCGCAGGTGCGGCGGGCGGTCTGGTGGCTGCTGGTGGCCAGCGCGGCGAGCCTGCTGGCGCGCGCGGTGGCGACGGCGTGATGGGGCCGCGCTCAGCTTCGCTTGCGCTGCGCCGGCGGCGCCGTGGAGCCGCGCACCACGAGAGACACCTCGACCTCCGTGTCGCGGACCGGCGCGTCACCGCGCGCCAAGGCCAGGGCACGTTCCGCGGCGCGTCGCCACATCGCTTCGGCCGGCACGTGCACGGTGGTGAGGGCCGGCTGCAGATGCGAGGCCATCTCCAGGTCGTCGAAGCCGACGATGGACAGATCGCGCGGCACCTCCAGGCCCAGGTGCCGGGCCTCGAGCAGGGCGCCCAGGGCGAGCACGTCGTTGCCACACACCACCGCGGTGGGGGCCGGCGTGGCCTCCAGCAGCTGGCGCAGGCCCTCGCGGGCGGCGGCCAGGGCGTAGGGCCGCTCGACCAGCCGCGACGCCGGCAGGGACAGGCCGGCCGCCTTCAGGGCCTCGCGCACGCCACGCACGCGGGCCTCGGCGCGGTCGTTGTCGCGCGTCACGCCGGCCAGCATGGCGATGCGCCGATGGCCCAGGTCGAGCAGGTAGCGCACCACCTGGCCCATCGCCCGGGCGTTGTCGAACCCCAGTCCCCACAGGCCCGGCGGCAGCGGCCAGCTCATCACATGCACCACCGGCACGCCGCGCGAGCGCAGGCGCGCAAGGAGCTGGGGCCGCTGAGCGCAGCCGCACAGCACCAGTGCGTCCGCACCGCGGGCCAAAAGGTTCAGCGCCTGGCTCTCCTCGACCTGCGGGTCGTAGCCACTGGTGGAGATCAGCAGCTGGTGGTCGTCCTCGGCCAGGCGTCGCTGCAGTGCGTCGATGGCCTTGGCGAAGATCGCGTTGTCGACGGTCGGAAAGACGGCGCCGATGGTGCCGGTGCGGCGCGACTTCAGCGTGCGCGCGCCGGCATGCGGCACGTAGCCGAGCTGGGCGATGGCCTCCTCGACCCGGGCCCGCAGCTCGGTGCGGACACCGTCGGTGGCATTGACCACGCGCGAGACGGTCGCGGTGGAGACCCCGGCGCGGCGGGCCACGTCGTTGATGGTCGGGAGGGGGGACGTCTGCGCACTCACGATGCCTGGCAATGTACTCGTTTGCAGCAAGGCCCGTGGCCTGCCGCACCGCCGTTTGCTAGGGGAAATCCGGTGCGTCGGCCGCCAAACAGCGCTTGACGGAGATGCATCCGGCACCGAAACTGAAATTGTTTACAGACGCCATCCCTCCACGCTTCAACCTCCTTCGAGTTCCCTCCGCCACGCCATGAGCGCCGTCGTTCCCCCTTCGCCCGTTGCCGCCCAGGCCGCCGTGGCCGGCGGCCAGGCGCGCTCGTGGGGGCTGCGCCTGGGCACGGTCGCGCTGACGCTGCTCATCGTGCTGGCGCTGTGGCACCTGCTGACCGCCGTCACCGGCATCGTGTCGCCGGCCCGCTTCCCGACGCCGGCCGAGGTCGGCCTGGCCCTGAAGCAGATCGCGGTCGACGGCTACAGCAACGGGCGTCTGCACGAGCACGTGCTGCGCAGCGTGCTGCTGGTGACGATGGGCTTCGCCGTCGCGGCCTCGATCGGCGTGGCGCTGGGCCTGGCGATGGGGGCCAGCCGAGTGGTCGAGGCCTTTGTCAACCCGATCTTCCTGGTGCTGCGGCCGATCCCGCCGCTGGCCTGGATCCCGCTGGCCATCGTCTGGCTCGGTCTGGGCGACGCGGCCAAGATGATGGTCATCTTCGTGTCGGCCTTCGTGCCGTCGGTGATCAACAGCTACACCGGCGTGCGCCAGATCGACAAGCCGGTGTTCGAGGCGGCGGCCATGCTCGACGTGAACGGCGTGCGCTACTGGCGCGAGGTGCTGATCCCCGGCGCGCTGCCCAGCATCTTCACGGGCCTGAGGCTGTCGCTGCAGGCGTCGTGGACCACGCTGGTGGCCGCCGAGCTCGTGGGGGCGATCACCGGGCTGGGCCAGATCCTGAACCAGGCGGCGCAGGACATCTACCCCGCCATGATCCTGGTGGGCATGATCAGCGTGGCCCTGTGCGGCTGGCTGATGACCCTGGGCCTGGGCTGGATCGAGAAGAAGGTCATGCCCTGGAGGGCGCACTGATGATCGGTCCGGCGCTGCAGCGCTCCCGGTTCCTGGGCCTCACCGCGGCCGGCGCGGCGAGCTTCCTGGCGCTGTGGAGCGTGGCCGCACTGTCGGGCATCACCTCGCGCGCCTTCCTGCCTGCACCGTGGGACGTGGTCGAGCGCTTCGCGCAGCTGCTGGTGCAGCCCTTCGCCGGCTTCGTGCTGCACGAGCACCTGTTGTCGAGCCTGCGCCGCTTCGCCATGGGCTTCGGGCTCGCGGTGCTGGTGGGCATCCCCCTGGGCCTGCTGATGGCCTGGTTCCGATGGGTGGACCGCATCGTCACGCCGGCTTTCGAGGCCGTGCGCTTCGTGGCACCGATCGCCTGGGTGCCGTTCGCGGCGCTGTGGTTCGGCACCGGCATCGGCGGCCCGGTGCTGATCATCTTCATGGGCGCGTTCCCGCCGGTGCTGATCAACACCTACCGGGGCGCGCAGCAGGTCGACCGCAAGTACATCGAGGCGGCGCGCATGCTCGGCGCCAGCTCGTGGCGCGCGATGACCGAGGTGCTGCTGCCGGCGGCCGTGCCGTCCATCGTGGCGGGTCTGCGCATCTCTGCCGGTCTGGGCTGGCAGTCGCTCGTGGGCGCCGAGCTGATCGTCGCGTCCAGCGGCGTGGGCTACCTGATGGTCAAGGGCCAGGCCTCCGTGTCGACCACCACCGTCATGTGCGGCATGGTGGCCATCGGCGTGGTCGGCCTGCTGATCGACGTGGTGCTGCGGCGCCTGCATGCGGCGATCGAGAAGCGTCGCGGAATCTGAGGAACCGAACGTGGCCAATATCCAGTTCCAGGGCGTGCAGCGGGTGTTCCGCCAGAACGACAAGGAGTTCGTTGCACTGAAGGACATCGACCTCGTGGTGCAGGACCGCGAGTTCGTGGCCATCGTCGGGCCGTCGGGTTGCGGCAAGACCACCTGCATGCGCATGGCGGCGGGGCTGGAGCACCCCACGGGCGGCGAGGTTCGCGTGGCCGGCGAGATCGTCGTCAAGCCCGGCCCGGACCGCGCCGTGGTGTTCCAGGCCTTCGCGCTGTTCCCCTGGAAGGACGTCTGGGACAACATCGAGTTCGGCCTGCACTCGCTGGGCATCGAGCCGGCCGAGCGCAAGCGCCGCATCGAGCAGTACATCGAGCTGATGGGCCTGCAGGGCTACGAGCACGCGTTCCCGCACCAGCTCTCCGGGGGCATGCAGCAGCGCGTGGCGATCGCGCGCGCCTACGTGCTCGACCCCAAGGTGCTGCTGATGGACGAGCCCTTCGGCGCACTGGACGCGCAGACGCGCGTGGTCATGCAGGAGGAGCTCGTGCGCCTGGCGCGCAAGAACCCTCGCACGGTGCTGTTCATCACCCACGCGGTGGAGGAGGCGGTGTACCTCGCCGACCGCATCGTGGTGATGACGCGCCGCCCCGGAACCATCCGCGAGATCATCGACGTCAAGTCGATCCGCGAGGCCGAGCACTGGGACGCCCACACGCGCATCGAGGACGTGATGGACCTTCCCAGCTTCGTGCATCTGCGCACCCACGTCTGGAAGCTGCTGCGCGAGCAGCAGGGCGACGACGCTCATTGACCCCACCGAACCACCCAAGAGGAGACACGACCATGCAAACCATCCTTCGCGCCAGCCTGCTGGGCCTTGCCGTCGCCGCGGGCGGCACTGCCCAGGCCCAGCAGCTCACCGAGATCAAGGTCAGCTACCAGCCCGCGCTGTACTGGGCTCTGCCGTTCCACGTCGCCACCGAGAAGGGCTGGTGGGCCGAGGTCGGCCTCAAGCCGGTGTTCTCCACCTTCCCGGCCGGCGTGCCGCAGATCGCGGCGGCGGCCTCCAAGTCGTGGGACGTCGGCGGCACCGGCGGCGTGCCCGCCGTGCTGGGCCACGTGCGCTTCGGCATCAAGACCATCGGCGTGAGCAATGACGAGTCGGCGGGCAATGCGCTGCTGGCCAGCAAGGCTGCCGCCGACAAGTTCGCCAAGGACCCGGCCTCCATCAAGGGGCAGACGATCGTGCTGACCGCCAACTCCACCGGCGACTACGCGGTGCAGTCCTGCCTGAAGAGGTGGGGCCTGTCCAAGAGCGACGTGACGATCAAGAACATGGGTCAGGCCGAGATCATCTCGGCCATGTCCTCGGGCAACGCGGATCTGGGGGGCCTGTGGGCGCCCAACATCTACACCCTCGAGGAGAAGGCCGGCGGCCGCGTGCTGTGCTCGGGCAAGGAGGGCGGTGCGTTCGTGCCCGGGGCGCTGATCGCGCGCGGCGACTACGCCGAGCAGAACCCGGAGAACGTCGCCAAGTTCCTGGCCGTGTATCTGCGCGCCTGGTCGTGGGCCAATGCCAACAGGAACGAGGCCATCGCGATGATGAAGAAGTTCTACGAGCAGGGCGGCACCTCCATCAGCGAGGCGTCCATGCGCAAGGAGTTCGACACCCGCCCGACCTTCAACCTGACGCAGCAGCTTCAGAACATGGACCGCAGCAAGGGCGCGTCCACCTGGGACGGCTGGTTCGGCGCGATCGGCGAGTTCATGAAGGGCACCGGCGCGATCCAGACCGTGCCGTCGACCGCCGACTTCATCACCGACGCCTACATGAAGCGCGTGGCGGCCGACCCGAAGCTGCGCGAGTTCGCCAACAAGACGAACTGAACCCGCAGCGGCGCTCGGCGAAAGGGCGGCCTCGGCCGCCCTTTCGAGGCGCCCTCTGAAAACAATTTCTGGAGTCGACCATGGCGACGACCTACCTCAAGAAGGCGAGCAAGACGCCGGAGACCGAGACCGCCACCGCGCAGAAGGTGGTCACCGAGATGCTCGACGAGATCGGCCGCAACGGCGAGGCGGCCGTGCGCGCCTATGCCCGCAAGCTCGACGGCTGGGACGGTGACATCGTGATGACGCGGGCCGAGATCGACCGCCGCGCCGCCGAGGTGCCCGCGGAAGTGAAGCGCGACATCGACTTCGCGATCCGCCAGGTGAGCGAGTTCGCCCATGCGCAGCGCCGCTCGCTGTCCGAGTTCTCGGTGGAGGTGCACCAGGGCGTCACCGCCGGCCAGCGCGTGCTGCCGGTCAACGTGGCCGGCTGCTATGCGCCCGCCGGCCGCTACGCCCACATCGCCTCGGCCTACATGGGCGTGGCCACGGCCAAGGCCGCGGGGGTGAAGACCATCGTGGCGTGCTCGGGCCCGTTTCGCGGCGGCCCGATGCATCCGTACCTGCTGTATGCCTTCGACAAGGCGGGCGCCGACGTCATCATGACCCTGGGCGGCGTGCAGGCGATCGCCAGCATGGCCGACGGCCTGTTCACCGGCCGGCCCGCCGACGTGATCGTCGGCCCGGGCAACAAGTTCGTGGCCGAGGCCAAGCGCGCCCTGTTCGGCAAGGTGGGCATCGACGTGTTCGCCGGCCCGTCGGAGGTGGCGGTGATCGCCGACGACAGCGCCGACGCCGCCATCGTCGCCAGCGACCTGGTGGGCCAGGCCGAGCACGGCCACGAGAGCCCGGCCTGGCTGTTCACCACCTCGCGCGCGCTGGCCGAGGACGTGATGCGGCGTATGCCGGCGCTGATCGACGCGCTGCCGCCCACCGCACGCGACGCGGCCGGCGCCGCCTGGCGCGACTATGGCGAAGTGGTCGTCTGCGACACGCGCGAGGAAGTGGCGGCGGTGTCCGACCGCTACGCCAGCGAGCACCTGGAGGTGCATGCGCGCGACCTCGACTGGTGGCTCGCGAATCTCACCTGCTACGGCTCGCTGTTCCTCGGCGAGGAGACCACCGTGGCCTATGGCGACAAGGCCAGCGGCCCGAACCACGTGCTGCCCACCAAGGGCGCGGCACGCTATTCGGGCGGCCTGTCGGTGCACAAGTTCATGAAGACGCTCACCTGGCAGCGCATGACGCGGGAGGCGGCACGCGACATCGGCGAGGTCACCGCGCGCATCTCGCGCCTGGAAGGCATGGAGGCCCACGCGCGCACCGCCGACGACCGGCTCGCGAAGTACTTTCCCGGCCAGCGCTTCGAGCGCGGCGAGCCGGTGCAGGTGTGACCGACATGCCCCAAGGGCCCATGGCGCTGTTCGACCTGCGCGGGCGGCGGGCGCTGGTGACCGGTGGCAGCTCGGGCATCGGTGAAGCCATGGCCCGCGCGCTGGGCCAGGCCGGCGCCCGCGTGCTGCTGGTGTCGCGGCGCGAGGGCGAACTCGACGCGGCCGCGCAGCGCCTGCGCGCCGAGGGCGTCGACGCCGGCTGGATCGCGGCCGACCTGTGCGACGTGGACGCGTTGCGCGCCGCCGCCGCCGAGGCCGAGCGTCGGCTGGGCGGCATCGACATCCTCGTCAACGCGGCCGGCGTCAACCTGCGCCAGCCCTTCGGCGAGGTGACGCCCGAAGCCTGGCAGACGCAGATCGCCCTGCACCTGGGTGCGCCGTTCTTCCTGACGCAGGCGTTGGCGCCGGGCATGGCCGCCCGCGGCTGGGGGCGCATCATCAACATCGCGTCGCTGCAGAGCTACCGCGCCTTCGCCCACAGCGCGCCCTATGGTGCCGGCAAGGGCGGCGTGGTGCAGCTCACGCGCGCGATTGCGCAGGAGTGGGGTGCCCGCGGCATCAACTGCAACGCGATCGGCCCGGGCTTCTTCCCCACCGCGCTCACCGCGCCGGTGTTCGCCGACGAGGCGCTGGCCGCGCGCCACGCGCAGCAGACCTGCGTCGGCCGCAACGGCACGCTCGACGACCTTGCCGGGCCCACGCTGTTCCTGGCCAGCGAGGCCAGCCGCTACGTCAGCGGCCAGACCCTGATGGTGGACGGGGGATACACCGCGCGATGAACGTACCGCTCGACTCGCTGTGGATGCCGTTCACGCCGAACCGGCAGTTCAAGGCCGCGCCGCGCCTCGTGGCCGACGCGCAGGGCATCGCCTACCGCACGCCGGACGGGCGCGAGGTGCTGGACGGCATCTCGGGCCTGTGGTGCGTCGGCGCCGGCCATCGCCACCCGCGCATCGCCGAGGCGATGAAACGCCAGATCGACACGCTCGATTTCGCGTCGAGCTTCCAGGTCGGCCATGCCGGCGCCTTCGAGCTGGCCGAGCGCATCGGCGCGCTGGCCCCGCCGGGGCTGGACCGCGTGTTCCTCGTCAACAGCGGCAGCGAGGCGGTGGACACCGCGATGAAGATCGCGCTGGCCCACGCGCGTGCGACAGGTCAGGGACAGCGCAACCTGTTTATCGGTCGCGAGCGTGGCTTCCACGGCGTGGGCTTCGGCGGCATTTCGGTGGGCGGCATGACCAACAACCGCCGTGCCTTCAATGGCGCGATGCTGCGGGCCGACCACCTCGCCAGCACCTGGGACCCGGCGACGCAGGCCTTCGTGCGCGGCCAGCCCGCCCAGGGCGGCGAGGCCATGGCCGACGAGCTGGAGCGCCTCGTCGCCCTGCACGACGCGTCCAGCATCGCCGCCGTGATCGTCGAGCCGCTGGCCGGTTCCACCGGCGTGCTGGTGCCGCCGCGAGGCTACCTGCAGCGCCTGCGCGAGATCTGCGACCGGCACGGGCTGCTGCTCGTCTTCGACGAGGTGATCACCGGCTTCGGCCGCCTGGGCGCGATGTTCGCCGCGCAGGCGCTCGGCGTGGTGCCCGACATGATCGTGTTCGCCAAGACGGTCAGCAACGGCGCGGCGCCATTGGGTGGCGTCATCGTCACGCGCCGGACCCACGACGCGGTGATGCAGGGGCCCCGGCATCTGTCCGAGCTGATGCACGGCTACACCTGCTCGGGGCACCCGCTCGCGTGCGCCGCGGCGCTGGCCATGCTCGACGTGCTGCGCGACGAGCAGCTGCCGCAGCGCGTGGCCGCGCTCGCGCCGCGCTTCGAGGCCATCGTCCACGGCCTGGCCGATGCGCCGGGCGTGGTGAGCGTGCGCAACCTCGGTCTGGCGGCGGGCATCGAGCTGGCCTGCGACGCCGCCGGTCCGGGCCGGCGTGGCGCTCGCGCGCAGGCCGCCGCCTTCGACCGGGGCGTGCTGACCCGCGCGCCGGGAGACACGCTCATCCTCGCGCCGCCCTTCGTCGCGTCGGAACACGACATGCAGCGCATGGCCGACCGCCTGCGCCAGGCCATCATCGACACGCAGCACCCCGAACCATGAAGACCCTCGTCTACACGCAACCGAACGAAGTGCAGCTGCAGGAAAGGGACCGGCCGTCCGCCGTGCCGGGGGAGGTCGTGCTGGCCATCGAGGCCGTGGGCATCTGCGGCTCCGACATGCATGCCTGGCATGGCCACGACCCGCGGCGCCTGCCCGGCCTGGTGCTGGGTCACGAGTTCGTCGGCCGCATCGCCGAGTCGGCGGCACCGGGCTTCGAGGTCGGCACGCGCTACACCGGCAACCCGCTGATCACCTGCGGCACCTGCGAGTACTGCGTCCAGGGGCGCAACAACCTGTGCGCCCATCGCACCATGGTCGGCATGACGCGCCCGGGCGCGTTCGCCGAGTACATGAGCATCCCCGCCGCGTCGCTGATCGCGATGCCGCAGGACCTGCCGTCCCGCAGCGCGGCCCTCACCGAGCCGGCGGCCACGGCCTGGCACGCGATCAACCTGACGATGCGCGCTCTCGCGCGGCCGATCCACGAGTGCCGCGTGCTCGTCATCGGCGGCGGCGCGATCGGCATGCTGGCGGCCCTGCTGCTGCGCCATCTCGGCGTGGACCGCGTGACGCTGGCGGAGCTGAACCCGCTGCGCCGCGAGGCGGTGGCGCGTCATGCGGGCTGCACGACGATCGATCCGCGCAGCCAGCCGCCAGCCGACGCCAGCTTCGAGGTCGTCATCGACGCCGTCGGCGCCAAAGCCACCCGCACCCAGGCCTTCGCTGCCGTCAAGCCCGGCGGGACCATCATGCACGTGGGCCTGCAGGACTGGGCCAGCGAGATCGACATGCGCAAGCTCACGCTGGCCGAGATCACGCTGCTGGGCACCTACACCTACACCACGGCCGACCTGCGGGCCACCGTCGACGCGCTGGCGCGCGGCGCCTTCGGCGACCTGTCGTGGGTCGAGGAGCGTCCCCTCGCTGAGGGCCAGCAGGCCTTTCTCGACCTCGATCAGGGGCGCTGTGCCTCGGCGAAGGTGATCCTGCGGCCCTAGCCGCCCCGGCCCGTGTCCGGCGCCGCGATCCCTGCCTGAAGCCAGGCCGCGAAGGCCTGCAGCGCGGGTGTGGGCTCGCGCGTGAGGCTGCGCGTGAGCCAGTAGCGGCCCACATCCACATCCACCGCGAAGGGTTGCACCAGCCGGCCCTGTGCCAGCTCGCGGCGGAACATCGACGCGGGCGCCAGCGCCACACCCAGACCGAGCAGGGCCGCCTGCACCATCAGCACCGAGGTGTCGAATTGCGGGCCGCGCGCGTGCAGCGCGTCGCAGCCGGCCGCACGCGCCCAGGCCGGCCAGTCCTCGGCGCGGAACGATCGCAGCAGCGTGCAGCGCCGCAGGTCCGCCGGACGCGACAGCGTCGAGGCCATCTCCGGTGCGCACAGCGGCGTCAGCGGCGCACTCTGCAGCGCCTGCGCGTGCACGCTGCGCCAGGCTCCGTCGCCGAAGCGGATCGCGGCGTCGATCGTCTCGGTGGCCAGGTCCAGCTTGTTGTTGTGCGTCTGCAGGCGCAGCTCGATGTGCGGGTGCTCGGCCTGGAAGCGCGGCAGCCGCTCCAGCAGCCAACCCTGGGCGTAGGTGCCTACCACCGCGACCGTCAGGCGCTCGGGCGGGGCACGCTCGTCGAGCAGGGCCACGGCCTTGTCGAGCTGCGCGAACGCCTGCTGCACCAGCGGCGCAAGGCGTGCGCCGTCGTCGCTGAGCTGCAGGCCGCGCGCGGTGCGCAGGAACAGCGGCTTGCCGATCTGCGCCTCGAGCGACTTGATCTGGTGGCTCACCGCGGCCTGCGTCACGCACAGCTCGTCGGCGGCGCGGGTGAAGTTCAGATGCCGCGACGCGGCAGCGAAGGCATGCAGGTGGTTGAGCGAGAGGCGGGCCAGGGTCATGAGAAAACCTCATGTCAGTGCCCAGCATTCTTCGTTGGGCAGCAGGTCGATCAGCTCGAAGAATAGCGTCGCATCACCCATCGACGATGAAGGAAAGTATGGACGTCTCTCGCCGCCCCCTCTTGCTCGCCGGCCTGCTCGGCACCCTGGCGCTGGCCGCCGGGCCCGCCCGCGGTGCCGCCAACGATCGTGCCGCCCAGGCGCTGGCCGGGCTGGAGCGGCGCCATGGCGGCCGGCTCGGCGTGGCGGTGGTCGACCTGGGCGGTGGGCCCGGCTTCGCCCACCGCGCCGGCGAACGCTTCGCGATGTGCTCCACCTTCAAGCTGATGCTCGCCGCCGCCACGCTCGCGCAGGTCGAGGCCGGGCGCTGGCGCCTGGACGAACGCCTGGCCTGGAGCGCGGCCGACAGGGTGCCGCACATGCCGGTGGCCGAGGGCCAGGACCCGCGGGTCGGCCTGCCGATCGGGCGCCTCGCCGAAGCGGCCCAGAAGCTCAGCGACAACCTGGCGGCCAACCTGCTGCTGCGGCACCTCGGCGGACCCGCTGCGTTCACCCGCTGGCTGCGCGAGCAGGGTGATGCGGTGACGCGGCTGGACCGCATCGAGCCCGCGATGAACGGCGTGGCCGCCGGCGACGAGCGCGATACCACCACGCCGGCTGCGATGGCCGCCAACCTGGTGCGGCTGCTGACCGGGCCGATGCTCGCCGAGCCCGGGCGCGAGCGCCTGCTGGGCTGGATGCGCGAGACCCGCACCGGGCAGCGCCGCCTGCGTGCCGGCCTGCCCGCCGGCTGGACCGCGGGCGACAAGACCGGCACGGGGCTCGACGCGCACCTGCCCGATCGCATCAACGACCTGGCGATCTTCTGGCCACCCGGTGGCCGCGCGCCGATCGCGATCGCGGCCTACTACGAAGGTCCGCGCCGCGGCAGCGCGCAGGTGCGAGCGCGCGACGAGGCCGTGCTGGCCGAGGTGGGGCGGCTGGCGGCGCGCTGAGGCGTCGCGGACGCCGTCAGGCGGTGCCCTTGGGCCGCTCGTCCTTGTCCCACAGACCCCACTGCGTGCCCACTTCGCCTTCCTGGCCGAGTTTCCACGGCTCGTCGAAGGACGAGAAGTAGAACAGCTTGATGCCCTCGCTGCGGCCCCACTGCTGCACGTCGACGAAGTAGCGCATCGCGTTGTCGGCCGAGGGCACCGCGCCGGCCACGGCCTGGCCCTTCCAGGGCCAGCCGGTCTCGGTGACGACCACCGGCTTGTCCTCGCCGCCCGCGGCCTTGACCAGCGCATGCATGCGGCGCAGGTACTGCGCGGCCACGTCGATGTGGGCGCCTTCCCAGAAGGGGTAGCAGTTGGGCAGCAGCACGTCGCACGCGGCGACGAGCGCGGGCCGCTCGAGGAACTGGAAGTACGCGTCGACGCAGCCCACCGGCACGCCTTCGGGCACGGCGGCCTTGACGCGGGCCAGATAGGCCAGCAGCTCCACCTCGGGCAGGTCGCCGCGCAGCAGCACCTCGTTGCCGACGACGGCGGTGTCCACGAGACCCTGCCGAGCCAGACCGATCAGGGCCTCGATCTCGCGCTCGTTGCGCGCGCGGTCGGTGCTGAGCCAGGCGCCCGCCATCGTCTTCAGGCCCATCTCGCGCGCCAGGCGCGGAATCTGGTCGTGGCCCTCGGTGCAGGCGAAGGACCGCACCCAGCGTGTGTGCGGTTGGATCAGCGCCAGGCGGCGCCGCACCTGGGCCTCGGACAGCGCATCGCCCGCGCTCTGACCCTGCGTGTAGGCGCTGAAGCACAGGCCGTACAGGCCGCGCTGCAGCTGCTCGGCATGCAGCGCACGCAGCTCCTCGCCGCTCTTGCCCGCCAGCGCCGAGGGCTCGGCGCCGGGCAGCAGCAGGCCATGTTCGGCGAGCCAGGGCCGCGCGCCCGAACCCTGCGACGACGACGCGCCCGCGCGCTGCTTGCGCCGTTCCAGCTCGGTGTGGACCTCCATCGCGCGCTTCTCGTCGAGGTCGTAGTTGCGCATGATCCACATCGCCAGCAGCGTGCCGAAGATGGGCACGCCGGAATAGAACAGGCGCAGCCCGTCCACCGCGCCGTCGGGTTGCACGGCGGCCCCGGGCGTGAAGGCGACGAAGGACATGATCGCGCCGCTGAGCAGCCCCGCGATGGCGAAGCCGAACTTCACCATCCACCAGTAGATGGCACCGAAGATGCCCTCGCGCCGCTTGCCGGTGGCCAGCTCGTCGAGGTCGCACACGTCGGCCGTCATCGACATCATCAGCGTGAACAGGCCGCCGATGCCGAACGAGAAGAACGGCAGCGCGAACATGAACATGTACGGCTTGCCGGGGATCATCAGGAACCACAGCAGCACGTAGCCGATGATCGAGATGCCCTGCGACACCATGAAGGCGTTCTTCTTGCCGATGCGACGCGACATCCAGGCCACGGTGGGGATGACCGCAAAGGTGGTGATCAGCGCGCCGACGCTGCCGAACAGCGTGGGCCAGATGCCCGAGGCCGCGGTGTCGCCATTGAACAGGTGGTAGACGACGATGAAGAACGAGAACGCCGCCACCGTGTTGAAGGCGTTGAAGATCAGGAAGGTGGCGAAGCACAGCTTGCGGAACGGCGCGGAGCCGAAGGCTTCGATGAAGCCGTTGAGGATCTCCCGCATGCCGCCGCCGAAGTTGGCCCAGGTCAGGGGGATCAGGTGCGTGTCGCCCAGGCTGGAGCGACTCGGGATGAACAGCGCCGGCACCATCGCCAGCAGCATGCACACCACGCCGACCCACACCGACAGCGTGCGCGTGGCCGTGTCGGCGTTCTCGAACCAGCTCGGGTCGTACATCACCACCCAGAACCACGGCGCGATGACCCAGGCCCACTGGCCGATCCACTGCGCCACGGCCATGATGCTGGTGCGTTCGTGGAAGTCGTCGCTCATCTCGTAGCCGATGGCCACGTAGGGGATGCTGAACAGCGTGAGCCCGGTGTAGAAGATGAACGACCAGAACAGGAAGTAGAGGAAGTTGTAGGTCACGCCGTCGGCGCGGTGCAGCTGCCACATCGCCACGAACGAGATGCCCATCACGACGGCGCCGATGAGCACGTAGTGCTTGCGACGCCCCCAGCGCGAGCGCGTGTTGTCGGAGATGAACCCCATGATCGGGTCGGTGACCGAGTCGAACACGCGCGGCAGGAAGAACAGGATGCCCCACATCCAGCCGGGGAAGCCCATGTCCTGCACCAGCACCACCATGAAGATGCCCAGCGCGGCCGGGAACATCTGGTTGGCCAGCATGCCCAGGCCGAAGGCCACCTTCTGACCGAAAGGAACCTTGTGGGCGGTGCTGGGGGTGGTGGCGGACATGGTGGTTGTTCCCGGGTGCGGGTTACAGGGCGCGGGCCGGCGAAGGCGCCGCGCCCAGCTCGATCTCGACCGCCTCGACGCCTTGCGGGTCGAAGCGGGCTTGCGGATGCTCGGTCCAGCCCTGCGCGCCGAGGGTGCGCACGCGCAGCGCCGCGCCGCGCCGCACGCGATAGGGCACGCGCGCCAGCGTGAAGGCGAGGGCGCCGTCGGGCGGCACCTCGTGCAGGTCCAGCAGCACCGGGTCGACGCGGATCATGCCGGCCTCGAAGCGCAGGCCCAGCTCGCCCCATCGGGTCAGGATCTCCTCCTTGACCTGCCCCGTCATGCCCGGCTGCTGCGCACCGCCGGCACCGGCGGTGTGGCTGTACGGGTCGGACGGGAAGGCGCCCCACTCGGCGGCCGTCTTGCGGTAGCCGAGCCCGTCGCGCACGCGACGGTAGTGCGCCACCAGCGCCGGCAGCTCCGGCGCGCCGGCGTCGGACGCCTCGAACACGCGCTCCTGCACGGCCAGCAGCAGCTTGGCCACCATGTGCCAGTAGATGCAGCCCAGGCCCTCGTAGGCGAACATCGTGCCCGAGCGGCCGGTGAACTCGTGGTGGCGCAGCAGGCGGTCGTAGGCGGCGGCCAGCGGCTGCACCGCGTCGCCGAGGTCGCTGCCGGCGGCCAGCAGGTCGCCGCGGTTGGACAGGCCGGGCGCAAAGCGCACCGTGCCGTCGGCCTGGCGCTGCAGCAGGTCGGTGCGGCCGGCGGTCAGCAGGGCCTGCACCACCGGCAGGGCCAGCGCCGCGTCGTCGAGGCGGTTGCGCTCCAGGAAGCCGGGCAGGCGACGGTCCGGGTAGAGCAGGAAGCTGCGGCGGCGCGCGTCGAACAGGTCGCTGGCGAACAGCGCGTCGAGCAGGCGCACCGCGTCGGCCAGCGGCAGCGTGCCGCAGGACAGCATCGCCACCTGGCCTTCGAGCATCGGGTACAGCCGGCCGACTTCGGCGCTGCCGGGCGCGGACAGGTCGAGCAGGTTGTAGCTGTGGAACAGGCCGTCGTCGCGGCGGTTGCGGGCCAGCGTGGCGTCCACCAGCGGCAGCAGATCGGCCGCGACGCGGCGCAGCAGGCCCTGCGGCGCGCGTGCAGGCACGCGGCCCGCGGCGCCGCGGCAGGCGTCGGTGCGCCAGGTGTCGAGCAGCGCGCCGGCGCGGTCGATGAACGCGCGCCGCGCCCCGGCGTCGTCGGCGGCCGCGGGCAGCGCGCGCGCCAGGTCGCCCAGCGCCTGCAGGGCGTGCAGCGTGGCGGCGGGCAGGTCGAACGCGTCGTCCGCACAGGGCAGTGCGGCCACGAAGTGCAGGAAGCGGCGCAGGTGCGCCAGCGTCACGATGGACAGCCCATGGCCCACCAGCGCGTTGTTGGCGTCGTTCCACTCCGGCCGCTGGGTGTTGAGCCACAGCCCGCCGCCGGGCACGAGGTTGCCGGCCTTGGCCAGCACGATGGTGGCCAGCTTCTCGGCCAGCGTGCCGAGCACGGGCCGGCCGTCGGCGTCGCACACCATGAGCCCGTCGGAGCCGACGCGCTGCGCGCGCTCGCGTGCACGGGCATCGGCCTGCGCGTCGAAGTCGATCGTCGCCTTCGGGTCCGCCACGCGCTGCGCATGGTCGCGGATGCGGTAGGGCACGTCCGCGAAGCTGAACAGGGCGCGGTCCCACAGGCGCGGCAGCAGCGCCGGGTCGCGCGCCTGCGCCGCCTCGAGCAGGCGCAGCAGGTACACCACCTGATGGTCGCCCCAGTAGCCGATGTGGCTCCAGGGGTTCTCGGGTTCCACCACCTCCCAGTCGATGCCGTCGCGGCCGATGCGGTACGGGTTGTGACCGTCGGGCGTCATCGCGCCGAGGAAGGCCTCGATCATCGAGCCGGCATAGGCGGGCTCGCTGGCCAGCAGCGCCTCCCAGTTCTGGAAGATGTCGCGCCAGTTGCCCTCGTAGCTGACGACCCGCCGTCCCTGCGCGTCGCGCACGCGGATCGAGAACCGGTTCCAGGGCCGGCTCGGGTCGCCGTGGCGGCGGCTGAAGGTCAGCGGCAGGTAGCCCAGCACGAGGCGCTCGCCGTGGGCCCCGGCGGCGGCGCGCGCCGCGTCGATCGCCTGCGCGCGCGGCACGCGCGCGGGCAAGGCGTCGAGCGTGGCGGCCAGTTGCCGCGCGGTGGGCCGGTGGCGCCGCTCGACGAAGGCGCGCAGGTCGTCGCGGTCGAGGGTGGTGCCGTCGACGAAGACCCCGCCGCGCATGATGTTGAAGAGCACGTTGGCGCGATGGTGCGCGGCGGCCATCGCGTCGCCCGACACCTGCAGGCCGTCGGCCCTGGCCAGCAGCTCGTCGACGCCGGCGGTGTTGGCGACCAGCGCGGCACGGATCTGCGCCGTGGTGCCGCCGCCGGCCTCGAGCGTCTGCACCAGGTCGGCCACCTGCACCTGGGACTTCGGCGCGTCGACCACCAGATGCCACTCCAGGCCGCGGGCGTCCACCTCGCTGTCGAAGTGCACGAGGAAGGCCCCCTTGCAGCCGCGCGCCAGCGTTTCCGCCGTCACCGGCTCGCCGCGGCAGAACGCGCCGACCTGCGCGTCCGACAGCAGCGTGCGGCCGCCCGGCGGCAGGCCGGCGTGCCAGGCCACCAGGGCCTCGAACGATTCCTTCGGCTCGGCGCGGTCCCAGATGCGGGCGTACAGCGCATACAGGCCGAGGCGTCCGCCGGCCGCGGCCTCGTTCCACTTGTAGGCATCGGCCAGGCAGCTCATCGTGGTGGCGTGGGTGACGCCCACGCCCGGCGGCATCAGGTCGAGCAGGCCGTCGAGCACCTCGACCCGCACGGCCGCCGTGGCGGCGCGCAGCCGGGCGGTGCGCACCAGGCCCAGGCCGGCGGCGGTGGACCACTCGTGCTCGAAGCACAGCGGTGCCGACGGATGCTCCTCGCGGAAGCGCAGCCGGGTGCCGGACAGGTCCTTCCACACCGAGCGCGCGCCGGGAGCCCGGTCGAGCTGCGGCGCGAAGGGCTGCCACAGCGTGGCGCGGTCGCCGTCACGGACCCGGATCCAGGTGCGCGGGCCGGTGTGCTCCCAGCGCCGGTGGATGCGGTCGACCGTCTCGTAGGGGAAGAAGGCGCCCTCGGCGTCGCGCCGGCCCGCGGCCAGCGAGCCTGCGGTGGAGACGAAGGCCCACACATCGCTGTCGCTGGCCAGCGCGACGAAGAACGGTGCTGCGCGGTCGTAGCCGTCGATGCGGTACCAGGTGACGCCGTCGTCGTCGACGAAGCGGCCCTGCATCGGGGGCGCTGCGGGGGTCATCCGGCCTTGGCGACGAAGGTGGCGATCGAGCGCGGCGGCAGCTCCACCGTGCTGCAGCGACCGTCGATGCACAGCGCCAAGCGCAGCGTGCGGTCCTGGCGATGGCTGGCGACGACGGCGACCGTGCCGTCCGGGTTGGCGAAGGCCGTCGTGTCCACCTCCTGGGCGGCCACGCTCAGCACCCGCTGCGCGCCCGGCTGGATGAAGCGCGAGAAGTGCCCCAGCACCCAGTAGGCGCTCTGGTGCATCAGCTCGCCGCGGGCGGTGTCGGCCAGCACCGGCGCGCTGCAGAAGTTGCCCACGTGGTTGGGCCCGCCGCGCTCGTCGAGCAGCAGGTTCCAGTCGATCCAGCCGACGGTCCAGCGGTTCAGGTCGTTGAGCACGTTGCGCGCGTAGCGCTCGCCCACCTCCCACGAGCCGATGTGCGGCCCGCCCTCCTGGCAGCCCTCGGTGAACAGCAGGTGCTTGTCGGGCCAGGCGTCGTGCACGCGCTGCAGCTGCTCGAAGGCCTCGTCGCCGTACCAGTGGAAGCCGGTGCCCCAGACGAAGCCGGCGGCGTCGGCGTCGGCATAGACAACGCTGGCGCGGTCGAAGATGAGGTCGCGGTTGTGGTCCCAGATCACGATCCTGACGTGGCCGAGGCCGGCGTCGCGAAGGGCCGGCCCGAGATGGTCGCGGACGAAGTCGCGCTCCTCCTCGGCCGTGTACAGGCAGGAGTCCCAGCGCTGGTGGGCCGCGGGCTCGTTCTGCACCGACACGCCCCACACCGGCACGCCCTCGGCCTCGTAGGCGCGGATGAAGCGCACGAAGCACTGCGCCCAGGCGGCCCGGCACTCCGGGCGCAGCCGGCCGCCGTCGTCCATGCGGCCGTTGGTCTTCATCCAGGCCGGCGGGCTCCACGGCGAGGCGAGCAGCTGCAGCGGCCGACCGGCCACGCGCTGCGCGGCGCGGATGAAGGGCAGCAGGGCCCGCCGGTCGCGGTCGATGCTGAAGTGCTCGAGCGCGAAGTCGTCGGCCTGATCGGCATGCGCGTAGTGGCCGAGCGAGAAGTCGCACGAGTTGATGTGCACGCGTCCCAGCGTATAGCCGTGGCCCAGCGTCGGGTCGAAGTAGTCGCGCAGCAGCTGGTCCCGCGCCGGTTCCGGCAGCCCCTGCCACACCGAGGCGGCGGCCTCGGTGAAGGCGCCGCCGAAGCCGAGGTGGGTCTGGAAGCGGCGGCCCGTGTCGACCACCAGGCGCGGCAGCGCGCCGCCACCGTCCACGGCCGGCAGGGGCAGGTCGGCGAGGCGCTGGCCGGTGTCGCGCGCGCTGAGAACGAAGCGGGTCAGCATCCTGGGTCTCGCGGGCTGCAGGCGTCGGCGCGGCGGGCACCCCGGAGGTGCCCGCGCAGGCTCAACGGGACCAGCGGATGGCGTCGAGGTAGATCGTGTCGGTGAAGCCGGCGTTGTTCGGCTTGCCGGTGTTCGCGTAGCGGTCGGCGATGACGAAGCGCAGCAGCACCAGCGACAGGTCGATGCGCGGGTTGACCGCGGTGAACGCCGACAGCGGGATCGTCACCGTGCACCAGGCACCGGTGTTGCAGTAGCCGTAGTCGCCCGGGCGGATTTGCAGGTACGCCTCCTGGGTCTCGCGGTCCTGCGTGTCGGTGGCGATGCCGATCTCGATCGTGCCGGGGTAGGTGGTGTTGACCTGGAAGCTGATCGAGCCGCTGGCGAAGGCCGACAGGTTCTCGGTGGCGCCGGTGCTCGACTGGCGCAGCAGGCCCCAGCCGTAGCTCGCGGGCTGCGGCGTGATGCGCAGGCTGTTGTTGGCGTCGCCCGGGCCGAAGATGCCCGGCACTTCCGGGTAGGCTGCGGTGGTGCCGTCGAAGGCGTCCCAGCGCAGGCCGGTGGGGCGCAGCTCGTTGGGCACCACGGCCGCGTCCGACAGCAGCGTGTAGCGGGTGGCCGTGACTGCCGGGTTCACCGTCGGCGGCTGGAAGTAGGTGGCGTCGGCGGCGGTGTAGATGCCGTTGCCGTCGGCGTCGTTGGCGGGAATCACCGGCTCCCAGGTCCAGGTCGCGGTGCCGAACGTGGTGCCCGGCGCGTTCAGGGCCTGGATCGCGTAGCGCGCCTGACGCGACACGTTGAACAGGCCCCACTTGTCGTCGCCCTGCTTCCAGGGCTCGTCGAAGGCCTCGAAATAGAACACCTGCTTCGGCCCGTTGCCGGCCCGGCCCTCGGCGGCCCAGGCTTCCAGGCGGTCGAGGTACATCTTCTGGTTGACCGGATGGGCACGGAAGCGCTGGCGCCCCACGTCCACCGCGTTCCAGCCCGTCTCGCCGACGATGATCGGGATGTACGACAGCCCCTTGGCGTCAAGGTGGTCGCGCGCCTCCTGGTACTGGCGGCGCGTCTCGACCATGGCGGCGTCCATCATTGCCACCGCGCGCTGGGCCTCGGGCACGTCGCGGAACTTCCACTCCCAGCGCGTCGGGTCGAACCAGGTGTCGAGGTTGGCGTAGGTGTGCAGCGCGGCGAAGTCGATCTCGTCGGTGATGATCGTCGGCGCGCTGGCCCAGAACGCGTAGTTGTCGTCCGTGGTGACGGGCTGGGTGATCTGGCTGCGCACGCTGCGGATGTAGTCGGCCATCAGGGCCGGCGCGATGCGGTTGAAGGCCCAGCTGACCATCGTCTCGTTGCCCACGCTGACCGCGAGCACGATGTCCCGGAACTCGTTGGCCAGCGCGATGCAGCGGGCGATCTCGGCGCGGCTGGCCGACTCGCTGCTGCCCAGCACGAACGCGCCGAGCTGCACCTTGATGTTCAGGTTGTCGTCGCGAATGACTTCCAGCGTCTGGCGCGCCACCTTGTCCGAGCTGTCGAACAGGCGGATGGCGCGGAAGCCCGCCGCCAGCAGCAGGTTCAGGTCCTGCCGGATGTTGGCCTTGGGGATGACCTCGGCGGCGAGCCCGGCCTCGTTGGCGGCCGTGCGGAAGGGGGAGTAGGCCACGGCCTTGCGCGACGTGAAGTCGGCGCTGAGCGGGCGGACGGTGACGCCGGTGTAGGGCACGCCGCCACCGCCGCCGCAGGACGCGACCAGCATGGCCAGGAAGAGGGACAGGACGATGCGCATCGCGGCGATGCCGAACCGTTGGTGTTGCATGGCAGGGCTCTCGTGCTGGTGCAGGTCAGAAGGTGAAGGTCGCGCCGGCGCCGAACCAGTTGCCGCGCTTCTCGATCCGGGAGTCGATGCCGGTGAAGGCCTGGTGGCCCGGCATGCTGATCGGGGCCAGCCCGCGGCGGCCGTAGTTGACCAGGCCGACCACCGCGTTCAGGCGCAGGCCCTGGCCGTAGTCGTAGCTCACGCCGAGGGTGTTGAAGGTGGCCGAGTTCGACTGGCCGCGCTCGGTGGGGTTGCTCGTGGTGGCCGTGCCGAGATGCACCATGCCGGCGTAGGCCGAGAGCTTGTCCGTCACCTTGTAGCGCGCGCCGATCACGGCGTCGTACGACTTGGCGGAGTAGCCCTTGTAGACGCCGCCGCCGAGGTCGGTGCTCCAGTCGACGTTGAACGGGTTGTTCCAGATGTCGAAGCCGGCCGGGTTGTCGACGCGGGACTGCAGGAACTTGGCGTAGGCGCCGCTCCAGCGGTTGGCGCGCAGGCCGCCCGACAGTTCCAGGCGGGCGCTGGTCTTGTAGCGCGCCATGACCATCGCGATGCTCTGGCCCGAGCCGCCCAGGTCGTTGTCGAAAGACGTGTCGTAGAACAGCCCGCTGAAGGGCGCATGGCCGAACGCCACCGGCGGGCCGTTGCGGGCCTCCTGCAGCATGACGTCGATGCCCAGGTCGCCGCGGCGGTACTGCGCCCACAGTTCCAGGAAGCGCGGCTTGTTGCGGCGCCAGCCGCTCTCGCCGAAGTCGTACGTGGCCTCGAGCACGAGGTCGCCCTCGGCCACGTCGAGCAGGCGCGAGGTGTAGCGCACGGCGCGCGTGAGCAGGCCGTAGCCGGCGCCGGACGAGGCCCAGGGGTCGCCGACACCGATGTCGCTGCCGAACGGGAAGTCGGCCATGCTCCAGGCGCGCGTCTGCATCGCGCCCACGCTGAGTCGGCCGTAGTCCTCGTGGCTGAGGGCGATGCTGCGGTCGTAGAGGAAGCCCTTGAAGTCCTCCTTGCCGTCACGCCAGCGCTGGCTCAGCAGGCCCGACAGCTTGAAGCCGCGCGGCAGGTCGAACTTGGCGCTCAGGTAGGGCTGGAACAGCGTGACGTGGGTGGTGCCCGCGCCGTAGCCCACGCCCTGCACCAGTTCGTCGGCCCAGATGAACTCGCGGCCGGCGAACTTGTCCACCTGGCAGGTCTTGAGCGGGCATTCGCTGCTGATGCGGGTGACGTCGGCCTTGGCGAAGCCGGTCAGGCTGAACGGACCGAAGTCGACCGCAGCGGCCGGGCCGGCCAGCGCCAGGCCGGCGGCCACGACGATCGATGCGCGTGCCAGAACGCCCCCGAGGAACGCCTTGGTGGGCCGCTCAGTGCGGTAAGGATGGTGATGCATGCCGAGTCACCCGTAGGCTGTGTGGAGGTAGCGGTTGATCTGAAAGCGCTTTCACAGCATAGCGATCGGGATCGTCGATCGTCAATCGCGGGCGAGTCCGTGTTTTCCCGCGCCCGCCGCATTTCCCCTGCGGCCCGGGGGATACCGGGTAAACCAGGGTTTTCGTGAAAGCGCTTTCAAACAGAATGCGCGGCATCGGATTCGTCCTTGCTCGCAGGTGCTCAAATGGCATGCATGAAGCTGTTGGCCCGGTTCGCCGCGTGGCTGTGCTGGGGCCTGCTGGTCGCGGTGCCGCCGCTGGCCGCGCAGCCGGTCAAGACCGGCGAGGGCAGCTACTTCACGGGCCCGAAGCCCGGCGACAAGGGCTTGCCCGCCGCGCCGCTGCGCACCGAGGCGATGCTCAAGCAGGCGGCGCCCACCAGCCAGTGGTACTCGACGCTGATCTTCAACCCGAAGCCGCTGCCGATCTTCGTGCAGCCGATGACGATCCGCACCACCGAGCAGGGCCTGGAGATGGTGCTGCCCGCCAAGGAGGTGACCACCACCGAGCGGCGCGACACCGAGATCGCCTATCCCCACAAGGACCCGCTGCTGCTGTCGCCGCTGGCCTTCGAGCCCGGCCCGGCCAAGCTGGCCGGCGTGGGCGACTGGTCGATCGACATCTCGATGGCGCGCGGCGCGGACGACATGCGCACGACCGTGGCGCACGGCAGCCCCTATGCCCACATCGAGCTGACCCGCGGTGACCTGCGGCTGCGCCTGCCCTCCGCGGGCGAGCGTTTCGACGGCGGCGGCGACGCCCGTGTGCTGGCGCTGCGCGTCAAGGGCAAGGCCTACGCGTTGTTCGCGCCCACCGGCGCGCGCTGGGAGGCCGTGTCGGCCACCGAGTGGATCGCGCGCCTGCCCGCAGGCAAGCACTATGTGGCCGCTGCCGTCATGCCCGACGACAAGGCCGAGACGCTGGCCCTGCTGCATCGTCATGCCTATGCCTTCGTCAAGGGCACGCGGGTGCAGTGGCGCTACGACGTGGCCGCGAGCCTGGTGGAAACCACCTTCACCGCGACCACGCGCGTGATGGAAGGCCCCGACAACGGCCCGCTGTACGGGCTGTACCCGCACCACTGGTTCCGCAACGCCTCGGTCGACGGCAGGCTCGGGCCGGGCTACGACACGGTGCGCGGCAAGATCCGGCTGCTGGCGGCGCCGCAGTTCAAGACCAGCGTGCCGTACGTGGGTTTCGTGCCGCACTGGCCCGGCGTGGGCGAGTCGCCGCGACGCGCCGAGCTGGCGGACCTGATGAAGACCGACCTGCGCAACGCACGCCGGCTGATGCTGCCCGAGGGGCAGAGCGCCTACTGGCAGGGCAAGGGCCTGCAGCGCATCATGAAGCTGCTCGATGTGCACGAGCAGCAGGGCGACGCCGACGGCCGCAACCAGCTCCTCGCGATGCTGAAGAAGCGCATGGAGGAATGGTTCTCCGGCAACGACGCCAAGCGCTACTTCTTCGTCGACCGCAGCCTCGGTGCCGTGGCCAGCTATCCGGACGACTTCTTCGCCATCGCCGAGGTCAACGACCACCACTTCTGGTACGGCTACTGGATCCGCACCGCCGCCGAGATCGCGCTGCGCGACCCGGCCTGGGCCGCGAAGGACCGCTGGGGCGCCATGGTCGACCTGCTGGTGGCCGACATCGCCACCGCCGAGCGCGGTCGCAGCGACTTCCCGTTCCTGCGCAACTTCGACCCCTACGAGGGCCATTCGTGGGCCAACGGCCTGGGTGGCGTCGGCGAGTACGGCGCCTACGGCAACAACCAGGAGTCGTCGTCGGAGGCGATCAATGCCTGGATCGGCCTGATCCTGTGGGGCGAGGTCCACGGCAACCGCGAGTTGCGCGACCTCGGCGCGTACCTGTACGCCACCGAGGCGCAGGCCATCGACCACTACTGGTTCGACGTGCACGGCCTGGTGCTGGCGCCCGAGTACAAGAACGTCGACGTGGCGCAGCTGTTCGGCGGCAAGTACATCCACAACACCTGGTGGACCGACGACCCGCGGCAGATCACCGGCATCAACCTGCTGCCGATCACCACCGCGTCGACCTACATGGCGCGCCACCCCGACTACATCCGCAAGAACATGGCGGCGCTGAAGGACGAGCAGGCCATCTGGGCCGCCCGCGGCAAGAAGGTCGACCCGCCGGACATCTGGCAGGACGTGTTCGCCAAGTACCTGTCCATGGCCGACCCCGCCGCGGCGCTGGCGCAGTGGAACCGCTGGGGCGCGGTCGAGCTGGGCGAGACCCGCTCGCACACCCTGCACTGGCTGCTCAGCCTGAACGAGTTCGGCCCGCCCGACCTGGGCGTCACCGCCGACACGCCGCTGTACGCCGTCTTCAAGCGCGCCGACGGGCGCCGGACCCACCTGGCCTTCAATGCCGGCAAGGCGCCGATCACCGTGCGCTTCAGCGACGGCAAGGTGCTGACGGTGGCCCCCGGCACCCTGGCGCGCAGCCCCTGAATCCCCCCTAGGGAAAGCATCGAGACCGCGCGTCTTGCCATCCCCGCATCGAATAGTTAACCTATTCTGAAAGCGCTTTCATCAATTGGCCCCCACGAGGCCGCTCGGAGACCCATCAACATGTCGCACGCGATCCACACCAAGTCCCTGGCGGCGCTGCTGCTGGCCGGCGCGGCGCTCGCCGGCTGCGGAGGCGGAGACGCCGAAGCTCCGCCGCCCCCGGTGGGCACGGCGCCTTCGAGCCCCGACACGACGCCACCCACGGTGACGATCGCCAACAACGTGTCCGCTCCCACGGCCACGGGCCCGGTCACGTTCACCTTCGTGTTCAGCGAAGACGTCGGCGTGAGCTTCGACGGTACCGACATCGTCGTCAGCGGCGGCAGCCCCGGCACCTTCACGCGCATCGACGGCCGCCAGGCCACGCTGGTGGTCACGCCCAACCCCGGGGTGGCCGGCACGATCACCGTGAACGTGGCCGCCAGCCGCTTCAACGACATCGCGGGCAATGCCAACACCGCGGCGGCGAGCGATTCCAAGGCCTACATCGCGTCGCAGACGATCACGTTCGCGGCGATCGCCAACCAGACCATCGGCACCGCGCCGCCGGCGCTGTCCGCCACGTCCACCTCGGGCTTGCCGGTGACGATCGCGTCGACGACATCGTCGGTGTGCACCGTCAGCGGCACCACGCTCACGCTCGTGGCCGGCGGCACCTGCAGCCTCACCGCCAGCCAGGCCGGCAATGGCACCTTCGCACCAGCCACGCCGGTGATCCGCTCGTTCACGGTGGCTGGCGGCGCCCCCGCCGACCTCGTCTTCTCCACCGGGCTGTCGGCGGCCAACCGCACGATCGAAGGTGGCGAGGTGGGCGGCTTCAGCGGCAGCAACCTGGACGGCTTCAACTGCAGCCCGCCGGCCTCGTGCGGCGGCGGCGGCGACTTCTCGCCGGCGGTGACGGCGGCCAACTCCTACTTCTTCTACTTCTACCAGACCCCCAGCCCGGCCACCGACCTGTACATGGGCATCTACGTGCTCGCCCCGGGCGTGGTCGGCGGCCTGAACCCCAGCGGTGACACCGCGGGCGTGCAGATCAACGGCCAGACCTCGATCCGGTTCCGGGTGGGCCAGAACGCCGAGTGGTTCGGCACGGCGAACAACCGGTTCGCGGTCAACCTGGAACTGGGCCGGCGCTACACGGTGGGCGGCAACACCTGCCGCATCCAGCTGCGCTCGATCGTGACGCCCACGGCCGCGGCGGCCACGGAGTACACGGTGCCATTCTCGGCGTTCAGCGTGGTGCAGGACTGCGGCCAGGGCCTGACGGTGGCCCAGGCGCTGGCGGCGTCGCCGATCTCGCAGGTGACCTTCCAGGCCGGCGCGGGCGGCGCGGCGCAGGCGGCCGGTGGCCAGTCCACCGGCGCGAACCTCACCGTGGCCGCCGGTGGCGTGTACCCGACCACCCTGGTCATCGTCGGCGGCATCAGCTTCGTCGGCGCCAGCGCGCCGCCGCCGCCGGCAAGCCTCGCCTTCTCCACCGGTCTGTCGGCGGCCAACCGCACGATCGAAGGTGGCGAGGTGGGCGGCTTCAGCGGCAGCAACCTGGACGGCTTCAACTGCAGCCCGCCGGCCTCGTGCGGCGGCGGCGGCGACTTCCCGCCGGCGGTGACGGCGGCCAACTCCTACTTCTTCTACTTCTACCAGACCCCCAGCCCGGCCACCGACCTGTACATGGGCATCTACGTGCTCGCCCCGGGCGTGGTCGGCGGCCTGAACCCCAGC